>JAZNPC010000076.1:0-26421 GCA_045589455.1 Kiritimatiellia bacterium
CTTTTAGATTACTATCTTGAAAGACAAGTAGCTATGACATCAAGTATATAAAAGAAAAAAAAAATGGGTTGAACCGCCGTATGCCGAACGGCACGTACGGTGGTGTGAGAGGAGGAGTTAAAACTCCTCCTACTCGATTAGGTTAGAGTGAAGAGGTTAGAGTTGTTGTGTGGGTGGCGTGCAGGGCACGCGAGTGCGCTCTCGCGCAGGAACAGGATGCTCAGGATTTTGCATGATGCTCAGGATTGCTTGGTTGTGCGCTGCGCCGCGTGCGGCGCAGTTTGAGCGTAGCGTATGTGCAAAACTCTCTTGCACAAGAATGCGGCTTGCTCTCGGAAACGGGTGTGAACCCTCCTGCGTAGCAAGGAGGGCGGCAGTCGTCCCCGATTCTCACATAACCGGGGTGCAGGCGGGCTTCCGCATGCACTGACTGCGGGATGACGGGCTTCCAGCCCGTCACTTACGGCGCACCGAGCGTTCATCGCTGGTGAGACCGCGGGCTACGGGACGTTCCTCGTCCCGCCTACAAGGCGGTGAACGCCTTGTCTCCCGTGACCGCATAGGGCGATGAACGCCCTTGCGCCGTAAGTGGCGCATTAAAAATCCGCCACCCCGAAGTCAGTACGAGCGGAGCCCACTCGTACCCCGGAGCCGTGAAAACCGGGGACGGCTCTCGTCCTTCATCTGTCGTGAAGGATTTACACCCGATTGGTGAAGGCAACCCGCCCACTAGCTCAAGTAAGACTCCGCGTCTCTGCGTCCCTTCGGCGTCACGTGCATCGCGCTTGCTTTGCGCATCCCATTGCATAAGCCTTGAACACCATAAGCGGCAGCGCCTTTCTGCATTCCTCCGCATCCCATTTAGCATTACTACTCCTTAAAAATTAAGAAATCGTAGTTTTTAAGGAGTAGAATGTGGTAAAATCCCTTTGTCACAATTAAAATTCTTAAAAATTAAATTTTGCTTAAGGATTGAGAAATTGCAATAATAATGATAAGATGTAAAGCACTATAAGGAAATGTTTGTTTCTATTGGTAAAATTAAAACAATGTGGGGTTTTGTATATGAAACAAGAAGAAGCTGAGTTTGTAATCTATATTATTAATGAGATTGCGAACATAAAAGGTTGTTCTACATCACACGTATATCAGAGCCTAATGAAATCAGATTGTGTAGCTAATTATTTGGTAGCTTTTTATGATGTTTTGCATACAATGAGCAGTGCCCGAGTCACAGAGGATGTTTTTAAATATCTAAAAACGAGAGGCATTGAAATATGATTCTTTATCACGGGTCAAATTTAATTGTAGAAAAATCTGATATTTTACACTCTGAGGGATTATCTTTAATTTATGACATCAATTGAGTTAGAAAACTATTATCGTGAGCACCTAGAAGAGGATATCATTTTTTGTCTAAGTGTGCGTAGAGGCATAGCATTGGAAGAAGCAATGCGCCTTTATTACAATAGTAAATTAGCAAAAATGATTTATGATGGAGTTGAAGGTATTCAGTATTTGGATTTTAAAGTTTTAACAAATTATTTAGAAGAAGAGCTTCAACAATCATAGGTGTCCACAAAATAAGCCGTACGAGAGATATGAGTCTAGTTTCTATCATAGTACCAGTTTATAATGGCGAGCGATATTTGCGCGCCTTGCTTGATAGTGTTATTGCACAAAGCCATTCCGCATGGGAATGTATTTGTGTAAATGACTCCTCAACTGATGGCTCTCTTGCAATTCTTGAAGAATATGCCTCTCAGGACTCTCGTATCAAATGCTTCACAAAACCTAATGGCGGAACAGGTGACTCCCGTAATTTTGGCTTAGACTCTGCCACGGGCTCTTATATTATGTTTGCCGATCAGGATGATTTACTTCATCCAGATGCAATGAGGCTTGCTCTCGCTGCTCAAGAAAAGACAGGAGCAGATGTTGTTCAATTTAATCGCTGCGCTTTTACTAACACTCCAAATTGGGAGAAAGTAAATGAGCAAGCCCTTCTAGAAAAGGTAAAGCCACTTGAAACGCCACTTGGCACATACCTTGCCACGGGTTCACTAGTGATTTATGTTTGGCAGTATCTTTATAAGAAAGAAGCGCTGGAAAATATTCGCTTTCCAAAATTGACAGGGGGAGAGGATAGCCCATTTATTTTTGATATTGCTAATCGCACAAGTAATTGGGTGCTGCTACCAATCGCTCTTTATGGCTTCAGAGAAAATTTGTCATCCGTATCTCGCTCAATACCGATATGGTACATTGATAATGGCTTTAAGGCATGCGAGATAATTTATCAGCATGGCAAGCAATATCAATGTGATGAAGAGCTGTTAACAAAGCGTACTACACATGATGCATTTTACTTTGCTCTTTCTATTGTGCTACGCCATGGTAGAGGCAAGAAGGGAAGGGAAAACCTTGTGGCAGTGTCAGAGAAGCTAGCTAATGCCATAGATGCTGGTTTTGTATCTCTCAAGCATTTAAGCTTGTGGCAGCGTGCCCTAGTAAATATATTAATCAAAAAGCATTATTTCTTCCCACGTCTTGCAGCCTACACACTTGGCTATCTCGTTTCTTTTATCCGAGCAATTAGCGCGCGCTAAATTTGGTAGGCGTAGAACAAATTGTGGGCGCTACGCCACGTGCGTGCGGTGCTGAGGCGCGCTAGCGCGCGCTCTTGTGTGACGCCGAAGGGACGCAGAGACGCTAAGGACGCTGAGGGCGCGGAGGCTGGTGTGATGGGTGTGGTGTTGGGGCGCTTGCGCGCACATTAGCGCTTGTTGTTGCCTTGTCCTATTGCTGAATCTGACGAAGCAATAATGCAACTGCCAAGCGCTAATGTGTATGACCCACCAAGGCTATTGAGAATGGGGGCGTGGAAAATAGAAACAATACAACAATGAATTGTGGGCGCAGAGCGAGCGCGATGGCTAGCATGACGCTGGCTCCCGCCTAAGGAAGGTTGGGAGCAGGGAAGCGTGATGCACGTGATGGTTAGAAGTACGAGGCGCAATGGGTGAATAATTTAGCTATGCTCGTATGCTATACGGAATACATTTTTTTATGGAAAAATCTATTCTCCTTATTGTATAATTTTGCTAAACAAAAAACAAACGTATAGGATATGTTTATGGAAGCAAAAATTAGTATCAAAGGAATTAAAGTAAATTTAGTTTTAGGACATTATCCAGAGGAACGCCTATCTCCACGTGAAGCTCGCGTTGATATTGAGCTTCGCCCAATAGGTGTAGAGCGAGCACTAAAGAGCGATGATCTTAGCGATACATTTAATTATGAAACAGCTCTTGAAATAGTGAATAAGCTAGCAGCAACAAAAGAGTATAAGCTTATTGAAAGCTTTGCTTATGACATTTTTAGAGAAATGAAGGATCTTCCTCGTGTAGGCTGGGTAAGTGTGTCGGTAGAAAAACCTGGTGCAATGGCTGGCTGTGAAGGTACTGCATTTGAGCTTCAAGGCTAGTGTTTATATTTGACTATTACACTCAAAGGGGAATTATGAATAAATTATTTATGTTTGGTTTTTGTGCTCTTGTTCTTTCTTGTTTTACTCAAGCAGCTATAGCTGAGCAAGAGCCATTAGCATTAAAGAGTAGCGAATCACTTGAATTGGTTGGTCGCACAAATAAGAATGCTGTTGAATATGCTGTAAATGAACCAATGATTTTCTCTTTTACACTTGAGTGTGAGGAAGGTGCAGTAACAAATCAGTTTGATGTAGTGGTTCATCGCCGTGGAGATGATGGGAAAAAAGAGACAAAGCGTTTCCCAATTAAGGCTGGTGAGACAGTTACCTATGAAACCTCTATTTCTGTGCCGGGCTTTGTTGATGTACGTGCACATATTGAATCAGAATCCAAAGAGCGCCTAAAGCATACAGTTAATTACTGGGGTGGCAATCATAAATATGATGTTTGTGCAATGATGGGTGCTGGTGCTGAAATTTCTTCTTTAACACAAGTTGTTCCTGAACCATATGATTTTGATGAATATTGGGCGAAGGAAAAATCAAAGCTTCAAGATGTACCTGTTGAGGCGGTGTTAAATTGTGTTAATACAAATTTACATGGAAAATGTGTTTATGAGGTAACAATTGCTTCACCAACAAAACAGCCAGTGACTGGCTACCTTGTTATGGACCCAAATGCAGAGCCAGGTACTCAATCCGCAACAGTTGAATTTATGGGCTATGGCTGCAGTAAGCAA
The DNA here is from genome assembly GCA_045589455.1 of Kiritimatiellia bacterium. Taxonomy (GTDB): domain Bacteria; phylum Verrucomicrobiota; class Kiritimatiellia; order RFP12; family UBA3636; genus RGIG990. Next base: position 4,231 of record JAZNPC010000076.1, read on the forward strand.
TATCGTTTGAGCTATACATATGATGATATCCTATTCCAAATTAATGCACATGGCTTTGAGTTGGGTAAGGACAATGCATATTACAGCGAATTTAATAAGAGCATAATGAGTAATGGTCATGGCTATGCAATGGATCCAGAGCAGAATAGCAACCCAGATACAGCATATTTTCATGATATGCTTCTACGCGTATTGCGCGCTCTAGAGTATGTCAAATCCTTACCTCAATGGGATGGTAAGAATTTAACAGTATCTGGAGGAAGTCAGGGTGGCTTACAGGCCGTTTGGGCAGCAGCTCATGATTATGATGTGTCAAAGTGCCGAATTGGTATTGTATGGTGCTGTGATATTGGTAGTCAGACAAATGATAAGTATTTGCGTTCTTGGCATCCAAAGTGGGTTGAGGCATTAGGCTATTATGATGCAGTAAATCATGCAAAGCGCATTAATGTTCCGGTAGAATTTGACAGAATCGGTCTTGGCGACTATACCTGCTCACCACATAGCAATGCAGTATTGTACAATGCTCTTCAGGTTCCTGTGAAAGCAACCTGGTTTAGCGGCTCTGACCATGGTTATGTATCTCCTTGGGCAGAAAAATTTGAAACTAGCCGCAAGTAAACAAGCTTAGGCACTCAATATTTTGACATAGCTGCGTCGTACACGACGCTACCAACTTTCAACATTGATTATTGTATTGTTCCACATGGGAGGCTTTATGAATAAATTTCTTTGGTTGTTTATATTAACTTTTACTATTGCTTTTAATGCATATGGAAAGGGAGATATAGCCTCAAAAGTAGCTTCTGGAGAGCTGTTCTCAAAACAATATACATCAATTGAAGAATTTTCTTCTGAAGAATATTATTGGATAACACATGGTGTTTCCATCAGATTTCCTTCTCCAACATTTACACTTGGCTCTTTGCAATTAGGTGAGACAATTTGCTATTTTGATAATCAAAAACCAGTAAAATTGGTTGTTTCTATCTATAATCGTGGTGATAAAGGACAAATAACCGATGAAGCATTCGTCGGTAAATTACGCGCAACTGTAAATGCATTAAACTCTATCTTTAAGATTGAGGGAGTGACTGCAAATAGAAAAAGCGACCCAACACGCTCAACCTTTGATATTGGTGGAATGCTTTGGAATACCCCAACAACTCAAGCATTAATGGAATATAGTGTGAAGAATCAGGGCGCTCGTACAGTTCCCACAGCAGAATATATACGTCTTACAATTATTCCTACGCCAAAAGCTTCTGGGTCAAAGTCTATTCGTGATTTAGAGAGAAAAAAGCGCCCTCGCGATTATGTAACAAGTTTACCAGATGGGGGCAGAGTCATTTCTGGTGTTCCAATGGTTGATCAGGGGCAAAAAGGTTATTGTGCTGCAGCCACAACAGCCCGTGTAATGGGCTATTATGGCTATGAGCAGCTAGATCAGCACCAAATTGCTCAATGGGCAAAAACAGATGCAGAATCTGGTACCTCAATGGATGAAATGATGGATGGAATTAAACGCGTCCTTCATGACACGTATAAGCTTAATATCGTTGAAATCGAGCGCTTTGATATAAGGGATTTTATAAAGCTAGTTGAACGATATAATAAAGAAGCAGAAAAGAAAGATGTATTGCCTATTGTTTTACCAGATTCGGGCGTAATTAATGTTGGAAACATTTATAGCTGCTTCAATGCTGAGATCTTAAAAAATGTGCAGACAAAGAATCGTCAAAAGAACGATATGTTTTTTAGAAGAATTAAGGAACAAATAGATAAGGGTATTCCATTAATTTGGTCTGTGCAGCTTGGGCTTATTCCAGAGCAGGGATTGCTACAAGCAAGTGGTGGACATATGCGCCTAATTATAGGTTATGGTGGGCGTACAGCAAATGAACGCTACATTATTTTCTCTGATTCTTGGGGAGCAGGGCACGAGCAAAAGAAAATGATGCTAGACGATGCGATTACAATCACAACAGGTTTATTGGCTATAACACCAAGATTAAATTAATTTTAGATAGAATTGATTCTATTATAAAGCATAATTCTCAGTGCTATTTTAATAAAAAACCTCAGGCAAGCATTTTAGTTGCAGGTCTGAGGTTTGTTTGATTATAACCTACCGTAATGAGGAGAAGCGTGGAGAGGTGGTATCCTGCCGCTTTGTATCTGTACTATCCATCGTAGTACTACCATAGGTGGAAGCCTTGGCGTAGGAGGTTGTGTCCCTTTTTCGCACTTCCAGCCATCACACAAGCCTCCCTTAGGCGGGAGCTAGCGTAGGATTAGCCATCATGTTAGCGTTGTCCTAGCCATCATGCTAGTAGAATTAGTATCCAAGTGTTGAACATGGGCCCGACAGGGATAAAAACTTAGATTCGTCCAATATAGATTAACTATTGCAATTTCATTATATATTTGAGATAATACTCATATATTAAATAGAGGAAGTGTATTGCAAAACATCATTAAGGAAAATGTATGGATTTTATAACAGGTTTTTTAAGAAATGTAGCAATCCACAGGAGTTGGTTTTTTATTTGATGATATTATGTGGGATTTATGGATTGTTTTGGGCATAATATTATGTCTATTTGAATTTGTTGTGTCCGGATTTGTAATTTGTTTTTTTGGCATTGCAGCGATAATTGTGGGCATTCTAACTGCTATCTTCCCGGAAATGGGTCTTAGTTGGCAGATGTTTGTGTTTACAATTGTTACAATAGGAACAATTTATGCATCCAGAAAATTCTTTCCTAATGTATTTAAAGGGAATAAGGAAAAGGCTGTTGCAAATGCAGATTGTGAAGATTTTTCTCATGCCATAGCAATTACAGAGGAAGTAATAAAACCGGGTATGGTTGGAGGTAAGGTTCGTTTTGAGGGTTCATATTGGGTTGCTCGTTCAGATGAAGAAATTCCTGCAGGGGAAGAGGTTCACGTAATTAAGCGTGAAAATATTACTTTGATAGTGGAAAAAATAAAGAAGTAGAATAAGGAATAAAGATGATGTTTTGTGAAATTTTATGTTCAGTGGGTGAAAAAACCATAGATACAAATTCTTCGATTACTTCAGCACTGGCTATCTGGGGATTAATAGTAATTTTTGTCGTGGTAATGTTGTTTAAAACGATACGCGTTGTTCCTCAAAAGGAGGAGTGGATCGTTGAGCGTTTGGGCAAATATTTATCAACTCTTAAGGGAGGCTTGCATTTTCTAGTTCCTTTTGTTGATGTTATTAAGTATAAGCGCGACATGAAGGAGATGGCGATTGATGTTCCTCCTCAGCAGTGTGTTACACGTGATAACATTATGGTTGAAATTGATGGTGTGCTTTATCTTCAGGTAACAGATGCTTTCAAGGCTTCCTATGGCATTGAAAACTATCTATTTGCTTGTTCTCAGCTTGCTCAAACAACACTTCGTTCAGAGGTTGGTAAGCTAGAGCTTGATAGAACCTTTGAGGAGCGTGCAACAATCAATGAGGCTGTTTGTCATGAGGTTGATTTGGCATCTGACCCTTGGGGAGTAAAGATTAAACGCTATGAGATTAAGACAATTACTCCTCCACATTCTGTGCTAGATGCAATGGAAAAGCAGATGCGTGCAGAGCGTGAGAAGCGTGCAGCAATTGCAGAGTCAGAGGGTGATCGCCAATCACGCATTAATCGTGCCGAGGGTGAAAAGCAGGAAGCAATTGCTAAGTCAGAGGGTGAACGCACTCGCCGTATTAATGAAGCAGATGGCCGTGCTAAAGAGATTCTTTTGATTGCGGAAGCAACAGCTAATGGCTTGCGTGAGATTGCAAAGGCAATTTCAGAGACAGAGGGTGGTAAGGAGGCTATGAATCTCCGCCTAGCAGAGCAGTATATTTCAGAATTTGGTAAGCTAGCAAAGGTAAACAACACAATGATTATGCCAACAGATTTGGCAAATGTGTCAGGGTTTATTAAAACAGCTACCACAGTTATTGAAAAAGCAAAAACAGAAATTAAACAATAGTTTATAAAAAGGAAATAAGAATGAAATTTTATAAGGTATTTACCGGTGTAACAATGAGTGCTATTTGTGCGGGTATGGCTTTCGCAAATGATGCACCAACAGAAGAAACAGCCGTTGTTAATAATGATGAAGCTATTTATGAGTTTTTCTATGGTATTGAGGACCTTCTAGTAGCAGGTAAAACTAATGAAGCAACAGTGGCTTTCGAGGCTGGATTAACTAAACCAGAGATAGGTGTTGCAAATCCACGCATATTCCTCAACTATATTTCATATTTGTGCTTTATTGGTGATATGACAAAAGCAGAAGAGCAATACCTAAATAAGCTACGCACAGATGAAGAGCTTGCTGGTCAAGGCTTTGAAATAATTTATAGCTCATATTTGTATCAAGGTGAAAATGAGAAAGCACTTCAGTGGGCTAAAATTCTCCTAGATCAACCAATTTCAGTAGAGCTTCGTGGTGTTGCATTTAAATGGGTTGTCGATTCATTGCGCACAGCAGGTAGATATGATGAAATGATTAGCGTCCTAGATGAAAATTGCACAGTTTTCTCAACAGAGGTTATTGCTCGCAATTTGTTTATTACAATTATGTCATTTGAGAAAGCAGAAGCTATACCTCTAATTAATCGTTTGTCTCAGATATTCGGTAAGCTTGACCAAAATAGTAGCTGGGTAAATGGCGGTGTTGCATTTGCAGAGCTACATAAGCAATATATTAATGGCCAGTGGGATGTCATCAATGGTCTTTTGCCTGAGGTTCTAAAGTTCGTGGATGATTCTATTATGCAGCAGGAGCTTGTAAAAATAGTTAAGAAAGCAAGGACTAGCGGTAAGCTTGATAAAACAGAAATGTTGTTGTTTACTGTTGTGATGGAGCTTTCTGCAGATTCATACCCTCGCACACGTATGTATGCTGCTCGCGAATGGGTTGGTATTCCAATTGTTAAAAATGAAATTAGCTCTTATCCACCACGTCTTGCAAAGCTTAAGGATTTAGGCTATTCACCTCGTGAGCTATATCGTATTTACTCCACATATTTCTTTAATGTAGTTGAAGATACTGCAGTATTGGCTGAGGTTTGCAAATTTGGTGAGGAGCTATTCCCAACCTTGGCAGCTGATGATGAAGGACTAGCAAATCTTTTACGCATGAACCTTCTAGATGGTTATTTCCTAACTAAAAATTATGATAAAGTTATTGAAATCCTTGAGCAGGGTGTGCCTGAGCGCGATGAAGCTTGGGTAAAGATGACAATTGCAAAGACCAAGGCAGATCGAGCTTATGAGTTAAAGCAATATGATGAAGCTATTGCTCAATATTCTATTTTTGTTGAGTTAATGCTTGCTGGTGTAGACGAGATAATGCCAGACCCTACAAGTGACATAATTTATACAAAGGATTCTATTGCTGGTAAGAATTATAAGCGTATAGCTGATATTCAAAAATTAGCTGGTAAGTCAGAGGAGGAAATTGCTGCTTCACTCGCTAAGGCTAAAGAATATTATCTTCGAGCAAAGGAAAATAACACACATGGTAAGGCAACACAAGATTATCTAGACCAGTGTCTAAGTGAGTTGCCATAATAGGGCAAAGGTATTAAATCTGTAAGGTGTGGAGGATATTTACCTCCCCACTTTACTTTTGTTAAAGTAAGAATCTATTTTTATGCACATATGTTAACAGCATATGTGCTATGCAGTTAATAATATGGTAGCAGACGACAAAACTGAAATCCTTTTAAGTGATAAAACTGAAATCCTTTCTGCCGCAAATTCGCATGTAGAAGGCTTGTCCCAAATGGATAAGCTAGAAGATTTTTTTGCGATTAAGAGTAAGGTCGGCGATGGAGGAATGGGCGTCGTTTATCTTGCAAAAGATATTCGTTTAAATCGTTATGTTGCTATTAAGCGCTTGAAGCCACAGTTCCTAGTAGATGCTCAAATTAGAAAGCGCTTTCTTCATGAAGCAAAGGCAGTAGCATCGTTAAATCACTCCAATATAGTTCATATTTACTTTATCGGAGAGGATAACGATGGTCCATATTTTGTGATGGAATATATTGAGGGTGCTGTAGCAGATGCAGAAAATCCTAACCAGCCAAATCCACCACAAACACTAGAGCAATATATTGCTACAAATGGTGTGATGGAGATAGATGAAGGAATTGATTTTTTGGCGAAGATTGGTGGTGCTGTTGCTGCTGCTCATGCCTCAGGTGTAATTCATAGGGATTTAAAGCCAACAAATATTCTTATTGGTATTTCTAATTTTCCAAAGATTGTAGATTTTGGATTGGCTCGTATCACAGACGTGGATGTGGCAGCAAGCTCTTTAACAGTTAAAGGAGAAAAATTCATCTCTTTGGGGTATGGAGCACCAGAACAAGAGCAAGACGCTAGCACAACAGATGAGCGTGCAGATGTTTATGGTCTTGGAGGAATTGCATATTATGTCTTAACGGGAAAAAATCCTCGTTTTTTCCGTGAGGATGATTTGCCAGAAAATATTAGACCAATAATTACTAAGGCTTTAGCTACAGATCGAGAGCAGCGCTGGTCCACAGCTGAGGCATTTATTGCAGCTCTTATTCAGTGTAAGTCGGGTGTGACAATTGATCGTCCAACGGTTAAAACAACGTGGCGCTGTAAATGGTGTGATACAATTAACCCATTAACAACACGCTATTGTGGTAGCTGCGGTTGGGATGGTGGCACAACATGCCCAGAGTGTGGCGCACCAAATCACTTTGGTGTAATGTTCTGTAGTACCTGTGGAGCAAATAGTAAGGAATATGAGCGCGCACAAGCTACTCTTGATGAGGCTCGTTCAGCGCTGGCGTCTGCACAATTTGATCGAGTTATAGTAAATGGCTCCAAGCCTTTAAATTTTGAGCCTGTAGGGCCTAATGGGCGCAAGGTCATTGATGAAATCAATCAAATATTTTTAAAGGCAAAAAAGAGTCAGGACCGTCGTGAGGAGCTAACAGAAATTATTTCTATGGAAATAAATGCTGAGAATTACGAAAGAGCAGAAAGATTTATTAATGAATATAGAATGCTCGTAAATTCTCCAGAGGCCTTTGAAACAGAGCTCTCTGAATTTCCAAAGCTAATACAAAGACGTGATTTGGCTCGAGTGGCGAAGGCTTTTTCTATTAATGATTGGTCTCATGGTTCTTCTATTCTAGAGAAAATAGGATTGGGTGTGGGGTCTGCAAATGAGCTAGAACTACGCCGTCTACAAAATCTTTATAAAAAGCATATGCGTAGAAAACATATGTCTCGATATCAGATTGCATTTCTAATTGTTTTTATCTATTTTCTCATGCTTCCATTTGCTGCAGTATATTTGCCCAATGGATTTGTTAGAAGGGTATGGTATCCTGCTAATGCTGTAGTAAATACTATTGGCTTGGGTGGTGCTACTGAAGCAATTGCAAAAACCTTGGGCGGTGGGAATGTTGCTGAGATATTCCCTGTATCAAATAAAACAACCACTTCACCAACTAATGTTGATACAAAATTTACATTAATTCAAAGAGAATTTGATATCAGTCAAAGCTCCTTTAAGAAAAGCTATGATGAAAATCTAAAGACATGGCAACAGGAATATATTTCTGCTTTAGAAAAGCTAAGCGATACATTCCTTCTAGAAACAAATATTAATGCTTGGTGTTTGGTAGATGAAGAGCTAAATAGGTTTAAGCAAAACCCAGAAGCAGAAATATCGATTTCCAATTTTGATCCACAAAATAATCCGTTAAGTTTAACGGAAGACGTATATCATCGCATTAACAGTCTAAAAAATGAATATATCATAAAAAGAGACACAATGCTCGGTAGTGTATATTATGATTATATGGGTGTGACAAGCTTGAAAATTGAAGAGCTAGATGTATTAATTAAAGATTTAATGCTAAAATGCTCATCTGTTAAGAATGATGGAAATGAAGCTTATGCACAAGAACTAATGGATGAAGTGCTACAATATCGAAATATTATTGTCTATGTAAAACAGACAAACTTCTATCTTGCAGCAGATGCATTCCTTGCTAGCTTCCAAAAAAAGTATCCTGATGTATATCTAGCTGACTTTAATGAGCCTCTAGTTAAGGAAAAGCGGGCGACATTTGAACAAAGAATGGCTGATTTTTCTACACAAAGACAGACAAAGAAACAAAAGCTTTTTGAGGATTATGTTAAAGCTCTAAATGAATTGCTAGAGAAAAGTAGAGCAGCTGGAGACTACGATGGTATTAAAGCAATTACAGAAGAGCAAAAGCGATTTGAGCAGAAAAAGACTATAATTGCGAATTCTTCAACACCAGCTCTATCTGATTTAACTGAAAAATTTATAGCTCGTGAACAATCAGAATCTATAAAGATAGATCAAGATTTGATTGCTTATGTGGATTCATATATAACCGAGCTAAATCAATTGGTTAAGGATTATACTCGTGCCAATAATATGAATGTTGCTGGCGCTTTAAAGGCAGAAAGCACACGTGTTCAAATGGATCCGGATATCGTAGTAATCCGTGAACGTATAAAATAATAGCTAAAGCTTTTTGTGATGTATAAGTCAATCTCATAAAATGAAAGGTATTGGGTTGGCTATGGGTGATTATATGCTTAACGAAGGAAATGCCCAAGTTGTTGGACGATTAGCGCCAAGTCCTACAGGAGCATTACATTTAGGTAATGCTAGAAGCTTTCTTTTGGCATGGTTAAGTGTTCGTTCTCGTAATGGACGTTTGATTGTAAGAATGGAAGACTTAGATCATCCTAAAGTTAAACCCTGGGCCTCGAAAGCCGCTTTAGAGGATCTACATTGGCTTGGATTAGATTGGGATGCAGGCCCAGATACAAATGAGCTAGAATATATACAATCAAATCGTAAAGCAATTTACCAGACCTATTTGAAGCAACTATTTGAGCAGGGGCTTGTTTATCCATGTGTTTGTTCTCGAAATGAGATAGAAAATGTTCAAAGTGCGCCACATCGAGAGGACCAGCGTTTGATTTATAATGGGACCTGCCGAGGGCGCTTTGCATCTTGGGAAAATGCTCTTTATTTTTTGGGTGAAGGACGTCTTCCTGTATGGCGATTTAAACTAGAAAATCAAGGACAGACAAGCTTTATAGATGGCCTTTGTGGTGAGTGTATAGCAAATTATCAACAAGATATTGGTGATTTTGCTTTAGCACGAGATTCTTTTGGTGCCGGTTATACTTTTGCTCATGTGATTGATGACTATTTAATGGGTGTAACAGAGGTGCTACGAGGAGATGATTTACTTGAAGCTACTCATTCTCACATAATCCTACAGAAGACTCTTGGGTTTACAACACCTCAATATTTTCATGTGCCATTAGTTGTGGCAGAGGATGGGAGACGCCTTGCAAAGCGACATGGAGATACTCGTATTGCCATGCTACGCGAAAAGGGCTATTCAGCAAAGCAAGTGGTTGGTATTCTTGCATGGTGGTGTGGATGGGCAGAGTTTGGTGAGGAGCTTTCACCAACAGATTTGCTTAATAGGTTTGATTGGGGATGCTTCAATAGAAAGCCAGCAGTATTGACGCAACGCGTGAAGGAGTTTTTTAAGCTATGAGTGGTAATGTTCTTGAGGTGCGTGATTTTCGTGTAAGCGTAGTTAAAAACAAAAAGAAGCTTGAATTAGTCCGTGGTGTAAGCTTTGATATTTTGGAGGGAGATTTCTTTAGCCTTGTTGGTGAAAGTGGATGTGGTAAAAGTGTTACATCCATGAGCTTGACTCAGCTTCCTCCATTTAATAATGCTGAGCTTTCTGGAGAGGTATGGTTTGCCGGGAAATCCATTCTTGGGTTGAATCCTGCAGAATTACGAGCATTAAGGGGAGATGGTGGTATTGCATACATATTCCAGGACCCAATTTCTGCATTAAATCCAGTGCTTCAAGTTAAAAATCAGCTTCTAGAGGTTTATAAAGGATCAAAATCAGAGCGTGATAATGAGCTTGAGAATTTGCTTACTTCTGTTGGGCTAGATAAGAGTGTATTAAATGCATATCCTTGTGAGCTCAGTGGAGGAATGGCGCAAAGAGTATGTATTGCTATGGCAATGCTTGCAAAGCCGAGGCTGCTTATCGCAGATGAGCCTACAACGGCGCTTGATGTTATTATGCAGCAGAAGCTCTTAGAATTATTATCTGAGTTACGAGCAAAGTATGGCTTGTCCATACTATTTATAACACATAATTTGGGTTTAGTTGCAAAGTATTCATCTCATGCAGCAGTAATGTATGGTGGTAGAATAGTAGAAGCAGGTGAAGTGGCAGAGCTTTTATCTAATCCTTTGCATCCTTATACACGTGGATTACTTAAGGCAGTGCCTTCCGTAAAAGGGACCTCAGTTGATGAACTACATACTATACCCGGACGTGTACCTCCACCAAATGAGTGGAAGGGATGTGCTTTTTTTGATCGTTGCCCTAATGCCACTACATGTAAATATCAAAATTGCTTACCAAAACAGCATTTTGGTAAGCATTATGTTGAGTGTGATAATTTAGTTTAAGAGGGCGTTGTCGCTAAAATAAAAAGGGCATTTGACTTTACGCCAAATGCCTACCTTTTATTGTGTTTGTTTAGTAGAATATTATTCTTCAATTAAACGAGCACTATCCACACATTCTATTACAGCAAATTTTCCTGAATTATTCATGTATGTTCCAGTTACAGTGATGATTCTCTTGTTTTTAACATCGCGAAAAGATCTTATTTTTTGACTGATAGGACCCATAGTCGAACTTACAACTGCTGTGTTTTCATCCTTGCTGATAACTCTTGCGGTGAATCCCATTGCTTTAATTAATTCTAGATTTATGTCAAGATATTCATCCATGCTTATAGATACAGGATCTATAGCTACGCTGATATTTGAACCAGAAAGATCTTGCGCAAAATACATGATAATTCCACCCATATCTATTTTTTCAAAACTATTCCCTTTATAGGATTCAATATAAAATCCATCAATCTTACCACTTAATGCATTACCAGCAAATAGGTTTGAAGAAAAAAGAATAACTCCCAAAATTACAGCGATTGTTTTTCCTATTTTTATAAAGTTTTTAAACATTATATCCTCCTTGTTTTTGTGGTTAAGTTCTAATAACCATCAAATTTATATCATAATTGTTTTTTTTAATCAAGATTTCTTAGGGAAATGAAGACAGGAAAGCTATTGAAGGATTGTTATGCCTAAAATTTTCTTTCAGCATTATACCTTCAAATAAAGTTCAAATATGAAATTTATCTGAAATATCAATAAATTTATTGCAATAGTGAATTATTTCGTTTGCTATGTATTGATTTTTATAAGCTTTAAAGCCTAAAATAGCATTATTAAATCAAACAAACACTTTCTATTATGAAAAATGTAGTACCAGCTGTATATAAAGCAATCGAATTAGTAGAAATTCTTGCTCAAACACCTAATGGAATGTCGAGAAATGAATTGGCAGAAAAGCTCGGCATATCTAAAACCACTACCTATCGCATCATTAATACACTTTGCATGCATAAGTGGCTTGAAAAGTCTGATGCTGGATATGGTTACTATCAACTCTCTTCGGGGTTACTTCCTGTTGCTCTCAATTTGCAAGAGGAAATGATAGAGCTAGATACTGCTCGTGATATAATTAAAAATATCGCAGAAAAGGAACATATTGCTTGTAAACTCTCAATCCGCTATGGCTTAGAACAATATGTTCTTGCTCGTGCCGAACCTCCTGGCCCTTTTATCACAACTGGCAAGGAAGGCTATGGCTTTACAATTGCTGAAGGAACATCAGGAGCTTGCTTGCTATGTGGGGAAAAAACTTCTGACCTCGAAGCAATCTATTCAGCGTGTAATGTGACAAAAGAAGTGCGTGAAGAATTTGATGAATATTTTCTTCAAATAAGAAAACGTGGCTTCTGTCTTCGACCAAAAATTGCAGGCTGGCCAATTTCTGCAATGTCCGCTCCTGTATATGATACAAATAATAAGATTGTTGCAGCAATAACCTTTATCCTTCCTCAAGGTTCATACGATGAGGGAATAATTGGTCCAAAGCTAATTCAATATGCAAAGCAATGTGTAAAAGAAGGGTAAATAAAAAACAATTTGTTGTGCGCTACGTCGCGTGCGTCGCAGTAATCCATAAACTTAAATTTATTAAATAAAGAAAAGAGGAATTATCAATGAAAATTGATCCAGCAACACTAAAAATTACAGATATGCGTTTTGCAGAAATCGATGGAGCACCAAAACGCTGCACACTACTAAAGCTTTATACAAACCAAGGTATCGTTGGTTATGGTGAAGTACGCGATGCTTCAAGCAAAACCTATGCTGCAATGCTAAAGAGCCGTATTCTTGGTGAGAACCCATGTAATGTAGACAAAATTTTCCGTCGCATCAAACAGTTTGGTGGAGACTCACGTCAAGCAGGTGGTGTTTGCGCAATTGAGGTGGCTTGCTGGGATATCGCAGGTAAGGCTTGGGGTGTGCCAGTTTGGCAGCTACTAGGTGGTAAGTTCCGCGATACAATTCGTTGCTACTGCGACACAGATTCAGAAGGCGGTGGCCGTGATATGGGTAAGGCTTTGAAGGAGCGCATGGAGCGTGGCTTCACATTTTTAAAGATGGACTTGGGTATCGAGCTACTAATGGATGTGTCTGGTGCATTGTCTGCTCCACTTGGCTTTCTACAGAAAATGCGAGAATATAAAAAGACAGTTTTTGCAACTCCACATGGTTCTATAGATCCACGTGCAATGCGTGGTGAGGCATATGATCTATTTAACACAGAGCATTATTTCACAGGTATCCATATTACAGAAAAGGGCTTAGATTTTCTTGAAAATTATATGAGAGAATGCCGCGAAGTAACAGGCTATGAAATCCCTATAGCTATTGACCACCTTGGGCATATTCCTCTAGAGGATTGTATCAAGCTTGCTCGCCGCCTAGAAAAATTTAACCTTGCATGGATGGAGGATGCTGTACCTTGGCAACAAACAGAAATGTGGAAGCAGCTACACGCTGCCACAACAGTTCCTCTAGGCACAGGTGAGGATATTTATCTAAAGGAAAATTATAAGCCTCTATTTGAATCTGGTGCACTTGCAGTTGTTCATCCTGATGTCCTAACAGCTGGTGGTATTCTAGAAACAAAGAAGATTGGTGACATGGCTGAGGATTATGGTGTTCAGATGAATATCCACATGGCAGAAAGCCCAATCGCATGTATGGCAGCGGTGCATGTTGCTGCTGCTACTCGCAATTTTATGTCGCTTGAGCTTCACTCTGTTGATGTTCCTTGGTGGGGTGATTTGATTAAGCCTGCACTTTCTTATGAAGGAGGTTATATCACAGTTCCAAATGCTCCTGGCCTTGGCATTGAAGAGCTAAATGAGGATTTGATTAAAGAAAAACTTCACGAAAATTGTCCTGAGGCTTGGGCTCCAACTACAGAGTGGGATAACGAGTGGTCAAATGATAGACGTTGGTCATAACCTTTTTGTTGCATATTTTTAATAGGGTAAAGAAATGAAATCAGAGCTATGTAAGGTTTTTGAGAAATGGGAAAGAAATGATGACTACCTTAATGCGGTCATCAATGCAGGTATAGAGAAAAATCGTAAGGGAGATGTTACGCTTTATCTTACGGATGCCTCTAATCAGCCTCTTTCTGGAGTAAAAATTCGTGCAAAGCAAATTCGTCACCAATTTAAGCATGGTGCAAATTGCTTTATGCTCGATGAGATGCCAACGCCAGAGGATAATAAATATTATGAGGAGACTTTTGCAAAGGTTTTTAATCTAGCAACATTGCCTTTTTATTGGAATACTCTTGAGCCAGAGCAAGGGAAGCCTCGCTACAAAAAAGATAGCCCATATATCTATCGCAGACCCACCCCAGACCGTTGCCTTGAGTTTTGTTCAGAATATGGGATTCACCCTAAGGCTCATTGCTTAAATTATCCTTGTATTAAAACTCTTGATTGGATGAATTCAGATCTGCAAACAGAGAAAATGCTTTTGACAAAGCATTTTAAAGAGCTAGGTGAGCTATATGCAGATAAAATTCAAGATTGGGAAGTAACAAATGAGACCTTCTGGTGCTATCACAATGAAGAAAAACACCTACCAAGCATCTATTATGCACGAGATTTGATTGAGTGGAGCTTTAATGCTGCACGACACTTCTTCCCGGGCAACAATTTGATTATAAATGATAATTATATTTGGAATAATCATGAGTTTTTCCATGATAGAAGCCCTTATTTTATGCAAATAGAGCGTGCTCTACTTAAGGGAGCACCTATTGATACAATAGGTATGCAATTCCATCTTTTCTGCAAGCGTGAGCACTTCCTAAATTATACACAGCAAAGCTGTGACCCCATGCGTCACCTTGATGTTATGGATTGCTATGCAATGCTTGGAAAGCCACTTCAGATTACAGAGATAACCTTCCCGGCATATTCACCCGAGGCCTGTGATGAGGAGTTTCAAGCTGAAATGGCTCGCCGCTTCTATCCATTGTGGTTCTCTCATAAAGCAATGAATGGTATTATCTACTGGAATTTAATTGATGGGTATGCCGTTGGTGCAGAAAAGGGAGATTTCTCAAAGGGAGAAAATTATTATAGAGGTGGTTTGTTGCGCTATGATTTAAGTAAAAAGCCAGCCTATGATATGATTGATGAATTATTCAATCATAGGTGGAGAACAGAAGCAACCATTGAAACAGATGAAAAAGGTAAGGCTATTCTACGCGGCTTCTATGGCGATTATGAATTAACCATAGAGGGAAATGGAGTAACAAAGAAGCAGGTGCTTCGCCTTTCTGAAAATCCTATTCAAACAAAAGAAATTTGTATTAACTAAAAATTTAAAAAAGGAGAATAAAAATGCCATCACTAAAGGACATGAGAGAGAAAGCAAAGGAAGCTGGTTTAATGAAGCTTGATAAGCTTATTGCACAGCGTCAACACATTCCAACCAACGAGCTACCAATTCCAATTAAGGAGCTTTGTGAACGCTATGAAAAGCTCTATACTGGCTGCATAAATGATGTGATGCGTGAGCTAACACTTTTAAATCAGAATTTACCTTCATCTATTATGCCATTGCGTGACCACATGACCGTTTGCGGAGAAGCATTCACTGTGAAGTCTGCTCCAAATGTTATGATTGAAGGAGAAATGACTTTTCGAGCACAAATGCTTGATGATATGAAGCCAGAGGGTGTTGTTGTTTGGGATACATCAGAGGATACAGAGGCTTCTCTATGGGGCGGCGTGATGACAGCGACAGCAAAGACAAAAGGTATTCGTGGTGCCGTCATTGCTGGTGGTATTCGAGATACAAAGCAAATTCTTGAGCAAGATTTCCCCGTGTTCTACAAGTATCGTACATCTAATGGTTCATTAGGTCGCTGCATGATTACACATTATCAGGTGCCCGTCAAAATCGGTAAAGTGACTGTTCGCCCAGGCGATATTATCTTTGGAGATATAGATGGAGTGCTTTGCATACCACGTGAAATTGCTTATGATGTACTTCTACGTGCTGAAGGAATTGAGCGCAATGAGGTAGATATTTTCTCTTGGGTACATAGTGGAGACACCATTTCTGAAATTATTGAAAAGGGTGGATACTTCTAATAGGTAAGAAGTAATAGGTAAGAAGTAAGAGATAAGTGGAGTAGGTAAAGCGTGCGCTTATTGCTAAATCACGCACACCGCTTAAATAAAATTTGTAATAAAGGTAAAAAAATGAACGAAGCATGTATGGATAAGCATTTTTGGGAACTATGGAACCCAGAAGAGCAAGCAAGAATTGATGCAGATATTGAGAAAAACCGTAAGGCAGATGCTGTGGTTGAGCTTCCTGGTGTTCCTGATGGTGCAACAGTAAAGATTGAGCAACAAACTCACGCATTTATTTTTGGAGCTCATATTTTTAACTTTGATCAGCTAGGATCAAAGGAATGTAATGATAAATATAAAGAGCTTTATGGCACACTTTTTAACTCTGCCACAATTCCATTCTATTGGAAGAAATTTGAGATGGAAAAAGGAAAGCCACGCCATGAGGCCAGTTATGAGGATAGTGAGGAATTTTGGAATAATTGCTCAAATCCAAAGGAGCAACCTCATTGGAGAAGACCTGTTCCTTCTACTTTAATTAAATTCTGCAAGGAGAAGGGAATTCGCATTCATGGTCATCCTTTGACATGGAGCAATTGTAATTGGCATGTACCACATTGGCTGACAGACAAGCTTCCAGAGGAATACAAGAAGACAATACCTAGTGCTCCTCGTGGCAATGGCTATCTAATGGGAAAATTTGAGGCAATGTCACCAAAAGAAATTGAAGCAGAGCTACCTGAATTTGTTGAGGAATTTAATCAGCTTCATTGGAATCGTATAATTGATATTGCTGAAAAATATGGCGATGATGTTGATAGCTGGGATGTGGTTAATGAGTCAGGAGAGGATTTTGACAAAGGCAACATGGTAGAGGATGATTTAATCTGTAAATCTACCTGCTGGTTAATGCCTGGCGATTACACCTTTAAGAGCTTTAAGCTGGCTCAAGAGAAGCTTCCTGAAAATGCTAAGCTTAATATCAACGATTGGTATGTATGTGCAGGATATAAGCGTCAGATTGAGAGCTTAATGGAGCGTGGCTGCAAAATTGATATTCAAGGAATGCAGATGCATCTATTCAATCCAAAGGATTGTCAGGATATCGCAGAGGGCAGGTCTGACTTGAAGAGCCCGACAGAGCTTCGCAGTATGGTGATGGATAACTGGGCATGTGGTTTGCCAGTGCATCTAAGTGAAATTACACTTACTTCTCCACAAACACCTGACGGAGAGGAACAGCAGGCAATTATCTTGCGCAACTTCTACCGTCTATGGTTCAGCCTTGAGCCAATGATGGGCATCACCTGGTGGAATGTGGTTGATGATTGCGGTGCTCCAGGTGAGCCAAGCTTCTCTGGCTTGTTCCATCGTGATATGACACCAAAGAAGTCATTCCTTGCTTTGAATGATTTAATTAACAAGGAATGGAAAACAAACCTAGAGCTACCTGTTGAGGGTGGCAAGGTCAGCTTCCGTGGCTTCAAGGGCAAGTATAAGCTTACATTGCCTGATGGCACAGAAAAGTTCATTGAAGTTTAAAGAAAAAAAGGCGTCCTTCGGGGCGCCTTTTTTGTTGGTCACGGATATTTTTTGAGGGGCGCTGCGCTTGGGCCTTCGGCGAAACACGGAGGCACGGAGACACGGAGGGATGCTTGGGATATCGGAGCAGCGTGCTTTAGCGCGCATTGTGCAATAGCACAAAAAACATAATCATATGTGCAAAACTCTTAAGACCGCGGCTAATAAACCCCAATCATAGGATTTGTTGATTGTTGATTGTTTCTTTGAGCGCCCATCGGGCGCGCTCACGCCTTTCGGTTGCGGGAGGTGCATTAGCAATTGCGACAGCAATGCGCTCCTCCCGCGCTTTTCCATCATCCATGAGGGTGGCGGAGCCGCCCGGTGGTACTGAGGCGGGAGGAGACCAAAGTATCCTCCCGCTTGTCGCACCAGCAACGCTACGCACGCAGGAGCGCCGCCTAGAAACCGGCCTTGGCGCGTTAGCGCTCGCTTGCGCAAATCAATTATCCCAGAACCCCAAGCGCAGCGCCCTCATCCATTCTCCGTGCCTCTGTGTCTCCGTTTTCTCCGTGTTTGCGCCGCAGACCCAAGCGCAGCGCCCTCACTCACGGCCCACCAAGGCTTTCGAGCAGGGAAGCGTGTGTGATGGTTGTGCGCCGCGCCGCGTGCGGTGCAGTGGTGGTGCGTCATTTTATTTGAGCAAAACTAATAAGTTGTTATGAAAGCGGGCATTTGACTATAAGCCAAATGCCCGTTCTCTAGTATGCTTGCTTTGTAGAATATTATTCTTCAACTAAACGAGCACTATCCACGCATTGAATCACAGCAGATTTTTGTGAAGCGCTTATGTATGTTCCAGTGACAATGATGGTTCTATTGTTTTTAACATCGCGAAAATATCTCTGTTTTTGCTTGATAGGGCCCAAAGACGTACTTACAACTGCGGAGTTTTCGCTCTTGCTGACAACGCTTGCGGAGAATCCCAACAATTTTATTTGTTCTAGATTTATATCAAGGTATTCATCCATTGGTTTAATACTTGGGTCTATGATAATGTTGACGTTAGAACCAGAAATATCCATTGCAACATATAAATCAAGTCCGTCTAAATTTGGTTTTTCGAAATTATTCCCTTTATAAGGCTCAATATAGAAGCCATTAATCATTCCATTTAATCCATCACCCGCAAATAAGGAAGATGAAAATAAAAAAAATCCCAACAATACAACGAAGGTTTTACTCATTTTAGAAAAAGCTTTAAACATATTTTTTCTCCATATTTATATACCGAAATTATTTATTTATAACTATGTAACTTATACCATAATTATGTTTTATAATCAACTCAATTTGAAAAATGAGCATATCTGAGTTATTCACCCAATCCATCCAAGCTTAACAATCAAGATTGGCGCGCGCTGCGTGATGGCTAGGCTGATCGCTGCCATCTCTTTAAAGAAAAGTATTAGTTTTTTCTTTAAAGCTTTATTTTTTCCTTGAGATATTTTTTAAAAAACCATAATATATACATCCGTATTTGCACCCCAATAGCTCAGTTGGACAGAGCAACTGCCTTCTAAGCAGTAGGTCGCTGGTTCGAGCCCAGCTTGGGGTGCCATTTTTTTCTCATAGATATGCTTGCTCTTATTATATAGTGCTAGCATATTTTTTTCTCTCAATAATTTATTACTTCTTCTTCTATGTTGTATCTTTTAAGAAATTTGTCAAATATTGATGGGTTGGGTCCTCTACGTATCTTTGGATCACATCTTGTGTTGATATGCATTGGCGCTGCGCTCTCATTGCTAATTACATACCGTATGCTACCTAGATTGTGGCATCGTTTACCTTGCGACAGAGGCAAGGCCTTAACTCCAGATGGGACCTTGGCTAAGGGTAAACCTACCGGTGCTGGATTAATTTTCTTTTTGTTGGTGCTTCCCGTTTTAATTTTAGTTCTTCCTATTTTGCCTGCAACTCATCAAGCATTTGTAGCTGATGATGGAGGCTTTTCTTGGCGCGGATTTAGTATGCTTTTGAGCTCAGAATGGTTGTGTGTTGGGTGCATATACATTGCAATGATATGTGGATACCTAGATGACCGTGCAATTAAACCTTGGGGTAGAGGGAAAAAGCTTGTAATAGATGTAATTATTTCCTTCTTAGCTGGTCTTGCTTTGTGCAAATTTCAGAATATGGAAATGTGGATACCATTTACCAAGATTGTGTTTGAAGTAAATTGGATTTTGTATTCGTTAATTACAACGGTTATTATT
The DNA here is from genome assembly GCA_045589455.1 of Kiritimatiellia bacterium. Lineage (GTDB taxonomy): Bacteria > Verrucomicrobiota > Kiritimatiellia > RFP12 > UBA3636 > RGIG990. Next base: position 23,735 of record JAZNPC010000076.1, read on the forward strand.
ACTGTAATTTTGAATGTAACAAATTGCTCTGATGGAATTGATGGACTAGTTGGAACACAAACTATTGTGTCATTGTTAGTCTTGACCGTTTTCTTATATGGTATTGTTGGACATGAAATGGTTGCGAAATATTTGCTTATTCCACATAATCCTGATGGTGCATATTGGGCCATTTTGACCTCTGTATTCACTGGCTCTTTATTGGCCTATTTGTGGTATAATGCAGAGCCAAGCTCTGTATTGATGGGCGATGCAGGCTCTCATGGTTTGGGTATGCTAATGGGTATTGCAATTATGGCAACAGGTAATCCTTTTGTTCTTTTCGCTATTATGCCAGTAGTATTGTTTGATGGTATTTGTGGACTTATTAAAATATTATATCTAAAGGCGTTGAAAAAGGTAGGTAAGGGTGTTGAAAAGGTTCCAACAACAAAGGAGGAACTAAAGGCTCTGCCTTGGCATCATTTTATTGCATTTGCATTTAGATGTCCTATTCATGATCATTGCCGTAAGGAATTAAAGTGGAGTAAGATTCAGGTTGTAATTAGATTTTTAATTATTCAGCTTGTATTAATGCCTATCATGCTTCTTATAATCCTAAAGATTCGATAAATTTTTTAAATACAAAGCGCGGGAATTTTCCCGCGTTTTTTTTATATTCACCTTATATTATTGCTATAATATTACTAAATGTTAGGTTAAATAAAAATCTTCACTTTAAACGTTTGTTAGACGAAATTCAAATTTATTTGTTGATTTTTTCAAAAAAAATATGATAAAATTTGAATTTCAATTTGGGTGTATTAGGTAAAGCACCCATATCAATATCAAAATACCTAGGAGAATTTTATTTATGGCAACAATACGTACACTACTTTTAGATGCAGCAGCAAAGGCTTCAAATCGTACCTTTGTAAGATGGAAGTCTGCAGGTAATTGGCATACATGGACCTTTAATGATGTCTATAAGCGTTCAAGAATTATCTCTGAAGTAGCGCATAAGCTTGGTGCAAAGCACGGAACAACAGTTGCTCTAATGATGGAGAATCGCCCTGAATGGATTATCACATATTTGGGTCTATCTTCTATTGGTTGCCGAGTAGTACCTATTGATGCACGTCTTCAAGAGGGTGAGGTTTCTTACATTCTTCGTGATGCAGAGGTTCATGCTGTTTTTGCTAGCGGAAGAATTTGGCCAACACTAAATGCTATTATGGGTTCACTTCCAGATTTACGTCACATCGTGCTTTTAGATGGTGTTGTTTCAAAGGATGAGAAGGAAGGCAAAGTACGCATTCACGATTTTACAAGAATTAATGATGAATGTCAGGAAAAGGCTATGCAGCCAGATGCTTTCTTTGATCGCAGTGTTCCTGTAGAGTCAGATGTTACATCTATTATTTACACATCTGGAACAACTGGTCGTCCAAAGGGAGCAATGCTTACTCATGGTAATTTTACAGCACAGCTAGATGAAGGTGCATTGAAATTCTTTAAGGTATATGAGGATGATAATTTCCTATTAGTTCTTCCATTGCACCATGCATTTGCCTTTACAGGAAATTTCTTGGTTCCTCTTCGCTGTCGTTGTGAAATTAGTATCGTAGAGAATCTAAGAACAGTTGCTGAAAACATGCGTGAGGTTTCACCAAGTATTCTTCTTGCAGTTCCACTACTAGCAGAGAAGATGCTTAATGCTGTTATGGCAAAGCTAAAGAAGAACAATCTTGCAATGTTCTTGTTGAAGGTTGGTCTAGGTAGACTTATTGGCAAAAAGATTCGTGCTGGACTTGGTGGCCGCTTGCGTTTGATTATTTGTGGTGGTGCAGCATCTGATCCAGAAATGCTAAAAGGCTATAGAAAATTTGGTATTTCATCCTTCGAAGGCTATGGCTTAACAGAAACAGCACCAATCTGTGCATTGAATCCAGAGTCAGATGTACGTGTTGGTTCTGTGGGTAAATCTCTTCCAAACTGCGAAATTCGTATTTTCAATCCAGGACCAGATGGAAATGGAGAAATTCAAGTTAAAGGTCCTGTTGTTATGAAGGGCTACTTCCGTAATGAGGCTGCAACAGCTGCATGTATGGATGGTGAATGGTTTATGACTGGTGATATGGGTCGCATGGACAAGGATGGTTATGTTACAATCACTGGCCGTAAGAAGTGCTTGATTGTTAACCGCGAGGGTAAGAATATTTATCCAGAGGAGGTTGAGCTAGCAATTAACAATAGCCCATGGATTTTAGAGTCGCTTGTTGTTGGTTACACAGAGGAGGGTGATTCTGCAGAGCGCGTTGGTGCAATCATTGTTCCAAATCTAGACTACTTTGCAGCACATCGTGATGGTGTACAGGCTCGTTCCGATGATGAGATTATTGAAAAATGCCGTGCTGAAGTTCAGAAGATGGTTAATGAGCTATCAACCTATAAGCGTCCTCGTAAGCTAGCATTTCGTATGGAGCCATTTGAGAAGACAACGACTCTCAAAATCAAACGCTTCCTTTACAGCATGTAAAAATAAAAAAGGTGAGTCAGAAATGGCTCGCCTTTTTTTATGTATGACGGGCATGTCATAGTTCTATGGTGAAAGTCCAACGGGGGGTAGTTACCGACCAACCCAATAGCGACTCCCAAGGTTTATGTTGCGAGGCATAGGCGAGAAGAAGGGATAGCGAAATCGTAGC
>JAZNPC010000077.1:0-90930 GCA_045589455.1 Kiritimatiellia bacterium
GGCTACGATTTCGCTATCCCTTCTTCTCGCCTATGCCTCGCAACATAAACCTTGGGAGTCGCTATTGGGTTGGTCGGTAACTACCCCCCGTTGGACTTTCACCATAGAACTATGACATGCCCGTCATACATAAAAAAAGGCTCCTCAGAGCCTTTTTTTATTATACACCTATCGCAGTTGTTTTATTTGTTTCTGTCTGCAATGGTAGCCATGCAAGGGTCTTACGAATACACTCATTCCAGAATTCCCAGTTATGCGTTCCAGGGCGTTCATAATATTCAAGTGGCAGACCTAATTTCTTTGCATAATCTCTAAACTTTATATTATGATCATAAAGAAAATCCTCAGTACCACACTCTTGGTATAACATTGGTATCTTTACTTCTGGAGTTAGTTTAGAAAGCGTTGCTAACTGCTCTGCAGATTCAAATAAATTTGAAGGTGCAGAATTTGCAGTAGACTCAGAAACTAATGTTTGTAGAAAATCCCAGTTTTGTAATGCCTTTACAAAATCTAGGACACCAGAAAATGAGGCTGCAGCTGCATAACGATCAGGACAAGCTAATGCACATTTAAATGCTCCATATCCACCCATAGACAAACCAGCAACAAAGCGATGCTCTCTTTCCTTAGCTAGCGGGAAAAAACTTTCCATAAGTTTTGGTAATTCTTCTGTTATATATGTGAAATACTTTGTATGACCATCATCAGAATCAAGGTAGAAGGATTTATGTGCATTAGGCATGACTACTGCTAAATAATAGCCTCTAGCATATAACTCTAGACTTGTATGACGACACCAAATTGTTTCATCATCTGAAAGTCCATGTAAAAGATAAAGTGTTGGTAGTGGACGTCCTTCTTCCAATCGATCAGGGAGAATAACCTCCGCACGAGATTGCATACCTAAAACATCTGAAAAGAAGCATGAATGAAATAAAGCCATAATATTATCCTATAATTTGTTGAATTATTAACTGATATAATTATAAGCAATTCTCCCCTTCTTAATCAATCAAATTCTACCAATAGCTTAAGCTTTTGAGCTAATGCATGTGATGCCAAAGGGACGCAGAGACGCGGAGGCGATGCATTATAATAAATGAAGAATGAAGAATGAAAAATGAAAAATGAAGAATTCAGGTAGAGTTAATTGGTTTTTTCTCCATTCTCGCGTCTAACGTCGTTTAACCGTCTCGCGTCTAATCTCGTCCGCTGCGTCCTCCGCGTCGCAGCGTCCCTTTTTCGCACTTTTGAGGCGTGCTACCGCACGCAAAGCGACTGGAAGTCGCTTCTCCATACTCTTCCAGTATGCGTGTGTGAAAGCTAGCACCCATCATCCGTGTATAAAAGATTAGGCAGCACACTAAAAAAGTGTACTGCCCATTAAAAATGTTGTGTTATTTCGGCTAACCTACAGGCTTACAATCGACAGGTTCTAATATCCATCACAACGATACCCTTTGCACCCAACTCTGCAAGCTGATCAACTATGCTATTTAGGCCCTTCTTCTTGATCATTGACTTAACAGCAACCCATGCTGGATCCTGAAGTGGAGCAACTGTTGGAGCTTCGATGCCTGGTGTAAGAACTGTTGCTGATTCAAGCTTATCCTTTTGGATATCGTATTCAATCATCACGTATTCGCGTGCTAGCACAATACCATTGATACGCTTTAAAAAGCGAACAACTTGCTCAGACTCTGCTGTTAATGTATCTCGAGCAACAACAATTGCCTCAGAGCTCATAACCGCATCGCCTGTAACCTTTAGGCCGGCATCCTTAAGTGTTCTACCGGACTCTACCACATCGGCTACTGCATCAGCAACACCTAAACGGATAGAAACCTCCACTGCGCCATCAACACGAACAACCTGGGCATTGATTCCACGAGCCTCAAGATCGCGCTTCACAATATTTGCATAAGAACAAGCAATGCGCTTACCCTCTAGCTTATCCGGTGTCAAATCGCTATCATTTGGAACCGCATAACGGAAGGTTGAACCACCGAATCCAAGTCCCATAACCTCAAGCGCTGGATGCTCTGCATCAAGATTTAAATCACGACCAGTAATACCTACGTCAATAACACCACGAGAAACATATACCGCAATGTCACGTGGACGCAAGAAGAAAAATTCTACATCGTTTTGCACATCTGTAACGCATAGCTCCTTGCTATAGCGAGAGCATTTGTAGCCTGCCTCTTTAACTATTGCAACTGCCTGCTCTGAAAGTGCACCCTTATTAGGTAAAGCAATTTTAATCATTTTATCAGTACCTTAAAAGCTTTTATGAATTAAAGATATTTATAGACATCATCTAGAGATAATCCACACTTTAGCATCATAACCTGAGCATGATAAAGAAGCTGAGAAATCTCCTCTGCTGTCTTCTCTTTTCCCTCATACTCAGCTGCTATCCAAACCTCACCAGCCTCTTCGTTGATCTTTTTACCAATAGCATGAACGCCCTTGTTGAATTCAACTACAGTTCCGGAATTTGGATCATTACGCTCAATCTTTTCCTTGAGCTCTGCAAATAACTCTTCAAATGTCTTCATTTTAATAAATCTGATTGCTTATGATTAAAATCAAATAGAACGAGAGGCACTTCTCCTCTCGTTCTATCATAAAACGCTATTGCTTAGAATAGTCCCTGAGAAGCTTCCTTGATTAGCGCCTTACCGATAACATCACGCTGAATCTGGTTTGTACCCTCGTAGATCTGTGTAATCTTAGCATCACGCATCATCTTCTCAACTGGATACTCCTTCATGTAGCCATAGCCACCTAGTACCTGAACTGCATCTGTTGTTACTGACATTGCCACATCAGATGCATAGCACTTTGCCATAGCAGAAAGCTTACTTACATCCTTAGCACCGCTATCAATGTACTGAGCACAGCGATAAACTAGAGCACGTGCAGACTCAACCTTCATTGCCATATCAGACATCATGAAGAGAAGACCCTGATTTGCACAAATTGGCTTGCCAAACTGCTTACGCTCACGAGAGTACTTAATTGCCTCCTCAAGAGCACCCTCTGCAATACCAAGAGCTTGAGCAGCAACACTTGGACGAGATGCATCTAGTGTCTTCATAGCAACGATGAAGCCACGGCCCTCACCCATGATTAGATTCTCTTTAGGAATACGGCAATCTTGGAAGATTAACTCGCGTGTGCAGGAAGCGCGGATACCCATCTTGTTTTCCTTCTTACCAAAGGTAAATCCAGGTGTGTCCTTCTCAACAATAAAGAAGCTTGCTCCACGTGGGCCCTTTGTTGGGTCTGTCAATGCACATACTGTGTAAATCTCAGCCTCACCACCATTTGTGATCCACTGCTTTGTACCATTTAGTACATAGTAGTCACCGTCCTTAGTTGCTGTGCAACGAACACCAGCTGCATCTGAACCAGCGTTAGCCTCTGTTAAAGCAAATGCTGCTAATGTACCATTTGCAATACGTGGTAGGTACTTAGCCTTCTGCTCTTCATTTGCACATAATAGAATTGGAAGAGTACCTAGACCTGTGCCAAATAATGACAAAGCAATACCTGCATCATATTTGCAAAGCTCTTCTACTGCAACAACAAGGTCCATTGTTGTGCCACCCATTCCATCATACTCCTCTGGAATAAAAATGCGGAAAAGGTCTGCTTCTGCAAATTTCTTTACGATTTCGTGTGGGAAATCACCTGTTTCATCATAGTGCTCGCGTACTGGCTTGATAAACTTCTCACCAATTTCATGGCATGTTGCTTTAATTTCAAGCTGCAATTCTGTTAGACCGAATTCGAATGTATTATCCATTGTATCCTCGTTGTTGTTATATGCTTTACATATAATTTTAGCGATTTTAAGCTTTTTTGTGCTAAAGCACCTTCGTTATTTATTTTACTTAAATTTGGTGCATCCGAAAGGACTTGAACCTTCACCCCGAACTCGAGACAAGCACCTGAAGCTTGCGTGTCTGCCATTTCACCACGGATGCGACAAAAATTTCGTTATATAATCTCATAAATACCTCTATTTTGTCAATTAAATAGGGATAAATTAGACCTATTATTTAAGCATTTTTGCAAGGTTGTTAATCATTTTACAATTACTTCGAAACTAGATAAACAACTTATACAAAAAAGTGTTATTTTAAAGCAGCAAAGCGAGCGGCTGCATCACGTAGTAGCTGCTCTGTGGTTTCCCAATCAATACAAGGATCTGTAACGGATACGCCAAAATCTAGCTTGTCCTTGTCGTGCTTAAGCTCCTGAGAGCCCCAACCTAAATATGACTCAAGCATAAAGCCAACAATTGAATTGTTACCATTTTCTATTTGCGTCATAATATCACCAAGCACGTATGCCTGCTTTGCTGGATTTTCTTCTGAGTTACCATGACTACAGTCTACCATAATGCGCGATGGAAGTCCTGCCTTCGTAAGAGCCTCTTCAGTTTGACTAATCTTCAAGCTACCATAATTTGGTCCACTATCACCACGTAAAACGATATGTGAATAATCATTACCTTTTGTGCGGCAGATGGACAACACACCCTTATCATTTACACCAAGAAAAGCATTTGGGCGTAATGCTGTTTGAATACCTTTAATAGCATTTGCTAAACCATTCTGACCTGGTCCATTTTTAAAGCCAACAGGCGTTGAAAGTCCACTAGCCATTGTGCGGTGTGCGTTTGATTCTGAAGCACGCTGACCAATACAAGTCCAAGAAATTAAATCGCCTAAGTATTGAGGAATAACGGGATCAAGTGCTTCAGTTGCTGCTGGTAGTCCCATTCTAGCTAAATGGGTTAAGAACTTTCTTGCAACTCTAATTCCCTGCTCTATTCTAAATGTGTCATCAAGAAATGGGTCATTTATTAATCCCTTCCACCAGCCATTACCACGTGGCTTTTCAAAATAAACGCGCATTATAACAACAAGATTATCCTCAAGCTCTTTAGCTAACTCACTTAACTTAATTGCGTATTCAGTGGCTGATTCAATATCGTGTATTGCGCATGGCCCAACTACTGCCAATAAGCGCATGTCGCAGCCATCTAATATACCTTCTATGGTTGTACGAGAATTTAAAATAAAGCTTTGCTGCTTAGGCGCAAGAGGTATTTCGCGTTTAATTTCTTCGGGTGTAGGTAAGCACTCGAAAGAGGAAATATTTTGATCTAACAATGCGCTCATATCAACCTCACTTTTTAGGATTCAACTTAAGCACTAATTTCTTAACCTGAGGGAAGCTTGCTTGGATTCGTTGCATTAAATTACGTTCACCATAGCGACGAATCTGGTTTAGCCATAATGTACTTTCAACATAAATCACTAGAGTGCCTGTTGCTTCATTAAATTCACCAGGCTTTGAATGTGCAACATAATCGGCACGCGCAATGTTATTCCAGCCTGAAGCAATCCCATCTTGAACAGCATTATATTCTATCTTGAGCATTTTTAATGCGACATCAATCTTACTGTCAAGCTTATCTGGATCGCGCATCATTGTTGGCGGAAAAGAGTCCACTAGCTGAAAGCGCTCTCTTTCAAGCTCCCACCTATCCCTACTCTTAAAACGAGAGTCTATTCCTCTACGCTTAAAAGGACGTTCTCTCTCAGAAAAATCTGTTGTTTTCTGAAAGCGTGGGTCGTTTCCTTGTAAATCCTTTAGACTATCGTTTCCCATAAACTAGTTTTTTAATATTTGAAATTTTAAGGCGGTAGCGATAGCTATAAGCCAACACTACCGCCTCTTTGCTTTATATATACTATGCAACAAAATACTGCGCATAGGTTTGTCTGGAATTATACCAAACGAGTTTTACCTGTACCTTTAGCGATGCGACCGATAGGTAGAGGATTTGCTCCTGCCTTCTCAAGCACATTAAGAGTCTTCTGAGCATCCTTCTGGGTTACGCATAGCACATAGCCGATACCCATATTGAATACACGATACATTTCCTCGTTATCAATCTTACCTGCTTCCTCCATCCACTTATAGATAGCAGGAACCTCCCAAGCTGATTTCTCAAATACTGCATCAACAGTCTTTGGAAGCATACGAGGTACATTGTCTATTAGACCACCTCCTGTGATATGAGCCATACCACGAATCTTAACACCAGCTTCCATAACTGCTGTAACTGGCTTTAGGAAGCTTGAGTGAACAGCAAGAAGTGTCTGCTTAAATGTCTTCTTTGAACCAGGAACCTTATCAGATAGCTTTTTCTTTGCCATCTCAAAAACAATCTTACGAGCCAAAGAATAACCATTTGTCTGTAGACCAGTTGAAGGAAGACCAATAAGAACATCTCCCTCCTTTATGTTGTCACCAGTAACAAGATCCTTCTTAGCAACAACACCAACTATTGTACCAACTAGGTCATACTCGCCCTCTGGATAAAGACCAGGCATCTCAGCTGTCTCACCACCAAGCAATGCACAATTATTCTCACGGCAAGCCTTGCAGAAGCCAGAGATAACATCAGCAAAAACATTGCTCTTTAGCTTTGCTGTACCAAGATAATCAAGGAAGAACAAAGGCTTAGCACCCTGTGTTAGGATATCGTTTACACAGTGGTTAACTAGGTCTTGACCAACTGTGTCATGAACCTTAGCCATGCTAGCAATCTTTAGCTTTGTTCCAACACCATCTGTTGAAGCAACAAGAATCTGATCCTTGCCAGGAGATTGGAACAAACCACCAAAGCGACCAATGTCACTTAGCACCATATCTGTCTTGGTGCTCTTAACATCCTGCTTGATTTTATCAAGACCCTTCTCCATCTCATCAATATCTACACCTGCTGCTGCATATGCTGATTTCTTAGCTACAGGCTTTTTGCATGACTTCTTAGTTTTGCACTCTGTCTTTTGTTTCATATTTCTTCCTTTAGGATTATTATTAAATTTTATTTTAAATTGATTAGCGTAGAGCTAGAGCCTTAGTAATTATTTCACCAGTTGTCAAATCTTGTTTACTGCCTTCAAAAATATCTCGAACTGTCTTTGCTGCAGCATCCTGAGTAAAGCCAAGCTGAACAAGACCAAGCACTGCATCATGGCAAGCTTGAGTCATTGCCACATTTGCACCTGTAGTATTATTTGGCTCAACAGCAAAAACCTCTAGTGGGTCTATCTTATCTGCTAGTTCAACAACAATTCGCTCTGCCATCTTTTTACCAATTCCAGGAAGCTTAGAAATGCGCTTACTATCCTTAGCAACAATAGCCGCACGAAGCTCAGAAATTGTCATACCACCAAGTGCACCAATCGCAATCTTTGGACCAACACCAGACACTGTCAATAATAGCTTAAAGAATTCTCGCTCGGCTTCTGTGGAAAAACCAAATAACAAATGAGCATCCTCACGGATATGCTCAAATATTAAACACCTATACTCTGAGCCTACTGATGGTAATGTATCATAGGTTGAAAGTGGTATCATAACCTCATACCCCACACCACCAACATCAAGCACAATGTAGGTTAACTGTTTTTCATCTAGAACACCGCGAAGAAATGCTATCATTATTCAACAATCTCCACCTCTGTTCCTAGAGGTACAAGCATTGTAAGCTCTTCAACATCCTTATTGCTCATACGAACACAACCATTGCTTGATTGTTGGCCTAATGTTGAATTATCCCAAGTACCATGAATTCCATAACTATCAACTCGAATAGTATCACCTGTTGGAACTAACTTCAACCAACGTGTTCCAAGGATATTGTTTGGATCACCAAAAGGAATGCATACTCCATTATCTGCCCACCAATCAGGATTCTCGATACGCTCACCAATTTTAAATGTACCAACTGGTGTTTTGCCATATTGACCTGTGCCAACGATATATTTCTTAAACAAACGACCATCTAGGAAAAGAGTCAAGGTGTTTTCTGTTTTAGAAACTCGTATTGAAAATTTAGGGTGATCAGGGAAAATCAAACGATCACCAGGACGAATTGAATTTTCATTCTTAATGTTGTTGCTCTTCTTAATCAAAGCAACAGGACAATTATAATTTGATGCAATTCCTGTTAGTGTATCACCGTGTTTGATAACATAATCAACCTTACCATTCATAGGACGTGGTGTCGTGAAAAGCTCAATGCTACATCTACCAATTTTGTCCTCTAATTCCTTGGATTTTTTTAAATCACTAGTCCCAAGTCCTTCATATGCTGTTAAATAGAAATCACGTGCTGCCTCATATTTACCAGTTTGCATTGCTTTGTTCGCTTGATCAATTAAAGAAGATATCTCTACGTCGGAAAGTGTTGCTGGAATATCCTCCTTTACTACAATCGTATCACTATATTCCTTTATTGTACGACCTTCAGTTGTAGATTCATTTGCCGCTTTAGAAACACCCTCTGCTGTAGCTTCAGCAGCCTTCTCACTAGATTCGCCAAAAAATGAAGCAACAAGAATTGCAACAATTATTATTGCTGTAACAATACCAACTACTATAGGTAAAATAGGTTTACCCTTGGATTTATATTCATTTAAGTCATAAATTTGCATAATTCTACCTCTTATATTGTAAAACTAAACATTTTAACGAAACGTCAACTATAATTTTTGTAAAATTATACCAAAAATAAGTCGTCAAAACAAGAGCGTTAAATACACCCGAGGGAATATCTTGAACAAGTATCAAATATTTTTGATATATTTTTAGTTTTTTAGTGTTTTATTGCTTTAAGGGCATCAATCTGCACTGGATCAAATGATCCATCACGATATACACCAATATCAAAGGTTACAACACCACCAGCTGCATGAACTCTATCTACATAATCAACAATATGCTCTTTTGTTGCTGCAAGACCAAACGAACCCCATGTTGCACCAATGCCGGTATCATCAGCACCTAGTGGAGCTAGAATATGTGCCTGAGCATTATCATAAAATCTACGTTCTGGAACATGCTCAAATACGTTCATCTCGCCACAAGTAAAATCCTCAAGACGGAAATTTGTTCCAAATTTAGTTACTCCTACACCCGCATTCAATGCAACAAGTGCATTTGGATTTCCCTTCTTACAGGTTAGGTAATATGGCTCAAGAAGCTCGTCTGTATATTTTAGAAAATCACGATAGCAGCCATCAATCCACCAACCAGAAATGCGATCTCCATAACGGACTGCATACTCCTCAAGCACTTTGGTCCATTTGTCTACAAATGGCTTGGTAACACCAACTTGACGTGGCTCAATAAAACCAAATTTGCTACCAATGTCATTGTCTTTATATGGCCCATCACCAGTAAAGTATAGGAATAAATCAATATCGTACTTTTTGAGTTCGTTTGAAATATCAAGCACTAGGTCGCGGGTTGAACATGCTTCTCCAGGCTTAGTGCCAGCAATCGCATCAAATGTTGCATTAGGTGCGATTAAATGTGGTGTTCCTTGCATAATGGTTATAACATAGTAGCCTGCACCCATCTCATGAAGGTTCTTTGCAAGAAGCTCAACATTAAAGCCATGTACTAGCTCATCAAAGCTAGTGGTTATTCCCATACTATTCTTGTATGCTAAATTGTTTTGAATGCCATTTAGAAAATGGTTAAAAACACCCCATTTGCGATTGTAAAATCTATCCTGATATTCTCTAATCATAACTTTATCCTTTGTTTGTTTTATTGAAACGTTTTAGAAAACTAATCCTATTTGAAAATCTATCAAAAAGTATATGCATTAAAACTTTATTAGTAATAAATAGCATAATAACATAAACAATACCACCAACAACACTAGCACAACCCAAACGGATTAAACACTGGACTCTTTCTCCTAGATGACTAATTGGTAAGCAGTAGTTCGTTACCACATACATTGCCACACACATTGCCACAACCGGCAAAAGTAGCCGCACGAAAAGTAATCCTAGCCCCCTACTCTCTAACCCACCATGAGCTTCCTGCTTAGCAAAATAAAGATATATCATAAATCCAACCACCGAGCTTATTACCGTTGCTAAAGCAAGCCCTGCATGCTTCCACATTTGTGGTAAGAAAATAATTGCTAACACATTCAGTGTAAAATTTAATATTACTTGAGCAATTGTTATGCGAACAGTAAAAGCAACCTCTTTTCGAGCATGGAACCATGGAACGATAAGCTTATTCAAACTAAACGCGACCAATCCTAGCGATGAGAACATCAGTGCACGAGAAACTAGCATCACAGATTCGTTATCAAATTCTCCGCCTTTATAAATGAGGATAACAACATCCTCAACATACTGAATAAGTATTGCTGAAATTGGTAGCATTAAGAGCAACAACAATTGGAATGACTGCCTAAAGGTTGCATTAGCTTTTTCTATGTTTCCTGTGCTAAAAGCACTAGTTAATGGATTAAGAATAACTGTAGCCATAGCAGTAGCAATAATACCCATTGGCAAATAAACAAGTCTATCTGCGTAGCCTAAGCTTGAGATTGCCCAACCACCAATTAAGCTTGCTAGCAACATATCAATGAGTACATTAATTTGAACCACACCTGCACCGACTGATCCCCAAACAAGGTTCTTGCATACAGTATATGTAGGTCCTTCCTTAAACTCCTTGCGATATAGTCGAGGTCTAAATTTAAAGCCGCAGCGTCGAATCTGCCACCACATATAAGCAAATTGTGCTACACCAGCCGCTAAAATAAACCAAGAAAGAATAAATAGCTTTGTATATAATTCGGAGGATTGCTGACAAAAATAGAGATAAAGCAATCCAGAAATCCAACATATATTTAAAAGATTTTGTGCAAAAGCAGATTTGCCAAAATGTGAAAGAGCATTTAACACACCCATACCAAGTGCAGCAAGGCAAATAAATAATGCATACGGAAGCATTATTCTAGAATACGTAAAAATGCAAGCTAGATAACCACCTTCTTCTACAAATGGCAATGCTATGCTCATTCCAGCAATCGCAACAAGAACAACACATCCAATACATGTGGCTACTGCTGCAAAAATATTTCCAGTTAGCTTTTTTGCTTCTTCATACCTCTCAGCATCTATTTGCTCCTTGAGCACTGGAACAAGAGCTGATGTAAGAGCACCTTCACCAAAAAGCCGACGAAATAAGTTGGGTAGCTTAAATGCAAAATCAAAAGCAGATTTCTCTAGACTTGTACCAAAGAGTCGTGAGGTTAGCATCTCACGAATGAGTCCTAGGCAACGGCTAACAAGCGTCCAAAGGCTGGTCAATAGTACACCAAGACCAAAGCTTTCTTTTTTTGTTTTAACCTTTGCCTCTGAACCCATTGATGCTACTCCTTATGAGTAAAACAAAACTCTATTTTGCTAAAGCATTTAGAGCTGCTTCAGCTACTTGCTCTGCGGAAATAGAACGTAATGCTGCTATAGCCTCCTCACTATTGCGAGAGATTGCTCTAGTACCCTTTACGCCCTCTGGCTGAATCACAATTGCATTGCTTCCTAATGGACCTGTCTTAACTGGAGATGTCAAACCATACATTGCCACCACCGGTGTGCCTGATGCAGATGCAAGGTGCATTCCTCCACTATCATTACAAAGTACAAGCTGCACCTTACGGAGCACTGTTGCAAACTGTGCTAAATTAGTTTTCCCTGCTAGTGATGTGGCAGAGTCTGCTCCAATATCATTTGCTACTTGCTCGCAAAGAGGCGCCTCGTTAGGAGAACCACAAACAAAAAATTTAAGTGAAGGATTTTTTGCAAGCATTAGCTTTGCGGCTTCAGCGTAAAATGGCCAACGCTTTGAGTCGCCACGAGCTGCTCCAGGAATAATAGCCACACATGTATTAGATGCAACCTGAGAAGCAAATTCTTCAGGGAGCTCTGCTGCCTCTGGCACAAAGCCAGTATTAGACAAATCGCTATCAATTGGAGCACCAACAAGAGTTAAGTACTCAAGCGCTTGATGCTTATCATCGAAGCTTTTATCAAAGCGTACGCCATCGTTAATCATTAATGCGCGTGCATGGATGACTGTGCCACGACGCTTTGGTATGCGTGCTAAAAAAGGAATTAGAGCAGATCTAAAAGAATTAGGGAAAATATAAACCTGTTTGAAGCCTCGCTCGCGTAGTGTGCGTGCCATAGCAAAGGTGGCTTTGTTTCCACCCTGAAGCTCAATCACCTCACTAACGCTTGTGTGCATTCGCCAAAGTCCAGCTACAGCACGCTTAGCGAGAATAACAAGCTTTGTTCCCGCAGGTGAAGCAAGCTCAAGCTGCTTCACCGCAGGCATTGCCATCACAGCATCACCAAGCCAATTTGGACTAATAACAAGAATTTCGTTTTCCACAATTGCCCCAATTCCTTATGTGGTTCGATTTTTTTAGCGCTCGATTGTTGCCTTTGACTTTAGCTCTTCGATAAAGCGACTACGCTCCATCTCCTTAGCAATAGAGGTTGCTGCATTTACTGCCTCAGCCTTAACCTCTTCAAATTCTAGCTGGCGAGCATCTTCTCTATCGTATACAGAAATGATGTGATAACCAAATTGTGTCTCAATGACATCAGATAAATCACCTGGCTTCATTGAGAATGCTGCATCCTCAAATTCCTTAACCATCATGCCACGACCGAACCAACCAAGGCTACCACCATTTTGCTTTCCGCTTGGGCAAGAAGAATGTAGCTCTGCCTCTTTAATAAAATCTGCACCATCAACAATGCGCTGACGAATTGCCTGAATTTCCTCAAGAGCAGCCTTCTTATCCTCATCGCTCTTTGATTTTGGTGTAATAAGAATGTGCTGAGCATTTACCTGCTCTTCCTCGCAGAACTGATTCTTGTGAGAATCATAATAAGCACGTGCTGCTTCCTCTGTTGCCTCAGGAACCTTTTCTACAGCATTTTTCTCAACTGTCATAAGCTTGAAGTTAAAGTCAATCTGTGCTTTAACCATCTCTAGAGAAGCACCGCTTGCCTTAACGCGCTTTTCAAATTCTTCCATACCACCATTGGACTTAGCTATTTTCTCAAGCTGATCCTTGATATGCTCTTCAGATGCTTTAATGCCCTGCTTATCAGCTTCTTCAAGCATTAGGCGAGTTGCTATGCAATGCTCAATAGCTGCCTCGCGAATAGCTGCCTTATCCTTGTCGATTTCTGCTTGAGGAATCCCCTGCATCAAATAGAAATTTGTTGCACGCTCTACCTCATAGTCAATCATCTGATCTGTGATTTCAAATCCATTAATTTTAACTGCCATAATTTTTATCTTTCTTCTTTGTATTTAATTTAAATTGATTTCTGCTCCGCACGCGAAGCAGCGCACGACATTGTTATTTGTTGGTTTCTCCAGCGCTATGCTATTGGAGAAACCTTCTGACCTTCCTTTGTGTCCTTAACAGCCCAGCCCATTGCAGCAAGCTCATCGCGGATGCGATCAGAATCTGCCCACTGCTTATTCTTACGAGCCTCTGCACGCTCCTCAAGAAGCTTTGTTACCTCCTCAGGGATTGCAACCTCTTCCTTGTTGACTAGATTGATTACCATATCAATCTTATTCATAATCTGAAGAACAGCTGCAGCCTCCTCTGCAGTCATTGCTGCAGCCTGCTTATTACCATTGCTAATTAGTGTAAACACTGCAGCAAGTGCTTCTGGCATATTTAAGTCATCATCCAATGCTTTACCAAACTGTGCTTCTGCTTCAATAGCCCATGCAGGTGCTGTACCTGCAGCTGCAGAGCCTGCCTTATCCTTAAGCATAGATACAAACTCATCAATACGTGAGATTGCTGATTTAGCACCAGCAAGAGCATCGAATGTAAAATTCAATGGCTGACGATACTGGCTAGAAATAAGCACAAAGCGAATCTCTCTGCCTGTGTAGCCCTTCTCAATCAAATCACGTAGTGTAAAGAAATTGCCAAGTGACTTAGACATCTTTTCACCGTTAACACGAAGGTGTGCACAGTGTAGCCACATGTTAGAGAATTTCTTACCTGTTACAGCCTCTGCCTGAGCAATCTCATTCTCATGGTGTGGGAAAAGATTATCAATACCACCTGTATGAATATCAAAGCTTTCGCCAAGATATTTCATAGACATTGCAGAGCACTCAATATGCCAGCCTGGGCGACCCTTACCCCATGGTGAATCCCACCATACATCGCCATCCTTCTCATCCCATGCCTTCCAAAGAGCAAAGTCACCAACAGCATCCTTTTCATATTCGTCATTTGAAATACGAACGCTTGAACGAAGACCAGAGCGATCTAGATGTGCTAGCTTACCATACTCCTCAAACTTTGAAACACTGAAGTATACTG
The DNA here is from genome assembly GCA_045589455.1 of Kiritimatiellia bacterium. GTDB lineage: Bacteria > Verrucomicrobiota > Kiritimatiellia > RFP12 > UBA3636 > RGIG990. The sequence continues at coordinate 14,288 of JAZNPC010000077.1, forward strand.
ACTTATCCTCAGATTGATAAGCAATTCCTTTTTCGAATAGCTTTGAAACAAGGTCTATCATCTCTTGAATGTGGTCTGTTGCAGCAGGATAAACAGCAGCAGGCATGATACCCAATGTCTTTAGGTCTGCGAAGAATGCCTCCTTGTATTGCTGAGTATAATCACGCAAAGCCTTGCCGGTTGCAATTGCACCCTTGATTGTCTTGTCGTCCACATCTGTTAGATTCATTACCTGCTTAACATCATATCCACGATACTTTAAAGCACGATGTAGGATATCCTCAAATGTATATGCACGGAAATTACCAATGTGTGCAAAATTATAAACTGTTGGTCCGCAGGTATACATACGAACAGTATTGCCTTCTAATGGAGAGAACTCTTCCTTTGAACGAGTTAATGAATTATAAAATTTCATTTGTATTCCTTCTAATTGGCAGTTACCAATGATTTAAGTTGTTGTAAATTCTAAATTACTTCTTTTCGATAGCAGCAATAGCCATTACACTAATGCCCTCTTTTCTTCCAATTGCGCCCATGCCCTCAACAGTAGTTGCTTTAACTGAAATGCAATCAACATCCACTCCTACCACAGCTGCAATATTCTCACGCATTTTAACAATATGAGGTGCTAGCTTAGGACGTTCGCAAAGCACAGTCGCATCAATATTCACAACGCTCCAACATCGTTCCTTGAGCATATCAACAACAGCACCAAGAAGCTTTAAGCTGTCTGCACCCTTCCATTTTGGGTCTGTGTCTGGGAAATATTTACCAATATCGCCTAATGCCAAAGCACCAAGAAGCGCATCCGAAATTGCATGTGCAAGTACATCTGCATCTGAATGACCAAGCAAACCTAATTCATGTGGAATCTCTACTCCACCGAGAATTAGTTTCCTGTCAGGAACTAGTCTATGTGCATCATTACCTAAGCCAAATCTAATCATTGTTCAATTCTTTTTAAAAGCTTTATAAGAAAACAAGCGCATCATATAAATTAAGCCATAAGGTTTAATCTTTGATGCGCTAAAGGTTTTAAGCAGGACAAGATAATTAGTTCATTACAAACCAGTTTCGTACTGGAATAACAACCAAAGAATAATTAAAACAGCTATGCCAACAAAAACTAGCCAAATTTTTTTGCCATGCTTATTGTGGTGCTTAAAATCTGTTGGTAGCTTCACCTTCCCATCTCTAACATTTCTTGGAACCACGTTAATTACTTTTGTTCCAGAATCGGAATATATTGGCTCATCACCTGTTTCTGCAGGTGCAGGTGCCTCAGGAACGTCATCACCATCTAGAAGTAGCTCTGTATCACCGAGACTAATTGTATCACCACGATATACCTCTGCAGCTAGAATTGGTTCTCCATTTACCCATGTCTTATTTGTTGAATCTAAATCTTTAACAATAAAACATGCATCACCACGTTCGATAGTGCAATGCTTACCAGAAATAGTATCGCCTTCAACTACAATGTCACAACGCTCTGCTGAACGACCTAGAGAGATAATATCTTGAGAAGGTAGCTCTATTCGCTTACCTCTATTACTGCCCTCATTATAAATCAAAAAAGCCATTTGGTTCCCTTTCGTTTAAAAATATGTATATATAGTAGCATATTTTCCTTAAAAGTTCAATAAGCAACAACGAACTATGTTCTGCCAGTAGGCATCTAAGTTATTCACTAATTACACATCGCACTTCTAGCCATCACGCTCGTCACCATGTGCCTCACGCTCCATATCTTGAATGCCTTGGTGGAACGTGCACACAAGCGCTTGGCAGTTGCCTTATTGCTCCTGAAAGATAAAGCAATAAGCAAGGCAACAACAAGCAGTTGTGTCATGTCGTGCATGCCCCAACACCACCCATCAGACGAGCCTCCCATCCTCCCAAGCTCCCCATCTTCCCTTAGGCGGGAGCCAGCGTAGGATTAGCCACCATCCTAGCCATCACACTATTTATTGCTAGGATTCGGTGAATAACTCAGATGCGCCCAACCCAACTTAAATCTTTTTTATTATATTTGAACTTTATTAAAAAAAATGCTATCATAACATTAATATTTTGAGAAAATATTGATACACCCGAAGTAAGGATTTTTAATATGAAAACACTAAAAAAACTCTTTTTATTATCAGCCACATGTCTTATGCTTCCTTCCGTATTGGCAAATGAATCAGTAGACAATGCCATTATAGACATCCTTTTTGAAACAGTAGAGGGAAAAGAAATCGTATTTTATTCTGAGAATAACCCATTATATGCAGCTTTAAAAGAAAAAGCCCAAGAACTTGATTGTGATACCACATTTATTGACACACAAATCATCACAGGCAAATTTTCTAACTCTTCTTCCGACGATATATACAGAATTTTCAAAAGCATTTATGATTTAGACAATCCAGAATTGTACCTTATAGCTCTTTCCGACCCCAATAGTTTAACTTATCAATTCATAAGCGAATATGAAGAGACGTTAACCGATGACTTAGCATTTTTTGAAGGTTATGACAACCTATATGTTGATGACTACATTCCAACCGTAAATGGATTAGCATTTGTACCTATTAAGCGCTCAGACCTTACAAATGAATCACTTATGCAATCCGTTGAGCTTTTTCAAGAGTACCTTAAGAAGTATGAAGAAGCAACTCTTCCTCTAAAAATTGATGAAGAAGAGGAACTAGAACCAAGTGAAATTAATGAGACAATAAGATTACACCTTTCATCACTTGCAAACATTCTTGCCTGGAATGCGACCTTATTAGAGAATTATGAGCTAGCTGGCCGCTTGTATCAAATTTCTTTAATCTATTATGATAACACCTCTTCAATGCTTAGCATAGCTTCCCTAATCAAAGAAAACAAGATAAGTAATGTTGATATCGAAGCTGCTGAAAATAATCTCATGATTATTGCAGAAATGATTAAAGCACAGGAATTTGAATGGATGTGTTGGACAACATTCTTTTGTGGATATATTTATGGCCCACAATATTTCTTACAAAACGAATGGGATTGGGTAATTTTTGGTGTTCCACAAAACAGCAATGAATTCCCTAATCTTCTTAAAAAAACAGCTAGCGCAACACAAGATCTTTTTGCTGGATCCAGCACAAATGCTAGCACAATTCCATCACAATCACTTTTAGCAAAATTAAAAAAATATAAACTACCAGAAACCTTCGATGAATACTCAAATTCAAATTTCTTCACATTCTATTCATTGATTAGAAATAACTATGAATTCCAATATGGTAAAGAGTATTTCATTACTTCTGTACTCGACAATCCAACGCTCCCCCCTGCTCTTGCTATGCGTTATTACATTGAGTTAAGCTTGATTAATGGTGATGTTCCTGACTTATTAAATTTCACGAACGTTTTTCTAGAAAATTTTGGCTACAACCGCCAAGTTGCCATAATTAGATTACTTGTACTATCTCGTATTTTTGATGCAAATGGACAAATAGAACTATTAAAAACTCTTATTGAAAACGATAATGACACATGCCCTTGGGCTCAACATATAGTTGATGCATATTCTGCTTACAATGAAAATGACATCATAACATTCAACAAAAAATGTGCAGACGCTATCAATATCTATAAAGGCTCTGACGCCGTACTTCTTGGATATCTATACAACATTTATACATATTCCGCACTTTTAGTGGGTGGTATTGATTCCGAACAAGGAAAAACCATCGATTTACTTGCTATTGCAAACGACAAAAAGAAGCTTAAAGAGATTCCTGAAGCAGATTTTCTACAATACGCAATTGGCAATTATTACCTAAGCCAATCAGAACCAGAAAAAGCACAAATTTTTCTCATAACAGCTTATACAACAAATCTTTTTTCACCATTTTACATTAATGATTTAGTTGTCGCACTGGCAGAAATTGGAGACTATGAACTTGGTAGAGCTTTATTAAATGAGCATAGAGCAGAAATTACAGAACTAGAGTATCACGGACTTGACACATTAGCAGTTTGCACATTACGAGCAAATCCTAATGATGCAGCAAAAGCTCTTAAAATACTAAAAGAGGCAGAAAAAGACTTCCTAGAAAGTGGCAAAACTGAAATTCCTGCAGAGATTTACTTACACTATGCAGAAATTTATCATACATTGGGCGAAAAAGAAGAAGCCAAAAAGTATTTGGAGAAATTCTCAAATATGCTACCTTTGGATAGACCACTTTTGAATAGTGATCAAGAAGTTCTTGATATGCTTCAAAAAGAGCTAAAATAATAAACCAACATTCATTTTAAGTTGATTGTTGTTTTCGCTTTCAAATAATTCGTTCTTATACTATAATATATAGCAAATTTTGCCAAAAATTCTAATTGGCAATAAAAAATGAATTATTATGAAAGAATCTAATAAATTTAAAAGCATACCAAAAGCAACCTATTGCGTGGATATTTCGTCGGAAAATCCTCGCGTATCCATTTATTCAAACGGTTCGCCATTTTTCCAAACAGAGTTAGCTAATGCAACTTCAGAACTACGCGCAGCACTTGCTTCACCATCAAGCAAAGTAATAATTTGCCCACCATTTAAGTCAATAATTGTTTCACCACTTACACCTCCTCCGGTATCACGTAGCAAGCAAGCAAAGCTAATCCCCTCGCTATTAAATATCCAGCTACCGTTCAAGCTTGAGGAATGTAAGTTTGTATTTAATCGACTTGGCTCATCCTTTATCGCCCAAACCATTCGCAATACCGAGTTAGCAGAAGCAATTGCTTTTGCAACAAAAAACAAGATTCCACCAATCACCATTGTTGGTTACATCCAAATGCTATGGGAAGCTGCAGCAACAGAAGCTCCTGCTTGGGGATCTGAATCAGAGCGTGCTCTTTGTATTGCAAATGAAAATTCAACATTGCTAATCATAGGCAATAAAGAAACAATTATCTCATCATGCACATTTAACAAATCCTGCACAAAGGATATTATTAAGCGACTAAGGCTCGCATTTAATGGAGACATTTCAAAGGTTGCGCTATTTCTTGCTGGTAATTCAACAAATGCCATTCTCAAAAATATGCGCGAGGCACCCGCTCTTGGTCTCGTAAATGTGGCAGAGTCTCCAGAATATTTTATTGCAAATGTTTGTGCTAAAGCAAAGTCTGCTCAACAATACAACTTTGTAGCAAAAAAACAATCTGCAACTGACTTTGGTTTCTCTCAAACACTAAAGCAAAAGCTAGCAATAATGATTTTACTTGTTAGCTCTATTACATTTATTGTTAGCTTGTTTATTAGCATAAACACAGCAAAAATTAAGAAAACAAACCAGGAATTTTTTGAAAATTCAATTAACCTAGTTGCTGGTTATGACGTAAAAATCAAGGGTGAACGTGCAATTGAAGTGGCTCGGTCTTCATATGAGTCACGAATTGATCAGAGCGTTATCAATGCAGAGCAATCTCTCATTGCCTCACAAATGTTTCCTATGTGCATGGAGCTATGCAAAAAGCATGGCGTAACACTTGGCTTTGTTTCTATTAATTCAAATGGTTTAACTGCATCTGGCTCCGCAACAAATAGAGCTGAAGTAAATTCACTTTTGGCCGAGCTTAACGCTAATGGCATTAAGTGTGTATTAACAGAAGAACCAAAGGACAATGCTGGCCGCGTAAGCTTCCAGTTATTCCCAGGAAAATAATTTAGGATTTAGATATGAAGCTAGATAAAACAACTACCCTTTTAATCATTTCTTGCGTCCTATGGTTCCTGTCTATAGTTACGCTATTTTCAACGGCAAGCAAGCACAATAAAGAGCTAGCTACAGCACAAGCAAATCAAGAGCTTATCTCAAAAGGCTTAAGTACAGAATTAGCTGAAGGTGCAAAATATGATTCTATTACCAAAGAGCTTTCTGCTCAATCTGGCACACAATATTATGCATTAGTAAATTACCTTAAGAATCAAGGAGCAACAATATCTGAAGAAAAAACAAGAGAAATCCCTGAGACTCAGCTTCAGGCTTCTTCATTTACTGCTTCCTTCAATAATTGCTCAGTTGATTCCCTATATAAGCATATCTATTATGCTGAGCAAGAAATTGGTTCACCTCGCTTCCGTGTAGCAGCAATCGAATTGCAAACACAATCTGCAGGTTATTCTACAAGTTCACAACCACCAATTTCAGCAAAAATAGTTTTTGAAACAATTACAACGAGGTAAATAAAATGGACAAGAAAGCATTAGAGTTTTTTAAGAAGCTAACATCTATCCCAACCCCAACTGGCTATGAGCTAGAGGGACAAAGATTAGTAGCTGAGCGTGTAAAGCCATACGTTGATAAGCTTGAACTTGATAAGCATGGTAATCTTATCATGATTAAAAATCCAGAGGCAAAGTTCCGCTTTGTTATCGATGCACATATTGACGAGATTGGTTTTATTGTTCAGCACATTGACAGTAAGGGCTTCCTACGTGTTCAGCCTCTAGGTGGAATTAATAATCAGCTTTTACCTGGTGAGCGCATCATTCTAAATGGTCCTAAGGGGCCTGTAAATGGTTGCTTTGGTAGAAAAGCAATTCACCTTATGGATGCTAAAGAGCGTGGTGAAGGCGTTAAGGACATTTCTGACCTATGGGTAGACATTGGCGCAAAGTCTCTTGAGGAAGCAATGGAATGGGCTCCTATTGGAACAGCTGGCGTAGTAAATGCTGAATGGCGCGACATGCTTAATGACAATGTGTCTATGCGTGGTATGGATGACCGTGCAGGCGTATTTATCATGACAGAGGTGCTCCGTAAGCTTGCAAAGCGCAAGATTAATGTTGCCCTATATGTTGTTAGCGCAACCCAAGAAGAGGTTGGTCTACTAGGTGGTCAAGCTGCTGCCTATGGCATCGACCCACATGGTGGCATTGCGGTAGATGTAACCTTTGCTTCAGATCATCCTCAAGGCATGGAAGCAAAGGTTGGCGATATTCGCCTCGGTGGTGGCCCTGTAATTGGACGCGGTCCTGCATTTGATGTCGCTCTAAATCAATTGGTAGATAAAGCCGCAGAAAAGGCTGGAATCAAGACTCAGACACAGATTCGTAACCGTGGCAATGGAACTGACGCATTTGCTATCCGCATGACCCGCTCAGGTGTGCCAGTAAATCTAATCAGCATTCCTCTACGCTACATGCACTCAGCTGTAGAAGTAGTAAATCTTGAGGATATTGATCAGATTTCAACACTTATTGCTGAAACTATTGCTACCCTACCAAAGAATCCAACGCTTGGTCCTGCACTATAAATCAGCGAACCACAATTGTGTGGAGAAATTATAAAAGCTAAGCTGAATGCAAGGTCTCATTTTACTTTGCATTCAGCTACAACTTAAATTAGAGCCATGAAAAACTTTTTTAAAAAATCGTATTTCCCATATATCGTGCTAGCAATTTTAATGACAATTGTTAGTTGTATCATTTTCTATCCTGCACTATCTGCTGATACGGTTCTAAATTCACCAGACTCTCCTACTGAGCTTGGCCCTTTTGCAAAAAGCCAGGTACTCTATAGCTTTTATAATTTTTCTCCAGCCACATTTTCCTTTGACACACTCTGGAAGGTGTTGATTAACCCTATTCATTATAGCGATCTAGGGTATATAATCATAACTGTGCTTGTGGCACTGTCCGCATATCACTATTTGCGAGTATTGAAGCTAGATAAAATGGCTGCTGCATTTGGTGCTGTAGCTATGACCCTATCTGGCTACCACTTTACTTTATTTTCTGCTGGTCATCGTGGCTATCTAATAATGATGCCATATGTAATTCTATGCTTCGCAATTGTTGAGCAAATCCTAGCCTACGGCTACAAATGCAAATGGTATCATTTTGTAATAATTGCTGCAGGTGCAGCAGCTGGTTTAACATATCAGCCAGACATTTTCCTACTATTTGCTGGAACACTTGTTGTCTACGCCATTGCTCGACTTTGCACAATTGCAACAAGAACTGGATGGAAAGCATATTTTGCTAAAAATGGACTTCATTTTGCGCTTTCAATCGTTGCGCTAATTGTATTTTTTGGAATTATTGGTACTCCAGCAGTACGCAATATTTTTGAAAATACGCTTGCAGGACGCGAGGAGCAGATAGAACAATCTCAGACAGCAACAGCTCAAGCAGCTGACTCTGCCACGGAATCTAAGGTTGTTGATTCAAACTGGATATTTGCTACTGGCTGGAGCCTTCCTCCAGATGAATTGATTGAGCTAGCAGTTCCTTCTCCTTACGGCTTTGATACCGGTAATCAAAAAGCCCCATATATCGGAGAGCTGGGTCGCCCTCATGATTGGAAGCCAAACAGCAATATGTTTGGAAACTATCGTCAGCACAATCTCTATGTAGGAATGATTCAGGTTGGCATCGCACTATTTGCAGTTATTCTTTGCTTTGCACTATTCAGTAAAAAATCAGAAGCAAAGCAAGAAGCAGCTGATTTACCAAACCAATCACCTGATTATCAAGGCGTAGGATTAGTATGGCTTGCTATTATCATTGGAGCAATGATTCTTTCATTGGGTCGTTTTACACCTTACTATGCCTTATTTTATAAGCTCCCAGTAATGGACATGATTCGTTGCCCAGTAAAGTTTATTCATATTCTTGAGCTTGGAATGGCTGTACTTGTAGGCTTTGGTATTGATGCACTATTGAAGCATAAAGATGACGATAAGCGAGCCACGCTTGTTGGTGGAATATCAATGCTTCTACTTATCTATATTGCTGGCTTCTGCTTTATAAAATCAAGCAATACTGATGCAATATCAAATCGCCTTTCAGAAGCCTTTAATTCTAATCCTTACTACATTAAGCATTTTCTTCCAATAAGTCTTGCACAATATAAAGAAGCATTTCGTAGTACAGCATGGTTAGCAATTTGTGGCAGTGTGGTCATTGGTCTATTGACCATCAAGAACCCAATCGTCAATAACAAGCTAGCTCGCTATGTCGTTTGTGGCATTCTTCTTTTAGTTGTTATCTTTGACATGACAAAGCAAGCAACAAACTTTGTTCATACTTCAAAAATCAATACAATCACAAATGATTCCGTATTTCTTGAAGCCGCAAAAGCAAAGCTAGGTGATAAGCTAGAGGAAGGTGGTGCTTATTCCTACCTAGGACTACAAACAATACTCCCTCAATTAGACGACTTTAAGTGTCTAGAAAATAAGGGCTACTACTCTGCAGATCCTTTCTCAACTTCAAATCCTAAAGAAAAATCAGTCCTTGCATTTCAAGGTTCACCTGCATTTGCTGGAGCCACAGCCCGCAATGGACTACCAAAACGTTGGCCGCTAATGGGTACACAGCTTTATATCCTGACCTTCAACCAGGCTCAAGCCTTTATGAATACAGGAATGTTTGATTTCATTGGATGCTACAATTTTAATCCACAAGCACAATCATTTACACCAGTTCAGCCAACAACTGAAGCCATTTATTTCCTTGCTCTAAAGGATATTCTTTGTGGACTAGGCGTATACTATAACTACTCTACCATCAATTCAGAAACAAAGCCTCTAGATGCAATGGCAAACCGCACCTTTGATATTTACAAAAGTGTTGTAATTTCTGGCACAACAAATCAGCTTTCTAGCACCAGCCAAAAGGCTCCTACCCCAGCAAAGTGGATTGTTAAGCCTTCTGATACCGAATATTGCTCTGCAACTATAGAAGCCACATGTGAGGAAGAAAATGGTATTCTATACATTCGCCACAACTATTTCTTCAATCGCAACCTTCAAGCAACAGTTGATGGTAAGCCAGTAGAAATGTACACTGCAAATGCTTTCTATAAAGCTATACCACTAACTAAAGGCACACATACTATTGAGCTAAATCAAGTCACTCCATTATCAAATAAGCTCTACATTTTTGTGATTGCCATAATTACACTTACTGGCTTTGGATGTTATATCGTAGATTCTATTCGTAAAGAGAAGAAAGAGACACTATGCAGGAGCAAACCGAGATTAAGGAGAAGAGATTCTCCACAGCAACAATAACATTAGCAATTATCTGTGTAGTGATATATCTTGCACAGCTAGTTTCTGCTGCTGCACCAGTAAAAACTGTTTTACTTCGGCCAGATGCAAACTACATTTTAATAGATGATGTGCTAACCTTCCTTCTTTCTATTCACGGAATTGGCATTTCTTGTGGATTTTTTTGGACACCACTAACCTATATGTTCCTACATGGATCATGGTCACACCTCCTCTTCAATATGGTTGGTTTACTAACCATTGGCACAGCCATTGAGCGACAATATGGGCTGAAGCGCTTCCTAATAATCTATTTTCTTGGTGGCATTCTTGGAGGACTTGGTTGGGTGCTATTTTCTGGTTTAACCTCACCGACTCCATGTGTTGGCGCTTCAGCAGGCGTGCTAGCTCTAGTTGGTGCATTTGTGGTTAAAAATCCAAAGCTTAAGCTAGTTGTATTTCTCCCACTTCCAATCCCAATGCCAGCATGGGTTTTAGCCATCTTTATTTTCGCAACAAATGCGATAGAAATTTTTGTAAAGCAAACTAATATTGCTGCATCCGCACACCTAATTGGAATTGTATTCGGTGCAATATTAGGCCTATATCTTTTAAAGTCTAATCAAGGAGAAAGACAATGATTGTTCTTGGTATTGAAACATCATGTGATGAGACATCAGCAGCTATCGTAAAGGATGGACGCACCATTCTATCAAATGTGGTTCACACCCAGGCTGAGCATAAGCCTTATGGTGGTGTGGTTCCAGAGATTGCATCACGCTGCCACATTATGCTCCTTCCTGGCATAATTAAGCAAGCAATGGAAGAGGCAAAGCTAAGCTGGAATGAAATTGATGCCATTGCTGCAACTCGTGGTCCAGGTCTAGCAAGCTCACTCTTAGTTGGTTGGTCAACTGCCAAAGGCTTAGCAAGGAAACTTAATAAGCCACTTATTGCGATTAACCACATTGAAGCACACGTGCATTCTGTATTTCTTAATCCATCTGCCCCAGACCCACATGAGGCATTACCAATGCTTGCATTGGCTGTATCTGGTGGACACTCAAGCCTATTTAAAATTCAAGAATATGGCAAGCTAGAGTTAATCGGACGCACTGTAGATGATGCAGCTGGAGAAGCATTAGACAAGGCAGCAAAGCTGCTCAAACTAGGCTATCCTGGCGGTCCAATCATTGATAAGCTTGGTCGCACCACTCCACCACGCAAAAACATCTTCCCAGAAGGACGTGTTCGCGAAGGTACTGAGACCGGAGGACTAAATCACGAGCTTTGCATGAGCTTTAGCGGACTAAAGACCTCGCTCCTACATTATGTCACACACACACCACCAACCTGCGATGCAGATGTAGCACAAATTGCATCTGACTATCAGGAGGCAGTAGTTAATGCTATTGTGAAGCGTTGCGACAAAGCATTAGTCGGCATGAAATATCTAGCTGTTGGTGGCGGTGTGTCACTTAACTCACGCCTACGTGAAAAGCTAATGGAGCTATGCGATAAGCGTAAGGTGCAGCTATTGCTTGCACTACCAAAGCATTGTGGTGATAATGCAGCTATGATTGCTGGCTTAGCTGGCATGGGTAGAGGCATAACAGGCGAAGAAGCCTTCGCTCTTGACATTGCCCCATCTTGGCAACCATAATGCGTGATGCCACTGGCGTCACGTGCATCACGCTCGCGCTCAAGCCTTCGGCGAAACACGGAGGATAAAGAGGATCGGAGACGCGGAGAGTTTTTGGAAAATATCGGAGAAAGGGGCTTCAGCCCCTTTGCGTGCGCTAGCACGCTTAAAAAGTGCGAAGAAGGCCGCAGAGAACTATTTGTCGCTTGCGCTCAAGCCTTCGGCGAAACACGGAGCACACGTAGTGTGATTTTCCTGAGAATCGGAGACGCGGAGAGTTTTTGGAAAATATCGGAGAAAGGGGCTTCAGCCCCTTTGCGTGCACTAGCACGCTCCTGCCTGCGTGGTTTGACGTTAAACGTTGAACGGACAATCAAACGTTCAGACGCGAGAATGGAGAAAACAGCCACTCAACTCTACCTTCATTCCTCACTCTTCATTCTTCACTCTTCTTTCTTCACTCTTCTTTCTTCACTCTTCTTTCCTCACTCTTCATTCTTCATTATTCATTTATTATTTTGTTAATTTCATAGAAAAGTTGTGAGACTCGCAAAAAAATCGACTAGAAATACCTTAAACACACTATTTTTATTATTTCTATTCGAGAAAAATAGCAAAACTCGCAAAAATCTCGAATTAAAGCCTTGACAATTATAAGAATTATGACTATTCTATTCGAGAAAAGTAGCGAGACTCGCAAAAAACTCGATTAAGAGGATATTCTATGGAAATTCAAAGAAATTTTTATTTAAATGAGCTTGTTCGTAAACAAGGAAATGGCTTTGTAAAAATAATTACTGGATTACGTCGTTGTGGAAAGTCTTATTTGCTTCGTAAAATCTTTAAAAATTATTTACTAAATCATGGATTTTCTAGTAATCAGATTATTGAAATTGCGTTTGATGAGAGAGATAGTAAGAAATTTTGTGACTCTGATGTCTTTTATGAGTATGCAAAAGTTAAGTTAGAACAGTGTCCCAATGCTATTTTTTTGTTAGATGAAATTCAATTGCTAGATGATTTTGAATCGGTTCTTAATGGATTATTGGGTAAGCATGCAGAAATTTATGCTACAGGTAGTAATGCAAGGTTCCTATCAAAGGATATAATTACAGAGTTTCGTGGTAGAGGTGATGAAATTCACATGACACCATTGTGCTTTGCTGAATATTTTTCGATTTTCAATGATGATAAGGTTAGTCGTTTTTATGAATATATGCTATATGGAGGCTTGCCTTTAGTTGCTTTGTCAAATGTTCCTGAAGATAAGATTGCTATTCTTAACTCACTATATAATGAAACATATCTTGTAGATATTAAAGGTAGAAACAAAATACGTAAGGTGTCTGAACTGGAATGCTTATTAAATATTCTTTCTTCTAATATTGGAGGATTAATAAACCCAGAAAAGCTTCGTAATACTTTTCGTAGTGTTTACAAATCAAGCATCACAGTTGATACAATCAATAAATATATAGGAATATTGGAAGATGCATATCTTTTGGAAGAGGTAAAGCGATACGATGTAAAAGGGAATGCTTACATTGGAACACCTTTAAAGTACTATTATTCAGATTTAGGATTGCGTAATGCTCGATTAAATTTTCGACAAGTTGAAGAAACACATAGTATGGAAAATATCATATATAATGAATTACGTCATCGTAATTTTAATGTTGATATTGGTCAAGTAGCAGTTAATGAGAAGAATTCGAAGGGATCTTATACACGTAAGAATTTGGAGGTTGATTTTGTCGCTAATAAAGGATCTAAGCGGTATTATATACAATCAGCATATATGATTCCAGATGAAGAAAAGAAGCAACAGGAAATACGTTCTCTATTAAAAATCAATGATTCTTTTAAGAAGATAGTTATAACATCTCATACTCCAGCACCAATGTATGATTCAAATGGTATTTTGACAATGAGCATATACGACTTCTTATTGAACCCTAATAGCTTAGAATTTTAATGCTGATGTTACTATTTGTAAAATCGGTCGTGAGTACTAGTGTAAGGATGATTAGCCGATGAAATATCCGCTTTACGTTGACACATCATTTCGACATGAAACGATTTAAACGCTCTCGCTATTGCCTTCGGCGAAACACGGAAGACAGAGAGGATCGGAGACGCGGAGAGTATTCTAGGGTAATTGTTGCTTGCACTTTTCCTCCATACCTCCGTGAAAATCACACTTCGTGTGTCCGTGTTGAGCGTAAGCAACGAGTGAAACGATTAGCACAATTCTCAATTGTTCTCCGTACTCCGTATTAGGCGAAAGCAACAAGTGCAACGATTTAAACGCTCTCGCTTCTGGCCTTCGGCGAAACACGGAGCACAGAGAGGATCGGAGGCACAGAGAGTTTTTGGAAAATATCGGAGAAAGGGGCTTCAGCCCCTTTGCGTGCACTAGCACATAAACCTACATAAAATCTTTTGCATTGACAATGAGAGGGCAAAACTCATCCCAGTTATCTGTGTTCGCAGCAAGCTCATCGCGTTTCTTAATGATTGCTTGCGAGATTCGGGGATAGCATAGAGAAAGAGAATTTCCCAAATTAAATCCTACAGCTTCATACCCATTATATTTTGGTGGGACTGGATAACCCAAAGAATTTAGTTCCAAGGTGTTTATATACTTTGGGGCGGTATCTAAAATTTCAAATAAATAATATTCTCGAGTTGTTCCTTTATTACTAAAGTACAATATCAGAAACTTTAGAGATTTATCCTCAATCTGCTATACGAGCACTCAATTTATTTTTTACAAGAATAACATTTCCCTAAATTGGTATGATTTTTGCCACCACATGACCAAAATTCACAAAATGGCTTAATTTCGCCACATATTTCGCATTGCACCCATCGTTCACCTGATGAGTCATATATCGGTGTATCCTGCTGGGTAAATTTATCCTTAACTTCATTATACCTACTATTATAGTCATCTTCTGCAAATCGTTTTGCCAGCTCTGCCTTAATGCGCTCATTCTCTTTTTGAGCTTTTATTATTTGCTTCCACTCTTCCTCTTCCCGTTCTCTGCGCTCCTGTTCTCTTTTAGCTCGCTCTGCACGTTGCCGTTCTCTACGCTCTTGTTCCTTCTTCGCTTGTTCTTCACGAAGGCGTGCTTCCTCAGCTAAACGCCTTTCTTTTTCTTCAGCAGCTTTACGGCTTTCCTCTTCTAATCTCTTTTGTTTTACTTCTGGGAAAATCTCTTCAATATATTGACTATATCTATCCTTTATATTAAAAAATGTTATATTGTTCTTAGCTCGCGTCATTCCTACATAGAACAAGCGACGCTCCTCCTGCTCACCATTGGCATCATCCTTTGACCGGCTATATCTATTAGGTTTAGATGACGGGAAACGTCCATCATAAACATCAAGCATATAGACAGAATCATATTCTGCCCCCTTACTAGAATGAATAGTTGAAAGAACCACATTGCTATTAGACACTTGATTCTCAGATAACCTTTTCTCTAATTCTTCTAACCTTATCAAAAACTTTTTCACATCCGTCTCTTGATGAGACAATATTCGCAAAACCTCAACGCTTTTAGCATCCAAATTATTTTCGTTTACAAAATCATCAAACAATTCATTTAGTGGTTGTTGACTATCATTTGATAATGCTTCATTAAAATATTTCTTAAGATTAAAAACAATACGACTTCGCAAATAATTCATTTCAGGTTTTCTAAGCCTAAATGGAATATTATTTCTCAAAAGTAAGTCAACTAAAACAACCGCACTTTCATTATCTCGATAAAGAAATGCCACCTCAGATGTTGCATTTCTAGCAATTTCTAATAACCGATAAAATTGCTCTTCCCTAGTTTCAACATCCTCATAAATTACAGAGCCATATTCTGAACGCTCTGCAGTCATATTTTTATTATATCTTCCATGATTTTTTGAAATAAAAATTTGAGCTTTTTCTACTATTTCAGCCCCCGAGCGATAATTTTTCTCCATTCGGAGTATATATGGATTTACATAATCATAGCGGAAATTCAACAATGCCTTTGGATATGCAGCGCGGAAACCATAGATGCTCTGATCCTCATCCCCAACCATAAATAGGTTATTTCTCTCTGCAAGAATTTTGATAATCTCATGCTGTATCTTTGAGGTATCTTGAGCTTCATCAACACAAATATATTTATACTTCGCACGATAGTAGTCAGCAACATCATTCTTGTTTTCCAAAATCCAATGGGCAAAAACAAGCTGGTTATCAAAATCCATTATTTTTTTATTATTTTCATTTTTTAAATAATCTTCGTATTCACAATAAATTTCATAGAAATTATGGCATAAGAATTCTAAATCACGGATTTGTTTTTCATCTAATTGTTGATTTTTTATATATGTAATGTCATTAGACAAATTCAACAAATCACCCTCACAAGGGGTTTCTTTATTATGGTTTTCATAAAATTTTCTCAACAAGGATTTCTTTTCCTTTTCTTTAATAAGAGCCCTTATTTCTATACCACGAGCCTTACAAAACTGTTCATATATTCTTTTTGACAAGCTATTTATTGTCATAAAGGATATTTTTGAACCAGTTTCTTTTCCAAATATAGAAGAAAACCGGTTTTGCATTTCTTGGGCAGCAGCACTTGTAAAAGAAATTGCTAAAATATTTTCTGGTGGTATATTTTTATTTAATACCATGTGGCCTAGTCTATTAACCAAAACCGTTGTTTTTCCAGAACCTGGCACTGCTAATAGCAAATTAGCACCTTCAACAGCAAGCATTGCTCTTTCTTGCTGTTTATTTAAGACTATATTGTACTTTTCTTTAAATGCTCTATATTGCTCATTCTTTTCTAAGTCATCGTCACAAGGAGGTAAACAAGAACCATTTTTCAAGCCAACATAATTCAAAAATTCGTTTTTGCACATCAATTTTGTTGTGTAAAAACATTCAAACCCAAACTCTGAAACATAAACAACACGGACGATTGAATTTTCATCTCTATCATATAATTGGAAAAATAAATCAATACTTTCGCCTTTTATATCGTATTTATTAAAAGTCTTTTTAGGATTATCCCAAGTAAAGCGGAGCTTATCACCTTCTTGATTATAGTGTAGATTTCTTGATTCGATTAATTCGGAGACATCAAAAAGCCACACCACCTTATCACCCAAATTGAGATAAAAGTTATTTCTATCATCAAAAGCATCTGGAGAGATAATGCTATGCTGGAACTCAACAATAGTTCTATCAATCATAACATCTGCTCGGTGCTTAGTTTCTCCTAAAGCCAATATTACTTCTTGATTTTCTTTTGGGAAATTAGATTGCCATTCATTATGCCAAGGTGAGGTATCATAGTTGTGGCTATTCGTTCTTTCCCAAGTGTCTGAACATAAATGTCCCCGCTTATGAGCAAAATGATGCTGACGCACATCGCCTTTTCGAGTAATCAAGGTAGCACCACAGGTTGGACAGTAATACTCCTGATTACTATGTGTATCTAAAATATTCACACGATCATCATTTTTATCATTAGCCCATAACATAATTGCACCACCTTAATTTAATTAAAATGCCTTTTAGGGATAGCTGGATACGATTTGAGACATACATTGTCCCGTACGCTTTGAACCCTGATATTCGATTATATTTTTAGAAGAAAGACGTTTTAGTGTCCGACAAACTGAACGAGTAGAAGTTTTTATTTTAAGAAAAATAGCTTCTAATTTTATACCTAAATTATTAAATATTTTTTCTAAAACTGCATTATCCTGCGATTCTATATCATAAGCTTTTACTAATTTTATCTGTCCACTTTCGACGGTTATCTGGCCACATTACAGCATAATTACAAACTCTCGTAATAGAGTTTAATTTTTTGAGCCATTAGGATGCGACGTTCTGTTAAAAACTTTTCATAATCTGCTGCTGTCATTTCTATAATATTCTTAGGGATGCAATTGACGGATAGGTTTTCATGAAGAACATTTATATCAGTTATTGAGCCAACTTTTAGTTCTTTTGTTTCGCATTGTTTTATTGCTAAATTGAAATAATCTTGCGGAGCTTTTTTGCCAATTGAAATATTTACACCTGTATCAAGATAAACATAATTAGCAACTTGATTGTACTTTGACTTGTCCGTGACGCCATTCTGCTTTAAAAACTCTTTTGGGAAAATATGGTGTACATCACCAACTGATAACAAATCTGAAACTTTAGCTGTATTTGATAGAAGAGAACGATCCCCATTATAAACTTGAGCCGCAATGAATGTATTAAAATAAGGGCTTGATATTGATGATGTTTCAAGATGTTGAACTAAGCCAACCTCCCAAAAAGCATCTGACAATTCTGCTTCCTCTGCATCTCTCAAAAAAGATTTAAAACCTTTCGCTGTTATTGAACGAAGATCCCTATCCATTTGAGATTCAGGAGAATTAACATATCTACCTGTAAGAGTAGAAAGAACAAACCATTTTTGAACAAAAGGCTTAATTTCCACCTTAGATACTTCACCATTATTATTTAACAACAAATAAACTGTATAAGCAAAATCCAGTGTCATTTTGGAATTGAGCAACTTGGGATTGATAAACCCAGCAGCCTTAATTGCCACAACAAATTGCTCAAATGTGTATTGATTCATAAAGTTGATTACACCCTTAGTTAGTCTTTCAAAACTATCTTGAGCAATATCTTCTTTAAATGTTCGTTCAGCAAAATCACGACCTGATAATAAGCTAACCAAGTCACCTAATTTTCCTCTGCCAAACTTGTGCATAAAAGAAACCCTTAGCATATCATTGTAATCTGGGTCATATATATTATCATAATCATCTTTAAGCCATTTTAATTTATCTGCATATACAGAATTCATAAACTCATGGTCTTTACTGGATAGTTGGCTGTAAAATGCTGGATCAACAGCCAAATGGCAAAAATAATCAATTGCTTTACGCAACAAGTTACCACCAAAACGCTCATCTGCAGCAATCTTAGACATTGCAAAATCAGCTTCATTGAGTCGCTTACCCTGTGAGTTAATACGCACAAAAATTTCTGTGACTTCGCTAATATCCAACTGAGGGACAAGTGTAATCACACCCAACTGGCAATTTTTGATATTGATAAGTCTATTGAGTGATTGATTAAGCTCTTGAGGAGAAATTACGCCTGGATTTTTTGTTGTATATTCATTGATAAATCCAAAACTATCGAAATCATTTCGGAAAATTACTGAAATATCAGGAATCCAAAAAGAACTTTTATCATGTGCCGGAGTACGTACAGCAAAACGCTCTTCCTCGCCTTTTGCAAGAGGATTAAAAGCGATTGCTATTTGTTTTTGTTCATAATCTTCATTTAGGACGGCATAACCTCCAATCGCTGTCATTAAGGCAGTAACGCGCTGCTGTCCATCAATAAGAATCTTTTTACCAATAGAACTTCCACCATTTTTTAGTTTTACATCAGGATTTAACCAAACAATTAGATAACCTGTAGGATATCCATTGTAAAGTGAATCAATTAAGTCGCGAACTTGTCGTCCCTTCCAAACAAAAGGACGCTGAATTTCTGGAATTGCAATATCGCCAGAATCAATAAAGCTCAATACTGAGCTCACTGAATATTGTGATACTGAATACTTCTCAATGGTATTGCTCATAGTTTATTTTCCTATCTACACAAGATTTTCCCTATGTTTTTCTAAGAGTTTCTTATCTGGCAGAAACCTAGAAGGTAGAGCTAATTGAACTCCTTCAAATTTCTTAAAATATTCGTTACAAACTTCTTTTGTACAAAAATCATTTATGTAATTAGACAACACCATCCGATAATCATCATCAAACGATATTAAGTACTTATCAAATGCAGCATCATAAGTAGCTGACAAACATAAACCATTTGACGGATTCATTCTATTCTTTTCATCTTTTGACCACGAACTAATATGGCTAGCTCGTAGTATTTCTGGTACATTAAGCCCTGTTATACAACACTTGTTAGAATAAATACCTAAAATCCACTTTCTAAACTTATCTTGATTTAAACGAACTTTTGTTTGCCGAATACATTCTTGCCCCTCTTCCGAACTAATATCAATTCTTTCTCCGACAAAATATTTAGGATTAGGCAAAGGGATTCTCTCTACCTCATTTGACAATTTAGAACCATCAGATTGTTCATTAAAAAGGTTATCTAATTGATTCCCATATGTTAATGAATCTAAATATGCAGCAAAAAATTTTAATGCAGCAGAACACCAACCTTTTCGATAATAAGAATCACCTCTTCCTGCATACGGAGCAAAAATACTTAATTTACTACCTTTTCTAAACAATCTCTGTTCGTTTTTTATTTGTTCATATAGCTTCATTACTTCTGTTGAATCAGACATCTTCCAGACATCTATCTCATTTACCCAATTAGGTGTTTGATTAGAAAATATCTCACATAAATTATCTATTGCTTTCCCATAGCTTGTTGCAGTACCGCTATTAGGATCATCACAATGTTCTCTAACAAAAGACATAAACAATTCTTTCGTATCAATATCCATTTTTACACCTTTGCTATATTTTAATAAATAAAAACTATGTTAATAGATTCTTTATTTCAGGTAAAACCTCAATATCTGCAGGTAGCCAATCTAATTCCATAATCAAAGTTTTATCAACCCACATTGACGCTTCATGTTCTAAAAGCTCTAAATCACCATTAACTAAATTACATAAGTAACAGTGCATAATGAGTCTAAAATTAGGATATGTATAATCTATTGTTTTTATAAATTTTTCTACAGATATTTCACTTTTCAACTCTTCGAAAATTTCGCGTTTCAAAGCTTGATTATGTGTTTCTCCTGCTTCTATTTTACCACCAGGAAATTCCCATTTTGATTTAAACTCTCCATAACCGCGTTGGGTAGCGAACACTTTATTATCTTTTATTATTACCGCAGCAACTACTTCAATTATTTTCATTGAACTTGTGTACATTATAAATTATATCTCTTGAATTCCTAAACTCTTCAAATAGTTATATGTACCATCATAATATTCTGGTAAACGTGTAGAATCTTCCCAAAAACCACTAACTGTCTTATTAGGATTCCCTTTAGGCACACAAATAACCATACCAACCCTTGCTCGAGTCAATAAAACGCGATATGCATTTAGCATATACTTCATGGTGTCTTGCTTTGTTTCTGTATCTCCTACCAATTCAGACCAATGACTCTTATTATTATTAAATTTATAGAAACGCCACTTGTTATGATCGCATCTCATATCTGCATCCCATAATAAACAAGTATAATCTAGTTCAAGCCCTTGAACCTGAATTTCTGTTGCTGCATCTTCTAAATAATTTGATGAATTCACACTTAATTTATCATCTAAAAACCAATGAACTGCATTTTCATCTCCTGTAGGCAATATATGTACCGCCATAGGCTTAAATCTGGCAGATTCTTTTGTAACTAAAACACCTGTACGTTCTGAGCCTCGAACTTTTGCACGAAGCCAATTTCTTGCTTTATCCATATCGCGAGTTAAAACAATAGGATACTTTTCTTTAATCTCAGCATAAAGATTTTTAGCAGACTCATCAAAATTTAACAATGAATGAACAAATGCAGATAATTTTTCTGCTCTAAAAGAACGTAAAGACACGCTCAAATGTAAGCTTTCATTGTAGACAACATTTGGATTCGCATTAAGCAACTCATTTGTTCCTCCTTCGGCATACTCTGGGTCTATTAACTTAGGAGAAATATACACTTTCCAATGTGGAAATTTTTCATTTAAAGCCTTTATCCATTCTGATATTCCTGCTTCACCGGTATTTATTTCTTGTCCTCCACCAACTAGACAGACTATTGTCGCCCAATCTTCTCTCTGATCTAACGACCAAATCAAAAAAGCAGCCTCTGAAATTGGAAAATTTGGAACTTTTAATTTATTTCCATAAGTTCCACCTCTTTTTAGATAATCAGCTAATCTTTTATGTGTCCATGAACGCTGTGCTTCATCAAAAATCGCAACATGCTCAACTTCTCCAAAGCCTGCGTTTTCGTTTTTTACAGCTTTTATTGGATCTATTTCAAGAATACCGTTTAGAACAGGATTTTTAATTTTTTGAAGCATATTATCTCGATATCTATGAATCATTTGAATAGATTTACTAATTTGACGGCGAGAATCACTCAATTTAGTTTTACATCCATATATTGATTTATTTTTATTATGATTATCTTGCGCAAGCGCTTCTGTTAATACAGCTACTAACGGACCGTTACCAGACAAATAAACAGCTTGCTCATCTTTAACCGGTTCTTTTTTCCCTTGATACGTTTGTTTAATAGCAACATCTAAACCTACTAATGTTTTTCCTGCTCCTGGCACTCCTGTTACAAAACATATACTTTTTACTCTTTCTGTCTTACTTTTTTTAATAATCTCTAATATATATGAGATTGTCTTATCTGTAGAAACATTATCTGCCTCATGCCGTGTAATGTTTTCAACAGTATGATTTTCATACAATGACCGTGCTGCTTCAATTATAGTAGGAGTAGGTGCATACGGACTAATAATCCATTGTTTATTAACAGATATTTCATTCGGATACTTACCTATAACTTGAAGAATAATTTTTCCTAAATCATCTTTTTTTGAAATTAATGGATTAACAACTTTATCATCGTAAATAGACATACTTATTACAGACGAAGAAACAATATTTTCTGTTGGAATGAGTATAGGAACAATAATTTTATCTTCACTAAACTTGTGGAAGTTTTTCAAATCAAGAGCATAATCTAAAACTTGATCAATATCATTCTCTAAAATCTGTGATTGCCCGACCTTAAATTCTAAACAGAAAATGATTCCTTTATACAATAAGACAACATCAATTCTTTTTCCTAATCTAGGGATATCATATTCAAAAACAATTTCTCCATCATCTTCCAAAAAAGACAACATTGATTTAATTATAGAAATTTCTTCTTCCCATGCATCTCTACTTTTAGTAGAAATATTTCCATGCACATTACTATTAATTACACCAAATATTGTATTATTGTCTGTATTCAAAAAACTTTTAAAATTACAATTATATAAACAACGACTCATAATCAACCTATAAATTTCAGCCATCACCGTTTAGAAAACAAAGACACCTTTTAAACAAAACCTTTGTATAACGTAATTATACCATTTTATTGCAACATAAACAAGTAAAACTGCTATATTTGCTTCTAAAATTCACACAAATGACAGTTTTCGCCTTGGTGTGGACATTTGTTGCAAAAAACAATCTTATTACCACAAATTGAACATTCTGAGAACATACCTTTAGACCAATCTACAATTACATCCGATTCGCAATTTGAGCACCATTCTGTATATTGCTTCCCTAGCCATGCTTCTATAGAAGAAAAACATTTACACAAATTAGAATACTTATGGCTATCAGACAATTTTATGGGATAAATACGAAACCTAATTATCTGACTTATCTCATCTATTAATCCTTGTATTAAACAACAATCCCCTTTCGTTATCGCATTTACAAGATTAGTTATAGCTCTATCAAATAACAATCCCTCACCCATTTCTTTTAGCTGCTGCTTTTCTCTTAATAAATCCAATAATAGTTTTGATTTATCCACAAACACCCCCTACTCGCATGAGTTCATAATTTTGATGAGTTTTTCTTCTGTGAGACCAGACTTAATCATTTTTGCTAGTTCACGTACTGGGATTGAACTGCTTTCAATATCGCCTTTCGTTATCCAATGCAAAAGCACTTGCTCTCCATCAATATAGCCAAAACCGTAGTTTGCTACAATATCAGATGGGTTGCCATAATATTCTCCATCAAACAAGTACGCATGCTCCTCAAGATAATTATTCAATTCTGAAACAATAGCTTCTAAATCAATAATCTAAACCTCTGTAATTACTGATGAAAATCATCCACCGATAGTGTCGTGATGTTTGTATAAATTTTCCTGATAATTTTTATTTCCTGCAGAGACCCAGAGAATTAAACCACAAAAACTTTTTCATGTACTTTCATGCATTTCGTGGTTACAATTATTCCCAAAATCCTCTCCGCGTCTCCGAATCTCTAAGCAACGAAAGTAACTACTAAATATTGCTTCCGCTACTGGGAGATTTGGAGGTTTGTAGATTTGGAGGTGGAATGGTTATATTCATACTCCTAGCCTCCGAAACTCAAAACTCCAGTAGCGAAAGGACTTTTAAACACACCATACCATCAGATGCACTTCTATTTCTTCGCCCCTGACGCTTTCTTAACGCATTTAGTTTTGCCAACTTCTTTTTTCACTTCAAGCCTCGCCTCCTCAATAGCCATGCGTTCACGGCGAAGTTCAGCAATAAGTTCTTGCTCAGAGGGAAGATGGAACTTGTATTTAGAGGCAAAAATTCGCTTGTTATGCAAAGGCAATGTATAGCGGACAAGATCCGCTCCTTTATCGGTACAAAGCACAATCCCTATTGGGGGATTATCGCCAGGATTCATCTGTTCACGTTCGTAATAGTTTACATACATTTGCATTTGCCCTAAATCTGCATGAGTAAGCTCCTCTGTTTTTAAATCGCATAAGACGAAGCATCGCAGAACATAATTATAGAATACTAAATCTACATGATAAGATTTACCATCTAGCGTCAACCGTTTCTGTCGCGATACTAACGCAAATCCTCGTCCAAGCTCCATCATGAATTTCTCAAAATGGGAAATAAGCAAATTCTCCAAATCTTTCTCTAAATACTTTTCGCTTTCATCCAACCCAAGAAATTCAAGCACCAACGGATCTCGTATCACATTCTGAGGAGTCATTTTATCAATCTGTTTAAGTGGCTCAATATTCGTCTTTTTCCCACCACGCTTCTTCGCCCGATTCTCAAGCAATCTTTCGTAATAAAACGAATTAATCTGACGCTGAAGCTCGCGTACGCTCCAAAGGGACTTTTTCGCCTCTTCTAAATAATATGCACGAGCCTCTTCATTCTCCACCGAAATCAACAACCTGTAATGACTCCAACTCAATTGTTCACACAGTGTGTGAACTTTTTGAAATGCTAAGTAGAACCTACGCATGTAAAATAAATTCACCCTAGTAAATCCAGCCCCAAGGTCACGCGTAAGTTTTACAGATAATTCGTCTATTAGTTTATCGCCATACGCAGCCTTAGCTTCGCCACCCTGTTTTTCAACAATCATTTTACCGACTAGCCAATATGCTTTAACCATTGCAAAATTGGCCGTTTTATGAACAAACTGACGCGCTGCGACAAAAACATCACGCACCTGCTCATAAAAACTAATTTCTGTTTTAACTGCAACTCTTTTCTTGTTACTCATATTCATCTCACTTTCTTGTTCTTACATTTTTCTTGTTTTACCATCTTTTGAGGGCAAAACAAGCAAAACTGAACCGTTCAATATTTTATATTAAACAACGCCAAAATTATAATAAATTACAATAATTATTGCAAGTAAAATCAATGATTTTGTGAATTTGTAAAGCGAATGATGCTATTTGCATTTCTCACTCATTGCTTTCGCTTAACACGGACACACATTGTGTGATTTTTGCGGAGGACAAGAGAGAATTGTGCAAACAATAATAACAACCACCCTAGAAATACTCTCCGTGTCTCCGTGCTCAGGAAAATCACACTACGTGTGCTCCGCGTTTCGCCGAAGGCTAGAGCACTAGCGACCATCAGTTCTCTGCGTCCTTCTTTCGCACTTCTAGCCATCACGTGCACCAGCCCCGCGTCTCTGCCTTCTTTGTGGTCGAACACACTAGCGCTTGGCAGTTTCCTTATTGCTTCTGAAAGATAGAGCAATAACCAAGGAAACAACAGGCGGTAGTGTTATCACAGAACCCACCACGCAAGCCTCCGCGTCCTCTGCGTCTCTGCGTCCCTTCTTCGCACTTTTGAAGCGTGCTAGGGCACGCAAAGGGGCTGATGCCCCTTTCTCCGATATTTTCCAAAAACTCTCCGTGCCTCCGTTCCTCCAGAAAACCACACTACGTGTGCTCCGTGTTTTGCCGAAGGCAGAAGCGCAAGCGGCCATCTGTGATTTCATATTTCCCCTTTAAACACACTCAAAAATATGTTACTATAAATTTAGTATAAAAACTTAAGGTTTAGGGCATATTTTTGAAAGGTCAATATGAGTGAAATAATTGTAGATTTTTCCAAAGAAAATGGAAAAGTAAAGCCAATGCACGCAGTAAACAATGGTCCTGTGTATAAATTTGCAGAGGATCAGCGTATTACAAATATGGGTCATTACCAAAAGGCAGGCATTCCTTTTGCACGAAACCATGATGCTGCCTTCTATGCAAACTATGGTGGTGAGCATATTGTTGACGTTAATTTCATTTTTCGCGATTTTGACAAAGACCCATACGATCCAGAATCCTACGACTTTGTGCTAACCGATGAATATATCAAAGTAACAGAGTTTGCTGGCACAAGAACCTTCTATCGCTTTGGTTCAAAGATTGAGCATTGGTCAAAGAAATACAACACCTTGCCACCAAAGGATTTCAAAAAATGGGCTATTATTTGCGAGCACATTATTCGACACTACACCGAAGGCTGGGCAAATGGCTTCCACTACGATATTCAATATTGGGAGATTTGGAACGAAGCAGACCTAGATTCTGACGATAGCAAGCATAAGCGCTGCTGGGGTGGAACTGCGAAAGAATTTTACGAGCTTTTCAACATTACCCTAACACACTTAAAAACACAATTCCCACACCTTAAAATAGGTGGTCCAGCATTGGCTATATCAAAGGACAACGAATGGTGCAATAATTTCTTTAAGAGCCTTGGTGAGGTTAAGCCAGACTTCTTCAGCTGGCATATCTATTCAGCAACCGTTGAGGATGTACAGAGCCGTATTCGCCTAATGAAGGAAATCCTTGTGCGATATGGCATGGAGGATTGCGAGAGCATTCTAAATGAGTGGAACTATGTTAAAGGCTGGACAGGCGATGAATGGATATATTCTCTTGAGCAAATGAAAAAGATCAAGGGAGCTGCCTTTATTGCTGCTGTGATGGCAATGTCACAAAATGAAGAGCTTGATATGCTAATGTATTATGATGCACGCCCATGTGCAATGAATGGTATGTTTAATACCGATATCGTGGCAAAGTGCCTCAAGGGATACTATCCATTCTATATGTTTAATCAGCTTTACACACAAAAGACAAGTGTTGAAGCTTCTGGCAACGGAGATGGCTTATGGGCTTGTGCAGCTAAGGGTGATGAGCAAAACACCATGCTTGCATACTTTGACAATGATGATACTGCTCCATCAAGGGATGTAAAGGTCACATTCAAGAATGTGACAAATTCTGGGAAGGTAAAGCTTGAGTATTATCTACTAGATGAAGCACACAATGCAGAGCTTGTTCGCGAGGAAATTTTCACCGCCAAGGAGTTTTCTGCATACGTAAAAATGCCATTAAATAGCGTTTACCTATTTAAAATTGTTGAGTGCTAAAAGTGCGCCAAAGGGACGCAACGTGATGCACGTGACGCCAAAGGGACGCAGAGACGCTAAGGGCGCGGAGAGCGCGGAGCTGGTGTGATGGGTGTGGTGCTGGGGCGCGAATGCGCACATTAGCGCTTGTTGTTGCCTTTATTATTGCGAAATCTGACGAAGCAATAATGCAACTGCCAAGCGCTAATGTGTACGACCCACCAAGGCTTTTGAGACGCGGGGCGAGGAAAACAATCAACCGCCAAGGAGTTTTCTGCATACGTAAAAATGCCATTAAATAGCGTTTACCTATTTAAAATTGTTGAGTGCTAAAAGCATCAATAAAGGCATAGCTCCAAATTAGCAATTAGCTTTGCTAAATTTGGGTTACGCATTAAGGATTGCATTTATTCCAGGATATAAGCGAGAGCCAACATCAAGCTTTTTGCGGCATCCATTGGAAAAATCTGCACCACTCATTGGGCGAGGCTTTCCTTCAACTTGTACTTCTAATATACGGAGTGCTCCACCCTCACCAGTTGCGATAAGAGGTCCTTTTTTAAGAGACAGTACAGTACCAGGTAAAACATCCTCAGGTGTACCTTGAGGACGAGGCTCAACTCTTGTTTTTAAAATTTTCAACAATGCTCCTGGCTCATTAGGTGCTGCATCTGCTTGAGGAGGCAAAAAGGTGTGACAATAAGGTTTAGGATTAAAGGCACGAACCAATCTATCAATATACTCTGCCCCATAGCTCCATTCTATAAGGCTCTCTGTATTCATAACCTTCGGTGCATGGGTTGCTAGAGAATGATCCTGAGGAGTACGAGTGGCTGTTCCTAGCTTAAGCTTACGCAATACATCGAGCATCAAATCTGAGCCCTCTATTGCCATACGCAAGCCAAGTGTATAGCTTGTATCATCAGGTTTTATCTCTGTTGTAATGACATCAAGAATATCACCTGTATCCATACCAACATCCATAAGCATCGCTGTGACGCCAGTTTGCTTATCTCCGTTAAGTATAGCTCGTTGGATAGGTGCAGCACCACGGAGCTTTGGCAAAATTGACACATGAAGATTTACACACCCAAATTTAGGAAAATTAAGAAGCTCTTGTTTTAAGAATTGCCCATACGCCATAACAACAATAACATCTGGAGCCAAATCTTTGATGCACTGCATTGAGTCCGGTGAATTTATTTTTTGAGGCGTAAAAACAGGCACACAATGAGCCAAAGCAAGCTCCTTCACAGGGCCTGCCTTTAGTGTTAAATGTCTTCCTTGTGGCTTATCTGGTTGTGAAAAAACACCAACAACATCCATATCAGGAGCATGGATTAAAGCAGTTAAAAAAGTACATGAAAGCTGGGCCGATCCCATAAAAAGGACTTTCATTCTACTGCAATTCAAATTTTGATTCTGTGTGTTTACGGCTACACCTCATAAGATAAATGGGGAAAAATAAAAATTTATTAAATATTACACTCAAACACTCTTTAAGTCAATTCAAAAAGACACAAACGCAACCACCAACCATGATCGTGTAATGCGTCAAAAATAGTAAAACTCGCTTGTCTTGAATTTTCTTTTTTGATAAAATTTAGATATCTAAGCGGGTGACACAACCACATATTAGGATAAAACTATGAATAAAAAAACAATATTCTCTACACTACTCTGCTTATTCGGCGTTGTTGCAATGGCAGATTTAACATATCGATCTGGTTTGATTCAAACCAAAATCGATAAAGCAAACGATGCTACGACTGCACTTGATCCTACAAGTACAGAGCGTACACCAGGTCCAGTAATGGCTAATCTTTATGTTTCTTCAGATGCTGAGGCAGCAACAAAAGGCTATTACAATGAATGGACAGGCAATACTACCTACTATAACGCACAAAATACAACCTTCGGTTATGCAGGTCAAATTTATTGCGAGGCAGGTAAAACATATACCTTTGGTAAATACATTGATGATATGGGTTACATTAAAATCAATGGTACCGTACTTATCAATAATTCAGGTTGGCAGGACTTCAGGACTGGTTCATTTACTCCAACAGAAACAGGTTGGTATGATATTGAGCTACGTTGCGGCGATGGTAATGGTGGTAAGGGTCCTACTGGTGGGAATTGGCCAGGTATGGGTTTTGGTTACAACACAATTAACCAAACAGGCATGACTCCATTTGAAAATTGGATTCTTCTTGAATGCGATGATTCTTTATCTCTATTCCGTTGTACTTCAGATGAAATTTTTGCTGGTGTTCAATCTTTAGAAAAGACAGAAACTGGCTACTCCTTTGGTATTTTGGCTGGTGAGAATGCTCCTATTAAGGCTACTGTTCTTCTTGGAGAAAGTGCTGGCGAATTGGGTGATGCTTCTTCATGGAGTATTATTACTGAAGAGATTGATATTGCAGCAGGTGAATTAGGCACAATCAATGTTGAATGGAATTCAGAAACTCCTCCTATATTTGTTGTTCGCGCAACTGGTTCATACAAAGGTGGTTTCGAACAATGGACAGAGCCTGTTGCTGCAGCTCCTTATCCATCAGTTTCTCTTGATGTAAAAGATATTTCATATACAAATGTAACATTTGTGGCAAAGGTTGACTCTTTGGGTATGGGTTCAACATCTGCTGACCTGATTGTTGAATTAAGCACAGAAGAAAATTTCTCTTCAATAGTTCTATCTACTCCTCTAGTCAATGTTGAAGCAACAGGTTTATATGATATTCCTCTTGGTGGAATGACAACTAACGAAGTTTATTATGCACGTATTGTTGCAACAGGTTCTTCTAATGCAGATGCAACCTCAGAGCAAATCACTTTCCAGACACTTCTTCCTGGCACTCCTGTTGTATCAAGTGTATTGAACAGCTTAACATTTGATACTATATCAATGGTACTTACATGTACTGATTTTGGTGTTGGTTCAGATAGCGTAACTACTTGGTTTGATATTTCTGAGTCTGAAGATTTTGAGACATTCATGACAGTTCAAGGAGAGTCATTCACAACAGTTCCAAGTTCTATATTGCTCTCAATAGACAACCTAAAGAATGGTACAACATATTATACTCGTACAAAATGTATCAATCCTTGGGGCGTTGTAGGCTATAGCCAAACATTGGCATTTACAACACGTATAGAGCCTGTTTTGATGTCAGACATCAGTGCTGTTACATCAGGAACAACTGCAAATGTTTCTATTGCATCTCTTGAGGTAGTTGATGGAGCAAGCTACTCTGTTTTAATCAAAATTGATGAGAAAGAAATTAGCTACTACGAGAATCAAACTTCTCTTTCTCGCTTTACTGCAACTTATGAAAATTTGAAAGCAGGTACAATTCATAATATTTCTATCGTTGTAGAAAGTGTACTTGATGGTGTTACTTATGAAAAGACATATAACAGTACTCTTTCCGTAGGCAATAACATTTATACTCCATCTTCACTTGCAGAGATGGAC
Organism: Kiritimatiellia bacterium; assembly: GCA_045589455.1. Lineage (GTDB taxonomy): Bacteria > Verrucomicrobiota > Kiritimatiellia > RFP12 > UBA3636 > RGIG990. Next base: position 44,993 of record JAZNPC010000077.1, read on the forward strand.
TATACATATGTTAATGTTGGAGACAAGATTACGCTTCCTGCTCTTACATCATCTTTTGATTACTATATAATTCTAGACTCTCGCAACTTCAAGATGCTAGCAGATAATCGCACACTTGAAGCTACAGAGCCAGGTTTCTCAAATATTGGTATCATGAGATATAATGTAGCAACAGACACACATACACTTGACAGCGATTTATCTCTTGCAATTTGTATCCCAACACCAGCTGGTAAAGGTAAGGTTTATATTGCTAAATCTTCTACAAGCGACATTAAGTGGGGCGATGCAAACAACTGGATAAATGTAACAGATGGTGTTGCTGGTTATCCAAATGCTATTGATGATGTGGCTATTGTTCCTGTACAAGTAGATAAATCTATGATTATTGATACAGATGTAACTGTAGGTGAAATCTATTTTGGTTACAACTCCAATACAAAAGCTGGTGTAGCGGTTAATGGTACAGAGTTGCATCGTACAATTCGCCTTGCTGGTGTCGGTTCTTCTGCTCCTGTAACTCTGACATTTGCAAAATCTACAAAAGAACCTGCTCTATTGCGTTACTGCAATCTTGGTGATTCAACAACTACATCCTCTCAGCCTCATATTGCACTCGGACATGGTAGCAATCACGAAAATCGCATGGCTATTGAAATGCAATCTGACCTAAATTGGGACGTTGGTTCATATTTGGATTGGACAGACACAAACCTACGTGATCGTTATGGCAGATATCGCTGCTATACAGGATACATGAGATATTTCAATATCCCAGAAGGCAAAACATTAACAATTTATAATGTTACTGGTTATAAGGATTGGGGTGACTCACAGCGTGGCAATGCTGCATTTATTCTAAGCTCAGGCATGCAGTTTACTGGTAAGGGTGACTTCCTATATGAAGGTCCTGGTTCAACATGTACAGATATTCCATTCTTCGCATTTGAAGGTAGAGTAATTGTACGTAACAAGCAAAAGTTTGCTCAGTTCGCTTATACTCAGCGAGGTGGCTCATTCTACCTAATAAATCCAGGTCTTGAAAGCGTTGCTACTAATGCAACTCTTATCATTGAGGGTAATGGTGAATATCAAAACCACCTTGATATCTCACAGACTTTTGGTGCTGTTGCAACTGGTTCTGAGCATGGCTATGGAGCACCTGGACCTCATGCAAATCCATTCCCACAAAAGGGATTGATTTTCAATGGTGGTGCATTGCTATCAGACTATATCAGCAATGGTTGGGTACCAAAAGGATATTTCTCAACACCATGGAATTTTGACAAACTTGTTGTCAGCAACGGTTTCTGTATGATTGAAATGAGAGCATCTGGAAATGCAGATACTCCAACAAATACATTTAACTTTGCATCAGTTCAAAAGGATGGTAATGGTGTTATACAGGTTCGTACATCCCGTATGTATAATAGCCACAACAAGTCACTTGCACGCGATTATGTATTCATGAAGGGTCTTGATGAGTATGCTATTGGTGGTACAGGCAAAGCATCATATTCAATTGACGTAGCTGATGAAGCTAATATTGTTGATAGTAATGCTCCAATCGTACCATGGTTGATTTCTCCAGTACAGAATAATCAGAGCCTTCGCTTCCTATCTGTTGCTGAGGATGGAGTACTTGTTGCTCCTGGCCATATTACATCAAAGGCAATCGCTTCTGTTACAGACCCAACAGAAAATGTTCGCACGTATGGCACAGACATCAATCTAACTGAGGATATTACTGTTAACTCACTTATTGTTGAGGCTAACTATAATAAAGGCACTGCACTAGGTGAAGGTCGCACTTTGACAATTACCTCTGGTGGCCTAATCCTTGGTTCAGACAGTATTTCTCGCATTGATACTGTTGATACATATAATGCAGGTACTCGTGGTACAATTGTATTCCCTAACAAGGCATACATCTACACTGCTCGCAATAGCGATTCTGAACCAAACGAGATTTGGTCAAAGCTTGTATCTGCTAAAGGTGCAGTATTCTCATTCCCTTGCGATTTGATTCTTGGTGGTGATCAAACAGGTATTGACGAATTTATTGCTATTAACAGTACAGACTTGCGCTTTGGCAGCCGTGATGGAAGCACAGGCACAATCATTGACGTACCTGTACATCTATATGGTGGCAACTCTCGTTTGACAATGCTAAAGGAAGGCAGCTTCTGCACTCAGAACCTATACTTCCATGATCATGGGACACCTGGTTCAAAGTTTGTTCCAGTAGCTGGTACAGTTGAGAAGGTTGGTCGTCTATTCATTGACGATGTAAATATGCCTCGTGGCACATATGGTTCTTCTCAATCAGATGCTGAATTTATTGATGATAATCACTTCAGTGGCACAGGTGTTGTCAAAGTAATGTTTGACGATGTTCGCGCTCCAACGATAATTTTCTTACGATAATTCAGAAGGCGGGTGGCTTCGGTCACCCGCTTTTTTTATTCTAAATTCGTGGCCGAATTTAGACGAAGCAGCACAAGCGCTATGAAGCGTCGCAAAGCACTCTGATTCAAAAATATTAGTAAGTAACCTTATGACTTTTTGGAAATGGTGCGACGCAAGAAAAGCAATCCACCTGTAAATGCATATAGAAGCGTCATTGTTACATAAAGAAGAGTCGCTAGAGGTCCATCCGTTTCTGCAGTTGTTATCCCAACTGCAGTAAAGAACATTATATATCCAGCATCACGCATTCCCATTCAAAAAGTAAATCAATTTTCAATTTTGCAAATTCATGGAATACAACTGGTTTTTCTCTCTCATTCATATGTAACGCAGGTGTGGCTATACTAAAAGAGCGAGGCTTTTGAAAAAATTACCGTATTATGAGCGGATGCAGCAACTCCTTTGATGAAATCGATACAGATTCGCTAACACCTTTTTGCATTCTTTGTAATTATTCGTAAAATTTGTTGAGCAACAGCCTCCGATGGGTCAATAATAACAACACCATCACCAGCAACCTTTTGTATTGTTTTCTTTAAAAATGGATAATGAGTGCAACCCAAGACAAGACAATCTGCTCCTTTATCTAAAAGTGGCTGTACTACCCTTTTTATGCATTTACGAGCCTCTTCTGTGTCTTGTTTGCCTTGTTCAACAAGCTCTACAAAGCCTTCACCGATTGCCTCCAACACTTCAATACCTGATGCATGCTTTGCACAGGTTTCATGGAAAAGACGTCCTTTAAAGGTTCCTTTGGTAGCGAGCACACCAACAACACCCGTTGTTGTTTTCAATGCCGCAGGCTTAATTGCTGGCTCCATACCAACAAATCCTACATCAGAAAATTCTTTGCGAAGCATATCTATTGCAGCCGCAGTAGCTGTATTACATGCAACAACAATTGTTGTACAGCCTTGCTCTAAAAGGGCCAATGTATTTGTCCTAGCACGCTCTTGAATTAACTCAACAGGCTTATCACCATAAGGACAATAGGTCCAATCAGCAATATAGAATATCTCTGCTTCAGGACAAAGCTTTTGAAAAGCAGAAGCAACAGAAAGTCCACCAATACCAGAATCAAAGAACCCCACCCTACTTGTGAAGGCGGAGTTCTTATCTATTTGATTCAACTCATTTGTATCGATAACTGACATTACCAACACCTATAGCATTAGTCAAATTAGTTTTTAATAGACAACAATTGTTGTGTTAATGCATCATATTCTTCACGATCGCGACCAACAAAGGTATCTGCGCTAGGAGACAAGCGACGCATAATTTCCCTACTCTCATCATAGCGTTGTGTATAGAAATATACTTGTGCTAAATGTAGGTGTGGACGCAAATCATCATCGAACAATTCAATTGCACGCTTAAAATAAACCTCTGCTTCATCATATTCGCGCTGAGCCAATCTAATGCTACCATAGGTATCCCAAAGAACATAGAAATTACCATCTATTTCAATACCGCGACGAATAAGAGAGACAGCTTCATTAAGCTTACCCAAAGAATACTTTGTAAAAGCTAAGTCATTAATCGCTATCAATGAATCATTTGAATCAACACTACGTTGCAAATAATCCTCTGCCTCTACAAGGCTTCCTACATTCAAAGCCAATGATCCCAATGCATAGTTTGCCAACCAGTTATCAGCATCCAAATGCAATAGCTGTCTTGCATGATGACGGGCTGCATCCTTATCATTAAGGTTGATGTCCATTTTAAGGATTTCCTCATAAATTGGAGTTTGGTTAATATTCTTATAGACATTTTGTTCTGAACGTGACTCTTTTAAAGCTACTAGCAAGCTTGCACGAGCATCCTTATATTTACCAACCAATTGGAAATAACCAGCTTCTGCCATCTTTGTAATAAAAGAATCTGGTCCTTCAAGTTTGCGTAATAAATCTAGATTCTTTTCTATTGAAGTCAAAGCCTCTTTACGCTTTTCTTGATTGTCATTATTTTGCTCAAAAATTGTGTGACTAATCTGAATGTCCAATAAAATCGCTTGAGAATTCTCTGGATTTAAATCTTTCAACTGCTGTAAAACTATACGAGCTTCATCTAATTGATTTGAAAATATATGCATTGTAGCTGTATAGAAAAGAATTGTTTCGTATGGTATACCTGCATTCTTAGCTGGTTCAATATATTTTGCAGCCTCTTGGAAATTACCATTTTTCATATGCAACAGAATCAATCCTTCCAATGCAATTTGATCTGCAGGATCGGTCTTGAGCACCTCTAAATACAACTCCTCACTATTCTCAACATCTCTATTGTCAGAATATATCTTAGCCATCATATTCTTAAGTAGATTTGTATTCTCGACGTCTGCATTATTGAGTACGCGTGCAAGACTCTTTAGTGCCATGTTATTTTGACCAGACAATGCCCATGTCCAACCTAGCTGTGTAAACACCTCTGGACGACTTACATAACCATACACACGAGAAATAGACCAAATAGCCTGGCTTGCTGAATTACGCCTCTGGAAGTTTGATAAAGCATCCTCCGCTTCATCTTTGTAAGAAGAGAATTTTTCATACTTCTGAATCAATGCAGAAACATTAAGTAATGCAGAAATATTATCTGGGTCAAACTTATGTACTCGATAATACAATGCAAATGCTTCGTCAATCTTACCTTGTTGCTCTAGAACAAATGCTAAATTATTACCAATGAAAGAAATCCTTCTGCGCACGAAATCAGACATAAAATCGATGCGCGTCATATCCTTACGAGCAATTTCCTTAAAAGGAGGAATCTCTTTTTCCATAGCACTTAGCGTTTTCTCGAAATCAGCTACTAAAGGTGTTAGATCATATTCCATTAATTCATTTGGATCCATACCACAGAATGTCAATCCGCATGGATATGATTCATAATCACCGAAGTTCCAAACATCAGGGAATAGCATTAAAGCAAGTTGGTCCGTAGCGCCCTCTTGATCTTGTATCCATTCTTGTAATACTGGCATTGTACCAACATCAACAATATTACTTAGTCGAATGTTATTAGGAAAATCCTTCTTTATGTTTTTCTTTATTTCATAAGCAAGAATAGAATTATTATAATAATACCAATCAAACAAATGCAATTCTTGATTCTTTTCTTTAGCACGGATTGCAATAATATTATCTATAATGCCTTCAGTAACAAGCCATGTACGACCATCCATTCCATCTAGCAATGAATCCACGTAAGTATTGACAAATATAAATCTACGATTGTCTGCCTTAGGATAATTATTTATGGTTGTTATTATGCATATAATTGCTGCTAAAGCAATAGCGAAATAACGTACAAATGCACCAAAATTTACATATGTTGGAATATATTTGAAAAGATAGATAGACAACAAATAAATATAAGCTATTGAATAACCAAATGTCATTGCAACAAGTGTGTAAGGGATAATATGTGGGTTTGTAAATCCAAACATACTCCATGGAGAAATACGTGCATCAAAAACAACGATAAGTGTTGTTACGAAAATAACAAAGTTTAATGCATAAAAGCTAATGTCTCCTTCACCATTTAGTGAACGACGACCAGAAATTACTGATGCAACAAATGGAGCAATTGTGATACCAACAATAATCATCCAACCAACCTTTGGAAGATCATTGAATACTCCATGAACAAGTCCACCTATAACTTCTTTTAAAACAGCAACAAAGCTTGTTTTATTAGAAACCTGTATTGCTATTTCTGATGAACAGAAATTTGAAACCACATAGAAAATGAATGAAAAACCAATAATTGTTAAGGCGGATGAAATAATTACTGTTCTAAAATTAAACTTGTCTGATGCTAATAAAATATACAAAGCATATACATAAAAAATTGGAGCAAAAGCAATAAAGCATGATGTTTGTGTCATACCAAGTGCATGTACAAAACAAAATGCATATAGGTATGGGATCTTTGATGTCATAGCAAATCTAAGCAATAGAAATGCAGAGAAAAGCAACCATAACAAGTAAAAACTATGGTAATATGACATAGTCGCCGCCATCCAATATGGAGGAGAAAAGGCTAAGCAAAGAGCTGCCGTTGTGCCAGAAACAACGGAAGCATAGTACTGCAAACGCTTTGTTGTTAATTCTACGTTAATTTCTCCATTAGGATTATCTGCCTTTAAAATACCACCCATAGAATTGCCATTTAGGAACAATCCCATTAGAGATGATGTTACTAAATATAACATACCAATAGCTAATGCAGAAATAACTGAGCAAACATTGTTAATAAATGCAAGAGAGCCTCCAATGTTAAACAATACATTTAGGAAATTTTGCCAAATATAGTTTTTATAAGTAAAACGTGGGAACACCTCTGAAATAACTGGTAAATATTCAGAAGATTCTCCAGGTAAAGCAATAGGAGCATATGTAATGCGATAGCCAATAAAAGCAACTATCGAAAGGCATAAAGCCACAAGAAATTGTACTCGCATTGGATGATGCAACAAAGTGAACTGTGCGCTCTCTGTTGTTGCTTGAGTATTACGTTTTTTAACTATCTTTTTATTGTTTTTTAAATCGCTCATAATAAACCTAATATGTAGTACAAAACAAATGTATAAACTTGAATTTCGAAAATAATATAAAATTATACTAAAAAAGCACTTATTTATCAACTCAAAGATTACTACCAGTAACGTAATTTAACACTACCATTGCAATTTTTGCAGCACTAATAAATAACAGGCTTGCGTAGCTCTTTTTTTTCAGCATGTTTATGTTTATCATCAAGCATTTTTGCTCGTTGCTTGCGGGAACGGCGCCTTTTTTGACGACGAATCTTCTCTATCTCTTGTTGACGTTTGCTTTTTTCACCAAGTAGTTCTTCTTCTACTTGTTCACAAAGCTCAACTCGCGCATAATAGCGATTCAAAGTGAGAGAACGGGTCTTTTGACACTTAATTTCACGTCCTGTAGGTTCATGCTTTAAATAAACACATGATGAGGTTTTATTTATTTTTTGACCACCACTACCACTACCCTGAACAAACTTTTCAAGCAAGTCTGATTCAACTATCCCTAGTTTTAACATCCTTGCTTGTAGTAATTCTCGTTTAGCCGTACCTAAAACACCTTCTGTCATTATCAAACCTAGCGTTACATTAATAACATAAAGATTACTTACCAGAATCAGCCTTTGTTGCAGGAACTAATGTTACCATAACAGGGAAATGATCTGAATAACCTTCCTCATAATAGTTATTAGGCTTCCCTTTAATACGAACACGCCTAAATGCTCGAGGACGACCATCATCAGGCACTCTCATCTCTGGCAGAACAAAAACATTAAAGGAATTTCTATCCTTAACACGCCAATAACAAGGAGACGAAGTATTTTCTCCCAAAAGAGTGGCAGGAACAATTATTCCATCAAATGAATTCCAGACAGAGCGACGCGCATAATAATAAGTTCCACGTTCGCTTTCTGGTAGGTCAAAAGATAAATGATATAATGCTAAGGGTCCATCGGAATGTTTTAAAGCCTTTACGCGGGTATCAGAAACACGAAAAACATCTCGCATTGTAATATCATCACAATCTTCATTAAAATCTCCCATAATTACAAAACTCATGGTTGGCGAACGCTTGTATCTTTTTTCTAGCTCTACACGTAAGGCTCTTGCCTCTTCAGCTCTAGTTTTCATATTCTCTTTGTAGTTACCAATTGGAGATTTCCAATGGTTCACCATGAAAGTAACAGGGTGTCCATCTACATCGACAACTACAACTAGTACTCCACGTTTACCATAAGTATGTGCAACGAGATGAGTTGATAAAATTGGATATCTAGACATTACAGCCTGATCAATACCTCGGGTATCAGAAGAATCAATATGCCCAATATAAGGAAGATTCCAACCATACTTCTTCTTTAACCGTGCATTTAAATCCTGAAGAACATCAAGATTTTCAACTTCTGCCATACCCAAAACATCAGGCTGCATTGCATTTATTACATGTGATAAATGGTCTAACTTTTGAGAATATCTTTGTGGTGTCCAACGTCTCCATGATGAAGGCGTAAAATCCTCATCTTTATGCTTTGATGGCCCATTAATTACTGTGTCAAACAAGTTTTCAACATTCCAAAAAGCAACACGAAGCTCATTTGGATTGAGCTTGGGTGGTGCAGCATTTAAAACATTAAAAGAAAATGCTACGATAAAAAATAAAGCGAGAAACTTGCTTTTCGTACAAATTATGTTAAACATTTTCATTCTTCTATTGCAACCTCCTTCTCAACAATATACTCTGAAGGATCAAACTCAAACCAAGTACCAGCGGACGACACATCTAATACGCCTAGTTTGCTTTGTAATTCAAGCTCCTTAATTCGATAACTAACAATTGCAGAATAAAGCGAATTTTGAGCAATCAACAAAGATTGCTGCGCACTTAGAACATCTGTCATATCAACTCGACCGGCCTGCATAAGTATATCCATACTTTCTACTCGACGTTGTGCATGCGATAAAGCCATAAACTGAATGGACAAAGTCTCTCTAGTCTCTCTCATAGATCTGACAACATTGAATACCTCTTTTTTGATGTTATCCTCAATCTCTTGATAACTACGAACAGCACTTTCATAGCCAAAATAAGCTACCCGATATGCATTACGCTCTGCAGTTCGCTCAATTGGTAAATCAATAGTCAACAATGCACTATATACACCATATTTGGGTTTAAAATCACCATTTCCCTGATTGGCACTGCCATAACTTCTTGACTCTCCCATAGATGCAGAGCCTCCAATTGTAACCTCTGCACGTAGATTATCTGCCGCTATACGCAACTTTCGTTCACTATCCTCTACTCTATCTCTTGCTGTTTGCAAATCTGGTCGATTTTCAAAAGCAATTTGTAAGGCAGTTGCTTCGTCAAGCTCTAACGGACCTTGATTGCGGTTATCTGGCTTCTTTAGTTCAATCTGATCCCAATCCAATGCTCCAACAGCTTCATAATCACCACTCGAAGTAACCGCAAAGCTCTCTGTATATTCTTGAAGCTTAGCTAATTCTGATTCTAATGGGAAAACTAATGCATCTGGTGGTAGTCCTAGAATAACTCTAAAATTCTCCAACATTCCGTCATATCTACTATATGCAGCAACCCAACTATTACGGGCATCGAGCTCATTTTGATAGGATTGGTCAAATTCGTATTCCTGAAGACGCCCAGCATCGGCAAGACGACGCGAACGACGCGTTGAAGCTACGGCACGTCTATAATTCTCATCTTGGTTACGAAGCTGTCTTCCTGCAAGAAGAACATTAAAATATGCGGTAGAAACTGTAACAATAAAATTACGTTTATATTGTTCAAAATCTCTCAAAGAATATACTAATGAACGCTCTGCCTGAATCAATGGTTCTTCAACAACAAAGCTACCAGAACCACGTAATAGAGGAATTGTTATACTCGCATCAAACAAAACTCCCCAAGCACTTTCTTTTTCTGCAGAAAGCATCTTTGCTAAATCAACAGCAATATTGCTAGAAAGTTCAACTCCGTTTTTAAATTTTTGCTGACCGCCTATTTTAAATTTATTGTCATTACCTGTTACTCTATCTTTACCTTCTGCTTGGGATGTGCTAACACGAGATGACATCAAACTAGTAAAGGTTGTTTTAAACCTATGTGACTCTAAATCCAAAGTAAGTGCAGATTTATACAGCTCTTCTTTTCTAGAACGAAATTCACGACTTTCTGCTGCTGCAATTTTTAATGCATCTTCTAAAGAAATATAAAGAGGTTCAGTAAGTGTCAAATCAATTGGTATTTCTTCTGTTGAAGAGGTTGATGCCAAAGGATCTGCAATAGTAATCCCTTGAGCTTCAATTAATCTGCGACGTAACGTATCCGCTGGATTTTGAATATCAATTTCCTCTATAGGTAAATCAGCTCGAATTTGGGCTACAGCAATATGTGCAGCCGCTTTTTCATCTGCCTCTTTCAACCACTCTGAGGGAGATTTACAGCTACAAATACCTGCGCACAAAAGAATTATAATAAAAAGCGAAAAATGTTTATGCATAAAACTAGTTATTAAAGTAAAAAAAACAGAAACCCTCAAATTATTTCTACGAATTTTACTATAATAATTATTGAAAGTCAATTAAACGTGTAGATATACACGGATGGGATGCTGGGGATATCGGAGCATGGTGCTTTAGCGCCAATAAGCATTATCGCATTTCAAAAACACGGATGGACACGGATGGACACGGATTGGGTTCTGGGGTGCTTTTGTGGCGGCTAAAAATGCGAGGTTCAAAAACACGGATGGACACGGACACACGGATGGGATGCTGGGAATATCGGAGCATGGTGCTTTAGCGCGCATTGTGCATTAGCGCATTTCAAAAACACGGATGAACACGGATGGACACGGATTGGGTTCTGGGGTGCTTTTGTGGCGGCTAAAAGTGCAGGTTATAATATATGCAAAAAGGCTGCTCAAAAAATTGTTTAAGAGCAGCCTTTTGATAAATTTTAATTTTAAATTCAAACAACTATTTTTGCTTTAGCTGTGGGAATAGAATTACGTCTCGGATTACTTCTGTGCCTGTTAGCATCATTACAAAGCGATCAATACCAAGACCTAAACCACCTGCAGGAGGCATACCATATTCAAGTGCTGTGATGAAGTCTTCATCTATCTTCTCTACCTCATCACCTGCCTGAACAGCGAAAGCCTCACGCTGATTGATTGGGTTGTTCTGCTCTGTATAGCCTGGGCATAGCTCCTTACCACCAACAACGAACTCAAATACATCTGCTAGAGTTGGGTCATCTGGGCAAGTCTTTGCTAAAGGAACAAACTCGTGAGGTACGCGAGTAACAAATGTTGGCTGGAACAATGTCTTCTCTATTAGCTTGTCATAAACCTCATGAGTAATTAGCAAATGTCCCCAGCTTGGATCAATTACCAAGCCCTCTGCCTCTGCCTTTGCCTTAGCAGTAGGAACATCAAGCTCAAACCAATCAGCGCCCATGCGATCACGCACCAAATCATGATATGCAACCTCACGATATGGAGGTGTAAAATCTAACTCTCCCTCGCCGTACTTAACCTTACGAGTACCAAGAACATTGTCGCACACCTGAGGAATCATACCCTCAATGATATTCTTCATTGATGTGCGGTCGCCATAAGCCTCATAGATTTCTAGAACCGTGAATTCTGGGTTGTGAGTGCGATCAAGACCCTCATTACGGAAGTTGCGGTTTAGCTCAAAAACCTTATCAAAGCCACCCACTAGAAGACGCTTCAAATATAGCTCTGGTGCAATACGCATATACATTGTGCAATCAAGTGCATTGTAGTGAGTCATGAATGGACGTGCTGCTGCACCACCAGGCTGAGGCTGCATCATAGGTGTTTCCACCTCAAGGAATCCGCGAGAAGTTAAATACTTACGAATCTCAGCAACGATAGCAATACGCTTATTAAAGCGGTCGCGTGATTCTGCATTTGACATCAAATCAAGATAGCGCATGCGATAGCGATCCTCTTGATCCTGCAAACCATGGAATTTCTCAGGTGGCTGCATGATTGCCTTTGAAAGAAGAGTCCATTGAGTAACACGAATAGATAGCTCACCTGTGCGTGTTACAAAAAGATCTCCCTCAATACCAATATGGTCACCTAGGTCAAGAAGCTTGAAAGCATCAAATGCTCCATCAGGCATATTCTTGCCATTTACAAAAAGCTGTACACGGCCAGTTCCATCACGTAGGTCAGCAAAAATTGTCTTACCCATATTACGGCAAGCCATCATTCTACCTGCTGCCTTAACACAAATTGGCTCAGCTGGACCTTCTGCATGTGGCTTTTCTGGAGTTGCAGCCTCAATTGGGTATGTCCATAAAGCGCGAATTGCGTTGATATCACCAGTGCGATCAAATGCAGCACCAAAAGGATTGTAACCTAGCTCCTCTAGAGCCTTAAGATTTGCAATTCGTTGAGCGCGATACTCATTAGTATTTTCTGCTACTAAATTATTATTTTCTTCAGCCATAATTTTACCTTAATTTATATTTTAAATCTTTTTTTATTTCAATGCATCAAGAAATTTTTTGGCAGGGATATAGTCAGATTTAATTTCCAAAGCCTCACTAACAACATTAATAGCTGCATTTGTATTACCCTCTGCAAGATAAATATGTCCCATTTGGATATAAGCATCTAGCTGAGAAGGTGAAAGCCATAGAACACGATTAAAGCACTCCTTTGCTGTAGGATAATTCTTGGCCTTATACATTGAAACACCTGTAGAATAAAGTAATGAAGATAATTCTCTGCGTAAAACAAAATCAGTAGGATTCAAAAGGAATGCGGTTTCTGCACGTTCAATTGCAGCAGGAATATTACTTAGCTTTGTATGACAAAGGGACTGACGAGAAATAGCCATCAGCATATTGTATCCGATATTTGAAGCTCTACCATAAGCATTGCATGCCTCCATATAGTCACCAGTATTATAATGAGCTTCAGCAAGCCAATAATGGAACATTGGTACTGTTGGATACTTTTTAACAAAAGCAGTTAGTTGTTCGAGACTATTTGTTTTCGCAATAGCTGCCTCAGCTAAGAATGCAGACTCATTTGTTACGGAGTGAAGAACATTCGTTGATGGATAAGGAGGAATCAACCCTTCTCCATCAAAACCATGAAATGCGATAGTGAAGGATTCAAATCTAGAAGGAAGTACTTGAGGTTTAACCTCACTTAAGCCCCAATCGCCATCCCAACCAATACGTTTTGGTGGAAGATTAAATGCATACCAAGGCTGAACTGTTTCGGCTTGTAGTGGCTTTAATTCTGCAGGAGAAACTGTTTTATGTTCTGTTGCTGCAACAATAATTGTTGGGATATCCATCAAGGATATCTTAGTGTCTTTAGGAATTAAATTCTGATTATTGACACCAATCCTTACACAACACTCTTCAAGAGTTAAACCTTGAAAAGGTGCCGTTACAGGGTTAGTCAAAGGAGCATATATAATTACTGTATTAGGGGAATTATGCTCTTTAATAAATTCTATAAGTTTATTTGCTATAACTTCTGGTGGATCATTACCAATAAGTGGTTCAGAAATATGAGTCCAAACAAAGCAGTTCTTACCACTAAGTTCTGTTTGTTGATTTATAAAGCTTGTAGCTCTATTAAAAACAACATCTGCACCAATAGCTAATATAGGAACATTATTTGAACTTGCCAGGCTTGAATCATATGTTGAAAAGCCATTTGTTAAGCCATGGCTTTGTGCAAATATTAAAGAAGAGAAAAATGCGCCACAATCATAATTCTTTTCAGAGAGATGTGTAGCAATTGTTGGCATGTTTTCAGGAATAGACCCAACGCCATTAACACGAATAGTTGTTTCTCTTGGGTTCTTTCCTGTAATAAGACTTGCGCCAGAAGGAAGTGGCAATGGTGATGTAGCCAAAGCATCATAAAAAGAAAAACCAAAAGATTGTGTAAGCTCTTGCTCAATTGGAAGAATACCATCCGATGTAATAAGGATTACATTACTTCTCGTTGGGGTTGGTTTTTCTGTTAAACTAGAATTTAAGATTGCGACAGCCGCAATAATGACGGCTGTCGCAATAATAAAGTATTTAATTTTAGTCTTTTTTAACATACCTATGAGTAATAATCGATATTTGATAGGATTATTAAGCTGCAGGAGCTGCTGGAGCCTCTGGTGCTGCCGGAGCCTCAGGTGCTGCAGGTGCCTCAGGTGCTGCAGGAGCTGCAGGTGCCTCTGGTGCTGCTGGAGCTTCTACTGCAGGTGTCTCAACAACAGGTGTCTCAACAACAGGTGTTTCAACAACAGGTGTCTCAACAACTGGATCTACATTAAAAGCATCTACAGCGTCTTGTGAAACGCTAGCTTTAGCACTTTCTTCAGCCTGCTGTTGCTGTGCCGCTACAACGCGCTCAGATGCTGTTTGTTCTGTTTCCTTATTTGGATGTATCATTGCTAAACAAATGGTATTAATTAGGAACAAAATACCAAGAATGACAGTTGTACGAGTTAAAACATTTCCCATTTTGGCACCAAAGATTGCTTCAGCTCCATTACCAAAGCTTAAGCCTGCTCCTTGACCCTTTGTACGCTGAATTAGCACAATACCAATAAGCATAATGCAAAGAATAACCTCAACTGCTACAAGAAAGTTATACATATACTAATACCTCCAATTAATTTAAAAAAGACAAAATTTAAATTTTATTTAACTTAAGCCATTGCTGCCTTAACGATTGCAGAGAAATCTTCAGCCTTTAGAGCTGCACCGCCGATTAGACCACCATCGATATCCTTCTGTGCTAGAAGACCTGCTGCATTGCCTGGCTTCATGCTACCACCATAAAGAATACGTGTTGCCTCAGCTGTTGCTGCACCAAATACGTCTGCAAGAACCTCACGGATGAATGCATGTACTTCCTGAGCCTGCTCATCTGTAGCAACCTTACCTGTGCCGATTGCCCATACTGGCTCATAAGCGATAACTACCTTCTCCATGTCAGCTGCTGTCATATCAGCTAGACCAACGCGTACCTGACGGTCAATTACCTGCTTCATAGTGCCATTCTCACGCTCTTCTAGTGTCTCACCAACGCATACAACAGCAACTAGATCTGCTGCAACTGCAGCCTTTGTGCGCTGATTAACTGTCTCATCTGTCTCACCAAAGTACTGACGACGCTCGCTGTGGCCAATGATAACGTGTGTGCAACCTGCATCCTTTAGCATTTCTGTTGAGCACTCACCAGTGTAAGCACCATTTGCTGCCCAATGTACATTCTGAGCACCAACCTTAATGCAGCTATCCTTAGCCTCTGCAACTGCAGCTGGGATTGTTAGGAATGGAGGGCAAACTAGAACCTCTGGACCATTCTCACAGCAGCATGGGATTGCTGCCTTTAGTTCTTTAACAAGTGCTGCACCCTCTGCTGAGGTCTTATTCATTTTCCAGTTACCTGCGATCAATATACGACGAGACATTTTATTTCTCCTAAAACTTAGCTTTATTATACAAATAATATATGGAACTACTTTTCCACGTAAAAATATCCAAATATTTTGCCATATTAGGCTTTATTTTGTCAATAAAATTAACTCTTTTAGAACGTTGATTATACAATTTAAAGCACGAAAACTGTCAGATATTAGTTGTATATTCCTTTAAACAAAGAAAAACATCCATCTAACACTATTATAATTAATAATATAAACAGTTTTTAAAAAATTACAACTTCCGTTTTAAATTTAATCTATACTTGGTGGTTGTACATAATTTTCATCTGAAGATATTATAATTGGCTGATGCATCTTTACTCCACTATGGTTCAACGAACCTCCGTCTTGGTATACGCCATTATTTGCAAATATAACATAACCCTCAGGATAAGAATTTTGGGCTGTGCTTTCTGCAACATTAGCAGCTGTTAAGGCAATATTAACAGAGCCACCCTTTTGCCAATATCCTCCCTTAAGACGTATCCCATGATACTTTGCTCTAGCAGAAAGATTTCCACCATCTAATCTTACAAAAGACTTTTCATCTTGTGATTTAGGAATCTTATTTTCTGTACTATCTGTAATAGCAACAAAATCTGAAATAATATTAACATCACCGTTATTTTGATAGTAAAAACGATATGGAGTTTTAACTTGTTTCATTCCAATTAAAATTCCACATTGGGAAGCTTTAACAGTGACTTTCCCACCTGAAATAAAAGAAGCGTTTGAAGAAATACCTATACGTGCCTTACTGTCAGAAGAGGAAAACAAGGCATACGTAGATGGAAAAATCGAGGCAAGTGTTTGAGCTAATTCAAGATCAAAAAAAGCAATATCATCCTGAAACATAAGATGACCGGCGATACTTTCAGCTAATGAAATAATTCCCTGTGCTGTATATTGCGTTTGAATATCTCCATAGGACATTCCATAATCTACCTCTAAAGACCCACCTGAAACATAATTTGTTGAACATTGTAAGGCTGTTGAATGTGGTGAATATAATTTTACCGATCCTGCAGATAACTCAAAAGTAGAGTCTTTTGTCCCCATATAGATAGCTTGTCCTGAAGAATTATTATCAGATAACGCATCTACTGCATTAATGCCTTCTTGAGTTTTTTCTTGAGAAATACTTGAAGCAATAACAAGCTTTGTAGCTGCTCCATCAACCTTCATATGCCTTACATTTTGCAATGAAGACTTAATAGATAAAAAGGAACCAATAACATTTTCTAGATATAAATTCCTGTTTTTACCATGAAAGTCAATTGCATGCTCATCTCCTGCTAAACAAAAAAGACTGTTTTTAACGTTAATGTATTCGCTTCCTGCCTCAATATCAGTTCCTGATGCAATAGCAGAAGAATATAAAGAAATAAAATGTATACTAGATGTAGTAATGTTTACCTCTCCTCGTTGCACAGAAAGAGATTCATCATAAGAAGCTACGGTAACAATAGAAGATGAAACATTTAGTCCACCTTTCTCTACTTTAATGCCAATTTTGGCATTTAAATGTACAGCAGAAGCATTTATTTTAACTTCATTAGAACTAATTCCAAAACCACCAATATTATTTACACCAATAACAGCTCCTCCAGTTATATGAACATACTTACCTCTTATAGCAGAAAATGTTTTACATTTATCAGGATAAAGAATTCTTAAATAACCAGGGCCTGAAATAGTCAGACCTTTTTGTGAATTAACAGCATTTTTATTGTCTAAGCTGAGAGTTACAACACTGCCTTTGTTTATAATAATTTTAATAGGATCGTTACTGTGAATAGCCCCATTCAAATCTCCACCGGAAAGAGATAGTACCCATTCCCCTCCCACATAAGAAGCTGTACCTCTAAGACCAGTATCATTTAGAGAATGGGTAGGGACTTTATGACTATACTTTGATTTACCAACAAAAAGAGTATCGCCATAAATATTTGTTTGAAATAAAACAAACAAAACCAGACAAATATATCTGAAAACAGACTTCATTTTCATTCCTTTTATTTAATTTTTAATATTTCTTAAAAAATATAATTACAAAAAAACTTAAATACAATAAAGTTGTTTATTCCTAAAAGAACAAACAACTTCTATTATAATATTATGACAATGTTACTTAGTTAATTCATACATCATTGAAGCTTCTTGATCAGGAGTTATGCTCAATTTAAACATATATTCTCCCTTTTCTTTTGAATATCTACATGGTACTTCACGAATACGCTCACCAGCAGAATTCAAAGCATAAAGCTTCATACCTATAACATTACTATTCAAGATAACGTTAACAGAACCAACACGGGCAAGATATGGTAATTTACCCCACTTTTTAAGTTGTGTTCTAGAACCATCTACAAACTCCATATTTGAATTAACAACATCGGTAATATGGAATAACAATAGACTTGAACTTTCCTCAATTGATTTTCCATCCATAGATGATGCAGAAACAGAACAGTAGCATGTATTATCAGAAATTCTTAATGCTCCAGCTCCCAATTTGGCACCCTTACGAGCAACGATACAATCAGTTCTCTCTGTATCTATTCTAATATACTTACGACTCTTGTTAATAGCAATTTCTCCAGTATCAGAAACAACCTCTCCTTTTGCTCCAGAAACTGTAATCTCACTTAGAGGCATAAATTTATTTCCTGCTAATACTTGGTCTGAAGGTCTTGTTTTACCAACAACCGCTGTAAACTGACCCTGTATAGGCTGGTCTCCTTCTATAACTTGAGAACCAATTTGAGATACACAGCAAAGGTTTGCAAATTTTCCAGGGAATAAACCCTTACCCCACATATCACCAACACCTTGCTCAGTAGCTTCCTCCATTGTTACACCATAAACATATCTGTTTTTAGCTGGAGCCACATCACCACGACCATACATTAGCACAATTTGACGCTCTGTAATATGTCCGACAGGATCGCGACGAATATCAAATCCTTCCATTGGCATCTGCTCAAATAGAGCCTTCTTAGAATGTGACCAAGCAAAGCGATACATTGCATCCCAATTTTGCAATGATGCATAAGCACCAACTAATGCACCACCCTCAAGACGCCACTCGTTAGGAGGACAGAAGTTATACTCTGTAATAATCATTGGCTTACCAAAGTAGCGTGTAGGTGTCTTCATCAAAGGTGTCATATAGTTAAAGTCATTTCCACCTTCATCAAATGAACTGCGGTTATTCATTCTCACAGGGAATGAGCCATGATTATGGTAATGATCACAATACTGGTGATTATCAACAACATCTAACTGTTCACGCTCAAATGTCTGGGCCATTGTATCCCACCAATTGCTTCCGCTCAACAATATCTTCACACCTTCAGCCTCAAATCTTTCCTTTATCTGACGATTAGATTTTACCTTAACCTCAGTTAGGAATTGAGCACGTAGCTGATTTTCATTTCTACCTTCTGTTGCATTTGTCTTCTTCCACTCTTCAAATGCAGCGTTATACATATCCTTTGCAGACCACCATACAGATGCAATAGCATCCTCATTGATTGGGCAAATTGTGAATAGTGCAGGATCATCCTTCCATGCAAGACCTGTATATGGGTTTACATGGTTTAACCATTCCATTGCACTCGTGAACCAAACCTCAAATGCTGGCTGATGAATTGGAACTAGTGCCTTAATAGCAGTGTGTACCTGCTTAGGCACACCCTCAATCATACCCATTGCCCCCATCTGATAAAGGTCAATGGTTACATAGATACCAGCTGCCTTCATTTTAGCAAATAAATAATCAATTTTATCTAACTGATCTCTATCAATAACACCACGGGTCTTCTTATTCCAATAGTCATGACCCCATTGTCCTTCCATCATAATAACATCTGTGTGATGGAAGCGTACAGTGTTATAACCCATGCGAACAAAGTCAGCAACAAGTCTATCTGCTTCCTCTTTTGTCAAGAAATTTGCATCAAAGCAAAGATTTGCACCTACAAAACGCTGATGCATTGTTGGATTATTTTCAAATGTGTAGCGTCCATCAGGGCCAACGATCACTCTACCATACTTACCTGCAGGTGTGTGTCTTTGTGCTCCCGTATTAGAAAAGTCAAGAATTGTTCCTGGCTTGACATTACATGTATAGTTAAATGGCACCCAATTTGAATTAGGCTTCATCACAACAGGTGGCTTTGGTGCCTGGAAATCTAATTTTCCAGAACTCTTCTTTTGACTTTTTGCAAAAAAACCGCCAATTATAAATTCAACCTCAGATTCTGCACTGTTCTTAGTGTTAGGAAAAAAAACACGAAATTCATATCCAGGTGAGTTCTGCTTTCTGCCATCAACAAGAGCAAGGCTACCCTTCTCCATGCAAATTTCTAATTTTATATCCTTACCTGTAGCAACAACTCTTGATGTATTAAGACCCCAAGGAAGATACTCTTCTGAAAAATCCTTTGGGAATGTATATGAATTACCAGTGGCATCTGTCACCTGCTGCCCAACAAAATCATACATTGCAACTGGAATTCTAATAAATGCAGATTCAAGCTTCATAGGTTGACCATCAGCAGATTTAATGCGCCATAAAACACGCATCTGCTGCTTACCACCAACAGAAGCATCTGTAAACTCTTGATAAATCTTCAGCTTACTACTACCAGCATTCATATCTGCAGTAAATGAAACACCGATTACTTTGTTGTCTTCATCAACAATAGCAGTCTTTTTTCCATTTTTTGCAGCATAATCTTGAGCAGAATAAGCCCATCCAGGTCCAAAAGCAACAAGGTTTGCAGCACCCCACCAAGATTTATCATTACCCTTAATTACTCCGGGCATTTCAATTAAGCCACGATGATCAACCTTAGTATAAGCTGGTGTATAACCAAATGAAGTTCCAGTTATCCCAACTGCAGTTGCTATAAAAACCAAAGCACGAAATAGCTTAGTGATTTTCATTTTCCCTCCTTGTTTGTTGTTTATAAAAAAATGCCATAAAATTAGTAATAGCCTTTTGCTATCTAATCAATAAGATACCATAAATAAGAGGTTTTTTTCAACAATTTCCCCTTATAATATTTTGCCAAAATATATAAATATTGTGCCAACCCCCAAAAAGTTCAATAATGAAAAAGTTGTTCTAATGTAATAAAACATTAAAACAACTTAATCTAATTAAAATTTAAAATTGCAATTACAAATTCTAACGATAATATGTAGTACCACCAACACTACGAGAAGAACCTCGAGAACGATTACCATCAGAATCGTTAAAATCATAATACGTAGTACCGCCAACACTCCGTGATGTACCTGAAGAACGTCCTCCTCTACCATCAAAACTATGGTATGTAGTATTACCTACACGACGACTAGTTCCATGCGATGAACCATTATCATCGCGTACATCGTGATACGTAGTATTTCCTACACTACGGCTAGTTCCACTTACGCGACGACCATCTACCGTCACATCGTGATATGTAGTATTTCCAACCTTACGGCTAGTTCCACTTACACGTTCACCATTAGAATTATAACCACTATAGTATGTTGTATTTCCTACTGTGCGCGCAGTAACCTCAGCCTTCACTTCAACGCCACAAATGCAAAGCGACAAAAATAAAAATATAAATATTTTCTTCATATCGTTGCCCTCCTAAAACGACTAAATTATAACATACTAAGTACTGCTTTACAATAGTAATTAGCCTTCATATAAAAAAACAAGTCGCAGCTGAACTATTCACACAACTAGACACCCAACACACAATTGGCATCAATAAATTGAATGAGAAACTTAGATACAACCGGAACAAACAAAATTATATATCGGGTTCAAATTATTGGCTATTTTAAAGCTCAACACCTTGAAGCTTTGCTATGGCTATACCATAGTTTGTAATTGGAACACCAGCTGCCTCTGCATCAGCAAGGCGATTGCGCATTTCACGTCGGTTTAACATACAAGCACCACAATGAACAATTAAAGCATACTTGCCCAAATCTTCCTTCCAACCTTGACCTGATGTAAATTCAAAATTTAGCTCTTTACCTGTATATTTCTTTATCCAATTTGGAAGCTTTACTGTACCGATATCGTTACATTGACGATGGTGTGTGCAGCCCTCTGCAATAAGTATTGTATCTCCATCCTTTAGAGAATCAATGGTCTCTGCTCCACGCTTCTGCAAGTCATAATTGCCCTTATATTGTGCCATTAGAATTGAAAATGAGGTTAGCTTTACATTTGTAGGAACAATTTTGCGTACCTCTGCAAATACCTGCGAATCTGTAATAACAATTGCTGGTGGCTTAATAAGGCTTGAAAGCATATGTCCCAGTTCTGGAACCTGGCATACTAATGCATTACAACCACAATCTAGTAAATCACGAATCGTTTGTTGCTGCGGAAGAATTAAACGACCCTTTGGGGCAGCCTTGTCAATTGGTACAACAAGTATAGCTACATCTCCTGGAGATAGCCTATCACCAATGATATGCTGACTTACCGGCTCATCAGGCTTTAATTGTGCTAACGCCTCTTTAAATTCATTAATTCCCTTACCTGTATTTGCAGAAACAGGATAAATAGGGGCAGCAAATGCTCGCTCTAACTCATTTAATTGTTCTTCAGATAAGGTCTGTTCATCAAGCTTATTAACTGCAACAACAAATGCAATTCCCTTTGAGCGCAATTCTGCAATTAAATTTGCCTCTAGTTCACCAAGACCAACCTCTGGAGAAGTAACCACAATAGCAATATCAACTCGGCGAAGCTCCTCCTGTGTGCGCTTAATTCTCAAAGCGCCAATCTCTGCTTGATCATCATCAAGTCCAGGAGTATCAACAAGCAAAACAGGGCCAAGAGGTAATAGCTCCATCGCTTTAAATACTGCATCTGTTGTTGTTCCTGGTACGGGAGAAACAGTTGCTACATCCTGACCAAGAATAGCATTTAAAAGAGAGGATTTACCAGCATTACGTCTACCAAAAATTGATATACGAATTCTTTCACTATTTGGGGCTGTATTCATAACACCTTCTTTCCAAAACCATTTATTAAAAGAGTTGTTTTACGGCGATACCAACTAGAACAATGCCGCCAATACGTGTGCTTTTACTCAAACAATGAACACCTATCACACTTCCAAGGAAGCAGCCAATAAGAGCTATGAAAAAAGTTACTATGCCAATAATTATTGAATAATAAAACACATGTGCATTACTTGTCAATGCGAATCCTACTCCAACTATTAGAGCATCTATACTTGTTACTAACGCAAGTGATAAAACTGAAAGCACACCAAATTGTGGCACGGTGCATTCTTCCTTTGAAAATAGCATCTTACCACCAATTAAAAGCAATAATGCACATGCAATAAATTTACCAATCTTTTCAATAGCAGAAACAGGAATAATTGTGCAGCATCCAAAGCCAACTAATGGCATAATGAATTGGAACAAAGCAAATACCATAGAAACAGCTAGTGCCTGCCATATTGCAGAGCGTGTGTGGCGAATAGAAAACATCGCCACCGACACAGCCATTGCATCCATTGCAAGGCTTATTCCATATAGTACTGCTTCTAAAAACATGCCTGAATCAAATCATATATCGGATAAGCTGCTCTCTATCCACAACAGCTATCATCATATCTTCTGGCTTACGGGCTGGTTTGAAGCAACGAACACCTACCTCAGCAGCTCCCTTGTGATCAGCATAGGTAGCACAAATTTGCTGCGCCAAAATTATATCCTCTTCGCACTTGGGTGCAACAACTAAAACAGATGGCCCAACAACGGTAAATGAACGATATAAAACATCTGGCCCACGAAGTCCTGCACGTATTGCCTCATTGTCAGACTTATTACGTCCAGCAAATACAAGTGTACCACCAGGTAATCTAAAAACACGACCATGATTTAACAAACGAATTAAGCGCTTATCATCAAGTCCTTCATTATTCATTAAATTACGAAGACGCGCAGAATATTGTGGCTCTGTTAGCTTACAACCACCAGCTGGTGATGGATAATTCTTGATACCATACTTTTTAGCAAGCTCAATCTGTGGCTTACGGTTGCGTCCCTCTAGAGCAAGTAGGCGCTCTCTATCAACAATTCCTTCACGCTCTGGTGCGGTTTGTTCAAGGAATTTAGCGGAAAGAGGACGCAAAACGCGATCACCAATACCAGAGGTCTTTTGCACCTCAATTAATGCATGCTTTTGCTGAGACATTGGGCGCTGTCCCATCACCTCACCAGTAGCCACAAAATCAAAGCCATGCTCTTCCATTATTTCACCAGCACGTGTCATCATACGAGCATGACAATCAATGCAAGGATTTAAGCATGAACCATAGCCATGCTTTGGAGCCTTAATAAGCTCAACCAAATCATCTGTAAAATCAACAAGCATTACAGGCACGCCGAGTGCCTCTGCAGATTTTTTTGCTTGATTGAAATCACCAAAAAATGGGCTAGTAAAGATTAGTGCTGTGGCTTCTATTCCTTGCTCCTTAAGAACACAAATAGCCAACTGACTATCCAGTCCTCCAGAATACATACACAATGCTTTACCTATCTTTTTTGCTTGCTCCATTCGGTTGGGCTCCTAAAAATAGTTATAATGCAAATAGGCGGCACTAAATAATACCGCCTATTTAAAATTAAAATGTAGCTCTAAGAATTATTCTGCAACTTCTACAGCAGGTGCTTCAACTACTGCTGGTGCTTCAACTGCAGCTGGTGCTGCTACCTCTGCCTCAACAGTCTCATCCTGAGAAAGATTCCCTGCACCGATAAGTGCAAACACCATCACGAAGATAGCAACTGTTTCAACGATACCGATTGATGCTAGATAGTTTGTAAAGCCCTTACCTGTCTCTGCCTGAGCATTTGATGCACCTGCGCCAGCAATACCTTGGAAGATAGCTGAGAAGCCAATACCAATGCCAGCAACAATACCAATAATAAGCAGTGCAACACCTGCACCAGGAACTGGATTGCCCTTTGCAACACCAATCATGGAGAACATCAAAATCATTCCATATAGAGTCTGAGTGATAGGTGCACCTACAAATGACAACAATTGGAACGGTGCTGGCTTATTTTGTGCATAGCACTTCTTCCATGCTCCAATTGCTGCTGATGCTGCCTTACCTGTACCTATTGCTGAACCTACAGCACTAAAGCTAATTGCTGCAATTGCTCCTGCTACACCTAATGCTACTTCTGGATTCATAATATTTCCTACTTTCTTTTGTTATTTTATTTTAAATTTCTATTGTTTACTAATTGTTAAATTGTTTTATTTTGTATCATCCACATGAAATGGCTTATATGCCACACCTGACCATGAAACTCCCTTTGCAGATGAGAATTCAAGTGTATTCAAACGAACAGCATGAACAAGCACACTCAAGGCTCCCATAATAAAGTTTACACCATGACCAAGTATTAAAATTAACACCATTATTGGAATTTTAAATATTAAACTCATCTCAAGATCAATTGCAATAAGATTAAAATTCTCTGCCACCTTTACAGAAGCCAAACCAACTGCAAATAGACGAATATATGAAATGATATCACCCATGCAACTGATTATGTTAAGTGGAAGCATTCCTAGGGATACACCATTCTCCTTTAGCTCAGATTTA
The DNA here is from genome assembly GCA_045589455.1 of Kiritimatiellia bacterium. GTDB lineage: Bacteria > Verrucomicrobiota > Kiritimatiellia > RFP12 > UBA3636 > RGIG990. The sequence continues at coordinate 70,187 of JAZNPC010000077.1, forward strand.
TCCAACATAAAGAATAGGATTAATAATGCAGAAACTATAAGTAGATACGTATTCCAGCTTGGAGCAGTAAAGCCCTGAATAATAATACCACAAACGAGGCAATACATTGATACAACTACCCCACACCAACCAATTTCCGCAAGAAGCTTCTTGGATGGGAATAAAACAATAGCATTCCAGGCTCTTGCAATAACAAGATGCAAAGCACCAATTGTTAAGCACAGCTGCATGATATTATTCTGATCTGCTAGCCAGCCAACTGTCTTGAATTTAAGCACCTCTGGTAAGGCTGTTTGAGGAATACCAAAATATGTTCCACTCAATATGCCGTAAAGTATTGTTGAGCCAGCAAATACATACATCATTGTTAGCACAGATTTTACATACGATGTAAGCTTGCCAGATTTCTTGAGCTTTTGATTTGCGAATAATGATATCAAAAGAATTATTGAACCATAACCAGCATCACCAATTAGCATAGCAAAGAAAAATGAGAAGAAAATAAAAAATGGCACACTTACATCTGTCTCATTATAAGCTGGTAAAATACCGAGCATACCAAATAATTTTGTAATTGGACGGAATAGCTTTGGTGGTTCCAATAGTGTTGGAACCATTTCTCCTTCATTAGGATCTCTAACAGCAATACCCCACCCATTCTGCTTTGCAATACCTACAATTAAGTCATTGCGACGAGAAGGGATAAATCCTGTTAAATATACAATTCCTTCACCTAGTTTAAGCATATTCTCAGAAACAGTTACTGCTTCTGTTTTCTGAACACGCTTCTTTAATTCAGACTTTATTTCATCCAAATGCTGTTTTAGATTGGCTATTTTTTCTACTGCAAAGCTCAAACGTCCAACACAAGCATCTAAACGCTCAATGGTACGAGCAAGCGTCTCTGTTGGTAGAGGAACAATTGTAGCACCATCAGGAAGCTCACCTTCACCAATTAAAACACCAAAAATTCCTTCAGATGATTTACTTAAGATATTGCAAACAGCATCTGTCTTGTAAGCATCCATATCAGTTTTAGCTGAAGCTACAAAAAGGCGAACTTGGACACCTTTTGCAATTAACTCTTGTGCTGACTCTGGATTAAAATCACCAAAAGGCAAATATCTAGTAATTGTTTGTTCTAACGCTTGCTTTTCAAGAGATGCAGCAATATATTCATCTGCCATTGTATTGGCTAAAATGATTGGTGCTGAGGCAGGAGAAGAATCATCAGTAGATTCTGATGTAGCAATAGAAGAAGGAAACTCTAGCTTAAAGCGCTCCTCGTCCTCTGCTGAACTAGCAAGTAAAATAGATGATATTGCGCGCTTAGCGAGTTCTTCATCTTGTGATGATTTAAAGATTGAATCCGAGTCTGTAACACTCACATTCACATGCATAACACCCGCATCTGAAAGTTTAACCAAAGCGCTATTCTTCTCTGACTCCAAGCAAAGAACTGTAACATGCTTCATAGGAACTATCATACCCATTCCTCCTCAGTTACAATTGATTCCGGTAAATCATCTGCTGATGCGGCATCGTTTTTACCGCGGCCCTTTGCAATCTTTCCACGAGCAACTGCTGATGTTTGCTCATCACCGAGTGCAATTCCAATTATGCGAATATTCTCTTTACACTCCGGTATCTTCACCTTTTCAAAAAGATTTACACGCTGAGATGTTGTGCGAAGCTCTTCTGAAATAAGCTCTAATTGTTTAGAATAAATTTCAACCTGAACATTATATTCCATTAGACTAGCTGCCACCTCTGCTGCCTCATCAATCCAAGCAGGAGTTGAGAATAAATCTATTTCAGGACGATGGGTCTTAATGCCTGCATAAAGTGGTATTGTCACACCAGCAATATTACCAGTTTTCTCTATAATCCCATCAAAAACAATAGGTAGCTCAACAGAATCTGTAGAGAACAAACCAATCCAAGAAGATACTGCTGCTAGCACCTTGTCGCGCTGTGCCACAGCCTCCTCTGCCTTTGCTCTAATACCTGCGATTTCCATTTGGAGCTGCTGCTTCTTTAGCTGCAGCATAGGAAGAAAGCGCTGATATCGAGAAAGTGCTTCTTTTTGGGCTTTAAGCTCTGTTTTTGTTAATTTTACCTTAGCCATATGCTAACACCCAAATGATAAATTAGTCCTTTTTAGGCCAGAATTTCTCAATAATCTCTGTGCGTACACCCGTCTCTACTGGATCAAAGCAGTCAGCCAAAATTTCCCATCCTAGGTCAAGAGCCTTTTCAAGAGGAATATTGACTGTAATATCCATCATTTCCTTTTCAAAGCGCTCACCATACTTTAGAAGCTTATTATCCCATGCACTCATACGGAAGCCCATAGACTGCTTCTCAAGTGTTGAACGATATTGGGAGAACAACTGAATCATTGTATCCATAATTGTACGATGATCATCACGTGTTGTCTTATTAACCTGCTGCTTTAGACGAGACAATGAACCAAATGGCTCAATGCGTCCACCACTCAAATAGAACTGACCTTCTGTAATGTAGCCTGTGTTATCTGGAACTGGGTGAGTTACATCACCACCAGGCATTGTTGTTACAGCCAAAATAGTAATAGAACCTGCGCCCTCAAAGTCAACTGCCTTCTCATAACGGGAAGCGAGCTGTGAATACAAGTCACCTGGATAACCACGATTTGAAGGAATCTGCTCCATAGTAATAGCAATTTCCTTAAGCGCATCAGAGAAGGAGGTCATGTCTGTTAGAAGCACAAGAACCTTCTTTCCTTCAATTGCAAACTGCTCTGCTACAGCCAATGATAAATCTGGAACAAGCAAACACTCCACAATAGGATCTGCAGCAGTATGTACAAACATTACTGTACGAGAAAGCGCACCACTCTTATCAAGTGTATCCTTAAAATACAAGTAGTCATCGTGCTTTAAACCCATACCACCAAGGATAATAATATCAACCTCAGCCTGTAGAGCAATGCGTGCAAGAAGCTCATTATATGGCTCACCTGCTTTTGCAAACACAGGAAGCTTTTGGCTCTCAACCAAAGTATTGAAAACATCAATCATCGGAATACCTGTGCGAACCATATTGCGTGGAATAATACGCTTTGCAGGATTTACAGATGGACCACCAATATTAATCATGTTCTCAGTCAACTCTGGAGAATTATCTCTAGGGCGAGCACCACCATCAAAAATTCTACCAAGCAAATTATTGGAAAAAGGAACCTGCATTGGATGACCTAAAAAGCGAACACGTGCATCTGTTGCAATACCACGAGCACCTGCAAACACCTGTAATGAAACACTATCCCCATCTATCTTGATGACTTGGGCTAAGGATGTATTTCCACGAGAAGAAACCTCTGCTAGCTCATTATATTGCACACCTTGTGCGCGCAAATTAATAACACTTCCTGAGCTATTATCTATACGATGATATACCTTGTTCATATTTCTTTCCTTTACTGCCAAAATTATACAACAAATAGTGCAGGCAGTATACCTATAAAACTACGGATATTTTAACAAATTATGCTATTTTTTGCAATATGATGTTGTTTTTTTACTTTTGTAAATATATACCTCTGGTTAAGAAACTCCATCTAAATAACACCTCAAAAATTAGATTTTTTTTTAGCTTCTATATTTTCTCAAGCATCAAGATTTTTCCAAAAAAGAATTTGGACAAAAAAGCCAAAACAAAGCCCAATAATAGAAAGCGAATAACCAATAATATTTAATGGTCCATCATCATAATACAATACCACATCCTCTTGAATTGGGTATACTACCAAAAACCCAGGTGTCACATAATATGGACCAAGAGCGCCTTTTACTTCCCAATCAGGGAAATATGACATTGCCACAATGTATGGCTTTTCCAATTCTGTTGCTTTAAAATGAATTTCATAACGCCCATCATCTTTAATAATCGTGTACGGAATATCCTCACTCACTTCACTAATCCAAGCACCGGTTGGAGCTGGCTTGTTCTTTAACTCGTTTAATCGTGAATATGGTTCGGGAACGGATTGGGGAACATATTTCGCAGAAGCAACTGCTTCTGGATCAACGAAACAGAATGGCTCCAAAACTGCAGCTCCGACATACAGCCATTCTAATGTATCCTTTTGGAAATTATCACTAACATAACAATTTATTGGATTATTCCATTTTCGCACCAAACCATCTGATTCACTTATGTGTTTAAACAGTATCCACTTCCCTTCTCCAATAACAAGCTCCTCCTTCCACATAGGACTATCACGAAGAGCTTCAATTGTAGAATTTGAGTGAGCGATAAATCTGCGGACACCTAAAATTTCTAAATGAGCCAAACCATTTGTAGGGTTAAATTTTTGTGGATTAACTAACAATGGAGCACCTGCTGTATGCTCTGACATCTCACCCTGTACCACATAAGCCGTCAATGAACCAATTGCTGAGTTTACAATACCTCCCTCAATAATATGATGACCTGTGAGCGCTGGCAATGCCTCAAAAAAACGAGTAGAACCTAAAGATTCGTTAAATGGATGTAAATCATATGCAATACGACCACATGGCTCAACACTACACAAATAATCTATCAACTCTTGTGCTGATTGTCCACTTGGAGTGTTTTCATAACCCGAGAAATTATATTCGGCCCATGATGGAGCTAAATTGCAATAAGACCAAATCTCATTATCATCATCCTTCTTATCATTCCAGGCAAAGGTAAAACATAGAATTGCAGCAAACAGAGTTCCGCACAATGGCAAATCTCTAAATGCATATGCAAAAAAACCTGCCATTATAAACAAAAGCGAAAATACAATAAATGGCCATAACCTGCAATTTACAAACACCTCACCGATACTTCTACCATAATAGAAAAGTCCTAGTGCAACAACAAATAATGAAATAAAAATAAAGAACCAGCTGCGAATTTCTTTATTTGGAAATTCTTTACTACATATGCCATAGCAAAACGCCATAACGAGCAATGGTAGAAATGAATATGTCACTATGTTTGGCAGTTGCTTGAAAAAACTTATTTCCCACTGTGATCCAAATGCAACTGACCACTCTCCTGTTACTACTAATGGGAGAAGCCACCATGAGACAAGCAAAATAGCTATCACGCCTTCAATGAGAGGTATGCGATAATGTGTTGTTTTATTGCGAATTGAATAGTGTAATACTAGCAACCAGAATATACCGACTATAAGTGCAAGAACTATTGAAGTAAAGAAATGGGACAAAGCAACAGCTGCTATTAAAATCGGCGTACAGAGTCTAAATTTATTGTCTTGGATATCTCTACAAATATTCGCCAGCGCAGGAAAGAACAAGCAAAAGCTCCAACTATTAGCAACCATTCCTGCTAACGTACTATATGCATTTACACCCCACATGTTATGGGTATTATCAAGAACCAAAGGAATAACAAAGCATGTAGCAACAATCGGTAAAGGACGAGGCAATCGAGCAATGCGGGCAGACAAATACACCGATAATGGCAGTAGAAGAATTCCCAAGCATACGCCTACATTAAAAACTACATTATGAGAAAAAATAGAGCTAAATAAAGCAAGACAAGCATATGGCAAAGGGAAGTAATATTGAAACATTGGGAAACCACACCACCAACCATCTGCCCAAGAAATTGGACGACCCGTTTCCTGAATATGTGATACTAAATAATGGTGAGCGGGCAGATCTCCACCAACACACGTATTGCCTTCTAAAGCAAGTGGAAGTTGAAGAATACTTGCAAAATAAATTGTTATCCCTGCAACAAGAAGCCACTCTACACTAGCAACAACACGAATTGGAATAGATTTAATTAAAGTAGGCTTTAAAAGCTTAACAAAAAATACAAGAATAAAAACAATGGCTGCTGCAATAAAAAGCTTAATATTAGGAAGCTGTGGGAATACACTAAAATCTAACGGAGAATCAATATAAATTTGATCTGTTGTTCCAATCGGTATTGAGAATGGCTCTCCATCTTCATTGAATAATTGTGCAACTACAGTATATGGAATATAACCACAAATATTATTAATTTGTGTCTGTAATTTTATATTAATTTCAGACAGCCCATTTTCTTTTAACGGAAATACAAAGCTCTGCTCATCATTAGAATTTAGAGGAGTTATTCCATCTGGCAAAAAATATGAAACATACAATTCATTAGCACCTAAATTAATTGCTTTTTCATAATCATACATTACAACAATAGCCAATGAACTAGTTGAAGCATTTTCTTGAACACAAGCAGAAGCAACAATAAATTCAACTTCTTCATTATTTGCTTGCGTTAAATGTGTATTGACACATGAAGCACGCACGCATGAAGAATACTCGTTTCCAAACCTATCCTTATAGCGTAATAAAAATGGATATGAACAGCAGCTATACTCCGCAACAAGCTCTGCTCGTTGTTCTAAAGACAACTCATGCAAAACCTGAACTGGCACCCCAGGTCGTAAGATTCCATTAAAAACAGCATTCCCGAGAGTTGACCCTTTCATAGGAATTAACTCTACATCATCAGCAAGCTCATCACCAATATTCTTTAATTCTATTGTTAGTGTTGAATTCGTCTCATTACAATCAAAATAAAGCCTTGATTCAACCGAGATAGCAGCATAACAAAGGCCCGAAATAAGGGAAAATAAAATGAAAAATATTTTCTTATACATGCTTCAACAAATCCAAAAGAATTGGGCGTAATGCACCACCCCAAATCTTATATCCTTCCTCTGTCGGATGACAATAATCACCACAAATTTCTTGAGGAAGCAAGCCGTCTGGCGTTAAAATTTTGTTCCACAAATCAACATATGTAAGAGCAGTCTGTTTTGCTGCATATTTTTTGAGTAATTTATTTGTGTTTTCAATTAAAATACGGCGCTCATTGGTTGGCTCATGTTCACGAGGAAAAATAGCCATTAAAACAACATGAATAGATGGAAAACGCTGGCGAAATTGCGCAATTACCTCCGTAACACCTTCAGCTATTTCCTCTGGTGTATTTGCACGAGCCTCTTCTGTTGTTGACGTATTATTTGTCCCTGCATTAACGACAACAACCTTTGGATTTACACCTTCAAGCTGCTTACCCTTTGTGATGCGATATAGCATATTTTGGGTTCTATCCCAGCCATAGCCAATATTCATCACACGCATTCCAGCAAAGGTTTCATCATAGGAAGGGTGATAGGTATGAACGCCATAATTTGGCTTTCCTCCCCAAAAGTGAGTAATTGAGTCACCGATTAGCACAACCTCTGGATTGATTTCTTCCTTTTCTGCAAGCACTGCCTTACAACGCTCAAACCAGTCGTAGCTATCATATTGAAGTCTTGTGCAAGGAATTAGAGCTGTGTTGATATCTGTGCGATGAAGATTCTCTTTTGTTTGCTCTATATCTAATATCATAATGGCCTCTTAAAACGTAGCATTAAAGCTTTGGTTCTGCACTTCTATCAAGAACTGTATCCTGTGAGATAAGCATTGTATCAGGATAATCTAGAGAAGAGTGCAAGCCCCTACTCTCCTTACGTGACATTGCTGAAAGAATGATTAGCATTGCTGCATCTGCTATATTACGAAGCTCAAGTGTATCTGCTGTGACAAAATAATCAAAGTAGTATTGGCGAATCTCACGGCGGATATTCATAATACGAGTAAGTGCTCGTTCAAGACGCTTATCTGTGCGAACAATACCCACATAGTCCCACATACATGTGCGAACCTCATCCCAGTTATGAGCAACAACAACCTGCTCATCACTTGGCACCGCATCACCAAACACCCAAGGTGGAATTGTTATATCTGAAACATCCACCTTACGAGGATGTGCGATAATCCACTGTGCAGCACGGTAGCCACAAACAATTGCCTCTAGCAATGAGTTACTTGCCAAACGATTTGCTCCGTGAAGACCTGTGCTTGCAACCTCACCAACTGCCATTAGTCCAGACACATTTGTGCAGCCATCAACCGTTGTTTTTACACCACCACAGCAATAGTGAGCGGCAGGAACAACAGGGATAAGGTCTGTTGCCATATCTACGCCAAATTCTTTACATTTTGCATAGATATTTGGAAAACGCTTAATCAAAAATTCTTTGCCTTTATGGCGAATATCTAGATATACACACTCTAGACCACGTGTCTTCATTTCATTATCAATTGCACGAGCAACGATATCACGAGGCGCTAGAGACCCACGTCTATCATAATTAGCCATAAAAGGGACACCATCTGCATCCACAAGCTCTGCACCCTCTCCACGCACAGCTTCACTTATTAGGAAGCTCTTTGCTGCTGGATGATATAGGCAGGTTGGATGGAATTGAATAAACTCCATATTACGGATCTCTGCACCTGCACGCCAAGCAATTGAAATACCGCCTGCTGTTGCAACATCAGGGTTGCTTGTATAAAGATAAACCTTACCTGCTCCACCAGTTGCTAGAACTGTATAAGAAGCACGGACAGCAAAAATCTCACCACTCTTAATGTCTAAAAGATATGCACCAACACAGAAGGTTTGGCCATCACGATTGCGAGTCACTAAATCAATCGCATGAGTATATTCAAGTATCTTAATATTCTCATTGGAATCAACATCATTAAGGAGCGTAGATTGAATATGCTCTCCTGTAATATCTCCAGCATGGAGGATACGGCGCATTGAGTGACCTCCCTCTCGGCCAAGATCTAACTCATCTGTACCGTCCTTTGATGTAAAAGGCATACCAAGATCTTGAAGCTCCTTCATGCGTGCTGGGCCATCACTAACGATTGTGCGAACTACTTCTTCATCGCACAACCCAGCACCTGCATCAAGTGTATCCGCAATATGCATCTCAAAGGTATCTTCCTCAAGTGTGACGCAAGCAATACCACCTTGGGCATAATTTGTATTTGATTCGGAGCGATTTTTTTTAGTAACCACGAGCACATTACCATGTGCAGAAAGATGGCGAGCGACAGATAAACCTGCTAAGCCACTACCAATTACTAAATAATCATAATCAAGTACCTTCATTATATTACTCCTATAAATCACATCCGATTAGATATAATCCTCTGGATCGAAATCTGTAGAAAGCTCTCCACTCTCTTCAAGCTGATTTAAAATTTGTTCTGCAGGTGTTAAGCAGCTTTTTGTGCTATTACATGCCTTGCAAGATGGTACGACATTACTTTTAACAGATTTGCCACCACGAGCAACAGGAATAACATGATCCATTGTTAGAGCATCCTTGCCAACATGCTTTCCGCAATAGTGACAAACGCCCTTTTCAAGCACACTCTGCCACCAAGCGCTTTTACGCAACTCGCGTGCACGCTCACGCTCCCGTGCCACATGTTGAGGATCCTTATCTACATCTACCCAATTTGCATCCATAACAAATCTCTATAAGAACCCGAAATTATGTATATTTTTTATGTGCTTCATCGCTAGCCAATTCACGGACTAGCTTTTTAAGCTCAGGAGCAGCCTTCTTTGAAGCAACAAGAGTTGCATCCTTGGTATGTACAACAATTAAATCGTCAACTCCAAACATACCAACAAGGTGACCATCAACGCAATTAACGGCAACATTATTTGCTGAATCTAGAGCCACAACATCACCAAAGGCTCGATTTTCACTCTCGTCTGCAGCAAAATGCTCTCCAGCCGAAATCCATGTTCCCACATCATCCCAACCAAAATTACCTACAGCAGAGACAATGTTTTCTGCCTTCTCCATAATTGCATAATCAACAGAAATCTTTTCTAGCTTATTGTATTCAGCTAGAAGTGTAGCATCAAAATCTGATGTTGAAATTGTAGGAAGCACTGCTTCATACATAGCTTTGACTGTTGGGCAATATTTTTGAAGCGCATTTTTAAAGGTACTAACGCTCCAGATAAACATACCAGAATTCCAATAATGGTGACCAGATTCAATATAAATTTTTGCACGCTCAATATTTGGCTTTTCAACAAAACAAGAGACTTTATGAAATGTTGTACTAGTTGAAGTTTGTAGCTTCCCGTCAACATTAATATATCCAAAGCCTGTTGCAGGATATTGAGGAGTAATGCCAATTACACTAATTCTATCATCGTTTGCCACTACGCTTGCTGCATCAGCAAGTGTCTCACGGAATATATCAGGACGCTTCATTAGATGGTCAGCAGTAAGAATAGCAAGCACCGAATTTTCACCGCCACGCTTTTCAACTAAGGCTGTTCCCAATGCACATGCAGCTGCAGTATCTCGCCCAAATGGTTCACCAACAATATTCTCTTGTGGCAACATTGGAAGGGCCTTAATTGTTTGCTCTACAATATCTGCAGAGGTAACAACAAGAATATTCTCTAACGGAACTAGACCATCAAGTCTTTCAACCGCATGACGAATTAATGGCTTACCACCAAAAATTGACACAAATTGTTTTGGTAAAGCGTTTCTACCTAGTGGCCAAAAGCGTTCGCCTCTACCACCGGCCATAATTACAGCAAAAAGTGTTTTGTTTGTTTTGTCCATAATATTTTTATAGTATACAAAATGGCTATACAAAAATGAGTTTTATTTAGCCTCATTTTATCAAAAACACGGCAAAAGTTCAATAATAATAGGAATTGCTTATTTAGGCCATATTTCCCAATATTTACGAGCAACATCTCGCGAAACTACGCCCATATAATATCGCTCAAGCACAGCAGAGGAATGCCCATGACCCAGATTCAATGCGGTTGCACCAGCATTACGAAAGCACCCCACATGCATTGTTGCATATGTGTGGCGCATCACATTATGATTTGAATCATTTCCCCAACTGAGACCAAGCGGCTCAAGAACCTGCTTTTTCCATTCTGTCATTCGAGCAGTAATTATCTTGCCTTGTTTCTCAGGCTTATAATACTTTCGTATCCATGCCAATGCATTTTGTTCCAATTCAACAATTCGTGGTTTTATTCCTCTAGAAAAACCCTTTGGTTGCCGCACCCGGATAGATGCAGCATCCAAATCAATATCTCTCCATTCTAAACGTAGAATCTCTGCAGAACGGATACCACAAAAGAAACCAAATATAAAAAATAAAATTCCATCTGCTTCTGGAGGGTTTTCTTCAATCACTCGCATAATCTTAGCAACCTTTTCTGGTAAAAAATATGCAGGTTCTCGATAAGGCACTTGCTTTGGTTTAATATTCTGCATTGGACTATAATCTAATATTCCCTCACCAACACACCAATTAAACATATATCTCAAACGAGCATGGTTAGAATTGTATGTAATTATAGAAGAATATTGAGAAAGATGTTCAAGGATGCCTTGTTTAGTAACTTCCTTTAATGGCAAAGACGGGGAAATTGATTTTAAAAGATTGTTGATTGCACTAACATAGCTTTGATAACTACGCTTCTGTGTATCAATAAGTGATGCTGTGAACACATCAATCATTTCACCTAGGGTTAAATTTTCGTAATTGGTTTTACCCAACACCCTTGCCCTATCAACATATTCATATGCTAATTTTGTTAGTGAAGTTGTACTATAACCATTAACAGAAAGATATTCTAATGCATTTAATGCATCTAGTATAATATGTCTATTCAAAAGGAAAGTTTCTGGAACACGTTTCCTTAATACCAAAAACTGCCTTGCTTTAGATTTAACATCAGCCTTCGTTTTTGCATAAATACGAATTGGTCTTCCGCCTAGTGTTCCACAATAAGCACACCAATCAACATATCTATGACCAGAAATATTTCTAATTCGCTCACGAAAAATTGGGGTTTCTCGAAGCATTGCTCATTTCAAAATATTGGAGCACCAGCTAGGCGCCTAATGATGAAACAATTAAATAAACTGTATACAGCAAATACAAAACAAGCAAGAACCCACCAAATGGGCGAGAAATTTTAGGCGCTTTTTTTGTAATCATAGCTATAACTATTGGCAGGAACAAAATTCCCGTTAATATTATAACTATCGGAAAATCACGCACAAGCACTTCTTTTTCAAATTCAAATTGCTTAACAGATGCAGCCAAACCCACAACCATTAATGTATTGAATAGATTTGAACCAATGATATTACCAAGAGCAATATCGTGCTCCTTTTTGACTGCCGCAGCAACTGAGCTTGCCAATTCTGGGAGAGATGTGCCGATAGCGACAACAGTTAAGCCAACAACAAGCTCTGGAACACCACAACGGGATGCAATATCCTTCGCACCCCAAACAAGCATTTGAGAGCTACCAACCAACACAGCAAGACCAATAATCAACCAAACAATAGAAATCCAAATTGAGCTATATTTTTTTACCTCTTCGCCCTCTTCCTCAACCTTTTGTTCTTCAGAATTATTTGACTTAGGTTTAATGGACAAAACAATCATTGTTATAATGAAAATAACAATCATTAATGCTCCATCTAAATGTGATAATTTGCCATCATACAAGAATACGAGACAGAGAAATGTTGTAAGAAGCAAAATAGGAAGCTCTTTACGCATTACAGAGCTAGCAATAACAACAGGTGTTATCAATGCTGTTAATCCAAGAATTAATGCTATATTGGCAATATTTGAACCAAATGCATTACCTAAAGCGATAACTGGAGAATTATTGATTGCAGCTAGAACTGACACACACATCTCTGGTGCTGAAGTTCCAAAACCTACTATTATCATTCCAACCAACAATGGTGACATACCAAGGATTGTTGCTACAGAAGCAGCTCCAGAAACAAATCTATCTGCACTCCAAACCAATAAAACAAGTCCAAAAACAAGTGCTGCTATTGGCCAAAACAAATGTACAGATCCTGCAGAAGATAGAAAAAATACTGTTTCCATTAAATATACAAATTACACGTTAACTTTTTCGGCAATAAGCTTATATAGCACAAGACCAAAATGAACTAGGGTGCCACCCAAAACAAATAAATGCCAAATTGCGTGCATATATTTAATTCGCTTCATTGAATAAAAAATAACACCCAATGAATAAATAACTCCACCCAAAGCAATCCAAAGTACAGAAGGTAATCCCATACTTTTGTGTAATGGATAAATTGCTATAATAACAATCCATCCCATTAATACATATGTTGTTGTTGAAAAAGCACGATATTTATTAATAAAAATGCTTTGAAAAACAATACCAACTATGGCCAAAAACCAAATAACACCAAAAATTGCCCAACCCCAGCCAGGAGATTCTGCTCGCATAAAATACAAGCAAAATGGCGTATAACTGCCTGCTATCAACAGATATATTGCAGAATGGTCAAAAATATTTAATACAGCTTTAGCCCTTGGTGACATAATAGCATGATACATAGTAGAGCATAAATATAGGATAAACATGCAACTACCAAATATACTCATACTTACTACTGCCCAAACAGAAGGGATGAGAGCCGCATAAACCACACCTACAACAAGACAAGCAATCGCGAGAACAGCTCCTACACCATGAGTAATTGAATTAGCAACTTCCTCTCCAAAGGTTTGCTCGCGCTCAATAGCATTTTTTTTGTCAGACATTTTTAAACCCAATCAGGTGAAATTTAATATTAATTACAAACTATTAACAAATAAAGTTGTATGATTCTTTGATAATGTTTAGAACTGTGCATTCACCACGAGGCTTCATAAATAATAACAAATAAACATACATTACAGGTGCAGCTAAAAGCAAGCTATCTAAAATATCAAGGATACCTCCCATCCCAGGGAATCTAGAGCTAGAATCCTTAACATTTACAGAGCGTTTAATTAGAGATTCAGCTAAGTCACCAATGACACCAAATGTTGTTAGCAAGAATGGCAAAACAATTGCATTTGCAAAATGGAATGGTAAATCACCAATATAACCACTATTGTATGAAACGGCAATAGACCAAATTATAACACTAGCAGCAATTGAAAATAGATATCCACCAATCAAGCCTTCAACAGTCTTTTTTGGTGAAATTTCAGGTATTAGCTTATGCTTACCAAAAATTCTGCCAACCGTATATGCACCAATATCACTGAATTTTACAAGCACAACAAAAATCAACAAGAAAAGTCGGCCAGTATAATTTGTGCGTCCATCTGAATAAATTTCCCATTCAAAAGCCAAACGCATAACAAATCCTAGCAATACTGCCACATACCAAAAGCCCGCAAAGCTTAAAGCAAATGTCTGCATTGCTCCTTCTGTCTTACGCCTGAAAACACCACATGCAAGTAAAACAGCTGGTGCTAAACAAATTACGAAGGAGGAAATATCCATAATTCCCTGTAGCTGTAAACATGATCGCATACGAGACATAACTACAGGGGATTCTATCGCGGAAGCAGCTAGAAATAAAATGCCTAAGATAGAAGTTGTCGTAAGCTCATATTTGTAACCACTTCGCACAACCATATCATTAAACTCCAATTGAGCCAATGCAAACAAAGCGAAGATGAAAAGCAAATGTGTCCAAGCAGGCAATAAAAACAAAACCGCAAGGATACAAATTGCAAATGAAAAACCTGTTATTAATCTATACTTAAGCATGAATTATAATCCTCATTACTTACCACTAATTACAGTGCCACGAATATTTTTTAAACCACCAAATCGTCTATCTCTACTGTTAAAAACAGAAATTGCTTTATCAAGCTCTTCCTTATCAAAATCCGGCCAACATATTGGTGTAATATAAAATTCGCTATAGGCACACTGCCATAAAAGAAAGTTACTTACTCGAAACTCACCACTAGTTCTAATAATCAAATCTGGATCTGGAACATCTGGCAAATACAACTCAGAAACAAAAGCCTTCTCATCTATTTCACTTGGCTTCAACTCTCCTGCTGCAACCCTCTCTGCTAACCTTTGTGCAGCATTAACAATCTCAACTCGACCGCCATAACTCAAAGCAATAATCAACGTATAGTCATCATAACCCGCAGTTGCAACCTCCACACGCTCAATCTCCTTTAAGATTTTAGGCGGAAGATCAGATTTACGACCCATCACACGAAAACGTATTTTGTGTGTATGGAATTCTGACTCGTACTTTGATAAGAAACTCTTAAGCAAGCGCATAAGTGCTTGAACTTCAAGCTTTGGCCTATTCCAATTTTCCACACTGAATGCATAAAGAGTAAGATACTTTAAGCCCGCATCCTTTGCCAGCTTCATAACTCTAAGAACAGCTTCTGCTCCAGCTTGATGACCCTTCACACGTGGTAAGCCTCTTTTTTGTGCCCACCGGCCATTGCCATCCATTATAATTGCTAAATGCTTAATACTCATTCTTTATACACTCAATTAATTTTTGTATTAATTGTACCAAAAAAACATATAGTAAAGCAACAATAGATTGTCAATTAAACAATGAAAAACCACAAATTTATCCACCTAAACACATAACTGTGGTATTGGTTGTTGTATTGTCTTTCACGCTCCGTGGCTTAATTATCTTGTGGGCGTACACACTAGCGCTTTGGGATGTTGATTGTTTACTCGATTTCTGGCAGGGGCTCTTGAGGACCTAAAAATTTGGGCTGGCGACGGATGATTACATCTAATACAGAAGAAACCTTTGCAAGCTGCTCGCGAACGCGTGTTACAACAGAATAACGAACATTTACATCTGCTGCAGCATACCCATAGGCATCACATCCAAAGCCGCGTGCAGTAAATACTGCTCTACGAAGATGATCCTCCTGAGAAATAATATAAAATGAGTCTAAGCCAAATACCTTTTTTGCTCGCACAACGGAGTCAAGTGTTCGAAAACCTGCGTAATCACAAACAATTCTATCCTCTGGCACACCTGCGGCCACAAGAGAATCCTTCATATCTGTGGCCTCATCATACCCTGCCGTATGATTATCTCCACTCACTATTAAACAATCAACCTTACCTGAGTTATAAAGCTCAACAGCAGCATTAATTCTGTTTTGAAAATATAAGTTAACGTTCCCATGAAACAATATTTTTCTACAACCTAAAACAACTGCAGCACGTTTCTCTGGTGCTTCATTTATTGAGGAAGAGTCAAATATTCTTCCATTAGAGGAAAAGTAAATCAACGCAGCTGATGCTAGCCAAGCACAAATTGCACATAGCAATGCGTAGAATAACAATTTTATAAACAACTTGAAATTGATATTACGTAGCTTCATTTGACTATTGTTCTTTAAAATTAAAGCTTATTATCTTGCTGCTGAACGAAGCAAAGCAATGATATAATCCATCGCATCATACCTTAACCCAGCAAACATATTAACCCTTTTGCTGCCATTAGTAATAGTGATTTGTGGCTGAGTTTTGTGGTTTACCTGATAGTTTGTTTCACTATTTTCAATAAGTGTGCTACGATTTAATTCAAAGTGCTTTGTTCTACCAATACCAAAAACCTTAAAGGCATAAGTACCCTTGCCATTGGAAAGTGTTAATATTTTCTTTCCAAATAGCATTGAGAAAATGCTCACTAAAAGAATAATTGTGCCAATAGCAAATGGTATTCCCATCAATGCCTGCTCTAAAGGTATTTTACCATCTTTCAGGAATGGGCCAATATAAATACCAAACATTGAAAAACCACTCCAAATAGCTGTAAATGGGATTAGAAATAATACAGCCGGATTTATACGCTTATAAATTAGCGTAAGCTCACCCATTGGATTCATCTTGTCGCGTACAAGCTTTATGCCACGAGGAGGCTTTTCGTACAAAAGCCGTGAATAATCTGCAGAATCAAATTCTTCAACTAAATCAATGAGCTTTGAAATTTTCCCGCAACGACTGCAAACAGCAACACCTTCTTTGATATTCATATCATCATGTGCAATTACTGTGCGACAATCTGGGCAAGAATACTCTTTCATTGGAAAAACAGATATTTTTTAGAATTAAACACCTGTATAACGACGAATGCAGCTACCAATGCGCTCAAGAATTTCCCCTCGAGCAACATCGTCTGGACGAAGTGTTGTCAAACGGAAGCCATTGATATCTGTGTGGAAGCCTGTTAGAGGTGTTACGCATACACCATCAGAGCCCATCATATAATAAACAAAGCGCTTGTCTAAAGGCTGACCCTTCACTCCATTCTCAACCATTGCACGAACTGTTGGATTTGCAATTGGGAGTGTCTGCTTATCGCTCAATACGCCATCCTCAAATGTTACGCAGAAATAGAATGCTCCCTGTGTGCGATGTACGATGACACCAGGAACATTATTCTTAAAGTAATCATAAACTTGATTTGAACGCTTCTCAAACATCTTTGCTCTATCATTCATAAGTCCAAGATAACGAGGATCACCATAAATGCGAGGAATTGCAAGCTGTGGCAATGTGGTGGAGCAAACCTCCATCATCTTGCTCTTGATTAGTGCATCGCAATACTCACGGAATTCTGGAGAAGCATCTGAATTTAGCATCTCAATCCAGCCACAGCGTGAACCTGGCCAAGGAATATCCTTTGAAATACCACGTAAAGCTAGGCCAGGAACATCACCTAACACCTGTGAAATATGAATAGGCTCTGCCCCATTGTAGCAGATATGAGCATAAATTTCGTCGCAAATAATAAATAGACCATACTTGCGAGCGATAGCAACGATAGCCTCAAGTGTCTCGCGAGGATATACAGCACCAGTTGGGTTGTCTGGATTTACAATAGCAATAGCAACAACCTGAGGGTTATACTTTACCTTGTTTTCAATATCCTCAAGATCTGGTAGCCAGTTGTTCTTTGGATCAAGGCGGAACTGTAGGAAGCTATAATCTCCGCGCTTTCCCTCGTTAGAGCTATGAGTTGGATATGATGGCGCTGGCATTAGCACACGATTCTCTGACTTCATCAAATCGTAAATCTTATCCACAGCATCAGCAATACCATTGAAAAACAAAATATCATTAGGAGTAATTTTTACGCTGTTTGGACGATTTGAAACAACATTAGCTAAAAATTCGCGAGTTTCCAATACACCACGGCTAGGGCAATAAGCCCATGCCTTATCCTCTTTCATCAAATCCATCACGATTTCACGAATCCATGGAGAAACGGTCTCTCCGGCAGCAACAGGATCACCAATATTTTCCCATGTAATTGGCTGACCTGCTTTAATTAAAGCATTACCAAAGTCTACGATTTCACGAATCTCATAATGAAGCTTCTTAGTTCCTGAATGAGCAATAGTTGTACGCATACTTACCTCACTAAATTATTTCTTCAATGTATTTGCTGCTGACTTTGCTGTATTTGCCATAAGCATAGCAATAGTCATCGGACCAACACCACCTGGAACTGGTGTAATTTTATCAGCAATTTCACTAATAGCTGGATAATCAACATCCCCTACAAGCCTAAAGCCATTTTTCTTTGTTGCATCCTCAATGCGATTTACACCAACGTCAATTACAACAACACCTGGCTTAACCATATCGGCTGTAACGGTATTTGGGCGACCCGCCGCTACAATCAAAATATCTGCTTGACGAGTAAAGCTTGCCATATCCTTTGTGCCTGTGTGGCAAATTGTAACTGTGGCATTTGCTCCAGCTGCCTTCTGAATTAGAAGATTAGCAACAGGCTTACCAACGATGTTACTACGACCAACAACTACCACATGCTTGCCAGAGGTCTCTACTCCACTACGAATCAATAGCTGAATAATGCCATGCGGTGTGCAAGGAAGGAAGGTATCCTCACCAAGAACCATTTTACCTAGGCTAATTGGGTGGAAACCATCAACATCCTTTTCTGGAGAAATTGCTCTAATTACGGCTGCCTCATCAATATGCTTTGGCAATGGTAGCTGTACAAGAATACCGTGAACAGCTGGATCCTGATTTAGACGCTCTATTTCTGCTAAAAGCACTTCCTCTGAAGTATCTGCAGCCATGCGTATTGGGAATGAGCGAATGCCCACCTCAACACACGCGCGCTCCTTGGCTGTCACATATGATACAGAAGCAGGATTATCTCCTACTAGTATTACGGCCAAGCCTGGCTCTACGCCAGCAGCCTTTAATCTAACAACCTCAGCAGCAACCTCGCTGCGAATCTCAGCAGAAATTTGTTTACCGTCTATATTCATTTTGTTCGTTCATATTTTGTGGACGATGCCACAATTTAAAGCATTCCTTATGCGGCTAACATAGCGCACTAGTTTGCGTAATGTTATAGCACCTTCTTCAATCGCTCAACAGCCTCTAGCACATTTTCCTTTGAATTGAATGCACTAATACGGATATAACCATTACCGCAACGACCAAAGCCTGCACCTGGTGTTGTTACAATCTGAGCATTGTTCAATAGATAATCAAAGAACTCCCATGAATCCTTGCCGGTATTGAACCAAATATATGGAGAGTTATCACCACCTGTTGGCTTATAGCCCTTCTCGATTAGAGCCTCACGGATAATCTTTGCATTCTCCAAGTAGCCATCGATAAGTGCCTTCGTTGCAGCCTTACCCTCTGGTGAGTAAACAGCCTCTGCAGCACGCTGTACTGGATATGCAACGCCATTAAACTTTGTGCTCATACGGCGAGCCCACATTGGCTGAAGCATAATCTTGTTACCATTCTCATCAAACACACGGCACTCCTTTGGAACTACGCTATAGCCACAGCGTGTACCTGTAAAGCCAGCAGTCTTAGAGAAGCTACGGAACTCAACGGCAACTTCCTTTGCACCAGGTAGCTCATAGATTGAGTGAGGGATTGATTCGTCACGAATAAATGCAACATATGCTGCATCAAATAGAATTAGAGCATCATTTGCATGTGCATAATCAACCCATGCCTGTAGCTGCTCACGAGTCGCAACAGCACCAGTTGGATTATTTGGGAAGCATAGATAAATTAGGTCAACCTTTTCCACTGGAAGTGCAGGAACAAAATTATTCTCCTCAGTGCTGTTTAAATAAACAAGACCCTCATAGCGACCATCAACCGCGGCACCTGTTCTACCAGCCATTACGTTTGTATCAACATAAACTGGGTATACAGGATCTGGCACAGCAATACGAATATCGTTTGAGAATAGCTCCTGGAAATTACCTGTGTCGCACTTTGCACCATCTGAAACAAAAATCTCTGATGCATCAATATCTGCACCACGTGCCTTAAAGTCGTGCTCAGCAATTGCTTCACGTAGGAATGCATAACCATGGTCTGGACCATAGCCACGGAAGGTTGCGTCCTCACCCATTTCTGCTGTAGCCTTTGCCATAGCATCAACACATGGCTTTGGAAGAGCCTTTGTTACATCACCGATACCAAGACGGATTAGCTTTGCATCTGGATTTGCTTCTGTATATTTTTTTACACGTTGAGCGATATCTGAGAAAAGATAAGAAGCTTGAATTTTACTAAAATTTGGATTTGCTTTAATCATTGAAATTCCTTCGTTAAAAAATTATTGTATAAAATTATACCAAAAAAACACCTTAATATCAACAAACAAACCGAAAAGACAATGTTTTGGGTGCAAAGAGTTTTTTATGCAGGTTAAGAAACAAATGATACTTGCTCAAGATGTTTTTTCTATACCTGAAGAATTCTTCTAACCTATTTGACATTAACAGTGTTCTAAAAGGTAATAGTGATTTAACACCATTAAGTGACCAAATCATTCCTGATTGTTTAAAACGCTGACAAACAATTGTCTTACAACCACTTTCAATTACTCCCGAACCAATAAACCATCCATTAGCACTATAAATATCATATTTCAT
>JAZNPC010000078.1:0-8618 GCA_045589455.1 Kiritimatiellia bacterium
GTACAGGAAAAGTTTCTTGTAAAGGAACCACAATCTTGTTTGTCTAAATTTGTCATTTGGGACTTATTTTTTTTACGTTTACAACGGTCTTAATTCTATAAAAACCCTTTATTTTTTTTCAACTCTTAAATCGTGCATTTAATTTTACAGAAAACAATATAAAATTATTTGGGGCGTCTGGGTTGCTTTATCTTGACAGATTCTCATTAGTTGTGCTTAAATAAAAACGTTAATTATCTTTGATTGTCTTGTTTACAAAGAAAGTTATTATTATGTCAAAAAAATGTTTGTTGTGTATTTTATTTGTTTTTCCAGTATTATGTGCTCATGCAGATTGGATTTTTGATGGCAGTGCTAGAACTCTTACGAATAGTGAATCTGCAGTTGTTATTAAGAATGTTTCTAAGAACGGAACTAATTTGACAATTGGTAAACAAGCCTCGAGCACAGATACTTATGAATATGGTATGCTGGATTTTTATTCTGAAGCAATTGTTGATTTGGAAGGAAATCAATACAACTTGGTTTCATTAGGGGAAGAAGCATTCCGTTGGTGTAAAGGTATTACAGGGTTTATCGCACCATCCACCCTTACCACACTTGTAGGAAGATGCTTCCAAGAATCTGGTATTTTTACGTTTGATATTTCTCATACAACAAATTTCACCACTTGGGGTGGAGCAATGTTTCAGGATGCATTTAATTTAACAGGAGACATTTATCTTCCTGATACAATTACATCTTTTGGAGGGTGGTCTTTTAATCAAGCAGGAAGAGATAGCACTGGATTTAGTGTTTATTTTGGTGCTTCCATTGTTCCTACTGAGGTAGATCAGCAAGGACAACAAGGTGGTATGTTCTTTAGATCTAATGCAGAAATAGTTGATTTTTCAAAGCTAACACGTATCAAATTTAATGAACATTGTTTTAGATCAAATCCAAAGCTTAAAAAGGTATTGCTTCCTGAAATTGTAGAAGGTATGCCTCAATTTTCATTTAACTGCCATACAAAGAATTATCCTGTTCTTGAAATTTATTTTAAGAATTGTCCATTTACTGCAGATAGCATCGTAAAAAATCCATTTTGTGAAATGTTTAATGGTGGAGAGAAATATACTGTAACGGAGACCAACATAAAGTCAACAACAAATGTTGTTATTTACGTTCCTCGTTTCTCATTAGCTTCAAATACACCAAACTGGAATAAATATGCCACAGATTGGGAGGAGCTAGCAGCAAATAGTCCAAAGTGGCGGACAGATGAGACTACTCCTGTATTCACCCTTCCTGCGACACCAGAGGAAGAGGGCTTGTATGTTACAGACTATAGTAAAACAGGTTATTCTTGGAACGATGGTGTTGTTAGAGTAAAGTTCTGGGATGATCCAAATCAAATAGTTGTTGATAAATCTAAGCCAGCTTGCTATGCAGATGTTGTTCATATTTCTTCTACAAATGTTTCTATAAATGCTAATTATAGAAATCTTCCAGATGATGCAACAGAAATGACGGTTACATTCTCTGCTTATGCAGATGCAGAACACACTCAATTGTTATCCTCAGTAACTGGAAAGATTAGTCTTGAAGATATCTCTGTGCCACTCGCCATTACAGATTTGAATCCTGACATGTCTTATTACTTTACATTGTCATGTGTAGACAATCAAGAGACACCAGTTGAGGGTGATGTATTAGACTTAGGATTAGTTAATTCTTGGGTTTATGATGCAGAAGCTTCAACACTTTCTTTTGGAGGAAATATAGTATCGGAGAAAATAGTATTAGAGAATGTTGTTGCTAATGGCTCAAATTTATCAATAGGGAATAATCAATTATGTAAATCTCCTGAAATTGATTTGTCATGTTATATTTTAGGAGGGTATAAAATTACTTCAATTGAAAGTGCTGCATTTCAAAATAGTAAGATTTTAACAAGTTTTATTTTTCCACCAGAAACCACAATTGTTAAGAGTAGCACTTTCTACGGCTGTAGCTATTTAGAGTATGTTGAGGGCTTAAATATTGAAACAATAGAGAATGATGCCTTTAGAGGTTGTGGTAAATTAATTCAATTTAATGTGCTTGGGCTAAAATCTGTGGGCTCAGCAGGATTTGATGGGTGTGGTTCTCTTATAGACTTTGGCCCAGAAGGTTCACTCACTAATATATCAGAAAATGCTTTTGTTAATTGCAGTAAATTAAATAAGGATTTGCAATTAACACATCCAGGATTAACGAAAATAGGTAGATATGCTTTCGCTGAATGCCATAAAATTACTTCAATAACCTTGGGTGAGAATGTTGTGGATATAGGTGAAAAGGCATTCTTTAAGACATATGCTGTATCCAATGTTGTATTTCAATCTAACAACATAAAAAATATTAACGCAACGGCGTTTGGAGGTCATGGATTAAAAAATAATTCAAGTGCAGCAGAGTTGTCTATATATATGACAAATGTGCCAAATACGCTAAAGAATTTCTTAACAGAAACTCATGGTCAGTCAGGTCCAACGGATGAGCAAATTGCTGCGGAGGATACCATTGTAACAATGTATATTCCATATTATGATGGAGTTATTGCCGATGCTGCAAATGGAGCAACTCGTAGTGGAAAATTTGCTGCAAATGCTTTAGCATGGCAGAATGCAGATATTCCAGCACTTGTTGGTGATGAAAGTACATTTATCATGCCAACAGATGCAAAAGATACGGGGCTTTGGTACAAAAAACATAGCAATTGGGGAGGATATATTGTAAAGTTAGCTTACTATAATCCAACCTTCCGAGGCATGGTTATTATAATTAAATAAAGTGTAGGCTGTGTGTGCAATTAATTGCATACATGCGTTCTTACTGGGGTTCTTTAATATTCCAAATAACCTATCTTCCTTAACCTAAATTCGGTTTTTCCCTGCCGGATTTAGGTTAATTGTTTTATTTAATTTGGGTTGACGGGGTGGGGGTAGTGTGTTAAACTGAATGAAATTTTGTATTTGGGATTTGTGGTTTGTGTATTGGATTAAATGCCTTACTTTTTACATAAAATCCACCTCCGAATTAGCATAATAATAGGGGAATAAATTATGAAATCAATATTATCTATATTTTTAAGTGCTTGCTTGTTCTCAACAGTATTTGCAGAATGGGTTTATGACTCAACGGCAAAAACCTTGACTCAAGGAACTGTTGTTCTTAATAATGTGACAGCAACTGGTACAAAATTGACAATTGGAGATAATAAGGCTAATGAGACTGCAGTTGAATTAGACTTTTCTACAGGTTTCGCAGATGGCTATCAATTAAATTCCATTACAGAGTCTGCATTTAATTCGAACAAATATGTTACAAAATTAGTGCTTGGGGACACTATTACATATATTGGGAAAAGTGCTTTTAACGCGTGTGAGAACTTAGTAGGTGAGATAGTTCTTCCTGATTCATTAACTTCTACAGGGTATCACCCTTTTGCAAAGAGTGGTATTTCCAGAGTTGTGTTTGGTGCAGGGATGAAAGTGGTGGATAATTGGTTTATGTTAGAATGTAAGTCATTAAAATCAATTAAATGGCATCAAAATATCACTAGAATAAATGAAAAAGCCTTTTATTATTGCGAAGCTCTAACTACCTTTGAAAATGAGTTCCCAACAAATGTTACATATGTAGGAACTAGTGCATTTTATGCCACACCCAATCTTGAGGGTGATAATCGTGATTTGAAGCTACTTAAGCTTACAGGTTTTGGTACTACCGTTT
Organism: Kiritimatiellia bacterium; assembly: GCA_045589455.1. GTDB lineage: Bacteria > Verrucomicrobiota > Kiritimatiellia > RFP12 > UBA3636 > RGIG990. The sequence continues at coordinate 3,757 of JAZNPC010000078.1, forward strand.
TTCAAAATAGTGGTATTAAGTCTATCGAAATAGGCGGGGGCTTACAATCTACGGGCAATAATTTTTATCATGCAAAGAAATTGGAGAGTGTAGTTCTTCATGAAGGTGTAAAAACAATAGGATTTGACTGTTTCACAGATTGTACAGCTTTAACAAATCTAGTAATTGCTTCTACCGTAACATCGATTGCGAATGGAAGTATGTATAGAATGGGAGATGCTGAGCTTCATGTTTGGTGGAAGGGTGTTCTTCCTGAAGGTGGTGTATCAACAGATAGAACATTAATAACAAGTAAATATCCAGCAGTTCACCATTTTGATATTGCAAATAAGGAAGGCTGGATTGCTTATGCGGCAACCTTGACAAATCCTGATGTGGCTCTTACAATCCCACCTAAAGATAATTCCCTCAGTGAAGGCACATGGGGTTGGAAAGGTAACCAAAAGGTGGTTTGGTTTGGCTTCCCAGCTGCCACACAAATATTTATCTGGTAATTATAAAGAGCATTAGGCGAAAAGTAGCGTTTCAATAACGAGTTATTTTTTAGACCAAATCTCGTTGCACTCAGTTTAATTTTAAAATGTTTAAGCGGTAATTAACCTAACTGCTTGGGGTCGCATTATTCTAGAGAATAGAGTGAATTGTCTGGCGAAATGAAACCAGAGCGGGTAGAAACAAAGCCTTCCTCTCCGCTTGCATTGTATACCTCAGAGATTTCTTCTACATGGCCGTCGCAAAAAGCAATGTTTGTTTTACCTCTGTGGCGATAGCCTTGAGTGCCCGCCATACGCACGCTAGTGCCCGAGGCATCATGCCTTGTACTACGCTTTGGTGATCGCATAAATTTATTTGCACCACCACTAAATTCTCCATCGCCAAATAAGGCAGTTCTATCTGGCTTCTTTAAATGAGATAGCTTAGCTGGATATTGTCTTTTACCAGGATCTCCTTCTACCTTACCAATAAAACTACAATTGTAATTATATCCAGTATATGGATCTCCTTCTGTATTAGATTGCCCCCCAAGAAAGCTTGGACATTGCAGTATGGTTTTATCTACCGTGTAATCCCAAATAACTCCAGGCATTACCTTGCCATCTTCTGTAATAACAAAATCCCAGCACCAGTATTTATAGCCTGATACATTTTTCTTGCCCCAAGGAAAGGTGTCGTAATTTTCTGATGCATAGGCAAGAGTTGCAACTGCTAAATTTCTTAAGTTTGATTTGCATTTTGCGCTTCGAGAGCTTTCTCTAGCATAAATTACCCCATAGCTAATCATTCCCATTAGAATAGAACAAATAGCAATAACAGTGATTAATTCAATAAGGGTAAACCCTCTATTGTTATTTAATATTTTAATGTCTTTTCCCATTGTTCAAAAACAATATCTCTTAAGATGCTTTACACAATTTGTTGTATTATTGATTATTGGCTATTGATTTGAGCATTGCTACCTAAGGTCGTGTTAGGACCTTAGGTTATTCGCAAAGCTTAAGCTTAAAGAATTGCTGTGTTTTGCTTTCGTCTAGCTCAATAGAATATTCTTTTGTCTCTGGGTTATATTGAGGAATGAGCTTTGTGCTCCAGCTTGTTGCATCAAGCTTTGTTTTTCTTGATATTCGTATAATGTCGTAGCAAGGAACAGTAAGCGATATTTTAAAGTAAGCTCTGCCATCTTGAATTCTAAAATCAGTTGTTTGAAATTCAGGAGTAAAGCTTTCGTTAGGTGTTTTGCCAAATGCAGCATTGATATAATTGGGTTGTCCATTTTCGCAAATTGCACCACGTGCAGTTAGATTTGTTTTATATGCATCTTTAAATGAGTAGTTCTCTGTTACCCATAGCTCATAAGGTGCAACAGGAGAAACATCAGAAACAGCATCTACCTCTGGCTCAGAAAATAGAGGATATCCTTCATCATCATATTCTTCAAATACTGGCTTAACTCTTACAAATTTAATCCATTTTCTGCCAGTTTCATCAGAAGCTAATTCTTTTATTTTTGAAATGTCGTAGCTTGTGCCACCAGCAGAACCATTATAACGCTTGCAAAGCTCTGCTAGAGTTATGTTGGACCAATCACTAGATGATAATGTTGGAGGAAGTGGTAGAGTAGGATCTGTGCGAGTGCTCCACCAAAGGTTTCCTTTAAATAGATTTGTGTCTGGAGCTGTTGTGTCATATGTATAACCAAGGGTTGGTGCAAAACCATCGGCATAAGGTGCATCAGGTATTTTATACCAAGTCTTTCCATCTTGGCTAACCTCTATCTCAGCAAGCTCTGAAAAGCAGGTTGAAGAGATAGAAAAGTGTTCTGGGTCTTCACCTTCAGCATAATAGGTAGAGCCATTGCCGGTATAAGAAAGCATAGCATTGCCAAAAACAATGAAATCTTGACCATATGGGTTTTGTGGATCATCGTAAACACGATGGTCAAATTCGATATCAATATATGCTGGTGCTTCCTCGTCATATTGAACTATGGAGTATAAATCATTTTCTCCCCAAGCCGGGTTGATAGGATTTACAACGCCACCATATTGATAATTCATATATGCTGTTGGTGCACCTAATGCATTGTGAGAATTGTTATAGTTGTGGGCATCAGTGTAGGCGGAGGCGATTGCGTATCCGAATGGTGACTCTGCCGCTATTGGAGCAGTAGTTGGGTTAGAGCCCTCGTAAATGGTCCAGTCGATGTATTTAACAAAATACCATGTATTATTCTCTAGCATTTGCCCATCGATGCCAGTTGAATAATATTGCCATTGAGCGGAGTCAAAGCTTGCTGTGTCTATTGCATAGCTTTGAGACCAATAATGCGTATTTGGATTGCTGCTACACCAATCTAGTGCGTCGGTTGATTTGTTTGTGAGAAAGTAACTAGCATTGTCGTTTATGTCATAGTTTAATGCGTCAAGGCTACTTCCCCAAGTTGATGTAGAAATAGCAGCGTGTAAGCGATTGTCTGACTCAGCAATTTCATTAAGAATTTGTGTTGCAGAGCGAGGCTCTCCATTCCAACGATATCCCCAGCATAGGGAGGAGTTGGAGTTTGGCTTATTCCAATCGATAACGATGGCTACTTGGTTTGTGCCTTCACCTACCCAATAATGAATATCTTCGAAGGTAAATGCTCCAAGAGCCCAGCAGGAGAGGCATAATGCCACTCCAATTGAGTTTTTAATAATATTCTTCATTTTTATTCCTTTGCGACCATTAGAATGAGGGCACAAAGAAAACCTTTTTCTTTGCTTTTCGTAAACTCGTCTTCTGACTCATGGGATAGCGCGATATATCACCTTCCTCAATCAATAGCATTGGAATTGAGCTAGTGGAAGAGTGGTTTATGGTATATCGCTACCACACACAGCGGCGCAACCGTGCCGGAATTTCACCGGACTTCCGTTAGTTTACGCTTTAAACCCATCATTTAATAGCTTGAGCCATCAATTATACAACAATCACCAACCACAAACAATAGTTAATAATCATTAATTTAAACTATAATTAAAATGGTTATTTAAATGACATTTAGATGCGTCTTTTAGATGTTTTTTTGTTTTATTGTTGTGTTTTTAAAATTTTTATTTTTTTTTAAAAAAATTAACAAAAAGAATTGATACGTAAAAATCAATATGCTATAATTTAACTAATTAATGGAGATTCATTTTTTATATAACATATAGAAGTGGGTGTAAAATGATAATCAATAATAACAACAATAATAATTCAGGTTGTTCTAATGGATATCAGATGAATTTTGAAGATAACAATGGAATACCTAATGGAAGTTCATCAAATAATAAATGTGAATTTTCAAAGCGTAAACTAGCTCATGATCGTTCTACAATGATTTTGCTCTCAAAATATTTTGGATGGATTGGATGGCATTATTACTATTTTAAGAAACCTCTATTAGCTGTGCTTCATACAATTTTAGGAGTTGCAGGTCTAATAGGTGCAGCATCAATGCTATACATCGTATTATATGTAGATAGACCAGAAACATTATTTCGTATTGCCACAGGCATGCTAACAGTCGGTCTTTTGTCTGTCTTATCAGGAGTAATTTGCTCAGTCTATTGGTCATTCCATAATGATAATGATTTTGAAAAAGCATATCCAAACCCTAATGAAGATGCCAATAAAGAAGTTGAAAAACAATAATTCTTACAAAACTTATGTATGTATAAAAAATAACAGAAAGGGAAAATAATGTCAAACGAAGGAACAAATAAATGCCCATACTGCCAAGAAGTTATTGCAGAAGGCGCTAGAAAGTGTAGGTTTTGTGGTGAAATTCTAGATTCAACTCTAAGAGATATAGAGAATCTAAAGCGCCAGCAGACAAATGCGCCATATATTATTAACAACAACAATAATAATAACAATATGGCTGGTATGGGCATGGGCGGATATCCAATGCCTCCAAAGAGCCGTTTGGTTTATATTCTTCTAGCACTATTCTTTGGTGGTCTTGGTGTACATAACTTTTATGCAGGCCGCTCAGGAGCTGGTGTTGCTCAGTTACTAATTACTCTATTTTTATTCTGGCTTATCTTCCCAATCGTTATCGTTGGAATTTGGGTTATCATCGAAATGATTGTAGTAACTAGAGATGGTAGAGGTATTCCTTTTAACTAATACTTACGATTAACTTATTTAATTATCATAAGTTATTTTATTGAATGCTCCAAACGAGTTAATTCGCTTTGGAGCGTTTTTTATGTATGACGGGCATGTCATAGTTCTATGGTGAAAGTCCAACGGGGGGTAGTTACCGACCAACCCAATAGCGACTCCCAAGGTTTATGTTGCGAGGCATAGGCGAGAAGAAGGGATAGCGAAATCGTAGC
>JAZNPC010000079.1:0-23787 GCA_045589455.1 Kiritimatiellia bacterium
AGCCTTTTAGATTACTATCTTGAAAGACAAGTAGCTATGACATCAAGTATATAAAAGAAAAAAAATGGGTTGAACCGCCGTATGCCGAACGGCACGTACGGTGGTGTGAGAGGAGGAGTTAAAACTCCTCCTACTCGATTAGTCACCCATAAGCCAAGCTTCCCATCCTCCCCAGCTTCCCATCTTCCCTTAGGCGGGAGCCAGCGTAGGATTAGCCGTCACACTAGCCGTCGTCCTAGCCACCATTATAGAAATGTAAAATCTAACTACCGAATTTAGGATCAAAGAGTATGTTTTACTTAAAAAGTTGACAAAATTTTATCAGCGATTTTTTTTAGTTTCTTTTGTTTTTTCTTGTTTGTTATATCGTGCAGAGTTATAATGTTAACAACAAAGACAAACATATGTCGTAACGACATTATAACTATGAAAGGAAGAAACAATGCGCTTTGGATACTTTGATGATCGAGCTCGTGAATATGTTATCACAACACCAGAGACCCCATACCCATGGATTAATTATCTAGGTCATGAGGATTTTTTTGCTATCACATCTAATACATCTGGTGGTTATGCATTCTACAAAGATGCTCGTCTTCGTCGTCTTACACGTTATCGCTACAATGATATACCTCTAGATAATAATGGACGTTTCTTCTATATCAAGGATGGCTCAACAGTATGGAACCCTAGCTGGAAACCAATGCGTACACCTCTTGATTCATACGAGTGCCACCACGGATTTGGTTACACAAAAATTATCTCTAGTAAGAATTCTGTTGTAGCTGAGGTGATAGATTTTGTTCCTAATGGCGAGAATGCTGAGGTTATAGCCTTAACATTAAAGAATACAAGCAAAAAACAGAAGAAGCTAACTCTCTCTAGCTTTGTAGAGTGGTGTTTGTGGAATGCTCAAGATGATACAACAAATTTCCAACGTAATTTCTCCACAGGAGAAGTTGAGATTCTTGGAAGCACTATTTACCATCGTACAGAATATCGTGAGAGAAGAGATCATTTTGCATTCTTCTCTGTAAATGCACCAATAAATGGCTTTGATACAGACCGTGAAACATTTCTTGGTTTAAACAATGGTGTTGATCAGCCAAAGGTTGTTATGTCAGGTAAGCCACAAAATTCAGTTGCTGATGGCTGGTCACCAATTGCTTCACATAGCATTAAGGTTGAGCTTGCTCCTGGTGAAGCAAAGAGCTTTGTCTTTGTTCTTGGTTATATTGAGAATGCAGAAGCAGACAAGTGGGCAGCAAAGCCTGAGAAAGGCTTGCTACGCACAAATCCTACACTTAAGGCAATTAATAAGTCAAAGGCAATTGAGCTACAAAAGCGCTTTTCTTCAATGTCAAAGGTAAATAAGGCTATGAAGGAACTTCGCGCCTTTTGGGATAATCAGCTTGCTAATTTCACGCTAAAAACAGGCGATGAAAAGCTAGATCGCATGGCTATGTGGAATCAGTATCAGTGCGTGGTTACATATAACTTTGCTCGTTCTGCAAGCTATTTTGAGAGTGGAATCGGTCGTGGAATTGGCTTCCGTGATACATCCCAAGATATGCTAGGTGTGGTTCATCAGATGCCTGAGCGTGCACGTGCACGTCTATACGATGTTGCTGCAACACAATTTGAGGACGGCTCAGCATACCATCAGTTCCAGCCTTTAACTAAGCGTGGTAATGCAGATATAGGTTCTAACTTTAATGATGATCCATTGTGGTTAATTCTTGGTGTTGGTGGCTATATTCGTGAGACTGGCGACGTTAAATTCCTAAAGGAAATGGTTCCTTTTGATAATTCACCAACAAATAAGGCAACACTTTATGAGCACCTACGTCGTTCCTTCCATTATACAGTTGAGCATATTGGTCCACATGGCTTGCCATTGATTGGTCGCGCAGACTGGAATGACTGCTTGAACCTAAACTGCTTCTCAAAGGATCCTAACGACTCCTTCCAGACCTGTACAAACAAGGATGGTAAGAATGCCGAATCTGTAATGATTGCCCAGATGTTCGTTTATGTTGCTCCTGATTACATTGCAATGTCCCGTGCAATGGGTAATGAGGAAGAGGCTCAATTTGCTATCAAGGAAGCCAAGAAAATGGTTAAGCAGATTTGCAAGACTGGCTGGGATGGCGAGTGGTATATCCGCGCTTATGATGATGCAGGACGCAAGATTGGCTCAAAGGAATGTGAGGATGGTAAGATATTTATTGAATCACAGGGTTTTGGTGCTATGGCTCAGGTTGGTGCAGCAGATGGGTTACCAATAAAGGCTCTTGATAGCGTAAAGAAATATCTTGATACCAAGTATGGTATTGTAATTCTTGATCCACCTTACAAAGAATATCATGTAGAGCTAGGTGAGGTTTCTTCTTATCCTCCTGGTTATAAGGAGAATGCGGGTATCTTCTGTCATAATAATCCATGGATTATGATTGGTGAGGTCGCATCAGGGCGTCCTGATAGAGCATGGGAATATTATAAGAAGATAGCACCTTCTTATCTTGAGGATATCAGTGAGATTCATAGACTTGAGCCATATGTATATGCTCAGATGATAGCAGGTAAAGCTGCATCACGTCATGGTGAAGCTAAGAATAGTTGGCTTACAGGTACTGCTGCATGGAATTTTGTGTTCCTGTCACAGTGGCTATGTGGTATACGTGCTGAGTATGATGGTTTGACCGTTGAACCACGCCTACCAAAGCATGTTAAGAAGGCAACAATTATTCGTAAGTATCGTGGAGTAGAGTATGTACTACGTGTGACTAACAATGAGCCTGCTGGTGCAATTACTCTAGCCGTTGCAGAGGGTAAGGCAACAATTACAGGAACGAAGCTACTTGCTGCTAAAAAGCAAACAAAGGTTGTTATTGATGTAATTGTTGGCTAAAAAATAAAAAGGCGTCCTACTGGGCGCCCTTTTTGTTCTGCTCACTACATTATGCGTAAGTAGGTCATTCTAGCCATTATCCTAGTCATCACGCTAGTAGAACTAATATTAGGATAGATTGGGTGGATAACTAAGGTGCACCAAAATTGCGAAGATTTGATTTTTTTATGGTTTTTTGTAGCATAAAATGTTAATATTTAAGAAGAAAGTGAGGAAAATAATTTTTTTAAAATTTTTCTAATAAAACTACTTCTAAGAAACGAATATAATGTAGAAGTATTTGATGCTTTAACACAACACGACACAATATTTTGTAAAATAGGATAAATTATGTACGAAGAAAATGATCCTGCACAAATGACCCCTGGTTCTAGTGAGCATGACAGAGCATATAATGAGATGATGAAGCTGTTCGAAAACGAAGGCTTTTTCAATCGTATGAAGCGCATGATTAATGGTTTTGGTCAGCCTAAAGATTCTGGTGAGTATAAATTTGCTAAATTACAGTTACAGCGTTTGTCTGGTCCTCTAGTGGCTTTTTTGATTACAGCTGGACTAATGTTTGTGCTATTTAATTTGCGTTCTGAAACAACAACAACACAAAAGGGTGTTGCTGTTGAGATGATTGAACCAACAGAAATGGAAATTGAGGAAGAACCACCACCACCACCAGAGGAGGTAGAGTTCGAGCCTGTAGATACTAATTTTGATGGTCCTGTTTCAGATTTCAATACACCAGATATTACATCAGTTACTTCTAATGAGCCATATTCACCAAAACCAGCTGAGGTAAGTACAGTATCACAAATTAATAGCCCAATCGTTATGAAGGGTATTGTAGGCTCTCGTTCACCAGGTCAGCGTGGCGCAGCGCTTGGTCGTTTTGGTGGTTCTGCTGCAGGTGAGGCAACGGTTATGCGTGCATTGCGTTGGTTAAAAATGAAGCAGAATCCAGATGGCTCTTGGGGAGATAGACATCAAACAGCAATGACTGGTTTAGCTATTTTGACATATTTAGCACATGGTGAAACACCATCACTAGATTGTGTTGAATTTGGTGAAACAGTTCAAAAAGGTATTAAATATTTGACAGATAATGTTAAAGCCAATGGAATGTTCGTACAAGTTGATGGAAACTACTATGCACAATTAATTGGTGCATATGCTTTGTCAGAAGCTTATGCAATGACCCGTGTTCCTGCTGTTAAAGATGCCGCTGAAAGAGCCATTCGCTGCATTATCAATGGTCAGCAAGATGGTGGTGGCTTTGACTATAAGCTAGCAAAAAATTCAGATCGTAATGACTTGTCCTATTCTGGCTGGGCAACTCAGGCAATTAAGGCAGCTCATTTAGCAGAGCTTGATATCACTGAGGTTCGTGACGGTGTAGAGGTTGATTTGTTGGATGAGGCTTACGAAAAGTGTAAGAATGGTATTCGCGCGAATTGCATTAAAGGTTCTTCTGGATATAGTGGTGCCTTTAGTTATGTTGCGTCTCAAGGAAATTCACATGTTGGCTTGACAGGTGTTGGTGTTCTTTGCTTACAGCTATTGGGAGATGCTAATTGCTCAGAAGTAAAGAGTGGTCTTGATTTTCTAGATGGGTGTACATACTCATTTGATGAATGGGATAATCAGCCATATCCAAAAGGTGATAATCCAAGTCCAATTTATTATTGGTACTATATTACACAGGCAAAATTCCATGCTGGTGGTTCTCGTTGGCAAAGCTGGAACAAGATATTCCAAAAAGAGTTAATTGAGAAGCAGAATGTAATTCCAGATGCGATTGCAGATCCAAATGGAGATATGCGTGATGTCGGTTATTGGCAGAGCCCTTCAGAGGCAGAATCTTATCGTGGAGGTGGTGGTGCCGCTTTATGGAAGGATATCATGGATACTTGCTTGTGCACACTTCAGCTAGAGGTATACTATCGTTACCTACCTTCCTTCCAAACACCAACTGTTACTGATAGTGATGTAGTTGAAGAGGATGAAGAAGAAATTACAATTTCATTCTAATAGAATTGTCTAACTATTCGAATTTGGGGCTGTTGCAAACATTAGGTTGCAACAGCCTTTTTTATAGCAGCTGATTTTAATAGTCTCAGTTTTATAATAGGCGCAATTGAGTTTTTTACTAGATTTGTCTTTAATTCAGCAATTGGATACTAATTTTTTACTTGTGTGATTGCTAGAAGTGCGAGGGTATTATGGAGAAGCGACTTCTAGTCGCTTTTGGCGCGCGAGTGCGCTCTCGCGCAACAACAGGATGCTCAGGATTTGCCAGGATGCTCAGGATGCTGATGAACACGACACTAGTGCTTCTTGTTGCCTTTCTTATTGCAAAATCTTCGAAGCAATTAGCCAACTGCCAAGCACTAGTGTGGGGGCACCAACAGGATTTCTCATAATTAAACAAGATTTTTCCCTAGTACGATAAACATAAGATTCAACGGGATTGATTCTAATACACAATTACTCATTAACAGTTAGTGGGTGGCGCGCAGAGCGCACTCGCGTGCCCCGCACGCCAATCCCCACCAGGCCCTCGCACTTCTAGCCATCACGTAAGCACATGGGTTGCCCCCACACTAGCGCTTGTAAGTTGGCCTTGCGACAACGAGAGCAAGACCATGTCCAACGTCAAGCGCTAGTGTCGTGCGCTGCGCACTTCCAACACAATCCTGACCATCATGCAAAATTATGTTAATCCTGTTGTTGCGCGAGAGCGCACTCGCGCAATAATACTCACCCACAAACTACTATTTAGCTGATGGTATGTATTCTCGATACTTGTGCTTGAATTGAAGAGACTTTGCTCCAAAATTCAAGAGCAATCCATCATTTATGCCAGTTGCACGAAGGTAATTTACAAGCTGGTTTTCGTGACCTAGCACAAAACCATCTACAGCTTTTAATTCTAGTATTACTTTATTCTCAACAACTATATCTGCCTTGTAATATCCTACAAGTTCCTTTTTGTAAAATATGTTGAGACACATTTCTTTCTCACATTTCAATCCTTTTTCTTTTAATTCTACTAGAAGAGCATTTTTATAAACTTCTTCTAGGAATCCTGGTCCAAAATGTGAATGCACCTTCATTGCTGCCCCTATAACTTTATTTGTTATTTCTCTAATTTGCATTACTATTACTCCTTTTCCATATCAATATGTACTTGCAATTCTAAAAGTCTCGGCAACCTGTTATAGGTCAAATTTACGTTACGATTATACTTTAAATAAAAAATAAAAAAAAGTTTTTTTTACAAACCCACCCTCGCACGCCAAGCACATGGGTTGCCCCCACACTAGCGCTTGTAAGTTGGCCTTGCGACAACGGCAGCAAGACCATGTCCAACGTCAAGCGCTAGTGTCGTGCGCTGCGCACACTCCCAACACAATCCTGACCATCATGCAAAATCATGTTAATCCTGTTGTTGCGCGAGAGCGCACTCGCGTGCCCCGCACGCCAATCCCCACCAAGCCCTCGCACTTCTAGCCATCACACAAGCCACATGGGTTGCCCCCACACTAGCGCTTGTGTGTACGCACCACCAAGGCTTCTAAGAGGGGAAAGCGTGATGCACGTGATGGCTAGAAGTGCTAGGTTTAATGGTGTGAATAACTTGCATGCATCCTTTTGTAATTCTCAGTCTTGAAAAAACTTGCTACATTATGCTATTTTATATTGTAGACACATTTTCAAGTTGCATAGAATGGAGGGAAAAGTGGTTGATTTTGATGAATATGCAGAAAAAATATTATCTGCGCAAAGACTAGTTGTATTAACTGGTGCTGGTGCTTCCACTTTATCTGGTATTCCTGATTTTCGTGGCGCCAATGGGTTCTATGCCACGGGCGATACGTGGCATGGTCATAGTAAAGAAGAGCTATTAGATATTGATTTTGCATCAGCAAACTGGGATGTCTTTTACCAATTTGCTCGAGAGGAGCTTTATACTATGCTCCAGAAGGAGCCATGCGTTGTTCATAGAATATGTGCATTGCTAGAGGAAAAGGGACTCCTACGCACGCTTTATACGCAGAATATAGATTCTCTACATTTTAAGGCTGGTAGCAAAAATGTTGTTGAGCTACATGGCTCGTTAGATAGGCATGTGTGCACACGTTGTGGTGAATATCACTCTTATTCAGAGATTGCTAATGTGATTGATAGTGGCGAATTGCCATATTGTAAGCTTTGTGGTGGATTATTGCGTCCAGATGTTGTATTTTATGGCGAGGGCTTGGGGCCTGGCTTGCTACAAGCAGAAAAAGAATTTACTGAAGCAGATATGGTGCTTGTGATGGGCACAAGCTTAACAGTGCATCCTGTTGCTTCGCTTCCACTATTAAGCTATCGCAATAATGGAGAGATAATAATAGTTAATGCTCAACCAACACCATATGATCGTTATGCGCTAAAGCGCTTTTCAGACCTAGGCGAATTCTGTTCTCAGTTACAGCAGCAGCTAATATAACCTTTCGTCAACAGATTTTAATATAGTTATTAGTTATATTGCATCAATTAGAGTTTTATATTGATTGATTAAAGAAAAAATGATACCATAATAGGGTATTGTTTTTAGGAATATTGTAATGAGAATTGTTTTCACAGATAGAAAGATTCAAAAATTGTTTAACTCTGATTGTTTGTTGAACAAGAAATTTGGCAAAAGTATAGCAACCCGAATCAAGCAACGTATGTCGGAACTTGTTGCAGCAGAAACTCTACAAATGGTGTCGCATTTGCCTCCACCGAGATGTCATAAACTTGAAGGTAATGGTTGTCTTTTTTCTGTAGATGTGTCGGGTAATATGCGATTAATTTTTTGTCCTTATGGGGAGTTTTCTGTACGTGATGATAATGGGATAGATTTAACGAGTGTTAAAACGATTTGTATAAAAGAAGTACGCGATACGCATGATGGGAAGGTAAGGAGGTAATATATGAACATTAATAATGCTGAAGTTTTTGAATATACTCCTAATTATTCAGTTAAACCTGGAAATACAATAGAGGAGTTAATAGATTATATTGGATTAAGTAAAGCTGCATTTGCGAGACATCTTGGAGTCTCAATTGGTTATCTTAATAGAGTGATTTCTTCACAAATACCACTCTCTATTGAGTTTGCTATAAAATTAGAGATGGTAACAAAAGTTCCAGCGTCATTTTGGAATTCTCTTGAAGCCAATTATCGTACACAACTTAATCGTCTTGTTTGTCTTGCAGAAGAAGATCGTAAGTGGTTAAGAGCCCATCCATGTAAGGAAATGTTGAAACGAGGATGGATAAGTGGCGAGACAGAACAAGAACAGTTTCAATCATTATTGTCATTCTATCGTGTTGCAAATTGTAAAGCATGGCTTGAAGTATGGGATACTCCATTAGCGGCTGCACGTGTTTCACCAAAATATAAAGTGTCGCCGTCCGCGGTAGCAGCGTTTGTTCGAGCCGGGGAGATTGAGGCAGAAATGATTCATTGTGAACCTTATTCTGTAGAAAAATTCCGTAAAGTTCTTTCAACTTCTCGAGATTTGGTAAAGCAAACCATGACACGAGAGGTGTTACTAGAAATGCGCCGTCGTTGTGCAGAGGCAGGAGTTGCTTTGGTCTTTGTTAAATCTGTTAATGGGGCACCATTAAATGGCGTAACGCGTTGGCTTAGTAAGGATAAAGCTATGATTCTTTTGTCTTTGCGAACAATGAGAGAAGATATTATTTGGTTTTCATTCTTTCATGAGGCTAAACATATTTTAGATGCGAAGAAGAAAACGAATTTTTTGACAGGTGAGGCATGGGCTAATTCACCTGATGAAATTAATGCCGATATTTTTGCTGCAGATATGCTTTTGTCAAGAACTGTTAACAAACAAGTATGTATGCTTCAGACTATGGATGAGTTAAAGACTTTTGCTCGGGATAATAATGTTTCTACTAGTATAGTGGCTGGACGTATTCATCATTTAACAAAGGAATATACTAGATTTAACAAGGCATTTTCTTTTATCACCTGGAATGATGGCGAATGGAAGTTGGTTTAAATATTCCATGACATATTTCTATTGGGAAAAGTATGCTTCGATGCTTCCTGCCGGATTAATTAGGAGCATTGATATTGTAAATTTACCTGAGCAGGTAAAGGATCTACATGGACAATTATTTTTATGAGTGAAATTGATGTATTAAAGTTAGATGAACAATTAGATAACTATAGAAATCGACTGCAGGAATTATTCCAGACGTCCCAATTCCTTGAATCTGATAGTGAAGAGGAAAAAATTCGCATATTAACTTCTATGAAGCCACCAATAAATCATTTGGCTTTATATAAGTATTATAAGTTGGATGTGGATGGGTATGTTCTATACGCCATAAGGAATAATATGATTACATTAACTTCTCCATCATTGTTCAATGACCCTTATGATTCTTTACTTTATGTCAATCGGGATGCTGTTAGAGCAGCACAAAAAGAAATTCCTCCCCAAAAGATTATAGAATTTATAAATGCTAGAAAAAATGGGATGGACTTAGGTTCAAAACATCTTAATTTAATTTGTGATTCATTTAGAAAAATTCCAGAAGAGAAAATACAAGAAATATTGTTGAGTGATGAGATGACGATTGATAGAAATACATCAGAATTGATTTCATCTATTACAACCAATCTTCAAAATAAAGTTCGGATTTCTTGTTTTAGTGAGTCGTTTGCTTCTCCTTTAATGTGGGCTCATTACGCAGATTCTGGTAAGGGAATTTGTGTTGAATATGATATTCAATTTGATAAAATGTTTCATTCTTTTGAATTTGGTGAATATACTAGGACTTTATGTTGTTTTCCTGTTTTATATTCTACCAAACGTTATGATGCAACTTACTTGGTAGAACAAACACTTTTACAATATATATGTGGGTTAAACAATGTTTTAGACATTGATTTATTAAAACGGTTAAAATTGGCATTGTTTAAGTCAAGTACGTGGTCTTATGAAAAAGAATGGCGTATATTTGCATCCTCATTTTCCACTTATGAACCTGTTCGGATAAATTTAAGTCTGCCAATAATCAAATCTATAATTTTGGGACATGCAATGAAGCAACCACAAATAGAATTAGTAAAAGAAACAGTTCGTTCTTTAAAGGATAAAACAGGTACAGATATTTTACTAAAACGAGCAATAATAGATACCGATGATCCTAATTATTCTATTCGTGTAGTAGAAGAATAATTAGATATATTGTATTCTATATATTAATATTTAGGGATATTTCTGCAAAAGTGTGGATGATTTAAATTTTTATCATTTTTTTGTATTAGTAGTGTGTTTCAAAAAACTGAATTTAATTTACCTTCAATTTTATAATAATATCTTGATTTAATAGACAAAAAGAATAAATAACATAAGATTAAAATGATTAATGGTTTTACAGTTCAGCAAATTGTAGCGACTTTTGATAATGCTAAAATTAATTCAATGTTAGGTGGTTCGACTCCTTGTTATTATGATTATCATACTGAGTTTGATAAAGCATTAAATAATTGTTCAGTAGGTGAAAAAGAGCTTTATATCATATTCAGTAAAATATGTTTGATGTGTTTTGCAAATGATGATAAAGTTTATATGCCATTTGCAGTTTTCGGCGATGGCCGTAGAACTGCTTCTGTTGAAGATTTCGTTGGAGAAATTGCAGAAGTCTTATTGGGAATTTATGACAAAATAGAAAATCCTCTTTTAAAATTCCGCGTGGCAGATGTTTTGTGGATCAATAAAAAGATTACAAAATTTTCCAATGCAATAAACTTTGCAAAAGCAGCTCTAGATGGCTTTTGTGCTTATGAATTTGATAAAAAAACTTGGTTTGATTCTGAAATGAACCATGTATGTAGTAGGGCAATTAGTTTAAGTCTATCTATTAAAAAAACAGGAGAGCATTATTTAACAGTAATTAGAGAAAAACTTCATTCATTTTGTGATAGTTTTGATGATAAAGAACTAGATTTGCTTGTAAGAATAGGAAAAATATTTTTAGGTAGTGGAAGTTGTTTAGATGATGTTCTTGTTGTCGCAAATAAAATTGAAAAGGTATTATTAAATCATTCAGAAAAATTTAATTTTTATGAGATTGATTGTGCATATGATTTTTTAATTAGTTATTATTCTAAAGTAGGACAAAAAGATTCCGAATATAAAAGTTATTTGAATAAAGGAAAAGCAAATAAAAAGTATGCAGAAGATTTACAAATAGAAAAAGAAAATTTAGGGAAAATAATTAATTTATATGATAAGGCGTTTAAATGCTTTAATCAATTGCCAAGAGAAATTAAATTGCAGGAAAATGTATTTGAAATTATTAAAGAGATTAGAATTGCTCAAGATAATTTGAGAAAAGAATATTCGCAAACATTTCATTGCTTCAAAAGCGAACCAATTGATATTACTGAAGAAATAAAAAGGGCGAAAGAAAACATGGCAGGATTAGATTTTTCTCCGGCAATTTGTCGCTTTGTTCAAATATATAGACCAAATTATGAACTAATCTCAAGAGGTGTTCTAAAAAATTTAGAAGAAAACCCGATTCTCGCCCATTTCCCTATGGAGATTTACGATGATGATAGGGTAGTTGCAAAGATAGATGGAATTGATTTAAATGACCCTTGCTTAGAAGCTAAAGAAAAATTCCAACAAATGATGGTGCAATATCTCAATTCAGAGCTGCAATTATGCTTTAATAGTTGTCTTTTCCCATCTTTTCTTCAATTGACGGAAGAGCATAAAGTTACTTTCCAAGATTGTTTTTCAATTGTGTCTTCTTCTAAATTTGTCCCACAGAAGAGACAACAAATGTATGCAAAAGGAATTTTTGCTGGTTTCGTTCTGGATTTTCAAGTCGCAGCTGTATTATTAATTCCTCAAATCGAAAATTCAATACGAGTTCTTTTGAAAATTTATGGTGAAGATACTTGTATTTATGATGCACAAAGAGATATTCAATCTGAAATTGGTTTATCTTCTATCGTTGCTAATAGTAATTTAATGAAAAAGTTGTTTGATAAAGATTTATGTTTTATAATGAAGGCATTCTTTGGTTCTCCTCCAAATTATAATTTGAGGAATAGATGTGCTCATGGATTAGTCGATGATTTTGATGGCATATCTTTGGATGATTTTATGGTTTGGTATATTGCCCTAAAACTTATTGTGTATGGATGTGCAAATGAACCAGAGAAACTTGGATTAAAACTCTCAAATAAACCTTAATAATATTCTTAGATTTTGTTCAATTATCTCTACTTCTTGCTAATATTAGCGCCATAATTATACCCACGAAATGCCTTATTTCGCCTTGATTTGATGTGTCTGATTTGGTTTAATTTGTCTGTAAGAGTTTATTAACACAAGTAAGGCTATGGTATCAGATCCTAATAATCCAAATTCTGTTGCGTATAATAGCAGAAATAAACGAATGCAAATATTAGCATAAAGCAAAGGAATTCTGTCGCTCAACACTTCTTCTTTCAAAGCGATAAATGCACCCCTTCTTCCCAAACTCCCACATTTGGGCTGAACGCCTATACTCCCTCCCCAAGTGCTACATCGCCCATAATTTTGGGAATAATCTTGTTGGATAATTCCATGAAATATAGTACAATAAAACCAAAATTTTAAATTTAGTTTTAAAAAAATAATTATTGGGAAATTCAATGAATGAAAATGCAATAGATGTAATTTGTCCTGTCTATAATGCAGAAAAGACAATTTCAAAATGTATTGATTCTGTTTTAGCACAACGTCATACAAATTGGAAAATGATTCTTGTTGATGATGGAAGTACAGACAATTCAGCAGAGATAATAAAAAAATATGTAGAAACTTATCCAGATAAGTTTTTATATTATTATCAAGATAATTCAGGGCCATCTGTAGCTAGAAATTTAGGAATTGAAAAGGGATCTTCTCCTTATATTTGTTTTATTGACTCTGACGATTTTATTGATGAAGATTGGTTAGAGTCATTTAATAATGCAATAGTTTTGTCGGGGGGGGGGGGATAGTTTTTAATGGTATGACTAGAACATACATCTTGCCAAATGGAGAATTAAAAGATACAAAAAAGTACTCTGCAATTGTTTATGATAATGAAAAAAACAGTCTAGATATTTTGTCTAAATTTAATAATTTAGACATTCTTCAGCGAGGAGTTATTGTTACATCATTATTTGACAGAAAAATTATTGATGATAATGGTATCAGGTTTAAACCAGAAATGATAGTCAATGAAGATATGTATTTTAAATACGAATATATGTTATTCTGTAATGATATAATTTGTATGCCATGTTGTGGATATCATTATGTCTATTATCCAAATTCTTTAGCAAATTCTAAAAAAGAAACAACTCAATTAATTTTGCTTTATTCTATGAAGTTTTATAAAGAACAGGAACTATTGAAAAAAATCAAGTATAATAAAGAATTTGATAAGTTTTCAAAAAAGAGTTATTTGATAGGAAGTTTCTATGCAATAGTGTCTTCTACAAAATTGAGTTTTTTTAGCAAGTTAAAAGAAACAAAAAAGGTTTTGTCATACTTTTGTGGTGTGTTTTCTTATGTGCTTTCTCCTTTTGTTTTAGTGATGTTGATAACATACAAAAAAAGAAATACTTTATTTAATAAAAAATAGATGTTTAATTTGTATAGAAATAAAAACTAAATAAAAAACTAATAATCTATGCGTTGCATTTAGCTTTTGTTATGTAATTAGATTGGTGTTGTTACGAATGCCAAAATCAAAAATCTCATACGACAAATCCTGCTTAGAGCAATAGTATGATATAGTGCATTCAATATCTGTGATTGAGCATGTCGGTGGTAGGGAAGAGCAGAGGCAAATGTGTTAGCAGATTCAAGCGTTGGGTCGCTATCATTGGGTACAGACGCCAGCAAAGGAATTTCCTTTAGAAGTGCATTTTTATCTTCCATTTTTTGCATGTTGGCCATTGACCCTACGAGCATTTATGAATTGGCGTTTTCGGCTCGGTGTAATGCCTCGTCATCGCAACTGGCAAGAAGCAAAAGAATTTTGTCGCTCAACCCGCCTTCTAACCAAACGATAAATGCACCCCTTCTTCCCAAACTCACACATTTGGACCGAGCGAATCTATTCACTTCTAAAATCCTACATCGCTCATAATTTTGGTGAATAAATCATTAAATGGAATTAGTGCGATAGTTGTATAGATAAAATTATGTTAAAAAGCGAAAATAATGAATTTATGGTCTTGTTTTGTCGTAAAATCTACAAAAATGCTTGATAAATTGTAAAAAAAGCATTATTATACGTGTGTCGTTTAAATTAAATAGGAGAAGAAATATGTTACTTGAATTTTCTTGTTCGAACCATAAGTCAATACAAAAAAAGGTATTGTTTTCAACTGTAGCTGGTACAGATACCTCTTTTGAGAGAAATATAGAAGGAATAGAAGGTATAAGAGTTCTTAAATCAGCTGTAATTTATGGCGCAAACGGCTCAGGTAAGAGTAATTTTATTGATGCAATTGCGTTTGTGAAGAATTTAGTATTAAATAGTGTTAACTATCAACTAGGTCAAGGAATTAGACAAATTCCACACAAATTGAATGGTATTGATAGTGAAAGCGAATATCAAATACATTTCGTTGTAGGAGGAATAAGGTATGTTTTTGGATTCTCATTAGTAAAAATGCTAGTAGAGGAAGAATATTTGTATTTTTTTCCTAATGGAAGACAATCAAAAATTTTTGATAGAAAAAAAGAAGAATTTACTTTAGGAAGCAAGTTTGTTGGACGATTTAATTCGTGTAAAGATGTATTAAAACCGAATAGGTTATTGTTATCATGTGCTGCAAATTTCACAGCTGTGAAGGAAGTGGCAGATGTATTCAAATTTTTTAGAGATCAATTGGTTGTCTATAGTCCTTTAAATCACGATAAGTGGATGAATTATTCGTTGTATCAAATAAACACAAATCCGATAATGAAAAATAATGTTTTATCATTAATGAATAGCTTCGGAATGGGTGTTAAAGATATAAAGGTAATAATTGATAAAAAGAAGTTGGAATCATCTGAATTACCTGAATTTCTCTCTCCTGAGTTTAAAAATATGTTGTTACAAACAAAGGTTGATGCAATTACTGCAAAGGTTGTATACGAAAAGTTTGAAACAGATTTAATGCGTGATGAATCAACAGGTGTTAAAAAGCTTTTTGCTTTATTATGTCCCCTAATCGATATTATGATAAATGGGAAAGTTCTTGTTTGCGATGAGTTGGAGTCTAGTTTGCATGAGTCCCTTGTATATGAATTGGTAAAGACATTTATGGGTACTAAGGCGAATAAGTTTGCTCAAATTATTTTTACTACACATGAAACAGGTCTACTAAACCTTGATTTATTTAGGAGAGATCAAATTTGGTTTACCGAAATGGAAGGGGTAGAACGATATACTGATATTTATTCTCTTGCCGAAATTAAAAATGTAAGAAAAGAAGATAATTTTGGTAAAGGTTATATAACAGGTAAATACGGTGCTATCCCAATGTTGAATACTAGTTTTGCTAATTTAGTTTCACAGGAATAAGGGGGAGGTAAAATGAATAAAAGAAATTTATCTCTCACTTCTCGTATTGAAGATGTACGTGAGTCTAAAAAAATACAAATTCCAATTCGTTTTTCTAATAAAGAAATCAAAAAGCATTTTGATGATAGTGTAAAAATAATAAAAGCCCAGTTTAATGTAGCTAAATCACTTTTAAAAGATTGTGATGTAGAAGGTTGTAAAATGGTATGGCGTTCTCAAATTGTTTTAATAGAAGGCTTGTTAGATTTTTACATACATGAAATAAGCAAGTATTGTATGTTTCAAATGTTTTGTGGGAATTGGGGAAAGACAGAAAAATATGCGTCATTTATGGTTCCAATGTCTAAAGTAGAGAAGGCTATTGAAATGGTTTCTTCCAGGGATTGGTTTTTTGAGTATCTAAATAATCGTTTTAGTCGTGATGTTTTTCTTTCAGCAGATAGTATGAGTGATCAGTTAAATATGATAGGTGTAAATTTTGTTCAAACGATGTTTAAGGCATTCCCAAAAGATAACGAAGAGGCATCGAGGAAAGAAGGAAGAAAAATTATAGAGGAATTGTTTAAAAGACGAAATCAAATAGCTCACCAAAATGATAGAGATCATGCAACGGCTACACAAATGGATATAACAGAAGAATTTGTGAAAGAGTATATTCGAAAAATAGAATGCATAGTTAAAAGCATTGATGAAATAATCAATGAGAAAGATGCTTTAGCAAATTGCAATCAATAACATATATGAATAGCTATAATTCTACATTATATTGATTGAATTTACAGACAATATTTTACACTATCGAGTAGTGTTATATATAGAATTGGTTTTTGTAATTTTAACAACATATTAATAAATATATAAAGAAATTTGAACTATGAATTTTTTGTTTAGAATTTTGTTAACAATCAATGCAACTTCGTGGATTGTGATATTGTATGCTATAAAAGAAGAGTGGAAGATTTTTGAAATTCCGATGTTGCTTTGCGGTGTCTTATATATTTTAGTCCCAGTTTTTCTTTCGTTGGTATCTCTTGTTTGTTTTAGTTTTTTAGGGAATGATAAATTGACAAGTTGTCAGGAATTTTCGTTGTCAGATAATGAATTTTTGCCCATATATCTAGGTTATTTCTTTTTGGCTACAGGAATAAGTGAGGATTCGCTAATGTTGTGTGTATATGCCATAGTGTTTATATTTACTTTATTGTCGCAGACACAATATTTTAATCCAATATATCTTCTTTTCGGCTATCATTATTATCACATTCTTTCCTGTGAAGGAACTAGGATTTTTGTTATTGCGAGAGGTAAAGTAATCCGCAATAAAGATGGCATTTGTTTTCAAAATCTAAAACGAATTAATGACACAACTTATATTGTAATTGGAGGTTTGAGATGAGCGTTATTTATGTTAAGTTAAAACAAAGGACATCAAATAATAAGTACAGAAAAATGTTGTCCATAGACGAGCCAATTTATTGTTGTATGAATTCCCTTATAAAATCATGTATTCCATATGCTCCAAGCATAATATTGGGTGAAGAGGAATGGTTTTGTCTGACTGAAGAACAATTTAAACCATACGCAAATGGGGTGCTAGATCAAGAAATTCAAACGGTGGATTTTGATTCTTTAGAAAGGCACGACTTTGATGCAATTGATTTTATTATCGTTGACGAACAAGATGGCTTATACTTTCAGAATGTTACGAGGGCAAAATTAGTTGCACGAAAATCGATTTTATGTTTTGGGGAAAATTTTAGATATGAAAGAGATCGGCACGAGTTGGTTATAAACGAACTACCTGATGCTATATACAGTCGTACGGAAAAATGTTTATATTTCAGAAAATTAGAATCTATTACAGGCATCTTTAAAGGTATTGATCAACTATTTAGGGAGGCTACAGAGAATGAGGTTCGTGATTTTCTGGGAAGTGATTTTATTTTATTACGTGATGGTTACAACGTTTCTGCAGTAAAGACACCAAATAGAAAACGAATAGCTTTGGTAAAAGACATAATGGGAAAATTTACAAAAACTGATAAAATGAAAATTTTTTCATATATTGATGAGTATTGTTCAACACTTTCGCAGAGAAACGGTGTCTTTGAGATTGGAAATGAAGAAGATTTGAAGATGCTTCTATACGGAATTGAACAACGTTTTTATACTACACCTATTGGTGGGGAGAAAAGATTGGCAAATTCAGTTATCCCTTTGTAAATGTTGTTTTAGGGAAATACTCCATGATGTTGTGAAAATAAAAATCAAGCACATATTTCTCGTATGCCTAAGCCCGAATAGATGTCGAGTGACAAGTTGTGGCATTGCGTAATGCGTCAAATATAAAAGACACAGAATTGGGCGTTAGGTTTCAATTTTTGGTTTTTTGAAAATAATAATTATGTCGTATTATTGTTGTAAATATGTTATTATTTACTGCAAGTAGGAATTAAATTATAGCAAGATGTTTTATTTATAATGAAAAATTGGTTTTCGAAGAATAAAGATTGTTTTTGGTTGTTGTCGATTGTTGTTGTTTCGGTTGTATTACATTTTTATGGGTTAGGTAAGCAGTCCTTGTGGATTGATGAAATATTTACGCTTCGCAATATAGAATGCAAATGGTCAGAAGTCTTGCACACATCTATTTCACTTAATAATTCTCCGCCATTATATTATTATTGTAATAAATTATTTTGCTCAGTATTTGGGTATAGCGAGATAGCACTGCGTTTTTTGTCGGCTTTGTTTGCTTCATTAAGCATTGTAATGCTATATTTTTTTACAAAGGAAATCTTTTCAAAGAAAATAGCCTTATTGTCGGCATTTTTGTTAGCGATAAATCCTTTGGCATTGTGGTTTGCACATGAGGCGAGAAACTACACAATGGTTGTATTTCTTTTGTTGTTTTCCTTGTTGTTTGCTTTAAAATACTGGAAAACAAAAGAAATAAAGCATTTATTACTTTTTGCTTTGAGTGCAGTGATGTGTACTATAACATCGGTTCAAGGGATGACTATTTTCCCTTTGTGTATATTATTTTATTTTTATTCTAATAGAGAGAAAAAAAATGATTATTTATTTTGGGGAGTTTATTCTCTTTTGTTGATAATAGCATTGACTGTTTTTGTAGTGTTGTTTTCTGTGAAAGGGCCACTACCTCCAGCACGAAATTTTACGGGCTTGGAAATATTCTATACATTTTACTGTTATATTTTTGGGTATAGCTTTGGTCCATCAATATCTGAGTTGCAGATATCCGCTAAGAATGCTTTATTTGCAAATAAAGGAGCAATAGTATTAGCTATTTTTTCTTTAGGCACTTTTGCCATATTTTCTGTTAGAAAACTTGATTGGAAGAAGTTGCTTCCTTCAATATTCTTTGTCTCGGTTTTTATAGGTTATGCTATTTGTATAGAGATGTTTACTGAGCATAGCTATAATGTTAGATACGCATTCCCAGGAATCATTGGTATTATTATTTGTCTAGCCATATTATTCAACAATGCGGTAGAACGAAAAACGAAGGATTTTTCGAAAAAAGGTCTTATGTTATCAATGGGTTTGTTTGTGATGTTATCTTTGTTTGCTTGTTATAATTTCTTATGCGATACAAAATATTCCAAAGAAATGGTTCGTGAGGCAGCAAAAGAGATAGTAGAGCAGGATGTTGAAGTTCTTTATGTAGCACCGCGTTATATGGATAGGGTATTCCTTTATTATTTACAACAATCAGATATAGAGATACTTCCATTAACTTATGAGTCAGATTTTGATCAAATAGATTTTAATAATAAGAATTTTGCAATAGCCACTACCCGTACCCACCATATTCCATTTTACAAGCAGATGACGGAAAAGCTCAATGAAGAAGCTTTTACATCGAACCAACAACGAAAGCTTCAAAATATTTCCATTTTCTATTCAAAATAAAATCAATTCAGGAGGTTTCTTCACCTAATTACCCCTACTCACTCAATTATGCAATTTTCATGGACCCGTGAAAATTTCCTTAGAGTTGATTTATAAATATAAATATGATAATATCAATAAAGTTAAAAATTGAGTTTTTATTTGAGTAAAAATAGCAACTTCTCGTTAATGGTAATTTTATGTAAAATATGGGTTTAAGTTTAGTTCGTCCATGTATAGTGGGAAGATAAATTATGATAACAAAAATTTATGTAAATAATTTTAAATCATTGTCAGATTTTTCTATGCCTTTATGCAAATTTAATTGTTTAATTGGCTTAAATGGAGCAGGTAAAACAACAGTTTTGCAAGTAATGGATTTTCTTGGTCACCTAGCTTGTGGTGAGACAGACTTTCGAAATTGGAAAAAATCAGAAATTATTACAATTGGTAGTAATTTGCGAACTATTGCATTTGAAGTGAATTTTATTATCGATGATAAAGAAATTGTTTGGTCTGCTAGGTACAATATTGAAAAACAAAAAATTACTGAAGAGTTAATTCATCAAATAGATAAGAACGATGTTAAAAAACACTATTTTCTAAATGTTAAAGAAGGTCGTATTTTTTATGAAGGAATGCAACAAAAAGGTCCTAAGGATATTTCTGATTATAATTATAAAGGGTCAGTGCTTTCCGCATTTAAGTTTAATGATTTAATAATAAATAGAGTCCAATATGAGCTGCAATCGCTAAAATCATTGGAGCTTATTTCTCCAAATATTCTTCGCCAAAGTTCGCTTCCACAAGATGATTTAGGCATTGGAGGAGAAGGTCTTTCAGGTTTTTTAAGCACTTTGAGTGAAAATGAAGTAAAAGAATTAATCTCTATCTTGCATGATTTTTATCCACAGATAGATAAATTTGAAATTAAACGTAAACGTTATGGATGGAAAGCTCTTTTAATTAAAGAGGCAGAGTTAAATTCATTAATTTCAGCCAAGCATATAAATGATGGCTATTTACGAGTTCTTGCCATGTTATCTCAAAAATATTCAAAAGCAAGTTTTTTATTGTTTGATGAAATTGAAAATGGAATTAATCAGGAGTTGATTGAAAAACTTTTACTTCATTTACAAAATTTCAAAGATAAGCAAATAATGGTAACAACGCATAGTGCGTTGGTGTTAAATTATTTGGATGATGATGTTGCAAAAGATAGTGTGGTTTTATTATCTAAAGATGGACAAGGATACACAAGGGCTTATAAATTCTTTGAAATACCTGAGATAGCAGAAAAGATAGAATATCTAGCTCCTGGGCAAGTAATGAGCCAGACAAATTTAAATGAGTTAAGAGATTCTTTAATCAAATGAAGGGGGGTAAAATGAAATTCCTCATATCAGGAGAGGGCAGTAGTGATTTAGGAACACTAGATAGTGATGGTTCATTGAAAAAAGGAGCAATGACATTTGTAATTGATGCAATCGCTCGTTATAAATTTAATTTAGAATTAGAATATTATCTAGTTACGGAGCAAGGCCTCAAGAAACTTATAAAACAAGATAAGCGCAATATACAGGGGCGAGGAAGTAATCACAAGCCCTATGAAAAGTTATTTTTATCAGCACAATATTTGGGTAATTATGTAACAACTGTTTATCCTGATGAAGATAGAACAGGAGTAATATTTTTTAAAGATGCAGATACAACAAATATTTCACCACAAGATACATGGAAGAATATTGTAAGTGCAATAGAATCTGGCTTCGAAAATTCGGGAAACAAATATGGAGTTCCAATGATACCGCGTCCAAAGAGTGAGGCGTGGTTGTTAGGCTACTATCAAAAAAATTTGTATGGACAAAATGAATATAATCACTGTGAACGATTTGAGCAAATGTCAGGGAATGATGCTAGTCCCAATTCTGTTAAAAAATTATTAGGTAAGGCATTACAAACTTCTGATAATATTTATGATATGATTGGAGAAGAAGAAATTAATGCTATAGATTGGGATCGCGTAGATATGCCAAGTTTTAATCTTTTCCGAAAAAGGCTGGAAAATGTGTTAGCATCTATGCTTGGTCAGGGTTATTTGCATCCTTTAAGTGAGGCATCTATTTGTCTATCGCAATGTGTCAAATATAAAAGACACCGAACATGCCATTAATTTTTTGTTTTTTTCGGAGAAAATATGAAAATAATTTTAAATTCTTTTTATTCTGATTTTAATTATGGTGCAGTGTTGCAAGCATCATCGTTAAATTATTATTTATTATCTCTTGGTTATGATGCTAAGTTTTTAAAACGAGCCAAACCTCTTAAAAAACAAATTTTTCGTTCATGGAAGTCTCCTCGCAGTATATTCCGTAACATACTTATTTTACCTAATTGTTTAAAAATGCTTTCTAGAGCAAAAAAAAACAGAGAATTTTATAAATAAATATCAACGTCATACTAAAGAAGGCTTGTCAACATGCGTATATATAAATGATGCAGATATTTTTATTACAGGTAGTGATCAAGTATGGAATGTTCAAAATGGATTAGATCCTCAATTTTTTTCTTCAGTATGTAAAAAATCCTAATGCAAAACTTGTTTCATATGCAGCAAGTTTCGGAACAGATACGATTCCTCAAGAATACGAGTTGTTGGTTAAAAAGGAATTGCAACGATTTAATATGATTTCGGTAAGAGAAAAGTCCGCTGCAGATATAGTAGAAGGATTAGTCTCATTTAGACCAAATGTTGTTTGTGATCCTTTTTTTCTGCATGATGCAAGTTTTTGGAAAAATGCAGTTTCAGAGTATAAGAAACGTCTTTCTCGTTATATTTTTGTATATGGAATACGAAAAGATGAGCATTTAGAACATAGTGTTGAAATTGTAAAGCAAGAGTTAGGTGTTCAAGTTGTTCAAGCATTACCTGGATTTAATTTGTGGGCTGTTAATTCTTGTGATATTAAGCTTCATGATTTGGCACCTGATGAATTTATCGATTTGATTATGAATGCTGATGCTATATGTACAAATTCATTCCATGGGATGTGTTTTTCTTTATTGTTAAATAAGCCTTTTTTCGCTACAAAGTCAACGTTAGGTCGAAGTACTAGACAGATTAACTTGCTTGAAACATTTGACGAATTGCAGCGAATGATTGATAAGCAAGAGAATCCTCTTTCTAAGGAAAAGGTAAAAACACTTCTTTATGTTGATTCAAAAAAATGGGAACAAAATTGTAAGGATATGTGTTTTTGTGGCAGGGACTTTTTAGCAAAGGCTCTAAAATGAAAGTAGAACAAATACAAATAGTTAATGATACAGGACAATGTATTGGTTGTACTGCTTGTGCATCTGTTTGTCCTAAAAGAGCAATAAAAATAGATAGTTGTGGGTTGCTTGGATTCTATAAACCAACTATAGATTTGTCTATGTGTGTTAATTGCGGTTTATGTGTTGATTGTTGTCCTATACTAAATGAAAAAAATACGAGTCAACCCCAAAAAGCATATTATGGGTGGGCTCTTGATGATGATATTCGTAAGCAGAGTAGTTCTGGAGGTGTGTTTTCTATTTTAGCAAAAAAAATTTTGGAAGAGGATGGTATCGTTTTTGGAGCTGCATATGATAATGAATTGAAGAAAGTAATTCATACATCAACAGATTCTGTTTCATTAGATTTACTAATGGGTAGTAAATATGTGCAAAGTGATTTGGGAGTAGTTTTTGTTGAGGTAAAAAAGAATCTTCAAAAGAATCGCTCAACTCTTTTTGTCGGAACTCCATGTCAAGTAGCTGGATTGATTTCATTTTTGGGTGATATAGATGTCTCAAATCTCGTTACATGTGATTTTATTTGTCATGGAGTTCCATGTCCTAATGTATTTTCTCAATATATACAAATTGTTGAAAAAAAAGTAAAATCATCTGTAATAAGTTATTCATTTCGAAATAAAAAACAAGGATGGCACAATTCTTGTACTGAAATTTATTTCAAAAACGGGAAAAAATAAATCATCGTAATATTTTTGATATGTATTTTCAAGGGTTTGTTGATGAATTATTTTTGAACGGGTGCAAAGAGTTTTTTCTGCAGGTTAAGAAACAAATGATACTTGCTCAAGATGTTTTTTTCTATACCTGAAGAATTCTTCTAACCTATTTGACATTAATAGTGTTCTAAGAGGTAATAGTGATTTAACACCATTAAGTGACCAAATCATTCCTGATTGTTTAAAACGCTGACAAACAATTGTCTTACAACCACTTTCAATTACTCCCGAACCAATAAACCATCCATTAGCACTATAAATATCATATTTCAT
>JAZNPC010000080.1:0-21223 GCA_045589455.1 Kiritimatiellia bacterium
GAGCGCGCGAGTGCGCTCTCGCGCAGTAACAGGATGGTCAGGATTTTGCATGATTGGCAGGATTGGTTGGGTGTGTGCGCAGCGCACTACACTAGCGCTTGACGTTGGACATGGTCTTGCTCTCGTTGTCGCAAGGCCAACTTACAAGCGCTAGTGTGGGGGCAACCCATGTGCTTGTGTGATGGCTAGAAGTGCGAAGGTCAAGAACACGGATGGACACGGATGATTTAAAAGCATGGTTACATGGAGGGGGACTAGGATATCGGAGTAGCGTGCTTTAGCGCGCAATCAAAAACACGGATGGACACGGATGGGTTTATAGAATAATGAGCAAGCGCGAACAAGACTCTTAAAACCGGTGAATTATAATTACAAATGAAAAAGAGGCTGTCACAAAACATTAGGTTTTGCAACAGCCCCTTTTTTATATAACCATAATTTTCGAACCGATTACTTCATGCTCTTGCGAATGAAGCCTTCAAGCTCTGCGATTGGCATACGTACCTGCTCCATAGAGTCGCGCATACGAACAGTTACTGTATCCTTTGCGCTTGGATCACCCTCGCCTAGAGTATCAAAGTCAACTGTTACACAGAATGGTGTACCAATCTCGTCCTGACGGCGATAGCGGCGGCCGATAGCACCTGTCTCATCCCAGAAGCAATTGAACTCCTGCTGCAATGCCTTGAATACGCTACGAGCCTTTTCATATAGCTCTGGGCGATTCTTTACCAATGGGAATACAGCAACCTTAACTGGGGCAATTGATGGGTGGAAGTGCATTACTGTGCGGATATCTTCCTTGCCCTTGGCATCAACAAGCTTCTCCTCGTCATATGCATTGCATAGAAGAGCAAGTGCTAGACGATCTGTACCTGCAGATGGCTCAATTACGTGTGGAATGTAGCGGCCTTCGAATAGCTTATCAACGAATGCAGCTGCAGCAGCCTCATCCTTACCTGCCTCTGTCCACTGTGCCACAACCTTTGCCTTGAATGCTGCCTTCTCATCATCAGAAAGCTTCATTACTGCCTCACGTAGCTTATCATCCATTACATCCATGTTCTTACCTGAGAACTTCTGATGCTGTGATAGGTCAAAGTCTGAACGTGCAGCAATACCCTCAAGCTCCTGAACACCAAATGGGAATGCATACTCAATATCAACGCAAGCACGTGCGTAGTGGGCTAGCTCTTCCTTTGTCTGCCAATATAGCTCTAGAGAATCAGCTGGTAGACCTACATTGCGGTACCACTTTAGGCGCTGCTCTACCCAATACTTGTGCCATACTTCCCAGCCCCAATCTGGCTGCGGATCGCCATCCAAGTTTGGATTGTCAGCAAGTGTTGTTACCTTGCCACAAATTAGCTCAACAGCCTCATCTGGGCGAATAAAGAATTCTAGCTCCATCTGCTCAAACTCACGAGAACGGAAGGTGTAGTTACGTGGGTTGATTTCGTTACGGAAGCTCTTACCAGACTGTGCCACACCAAAAGGAACTGCCTTACGAGATGTAGATTCAATATTTAGGAACTGAGCAAAGATTGCCTGTGCTGTTTCTGGACGTAGGAAGGAAGCTGATGTATCATCCTCAATTGGTCCAACGTATGTCTTAAACATTAGGTTAAATGAGCGAGGCTCTGTTAGATTCTTTGAGCCACACTGTGTGCACTTTGTACCCTCTGGAAGAATCCACTTCTTGCCATCCTGGATAAGCTTTGTACCCTGCTCTTCGCAAAGCTGGTCAGCGCGATGACGCTTCTTACAATCCTTACAGTCAACCATTGGATCAGCAAAGCCAGAAGCATGACCAGATGCCTCCCAAATACGTGGGTGCATAATAATTGTTGCATCTAGACCAACAACATCTGTACGGCCCTGAACCGTAAACTTCCACCAAGCATCACGAATATTACGCTTTAGCTCTGAACCCATTGGACCGTAATCCCAAAAACCATTAATACCACCATATAGCTCTGAGCTTGGGAAGATAAAGCCACGACGCTTACATAGTGAGGAAATTGCCTCTAGATTGCTTTTTATTTCTTTTTTTGTGTCCATATTTGTTTTTCCAGATTTTGCTTTGAGTAAAGCTTATAATGATAGTTTTAAATCAAATTACTACTTAAATACCAATTGTTGGTTTATTGTACCCTTTATTCGCCCAAAAGTCCAACAAATTCAGTCCAAACATCGCGATTTCTAAAGCGTGCTAGGCGCTCATTTTGTTTCTCTATTATTTTTTCTCTGAGTGACTGATTTGTAATAACCTCGTTGAGTGCTTCTGCTATTTCTGCAGGAGAAGCATCATTGAATAAAACACCAGCACCATCCATAGTCTCTGGTATTGCAGCACGAGCCATTGCACAAACAGGTATCTGCCACGCCATTGCCTCAAGTAATGGAGCACAGAAGCCTTCATGATCACTTAGGCATAAGAATGCATCAGCGGCCTTATAGCATGCATTTAGCTCTTCATTAGAAATAAATTCTGTAAAATATACGCGCTGAAGCTCAAGTGTATGTACACTACCTAATAATAATGATTTATATGCCTCTTGGCCAACTGAAGAACCTGCAATAATTAGCCGTGACTTTGGCTCAATATAATGCTGATAGTAGCTAAATACCTCAAGAAGCTTATCATGGCGTTTATTTGGAACAACTCTACCTACAAATAAAATATTTTTGCACCCATCATCCTTTAGAAGAGAATGCATTGCTCCATTTACTTGGCCTTCTCCAAAGTGGCCATCAATTACAAGAGGAAAAACCTTAACATTTTTGTAGCCCATCTCCTCTAGCTCGCGTGCATTATAAGCACTAACAGCCATATTTACATCTGCCACATCAGCAAGTGCTGCTACCTGCTTACGACCATCCTCTAGAATTTGGGCTAAAGGAGGATTGAGACGCTCTAGATATTGTGATGGTGTAACATTATGGTAAAGAATTACCTTTTTACAAGGAAGAGACGAAAACACCTGATTTACACGACTACCAATAGAAAGGTGAAGAATTGCTATATCATCGGATTTTACGATAGGTGGTAGTTTAGATATTTCTGCCACCTCATGACGCATATTTTCTGCGATTGTTGCTCCATCACAAAACAACTCAGATGTGCAACCATTATTTCTGAATACCTCACGTAATAGTAATGCTTCTTCACTGATAGCATCACCTCGCCTAAAGCCAGCTGTAATTTGATGTATTACTTTCATTTTACGAGATGTAATATTAGGTGTTTAACAATTATTTCGTACAAGACCTTATTTTGTACTAAAAAATAAAGGCCTTGGAGCAATAGGTTGCGCCAAGGCCTAGACCGTCATCATCAATTTTGATGATTCCTCGCAGGATTTCTAAGCTGTTCTTATATATTTAGCAGCATTAGACTTTTGAAGACAAGCACACAAGAACATACGCAAAGCGACAGTCAGTCGGTGCCTATTTTCGACCTACTTATTCTTGTGACGGTTTAACTTCATGCGTTTGCGATGCTTGTGCTTAGACATCTTCGCACGGCGCTTCTTCTTGATTGAGCCCACGAGGGATTCTCCTTATTAACGTTAATAGTTTATCCAGCAGCGGTACCTTTTAGAAATGCCACTGGGGTTAAAAAAATTGAATATAGTATAATTTACCTTAAATTTAGTGTTATTGTCTAGCAAAAAATGCTTATCTTAAGCAAATTTCGTAAAATTTTGCTTAAGATAAATGCGACCGAGGACAATGAGCCAAAAAGAGCACTAGGTTTTGCGAATATCTTTGGATGTGCGCCTGTCGGAGCCAGCGCGAGCAAAACTCTTAAAAACAATACAACTACAAATTATTTAACGGAAAAAGGTGCCCCTAAGGAGCACCTTTTTAAATAATTGTATTGTTGACTGTTAATTATTAGCGCTTGCTTGTTACATCAGCCTCATACTTGCGTACTTCGTCATACCAAGCAGTACCTGCAGGAACGCCTGCCTTCTCGCAAAGCATATTCCAAACTGCACCAAATGGTAGTAGGCGGAAGTCTTCCATTAGCTGTAGACGCTGTGAGTAATCACCTGCTGCCTCTGCCTTACGGATTAGCTTTGCTGGAGTTAAAGCTGCCATCAATAGAGCCTTACGCATATTGCGTGTGCCGATTGTCCATGCTGCAATACGGTTAATACTTGCATCAAAATAGTCTAGACCAATACGAACACGCTTCTCGAACTTGTTCCAAATGATTTCTTGAGCAATTGCTACTAGCTCATCATTTAGTGTGATTACATGATCACTATCCCAGCGAACGCCACGGCTAACATGCAATGCTACCTCTGGGAAGAACTGAAGTACTGAAGAAATCTTATCAGAAATCACCTCTGTTGGGTGGAAGTGACCAGCATCCAAGCAAACTAGCTTATTGCGTGTTGCTGCATAGCCCATATAGAACTCATGAGAACCAGGAGTAAAGCTCTCGCAGCCTACGCCGAATAGCTTAGACTCAACAGACTCAACTGTTAGCTCTGGCTTAAACTTCTTCTCGAACATCTTGTCAAGAGAATCTGCTAGACGTGCACGTGCACCAGCTCTATCTGCAGGAACATCTTTGTAGCCATCAGGTGTCCAGAAGTTATTTAGTACAGAAGACTTTGTGTTCTTACCCATCTCTGCAGCGATTTCGCGGCAACGACGGCCGTGCTCAATCCAGAAATCACGAATTGCCTTCTTCTGGTTTGTTAGAGGTAGACCATCTGCTGCCTTTGGATGACCAAAGAAGGTTGGGTTAAAATCTACACCAATCTTATTTTTATTTGCCCAATCTACCCAATTCTTAAAGTTTGCGTATGTAATTTCATCGCGATCTGGGCACTTGCCATTTACAGGCTCGCAATAGCAAGCGTGGATATTGATGCGTGAAGCACCAGGGGTTAGAGAAAGTGTCTTCTCAAAGTCTGCGCGTAGCTCATCTGGAGTACGTGCACGGCCAGGATAATTACCTGTTACTGCCAAGCCACCATCTGCACCACCTGCTGCCTTCTCAAAGCCAACAACATCATCGCCCTGCCAGCAATGAATAGAAACAGGAATTGAACAAGCTAGCTTAATTGCCTTTGCTGCATCAACGCCATACTCAGCAAATTGCTCTGCTGCTAGATTATAATTTTTCTCGATTTTACTCATACTTGCTTCCCTTCTATAAAGTTAAATTAAATATTTAGAACATCCTTCATGGAATAAACGCCAGGCTCTTTATTTGCCATCCAAATAGCAGCCTTTAATGCACCACCAGCAAAGCTCTCACGGCTTGATGCCTTATGTGTTAGCTCTACACGCTCACCATCCGCTGCAAAAATTACAGTGTGATCTCCCACAACATCACCACCACGAACTGCATGAATTGCAATTGTTTTTGGATCGCGCTCTTCCTCTGACATACCCTGACGACCATAGCAAACCACATCATCTAGATTTACATTGCGGCCCTCTGCTAATGCCTTAGCAAGGCCAAGTGCTGTTCCAGATGGAGCATCCTTCTTGTGCTTATGATGAATTTCGATAATCTCTGCATCATAGCCTTCATTCAAAAGAGCTGCTGCCTGCTTAACCAACGAGAATAGAAGATTTACGCCTAGGCTCATATTTGGTGAGCGAACAACTGGAGCAACCTTAACTACCTCAGCAACAAGTACCTCCTCTCCTTCAGTAAGACCTGTTGTACCTAGCACATAGCCCTTCTTGTACTTTGCCACAACTGGAGCAGTTGCTTGAACAGCTGTATGGAAGGTAAAATCGATAACAACGTCGCAAGCCTTTACTGCTGCATCAAGGTCATCTGTAATAACAACACCATTAGGCTGAATACCTGCAATTGTACCAGCATCCATACCAATGCATGGAAGACCAGCCTTATCAACAGCAGCCGCTAAAGTAATGTCATTTGAAAAGTTTCTTATTGCACGGATTAGTGCGCCGCCCATACGGCCACTTGCACCAAGAATAGTTACAGAAGTCATTTTCGTCTCTTCTCCAAACTTAGATAATGTTTAATGCCTTAAGTGTTGCCTCTAGCTTTGCACGATTCTCTGGCAATAGCTCACATAGTGGTAAGCGATAAGACTCCTCTAATACTCCTTGCATAGCCATTGCTGCCTTAACAGGAACTGGATTTACCTCAATAAATAAATCACGGAATAGAGGTAGAAGCTCATAGTGAAGCATTCTTGCTTCTGCATATCTACCATCAAGTGCAAGATTTACCATTTCTACAACACGTGCAGGAACAACATTTGAAGCAACACTAATTACACCTGTTGCACCAACAGCCATCATAGGTAGTGTTAGTGGGTCATCACCAGAAAGAACATCAATATCGCAAACTGAGCGTACAGAATTTACGCGGCCAACATCTCCAGCAGCCTCCTTGATTGCTGTGATTGCTGGGTGCTTTGCTAGGCGCTCCACTACGCTAATAGGAATATCACGAGAGGTACGACCTGGTGCATTATAAAGAACTACTGGCAAGCCTAGGTCTGCAATTGTCATAAAGTGACGATATAGACCCTCTGGAGATGGCTTATTGTAGTAAGGAGCAATCTGTAGAGAAGCATCTGCGCCAGCATCAATTGCTTGCTTTGTTAGCTCAATAGCTTCTTGTGTGCAGTTTGCTCCAGTACCAGCGATAACCTGCATACGACCAGCAGTTGCTTCAACTGCTACGCGGATTACTTCGTTGTGCTCTGGATGTGAAAGGGTTGGGGACTCACCTGTTGTGCCTACAGGTACAATACCTGCAATACCTGCCTCAACCTGCTGCTCAATAATTGCCTTCAAGCAACCATAATCTACTGAGCCCGACTTATTAAATGGTGTTACTAATGCTGTATAGGTTCCGGAAAACATATTTTCCCTCATCTTTTATGATTTTATGATTAAAATTTCTATCCTAATTTTCTTAAAAGAAAACATTTATAATATTTAACCATTTTGTATGTTTTTTCTCAAGGAAAATGTTAATTTATGAAAGCGTGTGCATACAAGTTTTTCGCTTAATTAACTTCAAAAACAGCAATAGGGGCACAGATACGTACCCTACCATATAGCTTATTATTTCTTGGCTGCTAAGCATGGAGGTGCAAGCAGATGCTATTGGGGTGATGAACGGCAAGCAAGGATCATCCGCAATATGCTCAACAATTACATAATCACTTACATCTACCATTTACGCGATTAGGACACATTGCCACATTTCCTTGTGGTGCACCAGCCCCCACACATCTATAGCAAATCTCATTAACTAATGGCAAGCCAGAAAAATATGCATCGAGATTTTCCAAGGTAGTTGTTGCAATATTTTCTAGTGCCTCATAGGTTAAGAAAGCCTGATGAGAGGTTACTATAACATTAGGCATAGAAACCAAGAGAGACAAGGTTTTATTTTGCTTAGTTATTGAAGAACGGTCCTCATAGAACCATTCACTCTCCTCTTCATAGACATCAAGTCCAGCTCCACCAAGCTTACCCTCTCTTAATGCTTCAAGCATAGCATCGCTATCAACTAAGCCACCTCTTGAGGTATTAATGAAAAGAACACCATCCTTCATTTTACTAATTGTTTCTCGATTGATAATATGATGTGTAGCTGGTGTTAATGGACAATGCAAGGATATCACATCAGACTCCTCTAAAAGCCTTTCAAAAGAAACAAATTCTAGCCCTGACTCTGGGTTAGGATATACATCATAAGCCAACACACGCATACCTAACCCCTTGCAAATATCACAAAACACCCGACCAATTTTTCCTGTTCCAATCACACCGGCAGTCTTACCATGGAGGTCAACACCAGTCAATCCCACTAGTGAAAAATTATAATCGCGGGTGCGCATAGCAGCCTTATGCAAATGTCTATTAAGAGTCATCAGCAGTGCCATCGCATGCTCAGCAACAGCATAAGGAGAATATGCTGGGACACGAACAACCGTTAGCCCTAATTCATAAGCGGCAGCAAAATCAACATTGTTATAGCCAGCACAACGCATCGCTAAAACCTTAATTCCACGTTGGGTTATTCCTTCTATTACTGCCCTATCAATTTCAGCATTAACAAAAGCACAAACAGCATCACAGCCTTCAAGCAAAGGGAGAGCAGCAGACGAAAGGCGGGTCTCGAAATATTTTATTTCATAGCGTCCATTATTAACTCTATCAAAGGATTCTTTATCATAAGGCTTTGAATCAAAAAATGCGATTTTCTTCATACGACCCTCCATTTTTGTTTAAAGCAGAACACATTCACATTGATAAATATTGCACAACCTCCATTAAAAATCAAGACAAAATGTATCCCAAAATAATATTGGAAATGCATTTGAGTTCACTCGCCGCATTATTGAAGATTCCGCACTCATTTACTAGTGCGAATGTAATGAAAAATATATTGCTGAGCTATTCACTACAAATGTTAAGCATTCAAAAGTTTATTGAGCATGGCTTCGCAACCCTCAATAACATCACGGAAGGTGTCATCAAAATTACCAGTGTACCAAGGGTCAGCAATATCTCCTGGATATTGAGTAAACTCTAGCAAACGACAAATTTTTACTTCTGAGGCTTTATCACGTAGAATAAATTTCGTGTTGGAAATATTGTAGGAATCCATACCGATGAAATAATCGTATTTTTCTGCATCAGCATTTTTTAATTGGCGGGCTCTGTGTGGAACCACAGGTATGCCTTCAATACCAAGCTTTGCTCGTGTACCTGGATGAACGGAATTACCCTCCTCCTCGTCTGAGGTTCCTGCAGAAGAAATCTCAAATAAATGTGACACTCCTCGTTTCTCTACAAGCCATGTAAAAACAGATTCTGCCATTGTTGAACGGCAAATATTGCCGTGACAAATAAAAAGTATTCTTATCATAATCAGTTTTATTAAATTTCTTTTGTTATTAAACGAATTAATTCTGTAGATGAAATAATCCCAGCCTCAATACAGTAATCTCTGATATCTCTATCATCGGTTACTACAAAGATAAATTTTTCCTCTGCTAAAAGAGAACGATCATACTCTTTAGTAATTTCTCTGTCAGCACGATGCTCGCCCTCTCCTCCAGAAAATATCTTTTTGAAGCGTTCTGACTTATGATTATTAATAGAATATTTATCACTATCAAAGAACAACCGAATTTCTAGCTTTGGTAAAAGAGATAGCAGTTTTTCTAAATTTTGTGCTAATAGCGCACGCATCTCATCATGCTCTAAAGACAAGGAAGTATAATACTCGCAATTTAACACATTATGACCATCTATGATTAAGATAGCTCTGTCATTGAGTCTAAAGAAGCCTGCTACTGAATGCTGAGAAAATAATTCTGCTGCAGGATTCTTCTCTTCCTCTATTTTCTTGGTTTCTTGAATATAAATAGAGTCAAAAACAGTTTCATTGGCTTGCTTTAAGCGAAGCTCATAGTTCTCTTGCTGATTTTTCTTGGATTGTTTTACTGCATCAACTTTTTCTTCTAGATAATTTATTCTATCAAACAATTTTCTATTTTCTCGATTAAGTCT
Source organism: Kiritimatiellia bacterium (assembly GCA_045589455.1). GTDB lineage: Bacteria > Verrucomicrobiota > Kiritimatiellia > RFP12 > UBA3636 > RGIG990. The sequence continues at coordinate 9,547 of JAZNPC010000080.1, forward strand.
ATCAACAGTATTTAAAAGCTGCTTGTTTTCCTGACGAAGCTCTTTATCTTTTTCTAAAACTAAAGCTTTTTCTGCCTCAAGACGAGCAGCCTTATCTTTTTGTTGCTTAAGTTCATTTTCTACTGAATATGCATCACTTAATAAGCATCGTAAATCTTTAACTTCTTTACGAAGTGTCTCGAGTTCTTTTTGCTCTTTTGGTGGTAGCTCAGATTTTACTTCCTTTACTACCACTTTAATTTCTGGTTTATTAAGTAGATGAGACATTTCATCTATAAACGGACCAAATATTTCCTTGAACGCTTTTTGTGCCTCTTCTTGAGATTCTGGTGCTTGCTTCCACTCTGTTATTTGCTCACATTTTTTCTGAGCAAATTCTCGAATTGACTCTCTATCATCTAAAAGCATTGCTAAAAGAATTGGAGCAGAACCATATGTATTTTCTAATGCCTCAAATCCATCGATTAATGCTTTTTCTGAAAGAACTATGGTGAATTTCCCGTAGAAAGCACCTTCATGAATCCAAACCATACCTGCTTCATTATCTGCTTTAATTAGTTCTTCAAGTTTTTTTCTAATTAATGGAATGTTTGCTGGTATGGCACGGATTCCACCTAAACCTTTTGAAAGCTTTAGGCTTGTTATGTTCTCAAGGATTGTCTTGTTGTCTATTTTCTTTATGCAGTTTACAGCTTCTTCTGCGATTTGCTCAGGAACTACATAATCAAATATCTTCATATAAGCTTCTCCTTAAAACTTAGAGCTTAAGGAATGAACTTGCCTTCTTTAGCTTCTCCTCAGAAACAACATCCTCAGCTGTTGGATTTTCACCTCTGCCACCTAATTCACGTGGAGGAGTATAACCCTTAGATGATTCACGCCCTGTTTTTTGTGCACGCTCCTTCACTGGCTTTTCAGCTACTGCCTTTGCTGTAATACCAGCCTTTAGTGTACGAGAACCGAGTGTCTGTAGCTTGATTTGCTTATGTGTAACTGTTGTAATTGAACGGCCGGTGGTTTTTGGAACTGGCTTAATGATACGTTCAAGACGAGAAATAAGAAGCTTTGTTCCTTTATTTTCTGTAGCTGAAATTTCAACTGGTTTCTCACCAGACTTTTCACGGAACTCAGCAAGCTTCTCTTTTGCTCCCTCTATATCCATCTTATTAGCAACAATTATGCGCTTACGCTTCAAAAGCTCTGGATCGCGCATCTCTAGCTCATGAAGAAGCGCATTATAATCATCAATTGGCTCACGGCCATCTGTTCCTGCCATATCAATAACAAATACAAGCACCTTAGAGCGCTCAATGTGGCGTAGGAAGTTATGACCTAAGCCAACACCAAGATGTGCATTCTCAATTAGACCTGGAATATCTGCTACGCGGAAGCTAGTGAATTTCTCTGGGAAAACAATTGTTCCGATAATCGGGTTAAGTGTTGTAAAGTGATATGCACCAACCTTTGGCTTCGCGCTTGTGATGCAACGTAAAAGAGAAGATTTACCTGCGCTTGGGAAACCAACTAAACCAGCCTCTGCCATTACCTTTAGGTCTAAGCGAAGATAAAATTCTTCTCCCTCTGTACCTGGAGTATACTCGTATGGCACCTGATGATCTGGACGCTTCCAGTGGACATTACCTAAACCACCTTTACCACCTTTTGCTACTACGATAAATTGACCATGTGTGGTGATTTCTCCAATTACCTCTTCTGTCTCTTCATTCTTAATAACAGTTCCTAGTGGAACAGGAACAAATAGGTCTGCTCCGTCTGCACCATGCTTGCGGCGACCCTGACCAGCACCACCATGCTCTGCAAAGCGTTGTGGATCAAAAAATACAGCAACCAAGGAATCTACATCCTCATCACCAATAAGAATTACATTACCTCCGCGACCACCATCACCGCCGTCTGGACCTCCTTTTGGAACAAACTTCTCACGACGGAAGCTTACAGAGCCATTACCGCCATTACCAGCACGGACATGTATGCGACAGGTATCAACAAATTGTCTTGTTTTCATATAATTCAACCATTACCTTTCTTAAAATTAAACCCAAAGGGTTCTATCTAAAGCGCGATATTGTAGCGCTTCCTGTAGATGCTCGGGACGAATAGTTTCACTACCAACAATATCAGCAATAGTTCGAGCAACCTTTAAAATTCTATCATGAGCACGTGGACTATAGTGCATTTCATTCATAGCATATTCCATAACCTCACTTGTCTCTTCATCCAAATAACAAAACTTTGCTATCTCGCGTCTGCCCATATCTGCATTTGTTCTAATAGAACCGAGCCCTTGGAATCTTTGTTTTTGGACAGCTCGTGCAGCATCAACGCCCTTCTTTAGGTCTGCACTTGAAGCACCATCAGGAATTGATTGCAAATTTGTAAAGTTTGTTGATGGAACCTCAATATGTATATCTATGCGATCAAGCAAAGGGCCAGAAACTTTATTGCGATAGCGTTGGATTTGCTGACGTGAGCAACGACAATTATGATTTAAATCGCCTGAATATCCACATGGGCAAGGATTCATTGCGGCTACAAGGATAAACCTACTTGGAAAAACATTACTTCCTGCAGCACGGGATATTGTCACAAACCCATCCTCGAGTGGTTGACGCATTACTTCTAGCACACTTCTATTAAACTCTGGGAGCTCATCGAGAAATAAAACGCCTAGGTGGGCAAGAGTTACCTCACCTGGTGATGGATGTGTTCCTCCTCCTAAAAGACCCGCGTCAGAAACGGTATGGTGCGGAGAACGAAATGGGCGCTCGAGCATAAGAGGCACATCTGGAGGAAGCTTACCTGCTATGCTATGAATCTTGGTTGTCTCCATAATTTCATCCTCAGACATAGGTGGGAGGATGGATGAAATTCTGCGAGCGAGCATAGATTTTCCGGTGCCTGGTGAACCAACAAGAAGAATATTATGACCACCAGCAACAGCTACTTCAATTGCTCGTTTAGCCATTTCTTGGCCTTTTACATCAATAAAATCCAAAACCTGTTTTTCAGTTTTTGTTGATAATTCTGTAAGGTTAGAAACCACTGGCTCTGCCTCTTCTATTCCCTGAACTATATTTAATGCTTGGACTAAATGTTCTACTGGATAAATATTAATACCTTTGACAACTGCAGCTTCTGATGCATTTTCCTTTGGAACAAGAAAATTCTTTACTCCCATTTCTCGAAGCTTGATTGCAATTGGAAGCACTCCCTTTACCTTACGAACTTCACCACTAAGTGAAAGCTCACCAATAATTGCTGTTTCTTCTATAGAAAGCTTTGGTTTAAACTCTTGCTTTTTCTTCTTAAGATGGTCTGCAAGATAAGTCGTAATTATACCGAGAGCTATTGGTAAATCGAAAATTGGACCTTCCTTACGAACATCTGCTGGTGCAAGATTAACAACGGTACGTCCATTAAATGCTTCAAAATTGCAATTTGTTAATGCTGAACAAACTCTATATTGACTTTCTCGAACAGCTGCATCTGGCAAACCAACAATAACTATTTGTGGATCTCCAGCGTAAGTTAAATTAACCTCAATTTCTACGCCATAAGCATCGATGCCATTAACGGCACCAGATATAATCTTAGATAGTCCCATAATTGTATTCTCCTCATCGTGTATATATGCATTTTGTTTATTTTAATGTAAAAAACAGGTGACTGGGATGAGCCACCTGTTTTTTTGTTTAAGCTACAGGCGGCTCTTATAAGCTGTCGCCTAAATAGTTTTTAGTTTTTATTCAGAGAAGATACCATCTACTGATGGATTCTTTACCTCACGACCACCTGCGTCAACAAGGCGAGCTGTTACGAATAATAGAAGATTACGCTTCTCGCTCTGCTCATACCTATTGCGGAATAGGTGTCCGATTAGAGGAATATCTCCAAGAATTGGAATCTTATCTTCGCAAGAAACTCTATCTTCTGTAATCATACCACCCATAACAACAGTTGCACCATTATAAACGTCAAGCTCTGTTACAACTGAACGAACTGGGAAGAATGGCTGTTCCATATTCAACTGAGCCATCTTAGTCTCGTAGCGAGTATAAGGAATCAAACCACCAAGTACTGACTCAATAACTGTATTCTCAACAGGAACTGACATTGGATATTCAGAACCATAGTTCTTCCATATTGGCTCAGAAATTACTGATGGTGCCAAGCGTAGATAGATACGAGATCCATCAGGAGCAACCTCTGGAGTTACAGATAAGATAACACCAACTTCACGAGTCATAAAGTCAGATGGCTCAACAACAGCGCCTGCATAGGTTGTACCACCATCATCATCACCATTGTCTGATTCAAGCATCTCTACTTCATAATTTGTTGGGTAGATATATTCAGTAACAACCTTAATTGTTGCTTCACGGCCAGATGCTGTTACAACCTTAGGTGCTGATAGCAAATCTGAGTTCTTCTTTGTTGATAGCATATGTAGAACAACAGACAACTCTGGGTTTGTTAAGATTGAAGAAATCTTAATAATACCATCATCTAGAGGCATACCATCATTAATAGACATTCCCTGATTATTAGACAAGAAGTTAAAGCCTCTTGTGATGTTGCCAGCACCCATTTCAATGCGGCGACGATCGCTATAATCTAGGTGGCCATCGTTACGATTTTCAGCGATACCCCAATTTGAATTCATGCTCCACTCAAAGCCTAGAGAATCAAGATCTGTCTGCATAACTTCAACGAAGCGAACCTCAATTTCAACCTGGTGAGGTGTTACGTTAAGTTCAGCAAGAACCTTCTCAAGGGATGCTAGCTGCTCGGATGTGTTCTTAACGATAAGCTTACCGATAGAGCCAACATACTTAACTGTTGAACCCTCTGGCCACTGAACGCCTAGCTCACCAAAGAACTTTTTCCAATCCTGATTGTCTTCAAACTTTGTGCTTTCAATCTGGATAGCATCACCGAAATCACCAGAAGCTTGCTCTTCTTCGCGTAGAGACTTAGCTTTCTCTACGAATGAAGGAAGAACAGGATACATACGGTGAATCAACTCTCCATCAGGAGCATTTTCTGGCATTACAAGAACCATATTACCTTTTACACGGTACTTTAAATCAGCAATATCCATTATCATTTCCATTGCATCATAAAGTGTTACAAAACGTGCACTTGTTGTAATTGGAGAAACACCTGTGTCTGCACTAGTATCAGAATAGTTGCTATCTAGGAAGTCCATAGCTGTGTCATCTGAAGATGAAGAAGATGATGATGAACCAGTTGAACCAGAATTTAGATTTAAGATAATGTTGATACCACGACGCTCTTCTGATACGTCCTCATCTGGATCGTACTCACGAGATGCATCACTCAAGAATGTGATAACATCTGTAATGTTAGCCTGACGGAATTCAATCTCAGGAATAACAATTCGCTGCATCTTCTTCAAAATTTCCATTTCTTCGGTTGTTCCAAGAGTTACAACGGAATCCGCTGAAGAACCAGCACCACGAGAGTCATAACCTGCATCCTCATAGTTAACACCATAATAATTATCAGGAGTCCATGCTCTTGTAACATCAGCAATCATACCAGTGCGTGTTGACACGCGCTCATCGTCATAAAATTCGTCTAGACGCTTATTTACTTTACGTAATAAACCAACAGCTTCCTTGCACCATGGATAATCACGTAAGCAGAACTCAACCTCACGACGGCAAAGATCATACTCACCTGTTGAATAATATTCACTTGCACGAGCTAGGCGAACACGAATATCTTCAATACTATCCAAGTACTCTGTTTCTTCCCAACGCTTAACTCTTTCTACAGGAGCTGGTCTATCCTTATTTTCTCTTGCTTCCTTAATCTGAATTTGAAGTCTTTCTGCTGCAGGATGAGATAGTTGACGTGCATTACGTGCATCAGATTCTGCTGCATCATAATTCTTATCTGATAGACTTCTTAGACCTCTACGATAGTAAGCTTCAGCAAGGAGCTGATTTAGCTGATCTCTTAAATCTTTACGGCCATTTCTAACATATTGCTCTGCATTCTTTAGTTTTTCAATAGCTTGATCATATTTAGCAAATGTTAAATCTTCTTGTGCGCTTTGAATGCTTTGCTCTACGTGCATATCATAAGCATTACGGCGAGCAGACTCGAGAGCCATTGCCTCATCAACGCCTAAAGCAACAGGATCGTTACCAGCTACAACAATAGTTGTATCATCATCTGTAGCAGCCTCGATTACGTCATCTACAGGCTCCTCAGCTACTTCGATTTCTGCTACATCGATTACGTCTTCTACAGGCTCCTCAACAGCCTCAATAACCTCCTCGATTGGCTCTTCGATAACCTCAGCAACCTCAATCTCTTCAACAGGCTCCTCAGCTACTTCGATTTCTGCTACATCGATTACGTCTTCTACAGGCTCCTCAACAGCCTCAATAACTTCCTCAACTGGCTCCTCGATAACCTCAGCAACCTCAATCTCTTCAACAGGCTCTTCAACTACTTCGATTTCTGCTACATCGATTACGTCTTCTACAGGCTCCTCAACAGCCTCAACAACTTCCTCGATTGGCTCTTCGATTTCTATCTCTTCAACCTCGACATCAAAGGAGTCTTCTTCAAGATCTAGAACATCTACATCCAAAGATTCTAACTCAACATCCTCATCTAGTAGACCAGGAATATCAATATCATCTATGCCAGATTCCTTCGCGTTTAAAATTACACGTGGCTGTTCTTCTGTTGTTCCTGATTGATCAGACAGCGCATATGTTACACACAATGCTGCAAATAAAATTGAGTAAATTTTCCAAGCGTTATTTATATTCTTCATTGAAGAGTACTCCTTAAATATACTATGCCTCTAAAGTTAAACTATTATAATATTAGATTATTTTTTTAACACAGTAATAGGCTGTTGATTTGATTTATTTAAAATTACTACAGAATCACCGTTTTTGTCAACTGATTTTACTAGATATTCAACGTTATCAAACAAAAAACTTTCAGATTCTTTAGCTTTATAAACTTTTCCTTCTGGATCTTTTGTGCATGTAAAGAAAACTTCACGATCACTAAAGACCTTACCAGCATATTGCTTTAATTGAATCTTTTTATGCTCATTGGACAGCGTAATGATATAAACTTGACGTTTAGATTTTGTAATAATACCAGGACGCTGATATTCTTCTTCTATCAATTCATAATCTGTTAGCACATAGTTTGTCCCAGGTAGATTTTGACCTTTTCTAATACGATGTGTTCTATTATTTGGTCCATTTATATGAAATTCTACATCATTAGGATAAACGGTTTTTCCCTTTAATTCATATGGAAATTCAATTGATTTTATTTCCTGAACAATCAAGAAATCAATAAGAGGAGGATGACTTGATGGAACTGTAGGGTCTGTATTAGCAACAAATTCCTCATAATTAGTAAATCCATCAGAATCTGCATCAAAGTCTCTGTCGTTTTCATCGGCTGGGTTAAATCCATATTTAACTTCAAACGAATCTAACATACCGTCATTATCAGAGTCTGCTTCTACAACAACATTATCATCTGGTTGTTCTTGTAAACAAAATGGGCATTTTTTCTCATCAAATGGGATTGCTTTTTTACAATCATTGTATGCACAAAATACTCGATCTGGTGCAACAAGCAAATTTGGAGCATCTTCACCGGTTTGTAAAATAACAGGTTTTTTTACAATTTCTTGTGCAACAACAAAAAATTCATCTGTAGCTACCTCCGCATGTGGGTAACTTACTTGCTCACTTTTTAATGATTGCTCAAAATCAGCAGAATTACTCTCTAATTCACCATTTTTGTTAATCAAAATAACTAGAGAACCAATTAAGGCGATTAGGACAACACCCAAAATTATTTTTTCATAATTTTCTTTAAAAATATTTGATTTACTGTTTTTCATGTCACCACCTTAAAATTCATCGCTATCATCTGCTTCCTCAACAGACTCGGAAGAATCATCAAATTCATCATAATACTCTTCTTCATCCATTTCATATTCAGATTCATCTGGTTTATAGGTAAAAACATCTACAGTCATAGTAACTGTTATTGGTGCTTCATGAAGTTTTCCAGAAGCTAGACGTCCTGTTCGTGTCTTTGAAGACATTGTAGGGACCTCTTCCTCTCCGAATTCTTCACTATCATCACTACGGCCTCTTCTTTTCTTATCATCAGGTTTCTCTTCTACAAGAGGACGAAAATCATCAGCACTCTTTTCGAAAGACAACTCTGATATTAATGCATAAGGCTGCATTGTGCTAATTCCATTCAAGACCTTCATAAATGCTTCTTGACGTACATCAAAAACAAACTCAAAACGCTGACGATCCATAGGAACTACACCAGGCTCAAATGGCACAATTTCAACAGGTCCTCCTGAATTAACCGTTGTACTTGAAGAAGGACGGCTACGTGAAGAGCGACGGCGTGAACGGCGTGGCGCACTATCTTCCTCACCATCTTCATTTAATTCTGCATCTTCAAATTCTTCACGACGAACAGCTTTAAGTTTATCTATTCCAGAATCATAAAGAACTTGAACAAGGTTTTCAATAAAAACCAACTGCTGAAGCAAACGACTAACATGTTGCTTTGACGCTGGTGCACCATCTTTATATTTATCAAATCCAAATGTAAGTCCTTCTACAGCAACACTTTTACCATCTAGTCCTTTAGGTGCTGTTTCTGTTAAATGGCTAATCATTGCTTCACGCTTGTTCTTAAAATAGCCAGGAGTTAAACTTTCATTTTGATTCTCTGGTGTATATTCACCTTCTCTAAAAATTGCAAGAAGACTCTCTTCCCAATTTTGGGCATTCTCTAAGTTTTGTTCTAAAACTTCTTTGTTTTCCTGATTAGGAAACGGATTTGCTGTCTTAAAAATACGAGAATATTCTTGACGTAAAGCCTCTAATTGTTCAGTAGACTCTGAGGCTTCGATTGTGGAATTAAATGTAAAATAACCCACAGCTAGTAATAATACACCAACAACTGCACCTGCTGAGGCAAAAATCATTTGAGGCTTATTCATTAGTATTCCTCCTCCTCTGTATAAACGACCGCACCTTCTAGCTGACCCGGTATTTTAAGGAGCTTAATGCTAAGTTCTATTTCTCCTAGCACCTCACCATCTATTTCATTTTCAATCTTTGAATCGTCTATATTTGTAGAGAAGATACCCTTCTCTCTTCCTGCATCAATTAATCGATCTCGAATAACCTCACCTGCAGATTTGTTTTCTGGATGAATCTCATCAATATCATCAGAATAACCTACTATAACTAGGTTAAGCATATCGCCTTCAATTTTAAAACTCTTTAACCAACAGCCACCATCCAATGCTTTAGTAACGATTTCTATTAGTTCAGAATATGAATTACGAACAGAGAAGAATTCTGCTATATATTGAGATTTTTCATTGTACTCTGTATATTCTGAATTGATTCTGTTTAAATTACTTTGAAGATTTTTTAAACGACTCAATTCTGCTGTTATTTTTTCTATTCTTTCATTATTTATTTCATTTTGTTTAAGTGCAGACTGATTCCAACAGAAAACAATAACAATTAGCGCAATTGCAGATGCAATAAAGAAAGGTACGCGTTTTACAAATTTTCTTGCTGCCAAAACGGTTGTTGGCATCAAATCAATTTCAACTGGGCACTTTACACATCTACGAAGCATCAATCCCACTGAATTTGCGAGTAAGAATAAATCCTCATTAGATACTTCAATACCATTATTTATTTCAACAGCAACATTTACGAATGGATTCATATAGTCAACTTTAATACCAAACTTTTCGCTAAAGAATTCGTTTAGCATTTTCGTCATGGAACCGCCACCTGTAAGAAGAATCTGCTCTGGTGCTGAACCACCTTGTTGACTACGATAGAAATTAATAGATCTATTAATTTCCATATGAAGACGAGTAACAACATTACGGATTATTTTAGAACATTTATCTGCCTCTTCATCATCTTGAATAGCATATGTTCCACCCAAAGCAACAAATCCTTTTTCTAACTTTAGATTTTCAGCTTCTTCAAATGAAATTCCTAAACCCTTAGCAATTTCTGTTGAAATCATATTTCCACCGATAGGTATACTACGAACGAAGAATTTTCCACCTTCAATGAAAATTAGACTTGTGGACTTTGCTCCAATATCCAAAGCCATTGTACAGCCATCTAAATCTGAATAATTATAACGTACAGAATTATATAAAGCTAACGCAGCAGAATCTATTAATGAAAGCTGAAGCCCTGCTGACTCAGCACAATGTGCAACATCCTCAGCAAGTTCTTTCTTAACAGCAACAATCAAAACATCTGCTTCTGTTGGATCTTCATTAGGCAAAATTTGGTAGTCCCATACAACATCTTGTACAGGGAATGGAAGATTTTGCTCTACCTCTTGATTAATCTGTACTTCAAGACTTGACTTATCCCCTATGATAGGAATTTTTGTAAATCGTGTAAATACAGCTTGTCCAGACAAAGAAACAAGTAATGGTGCTGGCTGCATTCCAGCTTCAGTCATTAATTGCTTAATTATTCCTTCTGCAGCTAATGTGGCAAAATTAACGTCCTGCCCATTATTGCCATCCAATTGACGAGAAGCTATCTTTGTCAATACTGGCAATGCTGAATTTTTAACCTCAAATTCAGCCAAAACAACCTTGCTGGCGCCTACGTCCAGCGTTAAAATACGATTAGAAGAAAACACTACTTGCTCTCCTCATAGCTATCCATATCAACATATGCAAATACCGTCTTTGAACGATCTTGCAATTGTCCAGATGGTCTGTCCAAGTTTTTATTTAGTGAAGGATCGATAACCTGTGGGTTTTCCCACCATTTAGGATATCTTTTCAAAATTCCAACTTCTTCTGATTTAATAGCGACAACCTTATCGCCAACTGACATTTGAACACAGAAACCAAGAGGTTTACCTAGGCGCTTTAGTGCATTTGGTGCAACAACAACACCAACCTTACGATCTCGGCCCTGTTCTATATCAGAATAATTACATGTCATAGAAACAAATGCATAACGCTTATCACCTTCAACAAGTTGCTCCTCACGTTCAAAAAATACATAATATGTAACACTTAACTCTGTTGTCCACTTTGGTAATGCATCAAACGTTGCAGAGAACACTCCCCACTTTTTCTTTTTGCCATTCAAGTGAGCAAATGCAGGTGTATCTACTTCATAATCATTGAGACTTGTAATTTCTTTTAGATTTACAGGAGGTCTAGCAACCTGTTGAGCTGGCAACATAGAAACAAAGCAACCAAAAAGAATTGCTACTGCCACAACTTTTAAGAGACTATTTTTTATCATAACCTTGGAACTCCTAGCTGTTTTTTATAAAAAATTAACCATATAAATACTATCGGTAAGAAAGATTAAACCACCGATTAACACAATAGTATCAAAAAATAATAAAAACATAAAGCAAAATAAACCCTTTTTTGTAAAAAAATTTAGGTCTGTTTTCTGTAAAATTAAATGCACGATTTAAGAGTTGAAAAAAAATAAAGGGTTTTTATAGAATTAAGACCGTTGTAAACGTAAAAAAAATAAGTCCCAAATGACAAATTTAGACAAACAAGATTGTGGTTCCTTTACAA
>JAZNPC010000081.1:0-19904 GCA_045589455.1 Kiritimatiellia bacterium
TGCGCAGCGCACGACACTAGCGCTTGACGTTGGACATGGTCTTGCTCTCGTTGTCGCAAGGCCAACTTACAAGCGCTAGTGTGGGGGCAACCCATGTGCTTGTGTGATGGCTAGAAGTGCGAAAAAGGGACGCAGAGACGCTAAGGACGCTGAGGGCGCGGAGGTTGGTGTGATGGGTGTGGTGTTGGAGCGCTTGCGCGCACATTAGCGCTTGTTGTTGCCTTGTCCTATTGCTAAATCTGACGAAGCAATAATGCAACTGCCAAGCGCTAATGTGTACGACCCACCAAGGCTATTGAGACAAAGAGCGTGATGGGTGTGGAGGCTAGAAGTGCGAGGAATGTTTCTATGCTGACGATTATCATCCGAAAATGGCAATAATAATCAAATTCTATCGGCTAGATGTCTGTTAGGCTGCAAGCATAACGGACAGAGCCCATTGCATCCTTTGAATAGAAGTCAGCACCAATTTGATCAGCATACTCTTGAGTGAGCACTGCTCCACCAACCATTACCTTAACTGGCAATTCTGCTGCACGGAGCTGCTTAATGGTTTCTTCCATAGCGCCTACTGTTGTTGTCATAAGAGCAGAAAGACCAACTAGCTTTACATTATGTGCTTTTACTGCATCAACTACTGCCTCAGGAGGGACATCCTTACCTAGGTCTATTACCTCAAAGCCGTAATTCTCGAGCAATACCTTAACGATATTTTTACCAATATCATGAATATCACCCTTGACGGTTGCAATCACGACCTTGCCACGAGATTCACGTTTTTCTCCATTGTTGATTAGATATGCCTTTATGGAGTCAAAAGCGGCCTTAGCTGCATCTGCACTCATCAAGAGTTGAGGAAGAAAAACCTTACCACGCTCAAAGCCTGAGCCTACCTCATCAAGAGCAGGAACCAGCTGCTGATTGATGATATCTAGGGAGTCCATTGTCTTAATTAACTCAGCTGCAATTTCGCCAGCCTGCTTGCACATACCGCGCTTAATTGCTAGAGTTAGGTCACTCTGCTGTGCTGTATAAGCAGCAGAAGCATCTGGCGCTTGCTGCGCTACACTTGCAGGAGCAGCAGCTTGCTCTTGGGCCTGAACGCTTGTGTGGAAGGCAATGTAGTCTGCACAATTGTCATCTAGTCCACGTAGTGCTCGATATGCTGTATATGCGCTACGCATACCTACAGCATTTGGATTGATAATCGCAGAGGACAATCCGCGCTGCAATGCCATTGTATAGAAATTAGAATTTACGCGTTCGCGCATTGGAAGTCCAAAGGAAACATTGGATACACCTAAAATTGTATTTACCTTTAGCTCCTTGGAGATATATTCAAGAGCATCAAGGGTAACATTTGCCGCATTCTTATCTGAGCTAATGGTCATGCAAAGTACGTCGATAACTATATCCTTTGCTTTGATACCATATTCAGCAGCTGTTTCTATAATGCGCTTTGCAATAGCAATGCGTCCCTCCGCAGCTTCAGGAATCCCATTTTCATCAAGTGTTAGACCAACGACTACTCCTCCATATTTCTTAATAAGTGGAAATACGCTGTGCATTGACTCCTGCTTGCCATTTACAGAATTTACCATTGGCTTACCATTGTAGCCGCGCATTGCGCGCTCCATAGCCACTGGGTCAGAGGTGTCGATCTGTAGAGGAAGATTCAAAACTGCTTGTAATTGAGCAACAACATTAGGAAGCATTGACTTTTCATCAATCTCTGGCAATCCCACATTTACATCTAGAATATGTGCACCATTATCTAGCTGAGTTAAGCCTTCCTTTAGAATATAATCAATATCATTATCACGTAGTGCCTGCTTAAAGCGCTTTTTACCTGTTGGGTTGATTCTTTCACCTACTATAATAGAATCATCAAGCTTTAACTCTACTGCATGAGTATATGAAGAAACAAGTGTTAGGCATTTATCTGATGCAGGAACCGGCGCAATGCTAGAAGCTCTTGCGACAACCTCACGAATATGGTCAGGTGTTGTGCCACAGCAGCCACCTACCACGCGAATTCCTGCGCGAAGCATATCCTCAACATGAGCAGCAAATTCTGCTGCATTAATATCAAAAACTGTCTTACCAGACTCAACGTGTGGAAGGCCAGCATTAGGCATTACAATCGTTGGGATTGATGCTGTTGCAGCCAGCTCTAAAGCCAATGGCTTCATGTGCACTGGACCTAAGCCACAATTCATACCGATAACATCTACACGGAGGCCCTCAAGAAGAGCAACGACAGAGCGAAGGTTTGCGCCAGTGAGAAGCTGACCCTTTTCATCAAAAGCAACAGATGCAATTACAGGAAGGGTGCAATTTTCTTTTGCCGCAAGCACGGCTGCTTTTAGCTCCATGGTGTCACTCATTGTTTCAATAAGCACCACATCAATGCCGCCAAGCTTCACTGCCTTTGAAATTACCTCAGCAAATGCTGAATATGCCTCGTCAAAGGTTACATCGCCTAGTGGCTTAAGAAGCTTGCCCAATGGGCCAATATCAAGGGCAACAAGCTTTTGTTGACCTTGTGCAGTAAATTTCTCGCGCGCTACGTTTGCATTTTTTATAGCAGCCTCTAGCACCTGATCAAGAGTATACTCAGCTGGTAATTCAGCTAGCTTATAGCGATTTACGCCAAAGGTATTGGTAGAAACAAAATCAGAGCCACTCTCATAGTAGCGATTATGGATATCTATTAGCACCTCAGGGTGTGTGATATTCCAAACCTCAGGTAGTTCACCTGCCTTTAAACCGCTGGCTTGAAGCAAGGTGCCCATTGCTCCATCAGCAATAAGTATCTTTTTCTCTAATAAATCTAAAAACGCTGACATTATTACTTGTCCTTTCTAAAGGCGCAATTTGCTAGGGAGCAGCAGGAGCAATCATGATGCTCAAGAGGATTTGCTCCTGGCTTATAGGCAACGCCAATAATAGCGCTAACGCTCTTTGTTGGAGCCATAACTAGCCCCTCTGTTAAAGTGACACCTACGCGGCGTGCTGCATCAACTTGACGAAGGAATTCTGGCTGAACCTGAATTGATAAGTCTCCATAGCCAGGTGAGAAGCGAGGAAGCAAGCATAGACCTGCATCAATATCATCCTTTGTAAGAAACTCTGTCTCTAGCTCATCGCAATAGCATTCAAGCATAGACGCTGCCACAGCCTGAACCATTACCTGCTTTTCCACCCCACGTGCGGCTGCCTGCATTAGCTCGCGATCAATCTCTGCCCCTAGTGTTGCGCAAAATAGAATTGCCTCATCACAGCCATCTAGCCTTGTGGCAAGGTCCTTACTATTAAGCACAAAGCCATTCTCAAAAGCAACATAGTCCCCTGTATTAAGCACTATTGCAAGGCGCACTGCATGATAGCGGCAATGAGCAACCTTTGCAAGCTCTTCATATACCTCGTTTAGCTTTTGCTTCTGCTCTTCTGTTGCGGTATCACTTGTTTTATAGCCCATATAACGGAGGGCTTCATCTAGATTAAATGTGGCCATGGATAGAAATCTAAGTTATATAAAAATTTTATTAGTCTTTAATGATGGAGGACAAATTATTCATTATGCCTTGAGCAATTTCTGGCTTATTCATTGTGTAGATATGAATTGCATTTACGCCATTAGCAATTAGGTCTATGATTTGCTCTGTGGCATAAGCAATACCTGCTTGAGCCATTGTGGCAGGGTCATCACCAAAGCGGTCCACGATTGCCTTGAAGCGCTGAGGCAAATATGTGCCGGATAGTTTACAAATACGTGTAATCTGCTTTGCATTTGTTACAGGCATAATACCTGCTACGATTGGAACAGTAATTCCACGCTCGCGTGCCTTGTACAAGAATCTATAAAGAATATCGTTATCAAAGAACATTTGTGTTGTTAGGAAGTCTACACCAGCATCTACCTTACGCTTAAGGTTATCAAGGTCTGTATCAATATGTTCGCTTTCAACATGACCCTCTGGATAGCATGCGCCACCAACGCAAAAATCACCATTTTTGTGAATTTCCTCTACTAGCTCACTAGCATAATTAAAGTCACCTGCAGGAACAAAGCTTGAATCAGGTGGAATATCTCCACGCAAAGCAAGTA
The DNA here is from genome assembly GCA_045589455.1 of Kiritimatiellia bacterium. Lineage (GTDB taxonomy): Bacteria > Verrucomicrobiota > Kiritimatiellia > RFP12 > UBA3636 > RGIG990. The sequence goes on from JAZNPC010000081.1 coordinate 4,112, forward strand.
TATTTTCAATGCCCTTTGCTTTGAGCTGAGCTAAAGTATCAGCAATTGTTTCCTTTGAGGAAAGCAAGCAAGTCAAATGAGACAATGCAGGCACAGAGCATTCATTCTGAACAAAGCCAGCAATTTCTGCTGTGTGCCAGCCAATACCACCACCTGCACCATAGGTAACACTCATAAAGCTAGGATTAAGCTCACATAGCTTATGAACTGCTGTCTTCACACTATCAAATGCTGTGCTCTGCTTTGGTGGGAATACCTCAAGCGAAACAGATACCTTCTTGGTTGCCAATATATCTCTAATTTGCATTTTTGCCTCTCAAAATCTTACTTGTTTAAAAATTTTAATCTACGAACTTCACTTATAATCCACCACGGATGGAACAAACAAATAAAGAAATATTTTATGGAGAATAGGAAAACATAGAAAAAGTGCTTATCCTTCCATAGTTGCCATAGATGCAATCGCATTGCCGTTGGCACACTATAATAGTCCAATGCATCTCGTGCCTCTTTTTTGGAAAATAACTTTGGGTATTTTACCACCATTTGCTTAATAAGTCTATTAGAACGATAAACATCATTGTTTACTGCTGATGTGCGGCTCTTTTTATGGACACGACAAAAAACACGACTCTTATGCTGTACCTTTCCAATATATCCTGCATTAATCAGGCCCATAAAGAAATCATAATCCTCTAACCCACTAGCAAAAGCCACATCAAATCTAACCTCACGAGCCGCCGATGTATTGATTAAGGAATCCATAACAATTAGATTTCGTCTTTTCATTTTTTGAATAGAGAACTCTTCAGATATCACCTCAAAATTTGCAGCACCAAAATATGTTCTATCCGGATACACAACCGCGATGCGTTCTTGACTTGATAATGCAACAGCAAGGCTTTGCTCTATAAAATCTTTTGCTAGATAATCATCAGCATCAAGATTTACAAACCAATCTCCTTTAATTTCATCGAGCAAAGCATTTCTTAGATGGCAAATCCCCTTATGCTCGTAGCGAATATAGCGAACCTTATCGCCATACTCTGCCACAATTTGGGCTGTATTGTCTGTACTTCCATCATCTGCCACTATGATTTCACATGGAGACAGGGTCTGTTCTAAAGCACTATTGATTGCTTCTTTTATGTATTGTCCGTAGTTATAGGTTGGTATAACCACAGAAACCGAAGGTTGATTTTTCATTCTTTTACCAAATATCTGCTGGGTCGTATTCAATCTCTGTTGGGGTATCATCAGGGATAGTTGTATATTCCATTGGGTTTACATAATTTCTACGTCTCTTTCGAGGCGTGCTTTTTTTCTTAAATGAATCTAGAGGAGGCGGTGCTTTCACAATTTTCCCATCAACTGGTACTGGGCGCACACAATGCACCTGAGGAACCTTTTGTGTAGAGCTATCTACGGCATTTTCTTTATCCTTACATAACTGTGCTAAATCAGAATTCTCAATATAGTCCTTTATATCCGCATTTCGTACTTCATTTCTATCTAGTGAGATAAATTCAAAATCCGTAAACTTGTATGGGTCTAGGTCCGTAAAGAAGCGAGTATATAGAGTGAATGCACATATATCCTCTGGAGAGAAATCATGCGTAGTGCATACCCAAGCTCTACCATATTGAAAATATCCTCTATCGGTGGTTTTAAGGCGTAGTCTATTTTCAAAGCTATATCCCAAAACATCTATATATGCAATCGTGAGATAGGCATTACCTGCCTTTGTAGAATCATAAGGAAGAGGCTCTACTCTGCCCGAGGTCGCTACTCCTGGAGTTCTTCTCAATTTAGGAAAGCGAACATCCTCCTTCTCTGTAGTGAAATTACCGACATCCATCTGCTCAAGAATGCGATGCATTTCGTCGCTACATTTTATTAGCGACGAAAGTCTGACAGAATGATCAAACGGACCTTCCTTTTGGATGTAGCTTTCGTTAATGAATTTGTATTGCATAGCAAAGCCTCACTTTCTTAGGAAAATTAGTGCGCTTCAAGCCAATTATCACCAATTCCAATATCAACCTTAAGAGGAATTGGTAGCTTAACAACACTTGTCATGCATTCCTCAACGAGAGTTCGCATTTGCTCTACCTCATCACGAGGAACATCAAATACAAGCTCGTCATGAACCTGCAATAGTAGACGTGAGCGAAGGCCCTTCTCTTTGATTTGGGTGGCAACGGCAACCATAGCGAGCTTAATTAAATCTGCTGCACTACCCTGCACTGGCGTATTCACAGCGATGCGCTCTGCACCAGCGCGAACTGTTGCATTGCGGGAATTAATATCGCGTAGAGGACGCTTTCTTCCAAGAAGCGTCTTCACATAGCCATCCTTACGGGCTGCTTCAACTGTGTTATCAATGAAGGCGCGAATCTTTGGGAACTGCTCAAAATATGTATTGCGCAAATCTGCTGCAACGGTTCTTGATGTACCAAGTCTTTGGGCCAAACCAAATGCACTAATGCCATAGATAATACCAAAGTTTACTTGCTTTGCTTGGGAACGCATTTCCTTGGTTACAGCATCCTCATCTACACCATAAACGCGGGCAGCAGTCTGCAAGTGAATATCTGTGTCTGTACGGAATGCCTCAAGCATAGATTCATCCATACTCATTGCAGCTGTCATGCGCAATTCAATCTGCGAATAGTCGGCAGCCATTAACACATGATCATTATCACGTGCAACGAATGCCTGACGTATACGCTTACCACGAGGTGAGCGCACTGGGATATTCTGAAGATTTGGATTATCGCTAGATAGGCGACCAGTTTCTGTTAAAGCCTGATTAAAGGATGTATGGATGCGGCCTGTGGCAGGGTCTACGCACTGCGGAAGCTTATCCACATAGGTTGACTTTAGCTTTGCGCAAGTGCGATACTCTAGCACTTCAGCAATGATTGGATGACGGCCTAGTAGACCCTGGAGCACTTCTTCACTTGTGGAATAAGCACCAGATGAGGTTTTGCCAGAAGGTGGAAGCTGAAGCACATTGAAAAGCACATCTGAAAGCTGAACTGGGGAAGAGATATTAAACTGCCTTCCAGCCATCTCATAAATCTTTGCTTCTATTTGAGCAAGCTCTTGCTCTAGCTCATAGCTATATTCTTTAAGAGCTAAAGTATTTACACGAATACCCTCGCATTCCATATCAAACAAAATGCGAATTAGAGGATTCTCGCTTCTTTCAAGCGCTTCATCAAGCTTTGCTTCCTTGCAGATTGCAGAAAGCTTTTCATGAAGCTGCAAAGAGATATCTGCATCCTCAGCAGCATACTCTGCCACCTGCTCAAGAGGAACCTGATCCATTGTGATGCTCTTCTTACCACTTCCCTTTGCACCAATTAGTGCAACAATTGGGATAGGATTGTAGCCAAGAAATTCACGAGCAAGAGCATCCATACCATGACGTGAGGAAGAATCGAGCACATAGTGCTCAATCATAGAGTCAAAAAGAGGGCCATTCACCTTGATACCAATATTGTTCAATATATGCATATCAAACTTAATATTGTGGCCTGTCTTAGCAATTGCTGGATTTTCAAAGCATGGACCTAGAATTGTGCGGATTAGTTCTTCTGTTAGTGGCTCATCACCAGAAGCAACGTTCTCTACTATTGGTGCAGGCTCAGCTGCAGGCACTGGGTCACCAAAACCAAAATCGCCAAAGAGTTCACTTTGAACAGGCTTTGCCGATGGTGCGGCGCCAAAATCTGCAAACAAATCACCTTGAACAGCGCCCTGAGGCTCCTCTGGAGCACCTGGATAGCGTAGAGCCACATAGTAAGCCTCATGAGCTTTCATAGCAACTGATAGGCCAACTAGCTTTGCTGTATGGGTATCTACGCCTGTTGTCTCTGTATCAAAGGTGAAGCAGCTTACGTTATTAAGCTTTGCTGCAAGCTCCTCAAGTGGCTTACGAGTTGTAATTGTATAATAATTATGTGGCACAGTGGCTACTGTATCATATACAGGAACTGCTTCAACCGCCTCCTCCGTGGCAGAGTCAGTAGATACTGCTTCTACTTTAGGAGTTGAAGCTGCTGCTTGTTCATCATTCTGCTTAGAAGCAGAATTTAAGATGTGACCGGTTAGCTTACCGTAGATTCCTGCGAGCTCATATTTCTGGCAAAATTGCTTTAGCTTATCTTCATCAAAAGCTCTTATCTGCAAATCCTCTAGCTTTACATCAAGAGGCGCATCTTTGCGAATCTCTGCAAGCCAGCGAGACATACGAGCAATTTCAACATTTTCTTGTACGCGCTCCTTTAGCTTGCCCTTAAGCTCATCGGCATGCTCAATAACACCCTCTAAAGAGCCATATTGCTGTATAAGCTGAATAGCGGTCTTAGGACCCACACCAGGGAAGCCAGGAATGTTATCTGATGCATCACCAGCCATACCTAGATAGTCAATCATCTGCTTTGGTGATTGCACACCCCAATCAGCGCAAACCTTTGCTACATCATAAACCTCATCAACACCAGCATTTTTGCCACCGCTAGATGGTCTATGCAAAACAGTATTCTCATCAACTAGCTGAGCAATATCCTTATCAGGAGAAACAAGCACAGTAGGCACACCCCACTCTGCTCCCTTTGCTGCAAGAGTTCCCATCAAATCATCTGCCTCAAAGCCATCAAGCTTGAGGAATGGGATATTCATGATATTAGCAAATTCTTCTGCCATAGGAATTGCTGCAGCAATATCCTCAGGAAGCTTCTCGCGCTGTGCTTTATATTCTGGATATTTCTCATGTCTAAAGGTTGGAGATGTATCCATCACAAGAGCAATGTGAGTTGCACCACGCTCTTGAAGAAAGTCGCGAACTGTTTGTGCAAAGACAAAGATAGATGATGTATTAATGCCAGTAGCCGTCATTCTAGGACGGTTGATGAGTGCAAAATGCCCACGATAAAGAATAGGCATTACATCCATCACTATTAGCTTATTTTCTTTTTTCTCTTCCATTGCAATAAATCCTTAGATAGCCCCAGAAGAAACTCGCTTTGATGTGCGATATTCTGACGGTGACATATTGTAGTACTTCTTAAATTTATTTGAGAAATATGCTGGATCGTTGAAGCCAGCATTACGGCACACCTCATTGATTGTCATATTGGTGTGGCTCAAGAAGCCCGCTGCATGCATAAGACGAATGTTTGTTAAAAATGCTTGTGGTGTTTGGTCAATCATCTTATTCCAATATCTGAAGAAGGAGCGACGGCTCATACCACAATTACGGGCTATTTCATCGAAATCAATTTCATTCATAAAATTGCTCTGCAATTCTGCAACAACAGCATGGATTCTTTCATCCTGCTTTGGAATCTCAAAGTTCGGTTTTTGAAGAAACAGCTTTGTCACTAAATTCCAAGCAGCGACATCAATTTTATCTGCTACACCTGGTTGATCATAGATTGGGAAATATGTGCGCAATTCATTGATTAAAGAGATTACATCAGCGGTAAGGGTTAATGGCCATGAAATATCAGTGCTTTGAATACCAAAGCTTTCAAATGCTTGCTCAAGCTTTGGATTATAAATCATGAAAAATGTTTCGCGTGGTTTATTGTATGTATATTCATGATGAACACCCTCACGCTGTATTATTAGGTGCGGATACTCATTTTTTATCTTCTCGCCTCCAAGTGAATCTGTAGCGTTTTTTTCACCACCATGGACGCGAATAGCGAACTCCATTCCACCAATATGCTCACCATTATATGAATCCTTTTCAATATATGCAGCACCTATTGTATCCAACGGAAATGGGAATGACACCATGCGTTTTACTTTAGTTAAATCGATCCAATAAAGAAAATAGTTATTTTGAACAGTATTCTTTTCCATACTTTACCCTTCTTTTGGCACAATTTTAATATATTTCCTAGCGAAAGTAAAGGCCTTTGGCAAAAAAACAATAGTTAAGAACACAACAACTGACAAGTATGATGCATGTGATGACTTGAAGTGCGAAAAAGGGACGCAACCTCCTACGCCAAGGCTTCCACCTACGTTAAAACTACGGTGGACAGGACGGTGGATAGGACGGTCGCTAGATGCACTGGGCTCTCGTGGGAGCTTGTGCATGAAAGCGTCATGTAGATAGAGGCGCAAAGCGTATGCAATGCACTATAATTTGTCTATTTACCTATCTTCTTTTAAGAATAAAGGTCTTATTATATCCACGAAGCTTCAATATCTCATCTGCATACTTCAAATATGCCTCAGGAGAAACTGATTCATCCATTTGAGAAAGTGAAAGTGTATCTGTAATAGTGTAGTGAATATAATCATCGTATTTTACACGTAATATCATACGAAAAACAGTGACACTTCCATCGCCTTCTCCTAAATTTAACATATATGTGCTTGGCTCTGCAAGCAGCTCATAATCCTTAGGTATAATTATTTCAATAACATTACGCTGCATAAGTTCAGAGCTTCTTTGCATTGGATAATTGCGTAAGAATGGCAAAGGAGATGGAAACAAAATGTATGATTCAGGAATTGTATACTGAAGGGTTTGGCCATCCTCGGTTGTTTTTAGTGTTGGCAATTGCATACGAACCTTATAGGAGCGCGTAACTGTATTTGTTGAAATATCTATATTTAAGTCACCAATTGCCATTGCTGAGCGACCATGAGCGCCAACAAGCTGAGCATGATGACGCTCCTTCATCTCAGGGACTAGCTCTGAATATTGCTTAACAAAATTCTCCAAGCGTTGATTATTTCTAATGTTTTTTACAGAAATTGTTGCCATCCCATTTTTTTCAATATTTATGACTATATGATTATGCTCATCATAAGCATTTACATTAGAAGTGGTTGTATCTAAATATGTTCTTTTTGACATTTCTCCATTAGAATCAAATAATGGGACGCCACAATATTTTGGAGTAAGTGACATATCTAAGGCATATTGTGATCCAATATTTGGATAATATTTCTTTCCGTCTATATCCACCTCAATTAGTACCAAATCAACATCTGTTAGCACACAAGCAGAAAGAGATTTCTCAGGAGCTTTAGCACGCAATTTACTAATTCCAAGAAGTAGCTTTGGATTTAATCCTAACTCTTTAAGCATTGTATATTGAAGAACAGCATAGTCAAAATCATTAGCATATCCATTTTCCAGTACGGCATCTGGTGCTAAATAATCCTCTTGCGCCAATTTATTAAAGGATGGACCAATCCTACGAATATGCTTTGCCGTATAATCACGAACTGCTGTTAAAATAGCCAACTGTGTTGCATCAGGCCCCAAAGCCGTCTTTAGCTCTTGTGCGATTTTTCTAGCATTATATGTAGATTGTTCATTATCTCGGGCTTTGATTATTTGAGCAATTTCACTACCCTGTAATGCTGGCTGAGTTCTAAATACATAATAATCAAAATCAAAGAAATTTGCTCGCATTGTATCATCTAATGTTGGATACTGCTTACGCAAGCTTCTTGCAGGAAATTCTACTACATCTGGAGCATATGTAGACAATTTAGCTCCTTGTGTATTCAGCATTAGCTCAAGCTGATAGCCCTGCTCCGGATTGTTTTTTATAAATTCCTGGATAGATGGAATATCAAATTCTACATATGCTTCCTCTACAGGAGCAAAGCAAACAGTATAGAAACGTAAACCAGAAAAATAATCAACAGGAATGCGCTGTTCTATTTCATATTCTACAGAATCACCAAGTTCAGTATCTGGAAAATTAAGTACTAATTGCTTACAAGCGGGATATGCAGGAGCAGAACCAACCCACGCTTTATCCATAAGATTTGTTATCCAAGAGGAATTTCTCTCACCAGAGGCTTTTATTGTAGCGGCACTAATAATACTTAGCTTTTCATACTTAGGGAAATAATCAAAAGAAGCATCTGAAAACTCTGATTTTGCCGCTCTATCTAATAGCTTAACACGTTGCTTTCGATTGACAACTACTTCAGATGTGGCAGAGTCTACACGAACACGAACCGTTAACACCTCAAAAACATGCCCATCATTTGTGATACTAGGCATACCAAAAGCAGACAAGGCTTGAACAGTATCTGTTTGGGAATTATCCTTTGCTGCTTTTATGGCAGAAGTATTAAAAATCGGCTTTATCTGACTCATTAGGTCCTGTGTAAACAACGCACTGCGACAATCTTCATATTCTTCTGGAGGAACCTCAAGCTTGGTGATAGCGGTGGCAAGGTCTAATTGAAGTGTTGGTGCTACAATGCCCGTGGCAGGGTGTAGCTGAGCTACATATTTAAAAACGAATGGGCCAGAAGAAACATCTATATTTGAAAGTTGTTTTGGAAAAGTTGCTTCTGAAAATTCATTTGGGAGTTGAATAGATATATGCTCTTCTTCTCCACAGGTAGATAAAATCTTTAGAGGAAATCTTCGTGTCAACAAACTCGTATCTGGCATTACCATATTAACTATGCCAAAAACACCACTAAATTTAGGAACATCAATAACAGCAGCAGAACCATTCAAGGATTGAGGAAAAGGCGAAACCATATCATAAAACAATTCTAATTTTAGAGGCTTTGTGGTATCGCTTGGATCCGCAGGTAAAAGCTTATAATCCGTTAGAATCAATTTAGAATTGGCTTTCATCAAGTTTCTACGGATAAATGACTGAATAGTTGGCTTATCATTATTAACAAAGAAGCCACGATACATTGTATCATTCAATCCCTTAAAATCAATTGTCGTATGACAGTCGCTCAACAAATTTGCACCATCTTTCGCTATTTCAAGTTGGGCTGTTGTTTTAATTGAAACCATATTTTTATGATAATCAATAGGTGGAGAAACCCTTAATTTCTCACCATCTGGTTTTGCTACAAGATAGCTTTTTTCACATAAATATTCAGGAAATATTTCTGCAGTACTTTCATTTGTTGGATCCATAAGCACATATTCATCTGAACCATCGAATTGAACGGCAACAACTGCATGATTAAAGAAAGTAATTGGCACTTCATTATCCAGTTTTTCTCCCTGCATAATCAGCACTGGATAAGAATTAAAGCCTGCAAGCCTTAGCATCGTTACAAGTAGAGCCGCTTTATCTCTACAAACGCCATGCTTGTTTTCAAAGGTCATGCTTACCGGATGTGGTTCATAGCCAGGGGCAACAGTCTCTGTTGTTACACCCATGTAACGAATCTTTTGTGAAACATATGTAAACACCTTAAGCAAACGCTCTGGGCTTTTTTCCTCAGTTCCTGCAACTAATGTCTTAACTTCCTCTTCCATCGCAGGAGTAATAGCATTAAGGGGTTCTTCACATAACTCCCAATACCATTTAGAAATCTCTTCCCAATTCTTAGCAGTTGAAACAATACAACGTCCCACACAGCTATACATTGCTGGCATATCTGGCTCTGGAAATGCTTGTGGTACATCAGAAATCTCCCAGCAATAATTGATGCGGCCATCCTCATGCTTCTCACTGAAATCTACATCCTTAATTGTATTACGAGTAACGATGGATTGAAGTGGCAAAGTATCTGGGCCAGAAATCAAATAACGATACTTCAATATTGGAGAGCTTGTTTCTAAGACAAAAATATCACCAAAGAAATTTGGTACACGGGTCTTACTTGTCGTCCTTGTCATTTTAATATGAGCGATATCACCAACTTCAAAATCAGGAATAAGAACCTGGACCAATTTATTATTAGGATCATAGATATTTGAATCCATCTGTGAGCTATCAATATTCTCGCTCGTCACCTTGTCTGCATTTAGGGCGATTACACCTGTTGGCTTTATTAGCTCTACAACATCTACTGAGAATGTGCTATAAGAAGAATCAAACCAGAAGGTTTGAGTACGAACATCTTGAACACCGACTTGTGTATTTGCCTTAACAAAATATTCATTCTCCTCTGTGTATGTACCATCTTCGTTATATTTTACAATTGTCGTATCAGCAAGAATAATAGAATCTGCATTAGGATAATTTTCTACCGTAGCATTGGTAAATGCGACCTCAACAAAATTCGTGCCTAGTTGGGCGATCCATTCGCTATTTGATACAAGCTCTGCATGTATGCTTATGGAAAACAATGCGATTACACAAAGACTAAAGATTTTTCTCATATCTAGGTTCCTACTAAAAAATACAATAAACAAAAGCATTTAAATTAATGCAAAGCACTACGCCAATGAAGAAAGCTCATTAATAGTTAGCTTATCCCAACCAGGAAGCGCTACTATGGTTTGTAAAAGGATAGCGCAAGCAACTGCATCATAAAGAGCATCATGTGGCTCTCGTCCTGGACAAATAGCATCAATTTTAGCTTTTAATTGAAGCACAACAATTAAATCCTCTAGGGCGTAGGAGCTAAGTCCCTTCCATACGCGACGGCTCAATGCTAGTGTATCTATCCAACAATCAAATCTGTGCATTGGTGCCACCTGCTTAAGCATGGTGCGCTCTGTACCAATGTTATGGGCAACAAGTACGCGCCCCACAAGACGAGGGGAAAGCTCGGGCCATAGCTCAACGAGCTTTGGAGCTTGCTTAAGCTCCTCTCGTAGCTGTGCATGACGTCCTGGCGCAAATTTATTAAATGGACGCTCGCCAATATGAAGCAAAGAATCAAGCTGATTATAGAGCTCTGTGCTAGTTAAAGAGACAAGTCCTATCTGCCAAGGCTGATTTTGGTAGCCTGGCACCGATCCAGTTGTCTCAAAATCTATTGCTGTTAGTTCTATATTTGCTTCCATTTACAACTATCAAATTTATGCTTTTCTAAATGGTGCATAAATATCAAGGATTACGCGAGCTGTGCTTGCAGCATCCTCAAGAGAAACATATGGTGCGCGCTTTTCTTGAATTGCAGCCACAAAATCATTGATTTGTGCTGGATGACCGCCCCCATAATATTCTTTACCAAAATCTAAGTTCTCTGGCTTAGCAGAATCTGCTAGACGCTTTGCAACAGCTGCCTGCACCTCTGGATCCTTGAATTCAACAGTTAGAGGCTTATCATCACGTATTTCAACAATTCCCTTTGTTCCTTCAAAGGATAAAGTGTTATGCCAAATATGGAAGCTTGCTGAGGTTGCTTCAATTACGCCTAGAGCACCATTTGCAAGAGGAACAACTGCTGCGGCAGTGTCATCAGTCTCGATAATTCCCTCATGATTTAGGTTACGGATCATAGCAACTGGCTTTTGATCTAAATCTGGGCCACCTGAAATCCAAAGCATCTGGTCAATAAAATGGATTGCTTGATTGATTAGGATTGAGCCACCCTCGCTCTTCCACTTGCCACGCCAAGCATCCTTTAGATAGTACTCATTTGTGCGCTCGCAATAAAGCTGAGCACGTGAGGTTAGGAGGCGACCAAGTAGGCCCTCCTCAACAATAGCCTTTAGCTCGCGATTGATTGCAGTAAAGCGATGCTGAAAGATTCCTGAGGAGACAAGCTCTGGGTGTGCCTTTACAGCAGCAATCATAGCATCAAGCTCTGGAAGAGATGCTGCCAAGCACTTTTCGCAGACAACATGCTTCCCTGCATTTAAGGCAGCAATCACCAAGTCAACATGTGTGTAGTGCTCTGTGCAAATGCTAACTGCATCAATCTCAGGATCAGCAAAAAGCTCTGCTGCAACAGTTGTATAGCGGGGAACATTAAATTCCTCTGCAAGCTTACGAGCACGCTCCTCTACGATATCGCAAACAGCAACTAGCTCTGCTCCCTCACAAGCTTGATAGCACTGAATATGTGTGGGTGCAATCACTCCACAACCAATTACAGCGACTTTTACTTTATTCATAAATTCCTCACTAACAAAATAAAATTAATCAACTAGCTTTCTATGATCCTTCACACGACGTGACTTTCCTTCAAAACGCTCAAGTGTATTAGGATTTACAAGCTCAATCTTCATATGCAAGCCTGTTGTACCAAAGATTGCATTATCTATGCGCTGCTTAATCTCTTGCATCTCGCGCATTGAGTCAGAGAAATACTCTGGCTGCATTTCAATAAATACAGTAATCTCATCAAGAGCTTGAGGACGGGTTACCTCAATCATATAGTGAGGAGAAACGTCCTTAACCTGCATTAGAGCTGTCTCAATCTGAGATGGGAATACATTTACGCCACGAACGATAAGCATATCATCTGTACGGCCAAGAATACGGCTCATACGGCGAGTTGTGCGGCCACAAGGGCAATCACCATCGTCATAAATGATACCGATATCACGTGTGCGGTAGCGAAGGATTGGGAATGCTTCACGGCAAAGAGGAGTAACAACGATTTCACCCTTCTCGCCTGGCTTTACTGGTTCAAGTGTATCTGGGTCAATTACCTCAAAAATATACTGATCCTCTTGGATATGCATTCCATTACGATATGCGCACTCACCTGCAATACCAGGGCCACCACACTCTGCCATACCATAGTTGTTCCAGCAACGGATACCAAGGCCAGATTCAATACGCTCACGCATTTCTTCTGTCCATGGCTCACCACCAAAGTGTGCATGCTGTAAAGCGATTGAGCTACGGTCAATATCTCCCTTTAGAATATCATCCATTAGCTTCAATGCATATGATGGTGTACAAATCAATACCTCAGGCTGCAAATCCTGCATTGTCATCACCTGACGAGCAGAGTTACCGCTTGAAAGAGGAATAATTCCTGCACCTACGCGCTGAATGCCATTGTGCAAGCCAAAGCCACCAGTAAACAAGCCAAAACCAAAGGAAATCTGCACAGTCATTTCTGGTGTTAAACCACCAGAAACTAGGAAGCGTGCGCACAAATCAGCCCAACGCTCTACGTCAGCTGCATTATATGCTGTCCAGGTTGGCTTACCTGTTGTGCCACTTGTTCCCTGATAACGAGAAACCTCAGATTTAGGAATAGCTAGAAAGCCTAGAGGATAGTTATCGCGCAAATCTGACTTCAATGTAAAAGGAAGCTTACGCAAATCTGCTAGAGAATTTATTGAATCAGGAGTAATCCCCTGCTCCTTAAATTTCTCCTTATAAAATGGCAATGTAGCACAACGAGCAACTGCCTCCTTAAGTCTGCTGACCTGAAGGGCCTCTAGCTGGCTACGCTCCATACATTCAAATTCTGGCTGCCAAATTCTATTTTCTACTACTGGAACTGTATTCATAAAGCTGTGGTTTTTCTAATGTATAATTTTCTTTTTATGCGCAAGACTTGCGCACACAATTGATTGGCTCATTGTGGCAGGGTGTGCTTACACTCTGCCACAAGGCTATGACTGCTTTAATAGCTTATTCAAATAATGCTTGAGAAGAAAGGATATTTGCACCAATATTGTCAAGTGCAACAATTGCTTTATCTGCATCATCAAAGCGGAAGACAAGCACTGCATCCTGTTCCTTACGGAAGGAGAAAGCATACATGTACTCAATGTTTACGCCAGCTGCACCAACTGCATCAATAATATCAGCCATACCGCCAGGAACATCCTTTACCTGAGCAGCAACAACATCACGAACATTTACAACATGGCCTGCACCCTCAAGCACTGCCTTTGCCTTCTCCCAATCCTTAACGATTAGGCGAACAATACCAAACTGCTGTGTATCTGCAAGAGATAGTGTCACAATATTGATACCTGCATTTGCTAGTGTGCGGCAAATTGTATTTAGGTGGCCAGGCTTATTTTCTAGAAATAGAGAAATTTGTTTGATTTTCATGATACGACTCTCCTACTTTTTAATTTTACGATAATCTGTTACGCGATTTAGCTTACCCTCTGAGCGTGGTAATGAATTTGGCTCAACAAGTGTAACCTTAATGCTGATATTGATAATCTTCTGGATTGCTGCAGCAATATTGTGGCGCAAGCGCTCAAGAGACTTAATATCGTCACTAATTGTTTCTGATGTAACCTCAATCTTTACCTCTAGGTTGTCTAAATCACCCTCGCGGTCAACATAAATGTGGTAGTGTGGCAATGCCTTATCAACAGACATTAGACCAGCCTCAATCTGTGATGGGAATACATTTACACCACGGATGATAAGCATATCGTCAGAGCGTGCACTGATGCGATCAATTCTGCGAATTGTTCTACCGCACTCGCAAACACCTGGGATAATGCGTGTGATATCACGTGTGCGATAACGAAGCATTGGTGTGCCTGTGCGATCAAGTGTAGAGAAAACAAGCTCACCCCACTCACCATCTGGCAATGGCTCTAGTGTATCTGGGTCAATAATTTCTGGATAGAAGTGATCCTCAAAAACGTGTAGGCCAACATGGCAGCCACAGCTAGAAGCAACACCAGGACCAGAAATTTCTGTTAGGCCATAAATATCGTGTGCCTCAATGCCTGTCTCACGCTCAATGCGCTCACGCATTTCGTCTGTCCAAGGCTCTGCGCCAAAGATACCATGCTTTAGCTTCATATCGCGACGGAAATCAATACCCTTCTTCTGTGCCTCATCCATCAAGTGGATAAAGTAGCTAGGAGTACATGCAATTGCTGTCACACCAAGATCGCGCATAAGCATTAGCTGGCGATCTGTATTACCGCCTGAGGTTGGAAGCACAGAGCAGCCACGTAGCTCACCGCCATAGTGCAAGCCAAGACCGCCAGTAAACAAGCCATAGCCATAGGAAACCTGAAGAATATCATCCTTACCAATTCCATCCATTGCTAGAGAGCGAGCAACACCGTCTGACCAAACCTCGATATCATTCTTTGTGTTGCAGATAACAATTGGCTTACCTGTTGTGCCACTAGAGCAATGGAAGCGCACAACCTCGCTCATAGGGGCAGCGGTCAAGCCTAGTGGATACTCATCACGAAGATCTGTCTTCATCATAAAAGGAAGGAGCCTAATATCTTCAAGTGTTTTAATATCTTCTGGCTTTACGCCTTTTTCATCCATGCGGCGGCGTGTTAGAGGAACGCGCTCATAGCATGTTTTAACAAGCTTCTTTAGCTTAGAGAGCTGGAGTGCGCGCATGCCTTCACGAGACATAAAATCTGGCACACTAACTGGATCCAACCCATTACGAGTATCAATTGGAAAATTAGACATAATATTATTAACCTTTTGTTTACAAAAGAATCACAAAAAATTGATTTATTTAACGTCTAAAATTATACCACTAATAAATTAGATACTGCAAGAAAAAAGAGGTCTTACTTCATGTAAATTCGGTGGGTACACACCAAATTTGGGTAACCAATACAACTATGTGACAAGCAACTACCAAGCGCTAATGTGTACGACCCACCAGGCTATTGAGACGAGGAGCGTGGTGCGTGTGGTGACTAGAAGTGCGAGGATTGGCGCGCAGGGCGCGCGAGTGCGCTCTCGCGCAGTAAAACAGGATTACACGATTTGCAGGATGGGCAGGATTGCTTGGGTGTGTGCGCAGCGCACGACACTAGCGCTTGACGTTGGACATGGTCTTGCTCTCGGTGTCGCAAGGCCAACTTACAAGCGCTAGTGTGGGACGCAACCCATGTGGCTTGTGTGGTGGCTAGAAGTGCGAAAAAGGGACGCGGAGACGCTGTGGACGCGGAGGGCGCTGGGCTTGTGTGATGGGTGTGGTGGCTAGAAGTGCGAGAATTGGCGCGCAGGGCGCGCGAGTGCGCTCTCGCGCAGTAAAACAGGATTACACGATTTGCAGGATGCTCAGGATTGTGTTGTTGTGTGCGCAGCGCACGACACTAGCGCTTGACGTTGGACATGGTCTTGCTCTCGGTGTCGCAAGGCCAACTTACAAGCGCTAGTGTGGG
>JAZNPC010000082.1:0-22131 GCA_045589455.1 Kiritimatiellia bacterium
CAATTTGTGGCAATGAAATCTGTTCTAAAACGAGCTGTGTCCAAAGAGATATTAACAAAACGAGGGCTAGTTAGCCTTTTAGATTACTATCTTGAAAGACAAGTAGCTATGACATCAAGTATATAAAAGAAAAAAAAAAAAATGGGTTGAACCGCCGTATGCCGAACGGCACGTACGGTGGTGTGAGAGGAGGAGTTAAAACTCCTCCTACTCGATTCTGTGCTATTTCATTCTCACGCGAGGATCTAGCCAAGCATAAATAATATCAGAAATTAGATTTGAAAGCTGGTAGAGTATTGCACCTATAATAACAACTGCACGCACCATTGCAATATCAGATGAGTTTACGGCATTTAAGCCAATACCACCAAGTCCAGGAATTCCATAAAAACTCTCTAGAAGAATACTACCAGTAAATAGGAAAGGGATAGATAGGCTTATATTTGTTGTAATTGGAATTAGACTATTACGGAGAACATGTTTTAATAAGATATAAGTAGGGCGAAGACCCTTTGCTATTGCTGTGCGTACGTGTGGCTTATTGATTTCATCCATAATCACTGTACGGTAGAAACGAACATCGCCACCAAGCCCGTTAATTACACCGATAATTACTGGCAAGCATAGGTATGTCCAGTTCTCATAACCCCAAATAGGAAATAGCTTTAGCTTATATGCCAAGAAATACTGACCAGCGGTTACCCAAATAACATAGTTTACACTCATTAACATAGTTGTGCCAGCAAGTGCTACCTTATCCTGCCATTTGCCTGCAAAGGCTGCACAAATTAAGCTTATACCTATTGCGACGAGTGTGCCAATAATTAAAATAGGTAGTGTAAGCGACAATGAAATTAAAACACCATTCTTTAGAACATCAAGCACAGGCTGCTGATAATCAATGGATTCTCCCCAATCACCAGTTACCAAATCTCCAATAAAATTGAAAAACTGAATTAGAAGCGGCTTGTCATAACCATGAATATGGTCATATTCAGCAATTGCTTCTGCAGTAGCATTTTTTCCTAAAACCAATAATGCAGGAGAGCCACCAACCACATTAAATAAAATAAACGTGATGAGGGCAACGCCGAACAATGTCGGGATAAGCTGCAATATTCGTTTTAAAATGTACTTTTTCATTTAAAAAATTGTATTTTACACTAGTTTTACTCTAAGTAATGCAATATGTTACCATAAAATGCTACAGATTCATACCATAACTTTTAATTATGCAATTTTCCTTGTCATTGCTTTTATGTTGACATATTATATTTTAACGTGGTAATATTCTCTTATATTAATGGTTGATAAAATGTTTTAGTATAAGAATTTATGAGTATGGTTGTTTGTGATTTTATCTCTGTTACAATGTGCTCATATAGGATTCAGAGATATGTTAACGTTTTTTAGTAAATGGGGTTCTCAGATGACAGTATGGTGGCGTGTTCCAGATAGAGCACCAGAACCAATGTTTTTGATTATTCGTTAAAAAGAATCAATGGGGTAGATTAAAAATGAAATCATCAAAATTGTTGCTAACAGCATTTCTCGGAATTGCTTCAATATCAGTCTTGGCTTCAACTGAGGCATGGACTTATGATTCAACAGCAAAAACCTTGTCATGGACAGATTCAACAGGGTTTGAAAATGTTGTTTCAAATGTTACTGCAAAGGGAACTTCTTTATCAATCGGAAATAATATAGATAACCCATTATCCGTAACACTTGATTTTTCTGTTCCAGTTGCCGATGGCTATGAAATTACGGAGTTTAGTGGTATATTTCAGGACAATCTAAGTGTGACAACTCTTATTATGCCTCCAAAGGTAAAAGAATTGAGATATGACAGATTCCGTTGGTGCTATAATTTAAAATATTTAAAATTGAATGATGGCTTGGAAAAGATAGGTTCTCAGGTGTTTAATGGTTGCCCGATTGAAGGAGAATTATATTTGCCATCAACATTAAAAGAGATTGGTTCTGGATGTTTTAATAGCAAAGGAATTGTCGGTAAAGTTGTTTGGCCAGAAAATTGTCCTACATTTTATGGTATAATAGATACATCTATTCATACATTTATTGGCTTAGGAATTAAATCTATGGGTAATAATTGCTTGGCCAGATCACCTAATTTGACAAATGTGGTTCTTTCTGCTTGTTTGGAAACAACAGCAGGAGGAGATTGGTTTGACTATAGTTATGTAAATTGTGATGTATATTGGAAAAGCTTTCCTTCTAAAGGAATGACAAAAAATCCAATGGGAGGTCATCTTCATTCAAACACAATAACAAATCATTTGGCATGGCATGATCGTGAAATTTGGCGAGATTTTGCATCAACCAATACGATGTTTACATTTACGGTGCCAGAGGATTTTTCTAGTTATGGTAAATGGGGTTCTCAGGTTACAGTGTGGTGGCGTGATCCAGATAGAGCACCAGAACCAATGTTTTTGATTATTCGTTAAAAAGAATCATTGGGGTAGATTAAAAATGAAATCATCAAATTTGTTGCTTACAGCATTTTTCGGAATTGCCTCTATATCAGTCTTGGCTTCAATTGAGGCATGGACCTATGATCCAACAGCAAAAACCTTGTCGTGGACAGATTCAACAGGATTTGAAAATGTTGTTTCAAATGTCTCAGCTGTTGGCAAGGAATTGACAATCAATGGATCGAATGGTATTGGTAATACATTGCTCCGTAATGCAGATTTCTCTGTTGGAATAGAGGATGGTTATTCTCTTGTCAGAATAGGAGGAAATTCTATTTCTGGAAATCTGTCTATTACAAATATGGTTCTACCAAGTACAATGAGGTATGTTGACTGGTTTGCATGTTGTAATTTGTTAAATCTGGAAACTCTGATACTTAACGAAGGTCTAGTTTCTATTAGTGATTCGTTTAGAGCAAATCCTTCGTTGAAGAATTTTTCTGGTTTGCCATCAACATTGACAGCGTTTGGTTCCCCTGCATTTGTTAGCTGTACAGCGTTGAATGTTGAAATTGATTGGCCAGAAGGCCTCACAACGATTGGGTCTGATTTTGCGTCTACAGCTATTTCTGCATTTAGAGCACCAAAAGGTTTAATTTCAATAGATGGATATGCCGCATTTGGCAGTTGCACAAATTTGTCCTATATTTTGCTCTCTGATGTATTTGAGTATGCTGGAAGAAGAGCATTTGGTGATAACGGAGCTATTAAGGTTAATCAGGAGATATATTTTAGATGTTTCCCTAAACGGGGATTTGATCCTTCGGTTTTTGAAGGTGGTAAATCAAGAGCTATGACGATACATATGGAATGGGGCAATCGTGAGGAGTGGACCAAATTTGCAGAAACAAATACCGTTTTCTATATGGATGTCCCTGCAACCTTCTCAGGTGAAGGCTTAATGGGTAAGCAGAATGCAGATGGTAGCTTGAATGATTGGTCATGCATTGTTAATTTAAAATGGTGGCAGGATCCAGAAAAGAAGCCAATGCCTCTTGCTATAATAATTAAATAGTTTTTGCTAAATTTGCTTCTTAACAATATTTTGTGAGTCTGTTAGATGCAGGGTTATTTGATTATTCTTGTCTTACGGTTTGCCAATGGCTTGGCCAGCACACTTAACAAGGTTTTTGATTGAGGTTAAAAGTGCATCAGGGTTTTTCCCTGATGGGCGTGGAAGCTTGTAGTTGGCTGTGCGATATACAATCCCTTTGCAGTAGATATGCAGCTCACCATTGATGTAGCTTATGCTGTCTATTCCGTATTTGCCTGCAAAAAGCTTCAGGGCAGTGATTGCAAAAAGCCTTGAAACAGGCTTTGGTAGCTTGCCAAAGCGATCTATTGTATCTTGCTTAATTTGCTCAAGCTGCTCATCTGAATAGCACTCCGCTATGCGACGATAGAAATTTATGCGCTGATAGTCGTCGGAGATATAATCGTAGGGGAGTGTGGCACCATCGCTATCAGTGTGATTTGTTGGCGAGGTGTTGATGAATGGTAAATTGATTGCGACATTTGGAATCGTCGGTAGCTTCTCTCCATTTAGGTCAGCTATTGCCTGACGCAACAGCTGGCAATATAGAGTAAAGCCCATTGCAGAAATATGACCGCTTTGTTCTGCACCGAGTAGGTTTCCTGCACCACGGATGCTCAGATCACGCATAGCTAGATTTAGTCCTGAGCCTAGCTCTGAATGCTGTCGAAGAGCCTTTAGGCGCTTTCGTGCATCAGAATCAATTTGCCCTTGCTCTGGAATAAGCAAGTATGCGTAGCCCTTGACCGTGCCACGACCGACTCTGCCACGAAGCTGATAAAGGTCAGCTATACCAAAGCGATCTGCACGGTCAATAATGATTGTGTTTGCTCGAGGTATGTCTATGCCATTCTCAATGATTGTGGTTGAGAGAAGCACATCGTATTGTCCCTCTGAGAATGCACGTATGCGTGCCTCAATTTCGTTTGCATTCATTTGCCCGTGAGCAACGCACACGCATGCCTCTGGGACAAGCTGCTGAAGGCGCTTGCGGATAATGTCTATCGACATCACGCGATTGTGTAGGTAAAATACCTGCCCACCACGAGAGAGCTCGTTTCTGATGGCACTGGTGATGACTTCATCTGTTTGACGGACGACCTTTGTTTCAGTTGCTTGGCGCTCCTTTGGTGGTGATTGCAAAAGCGACATATCGCGTGCACCAGAAAGCCCTAGATAGAGTGTGCGAGGAATTGGCGTTGCTGATAGGGTAATAACATCAACAAGTGTTTTAATTGATTTTAAAAATTCTTTATGGCGTACACCAAAGCGTTGCTCTTCATCGATAATGACAAGCCCTAGATCTTTGAATTTGATGCCTGGCTGAATAATGCCGTGTGTGCCAATGATAATATCAACTGTGCCATTTTCAAGGCCTTTGATTGCTTCATGTCGCTCCTTTTGAGAGCAGAAGCGAGAGTGGAGGGCAATGTTAAGTGGATAGGCCTGCATACGCTCTACAAAGCTATCATAATGCTGTTGAGCTAAGACTGTTGTTGGGACAAGTATTGCCACCTGCTTTCCTTGCATAGCGCAAATAAAAGCAGCGCGTATAGCAATTTCTGTTTTACCAAAGCCAGCATCTCCGCAAATAAGTCTGTCCATAGGTCGGGAGGAATACATGTCCTGCTTCACAGCTTCAATGCATTCAAGCTGTCCTTGCGTTTCGCTATATGGGAAGGTAGCCTCAAATTCATGTAGCCAAGGAGTGTATTCCTTGAAGGCATGCCCCTTGAGCCCGGAGCGCTTTGCTTGGGTTGTGAGCATTGATATAGCAAGCTCCTGAACTGCACGGCGTGCATTGTCCTTCGCTCTATCCCACTTGCCTTTGTGCTTAAGTGAGTGGAGTCTAATATGACCCTCATTTGTTCCAGAATAGCGCGAAACAAGGTGCGCCTTTGTTACTGGGACATAGAGTCTTTCATTATTGGCATATTCAATGCAGATTACCTCAGAATGCTTTCCTCCAAATAGCATTTCTGAAATACCAATGTATTTGCCAATACCATGCTCTGCATGTACAATTAAATCCCCATATTCTATGTGCTCAAGGGAGAATAGCCCTAAGGAAGCCTCAGCAGCAGAGCCATGCTTTGGAGAAGAAATTTGTATGCTTTCCCCATACGCATTTGTATCACTGACAGGACGCTTGGAGCGGCCATATAAATCGGCTTGAGAAAGGTATACATACTTGTGATTGCCAGACTTATAGGAAAAGCCACCTGAAATTGGCGCAAGCTGTAGCTTTAGTGGGGTGTCGCCCAATTCTGAAGCAAGGTGCTCAAGTGTGCCCTCGGTGTCTAGGCAGATATAAACGCTTGTTTTCTTGTCAGCGCATTGCTTTGTTAGTGAATCAATAATGATTGCGCGCTGCTTAGAAATTAGCTCTGGATCAATGCTGTGTGAGCTATGGCTTAGGTCAATTGCTTGAAGCCCACTTGCTGAGATAGGAAGGGCAGCGGTTGGAATTCCAGGAGGAGGTGGGTCGCCCGCAAATAGCTCATAAATATCATTGCGCCTATCAAGGCGTTCCCTTAGCCCCGCAAAGGAATGACCTGCAGCAAGTGCATCGGCAGGGATAGGGTAGCTAGTGTCATCAATATCATTGCTATCCTCCCAAAGAATAATTGTTTCCTTTGGAAGCAAATCAATGAGCAGCTTCTTTTTCTGTCGAGGTATGGTAGCCGGAATAATATTTGCAGAAAAAATCTTTTTTGTTGAGCGCTGGGTCTCGGCATCAAAGGTACGAATAGACTCAACAATGTCGTCGAAAAATTCAATTCGTAGGGGCTGCTTTTCTGTAGGTGGCCAAATATCAATAATGCCACCCTTGATTGCAACGACACATTTGTCAAAAACCTCAGGAGCGCGCTTATATCCATGCTCCAAAATCCACGCAATAAATTCCTCTTGGTTGCAATCCTCATCTGGCTTAAGCACTAAAGAATTTAGCTCAGTTTTCTCTACGTCTGGAATTGGTTGAAGCAATGCATGTACACTTGCGCTAAGGATTATTGGTCCTTTGTGCTTTTCAAAGGTTTCTTCTTTTGAAAGACCCTTTTCTAATTCAGAATTGAGAGCAGCAAGCTCACGTGCTATCAAAAGACGCGTGGAATTCTCTTCGCCATTTTCCTCAACAGCATTTTGCATTGGGAAATATGTGGCAGAGTATTGTGAGAATGCAGAAAAGTCTGCCGGGAATTGCTGTGCAATAATTGGGTTTGGATAGACAACAATTATGCAGTTTGGTTTTTCACTTGTTGCAAGATGATTTGCGAGAAAGGCAGGGGCTGCTCCTGGCAAATCAGGAATAGAGAGCTTACGCAGTTGTGGCAGGGTGAGCTCCTTACAATTTTCTGGCTTTGGAAAAAGCATTGTACCAAAGGCTGCTTTCATATAATCAACATTTGCACAACCGCTATGATTGTACTATCCCTGTTTTGATTTTTGCTGCTTCCACCATTCCATACGCTTAGAGATTGTGTCCTCGTAGCCAATATTAGTTGGTGTATAATATTCACAATCTACAGGAAGGTAATCCTGAGCAGTAAAATGGTTCTCATAATCATGAGGATATTTATAATCATCAAAGGCTTCTTTGCCAACAGATTTTACATGCACATTGCGTAGGTGCTCTGGCACCTGCATAACTCTACCTGAGTGAATGTCTGCGCGTGCCTTATGTAATGCCATATATGAGGCATTGCTCTTAGGTGCTGTGGCAAGGTAGGTCGTTGCATGAGCCAATGTAATTGCTGCCTCAGGCATGCCAATATATTCAACTGCATGCATTGCGGAAACAGCGATTGTTATGCCGCGAGGGTCTGCGTTACCAATATCCTCAGATGCGGAAATAATTAGGCGACGAGCAATAAAGCGAGGGTCTTCGCCAGCCTCGAGCATTTTGGTTAACCAATAAATTGCAGCATGTGGGTCAGAGCCACGGATTGATTTAATAAATGCAGAAATTGTATTGTAGTGACCATCCTCATCCTGATCATATGCAATGATGCGCTTTTGCACACACTCTTGAACAACATCAATAGTTATGTGGCAAACATTGTTTTTATCACGGGCGGTGCTTAATATAGCAAGCTCAAGGGCATTTAATGCTTTTCTTGCATCGCCTTCACAAATGTTAGCAATGTGAGCAAGCGCTTCGGACTCCGCTTCTACTTGGCAATTTCCATAGCCACGTTCTTCATCCGTGAGTGCACGGTTTAATAATGCAACAATACCTTCCTCTGTTATAGGCTTAAGCTCAAAAACAAGAGAGCGAGAGGTGAGTGGGGTATTGATAAACATCTGAGGATTGTGTGTAGTTGCACCAATAAGTGTTACACTACCATCCTCAACGTATGGAAGAAGAACATCCTGTTGTGATTTGTTAAAGCGATGTATTTCGTCAACAAATAGAATTGTCCCCTTGTCTCCTCCCATAAGGCGAGCATTTTCCATAATGCTACGGAGAGCTGCAACATTGGAGGTTACACCACTTGCACGCTGGAACCTGCGATTGGTTGAGCCCGCAATTACCTCTGCAATAGAGGTTTTACCACAGCCCGGAGGGCCAAATAAAATGATGCTAGAAAGCCTATCTGCTTCAATTACGCGGCGCAATAATTTTCCTGGGCCGACAATGTGGTCCTGACCCACAATGTCGTCCAACTTTCTTGGGCGCATACGTGCTGCTAGAGGCTGGTGTTCAATTACCTTTGCCTCAGAATTGAAGTCTTCAAATAAGCTGGAGTCATCCATAATTGTTATATCAAGTTAATTGCTAAAATTATTGCAACTTTATCCATTCATTTATTTATATAGTATTGTACCACATGCTTGCTTGTTTGTTCAAGAAGTTTGAATTAGTGAATCAACTCAGAATACAAAACTCACAAGACAGAGGATAATAAACCGCAATCATAGGAATAGCTCTAAAGGAAAATAAATGCGCCCATTGGGCGCGCCCACGTGACGCCAAAGGGACGCAACCTCCTATGTTAAAACTACGGAGGTTGCGTCTCTGCGTCCCTTCTTCGCACTTCTAGCCATCACATGCATCATCACATTCATTCTGCGCATAAATTCGCCTACTTGAGCAATTGATTTAAATTTGATATAATAATATCGATTTTTAACATATTTGTGTTTTAATAGATTTATTTGAGGAAAATATGCGTTGTAAATCTTGTGGTAATGATGATGATAAAGTTTTAGAGAGTCGTACCGTGCGCGGAGGAGTAGCAATTCGCCGCAGGCGTGTGTGCTTGCAATGTGGTCACCGCTTTACAACCTATGAGGAAATCGTACGTGAATCACTTCAAGTGGTAAAGCGTGATGGTCGTCTAGAGGAGTTTAGTCGTCCAAAGCTTCTATCTGGCGTTATGCGTGCTTGCCAAAAGCGTCCTATCTCTATGGAGCAAATTGATAAACTAGTAGATAACGTTATCGATGTTATTGAAGAAAAGTATGACATGGAGATTCCTAGCCAAGAGATTGGTAAGCTACTTATGAAGCAGCTAAAGCGTATTGATGAAGTTGCTGCTGTACGCTTTGCATCTGTTTATCGTAGATTTGAATCTATTGATGATTTTGTAAAAGAAGTTAAAACTATCGGTAATGACGAAGATTAGTAGCCTTCTTAAAAGTTTCTCGTTTAGCACTCGCTGTTGCATAGCAATAATCCTAATTTATTTTGTTGCTGCAATTTATGGTGAGTGTACCTATCAGTATTACCAATCTACTGGTGAGACTGCTACATATAATTTTGTAAATTTGGAGGCTAGATATCTGCCTCCATTTTCCACAATTACCCAACCTAATGGAGAAGAGCATACCTATTGGCTTGGCTCAGACAATTTGGGCAGAGATGTTGCTATGCGCTTAATACAAGGAACTCGTATTGCTTTTCATGTAGGTATTGTCACATCTCTTTTAGCTGTTCCATTTGGCGCTTTGTTAGGTCTACTTGCGGGCTATTATCGTGGATGGGTCGATTCTTTATGTACATGGCTTGCAACAACCGTTGCGGCAATCCCAGCATTATTGCTAATCCTTGCAATATCTATTGTTGTTGGAAAGGGTCTTTTAGGTGTCTACATTGGTATAAGTATCACCACATGGGTAAGTGTTTATCGCACTGTTCGTGGAGAGGTCGCTAAGCATCGCGGGCTTGGTTATGTGGCGGCAGCACAAGCTTTGGGTTATAGCGATGCACGAATAATCTTTAGACATATTTTGCCAAATGTGATGCATGTAATTATTATTGCATTTTCAATTCGTTTCCCTGCTGCAGTTGGCACAGAAGTGTTTATGAGCTTCTTGGGGATAGGCTCTCAAGGTGAGCCATCTTGGGGTGTAATGATTAACAATGCACGTGTTAGATTATGGCAAGGCTTTTGGTGGGAAGGAACCTTTGTTACTCTCGCAGTATTCCTTCTTGTGCTTTGCTTTAATAGGCTTGGTGATGCTTTACGTGATAGCTTAGATCCAACTGTGGTCCGCTAGAGGAGTGATGGATGCTTAAGGATGTTACAATAGTTGTTGAAGCAAGCTCCTCCGAAGCTGTTCGCATTGATAAATATTTGAACGATCGCTTTCCTAGCACAACTCGCTCATTTCTTTCAGAAGCCTTTGCTAATAAGAAAATTTTGGTGAATGGGCGTCCAGTCAAGAAATCAGAAAAGCTTTTGCCTGGTGTAACAATCTTTATTAAAGAGCTAGTGGAGCAGAGTGATCGCTATGTTGTTCCTGTTGAAGGAGCATTAGATGTTGTCTTTGAATCTCCAAAGCTAATTGCATGCAACAAGCCAGCAGGGATGGATTGCCATCCAATAGCAGTTGGCGAAACAGGAACTCTAGCAAATGCGCTTGTGGCACGGTGCCCTGAGCTAGCAGAGGTAGGTGATGATCCACTTATGGCAGGCTTATTACATCGCATTGATGCAGGCACAGCTGGGCTTGTTGTTGCAGCGAGGGACTCTGCCACATATGAGTCGATTCGTATACTGTTTGCAGAACGTAAGGTGAAAAAGCTTTACCATGCATGGGTGCATGGGCGCGTTGATGCAGCAGGGGGTGTCTCAGGAAATATGGCGCACCACAATTCATTTAGGGGTAGAATGCGCTGTGTATTTGGTCCACAGCCTAATGGCGAACGCTTGATGTGGGCAGAAACATTTTACAAGCCTATAGAATATCGTGCAAACGAGACTCTGCTTGAGGTTACTATTTATACAGGTGTTACCCATCAGATTCGTTGTCAGCTCGCATCTATCGGTCATCCAATTGTTGGCGATACACTTTATGGTTCTCCTCGTACATTGCGCACAACAAAGCCAGATGGTGCTGTTGCGGAATACTTTCTTTTACAATCTACAGCAATGTATCTCCCGGATCAAAAACCAATTATTTTATCTACGCCACTTGAATTTAGATAATGTTGAGAGATGTTTTGTTGATAGGTGAAGAAAATTGGGTGTAGAATTTAAAGACTTTTACTTAAGGTGATTTATATGCAAGAATACAAATATCAAATGCACGTTCATACCGAGCCATGCTCTGGTTGTGGACATATCTCTCCTGCAGAATTATGCAAAGCATTGAAGAACTTTGGGTATCAAGGTGCAGTTCTAACTAACCATTTTTTTCATGGATATTCTGGGATTGATAGAAGCCTATCATGGAAGGATTTTGTGGCTTGCTACGAAAAGGATTATTTGGATTGCCTTGAGGAAGCAAAAAAGTACGATATCGATATTTTATTTGGCATAGAAGAAATGGTGGTAAAGGGTCTTGAAATTCTTTGCTATGGCATTACGCCAAAGGTGTTATATGACCATCCTGAGCTACGGGATTGCTCTATAGATGTATTTGCTAAGATTATGCGTGAAAATAATGTTGTTTTAATTCAAGCACATCCATATAGAGAAGCTCCATATATCCCCAAACCTGATGTTTTGCCACTAGAATATATTGATGGAATTGAAGCTCACAATAGCTGCAATGCTTCAGAAAAAATGAATGAAGATGCTTTTGATTTTGTAAAGCAAAATCCACAGCTTATTGTAACCTCAGGTGGAGATGCTCATCACATTGAAAGACTACCATTTGGTGGTATTAAAACAACCTCTCGTATCCGTACCTCAGAGGATTTGATCCGTACTCTTCGTTCACGCTCTTATGAGCTTATAATTAGCGAAACTATTGGTAAAGTTCCTAAGCAAGTATAACCATAATAGGGCTATAGTGAATAGCTTTGGTAATGCATATGCTTGAAGCTATTGCGGGTGTGTCTCTCAAATGATTATAAACGCGGCTTCTAATGGCTGCGTTAACTAGAAACATTTTAAACGGATGGCTAATTGTCGATTTCGTTTCGTGTCAAATCTTTAACCCATATGAAGCGACGAAAGTGGTTAAATACCCAAGGTAGTTTGCCCACTTCGTCAATGCATGTGCATCCATACACTAGTAGGACTGGCCAATGAAAGACAAATGCACCTAGAAATGCAAGAGGAACTGCCAATCCCCACATGCAAACAGCTAGACTATACATATCAAAGATAGTATCTCCACCTGCTCCGAAAACTCCATTGATAACAACAGTGTTGATGCAACGCCCAATCATATAGAAAGCGAGAATATAGAACATTCCACGAAGTAACTCTTGTGCTTGGTCTGTGAGATTCATGTTGTTGATTACAAGAGGAGCGAGGAGCAACACAGCACCCATTGTTATTACACCAACAATAGCAGATAAAATCGCAAATCGGCAGCCATAGAGCTTTCCTAATTCAAGCTTTCCAGCACCGAGTTCATTCCCTACAATAATAATTGTAGCACCAGCCATACCATCGGTTAAGCAGCAAAGCAAATCACGCAATACAGCTGCAGCCGCATTTGCAGCAGCTGCATCTTCTCCCAAATGACCTAGAACAGCAGTATATGAAGAAAAGCCCACGCCCCAAAAAATCACGCCGCCAAGAAGTGGTAATACACACTTTTGGAAGTCTTTTGAAAGGGTAGGATACTTTTCAAAAAGGCGTTTCCATTGAGCCTTGATAGCTCCTTTTTGGAAACTTGATAAAATTCCAGCTAATAATTCAATAATACGAGCTATAAGTGTAGCAAGAGCAGCACCCTTTGCTCCCATAGCAGGGAAGCCAAAGTGTCCATAAATAAAGACATAGTTAAGGATGATATTTAAAATTACTGCCCCTCCTCCAATAATAGCAGATAGGTCTGCTTTATTAGTAATTTTTAGGATTGTTAGATAGCATTGGGAAACACCAGTTAGCAGATATGAAAAACCTGCAATACGAAGATATTCAGCACCAATTTTAACCATTGGCCCTTCTTCGGCAAAGATTCTCATCAGCATTTCAGGGCAAAATGTACAAAGTAAAGCAACAAAAAGAGATGTACTTCCTATTGAGCGTAAGCCAATACGAAATATTTTGCTTATTGATTCTTTATCGTTTTTTCCCCAATACTGAGCTCCTAAAATTGATACTGCATATGTAATGGCAAATACAACCATGCTTTGTAGAAATTGTATCTGTGTGGCGAGGGAAACAGCTGCCATTGCATTTTGGTCAATTCCTCCAAGCATAAAGGCATCACTCACGCCGACAAGAGCGACAAGAAATGCCTGCAGGGTTATGGGAAGCCCGAGTTTAAAAAGCTTTTTGTAAAAAATAGTATCTGTAAATAAGCCACTAAAAATATTCATATTAAATCCTGTATTTGAAAATTCTGGGAGTATACCATAATGTAGTTATCATAACAACCAAGATAGTCAAAATTTGTTATTTAATACGGGTTAATTTGTTGCTTTTGTGCTCTTGCTGTGGTAAAATTTGAGGTATGAAAATTTTACCTGCAATAGATTTAAAAGATGGACGCTGCGTGCGTCTTTGTCAGGGTCGCGCTGAAGATGCGACCATTTATTCCGATAGTCCAACCGAGATGGCTCTTAAGTGGCAGAGTCTAGGAGCGGAGTTTTTGCATTTAGTTGATTTAACTGGTGCCTTTGAGGGCCATCCTGCTCATACAGAGGTTATTCGTGATATTGCAAAGCATATCTCTATTCCATTTGAAGTAGGTGGTGGCTTGCGTACAGATGCTGATGCAAAGGAGCTACTTGATGCTGGTGCAAGCCGTGTTATCATTGGTTCTCGTGCAATCTCTGACCCAGCTGCACTTGGTGCCCTTGTTTCCAAATATGGTAGTGAACGCATTGCTGTTGGTATTGATGCTAGAGATGGCTTTGTGCAGATTAACGGCTGGGTTGATACCACAACAATTAAGGCAACAGAGCTTGCTGTAAAGATGCAGGAGCTTGGCGTTGGTACTTTGATTTATACAGACACTGCCACAGATGGTATGCTTAAGGGACCAAATCTTGCAGCAATGGCTGAAATGGCAGCTACTGTGCCACAAATGCAGGTGATTGCATCAGGTGGTGTTAAGCAGCCATCAGATATTAAGGCTCTTGTTGACCTAGGTTATGAGAACCTAAGTGGAGTTATTATCGGTAAAGCTCTTTATGAGAATATGGCAACATTGCCAGAGTTCTTAGTAGCAGCAAAATAAAACCTTTCCCAAGGAGCATGGGTATGATGGATCGTTACAAAGATTTCTATAAATTTCAAGCAGCAACCCTAGCCACAGCAGATGGTTGTGGAGTGAGCCTTTCTAGTCCACGTGAAAATGCAGAAAAGATAGTTAAATGTGTATGCGATTCCGATGCCTCTGTAATTGTTTTTCCTGAGCTAGCTTTAACTGGTAGCACCTGTGGAGATTTTCTTTTTGATGCAGCATATCTTGATGAATTGAATGCTGCAACAAAGGCCGTTTGCGATGGATTGACAAAGGCTCACGGTAAGGCGGCTGTATTTGGTTTGCCATTTGCTTATGGTGATAGACATTACAATGCAGCACTTGTTGTCTATGAGGGCGAAATACTTGGTGTTGTCCTAAAAAGTGTTATCTCAACCTGTAGTTTGCTAAATGAGCATAGATATTTTACTGCTGGAGCAATGTTCCCAGAGGAAAGTGTTTGCATTGGAAATACCGTTGTTCCTGTTGGCACAAAGCTAATATTTAAGCTTAGCGAGTCACTTGTATTGGGCGTTGAAATTGGTTCAGATAGGGCTGTGCTTGGTTCTCCCGCAGAGGATTTGGTTCGTGCAGGAGCAACAGTTATTGCTAACCCATCAGCAGATGCAGTTGTTGCTGGTGAATTTGATTTATTTAAGCAATGCTTGGCGGCTCGTAGCAGAAGCCTCTGCTGTATGTACATTTATGCTGGCTCAGGCCTAGGAGAATCATCAGGGAAAGCTTTGCTTTCAGGCTATACTGCAATTGCTAGTGATGGAGCATTAGTTGCTGAAAATATTGATTACTATAAGCCAACAGCAGAAACGTCTTTTGTGTGGAACCCTCGCTGGTATAAAGCATTGCGCAAGCAGCGCGTTGGCTTCAATGATGTTACAAAAATTAAGCAGATAATTCCATTAGCAGGGGAGCTACCTTCAATTCAAGAGCTTTCAATGGCAACAAAGGGTGCAGAGCTTCTTTTAAAGAAATGCCCATGGAATCCTAATAACGAGAAGGATTTTTATAAAAATGCCTTGTATATTCAGGTTCATGCACTTGCAAAGCGCATGACCGCTACCCGTGCAAAATCTATTGTGCTAGGGCTTTCTGGTGGACTTGACTCAACGGTAGCAATATGCGTTGCTTCTCTTTATTGCGATTTGTATGGAAAGAATCGTGATATGATTTGTGCTGTAACAATGCCTGGCTTTGGAACCTCGGACCGCACCTACAATAATGCAAAGGTTTTGGCTGAGAGCTTAGGCGTTGAGCTAAAGGAAATTAGCATTGTTAAGGCCGTAACGCAGCATTTTGAGGACATTGGTCATCCGCTGGATAAGCATGATATTACCTACGAAAATTCACAGGCTCGTGAGCGTACACAAATATTGATGGATGTTGCAAACGCAAAATGCGGAATTGTGCTTGGCACAGGCGATATGTCTGAGCTTGCACTTGGGTGGTGCACCTACAATGGTGATCAAATGTCAATGTACAACATCAACTGTGGTGTGCCAAAAACGCTTATGGCAGGAATTATTCAGGCATTTATTGATGCAGTTAACCCAGGAGACGCTGCGGAAGCCTCTCTTAAAGATGTTATTGCTACTCCTATTTCTCCAGAGCTAGTTCCTGGTAAGCAGCACACAGAATTAGTGCTTGGTCGCTATGAATTACATGATTTTATCATGTATTACTACCTAAGATACCATGAGCGAATTTCCGTAATTAAGGAAATTTTAGCAGCTGCTTTTGAGGGTGATGCTTCAAGAGAAGAGGTTGAGCATGCCGCTTCTGTTTTTGAAGGACGCATCAAAACCCAGCAATTTAAGCGAGCTGCTGCCCCAGAGGGTCCTGTTTGCTTCCCTGTGAGTGTGGCTGCTTCTGCATGGAGCATCCCATCCGACCTATAAAAAAAGGTCGCAACTCTAATCTCTTTCCCGCAGAGATGACTGATGGTCGCTTGAGCTCTAACCTTCGCGAAACACGGATGTTTGCCCCGCAAAATGAAGCTATGCTTCGCTTCATGCACCTTTAGGGTGGCTCTGCCGCCTCAAAACTCAACTATCTAACTCGCCAACTCGCATACTCGCAAACTTGCAAACTAACTCGATTCTTGTATAGTTTTACAGTATGATAGTTAATAGTTGATAGTTTGACAATTGTATAGTTTGATAGTTTGCGAGTTGAGGAGTGAAAATGAGGGTGGCTCTGCCGCCCGGTGTTGCTGGGGCGAGAGGTGGCAAAGTGGTAAGCCTTTGCCTCCTTGAGCTTATACACCTTTTGTGCTTTTTACTCCCTTAGTTTACGTAAATTACTATCACTCTACACGATGGGCATTTTTAGCAAAAAATACTCATTTTCTGCGTATAAAAACAAATTTGCGCTTGAACTTATTTATATAAATAGGTAAAATAAATCGGCAATTTATTTCAACATTCAGGAGTACATTAATTATGGAAATGATTACACAATCACTTATTTTGATGGCTGCAGGTATGGGATCAGTATTTTTATTTCTTCTCATCCTTATCGTCGTCATGTCGCTAATGGCTAAAGTCACACCTAAGCTAAGCTTTATGATGCCTGACCCAGAGCCAGCAGCACCAAAGAAGCCAACTGCAGCCGCAGATGATGAGGCAGTAGCGGTTGCAATCGCTGTTGCAATGAAGCGCGCAGGTAAGTAATAATTTAACTAAAACAATTTAATAACCACAAATATCAAGGAGATTGGCAATGGCCAAAAAACAAATTAAGATTATGTGTACAGCATTCCGTGACGGTTTTCAGTCTGTTTACGGTGCTCGTGTTTTTTCAAAGGATTTTATGCCAGCTGTAAAGGCTGCTTATGATGCCGGTATTCGCTGGTTCGAGGCAGGTGGCGGTGCTCGCTTCCAGTCTTGCTACTTCTACTGCCAAGAGGATGCATTTGATGTAATGGATCTCTTCCGTGCAACATGCCCAGATGCAGATCTTCAGACTCTTTCTCGCGGTGTAAACGTTGTTGGTCTAGACTCACAGTCATCAGACATCATCAAGCTACATGCTGATATGTTCAAAAAGCACGGTATGTCCTCAATCCGTAACTTCGATGCTCTTAACGATGTCGAGAACCTAAAGTGGTCCGGTCAGTGCATCCACGATGCTGGTCTAAAGCACGAGGTTGTTGTTACAATGATGGGTCTTCCTCCTGGAGTTGACAACAAGGGTGCACATACTCCTGAATTTTATGCTGACCGCGTAAAGAAGATTATCGATGCAGGTATTCCTTTTGATCGCCTATGCTTCAAGGATGCTTCTGGTACAGCTTCCCCATACACAGTACGCGAGACAATCAAGCTGGCACGTAAGCTAGTTGGCGATAAGCACATTCAGTTCCACACACACGAGACAGCTGGTAACGGTATTGCTTGCTACCTAGCAGCTCTTGAGGGTGGTGCAGATGGTCTTGACCTTTCTATGTCTCCAGTTTCTGGCGGTACTTGTCAGCCAGACATTATCACAATGTGGCACGCTCTCGAGGGCTCTGACTATGAGCTCGAGGGTATTGATATCGAGAAGATTCGTGCTGCAGAGCAGATTTTCCGTGATCAGATGGCAGAGTACTTCCTACCACCTGAGGCAACAGCTGTAAATCCTAACATCATCTGGTCTCCAATGCCTGGTGGTGCTCTAACAGCTAACACACAGATGATGCGTGACAACAACTTGATGGACAAGTACGATCAGATGATTGCTGAAATGTACGATGCAGTTCGTCTTGGTGGTTTCGGTACATCTGTAACACCAGTTTCTCAGTTCTATGTACAGCAGGCAATGAACAATGTTATGTTCGGTAAGTGGGCAAAGATTGCTCCTGGCTACGGTAAGATGGTTCTTGGCTACTTCGGTAAGACTCCTGTCGAGCCAGACCCAGAGATCGTTAAGATCGCTTCTGAGCAGCTTGGCTTACAGCCTACAACAGAGACAGTTCTTTCAATCAACGATAAGGATGCAAAGAAGGGTCGCGCTGTAGCAGAGAAGGCTCTTACAGATGCAGGTCTTCCTATCACAGATGAGAACGTATTTATCGCAGCTTCTTGCCAGGAGAAGGGTATTGCTTACTTGAAGGACCCAGCAGGTGCTCCTAATGGTGTTCGTAAGGGTGCTCCAGCAGCTGCAGCTCCTGCTGCAACAGGTAAGGACTTCACTGTTACTGTTAACGGTAAGGCATACGGTGTTTCTCTTGAGGATGGTGCTGCAACAGTTAACGGCAAGAAGTATACAGTCGCAATCGCTGATGGTATCAAGGCTGCAAGTGCAGCTCCAGCAGCTGGAAATGGCGAGCCAGTTAAGGCTCCAATGCCAGGTCTAGTTCTACGTATGGTTGCAGATAACGGTGCTTCTGTTGCTAAGGACGAAGTTATCATGGTTATCGAAGCTATGAAGATGGAGATGGAAATCAAGGCTCCATGTGATGGTACAGTAACAATGTCTGTTGCTCAGGGCGATAAGTTCAACACAGGCGATACACTAGCAACTGTAGGTTAATAGCTGCTCTTACCCTACCTTGTGGCAGAGTGTAACCACACCCTGCCACATTGAGGGATAAAAGAGAACGAAAGGTTTTACATATAATGAAAAAAATAACATTAATGCTAGCAGCAATGCTTATTGGCTCTGCAGCTCTATTTGCTACAGAGACAGCAACTGTTATTGCAGATGCTCCTGCAGCAGTAGATGAAATAGTTCAACCAGCAGCTGAGGCGGAAGCAGCAGTTGAGGCAGTAGCCGAAGAGGTAGCTCCAGTTGTTGCTGAGGTTGAAGCTCCAGCTGTTGCTGAGGTTGAAGCTCCAACTGTTGAAGCTCCAGTTGTTGAAGCTCTAGTTGTTGAATCTCCAGCTGTTGAAGCTCCAGCTGTTGAAGCTCCAGTTGTTGCTGAGGTTGAAGCACCTGCTGAAGCAAAGACAACAAAGGCTGGTCCAAAGCAGTTCACAACAGTAGAGATTCTTGGTAAGGCAAAGGGTATCTGGGGTGATACAGGTATCTGTGGCTTCTTAAAGGATACGCCTGAAAAATGGGTTAAAGAAGGTTATTTCCGCAAGGATGGTAAGTTTGTTAAGGGCCATACTGTTGAAATGCTTTTTGGTATGCCTTATGGTGTTGGTCAGCTAATCATGGTTATTGTTTGCATATTCCTAATTTACTTAGCTTTGGTAAAGGGCTTTGAGCCACTATTGCTTTTCCCAATCGGTCTAGGTGGTCTATTAGCAAACGTACCTTTAGCTGGTGTTACAACACCTGAAATGCTAAATGTTTCTCAACTAGCTCCAGAAGTAGTTAAAGCAGCTATGGCAGCTGGTGGTCTAACAGCAGAGCAAATGCAGATGACTGTTGTTGAGCCAGGTGGCTTCCTATACTACATCTTTAGCTTCGGTGTTGATACAGGCTTATTCCCAATCCTAATCTTTATGGGTGTTGGTGCTATGACAGACTTTGGTCCACTAATTGCTAACCCAAAGACAGCATTACTAGGTGCTGCTGCTCAGTTCGGTATCTTCACAGCATTGATTGGTGCAGCAGTTCTAGGTAATTTAGGCTTCGAATTTGGCTTGCAGGAAGCTGCTTCTATCGGTATCATTGGTGGTGCTGACGGCCCAACAGCTATTTGGCTAACCTCTAAGCTTGCTCCAGATATGATTGGTCCTATCGCTGTTGCTGCTTACTCATACATGGCTCTTGTACCAATTATTCAACCACCAATCATGCGCGCTCTTACATCTCAGGCTGAGCGCAAGATTAAGATGGGTCAGCTACGTCCAGTTAAGAAGATAGAGAAGGTAATCTTCCCATTAGTAGTAATTCTTCTTTGCGCACTATTGCTTCCATCAGCAGTACCTCTAGTTGGTGCATTGATGTTCGGTAATATTGCTAAGGAGTGCGGTGTTGTTGATCGCTTATCAGACACAATGCAGAATGCTCTAATCAATATCGTTACAATTTGCTTAGGTATCTCTGTTGGTTCAAAGCTTGCTGCTGAGAAGTTCGTAACAGGTGAGACAGTTGGTATCTTGCTTCTTGGTGTTGTAGCATTTGGTATCGGTACAGCTGCTGGTATCCTAATGGCAAAGCTAATGAACGTGTTCAGCAAGACAAAGATCAACCCACTAATTGGTGCTGCAGGTGTATCTGCTGTTCCTATGGCTGCACGTGTAGCTAACAAGGAAGGTCTAAAGGAAGACCCAACAAACTTCCTATTGATGAATGCAATGGGACCAAACGTATCTGGCGTTATCGGTTCAGCTGTTGCTGCAGGTATTCTATATCGTCTACTTGGTGGTTAATAAATTAAAATACCAAAAATAAAAAAAGGCGTGGACTTGAGGTTCACGCCTTTTTTGTTTTAGTTGTTTATTTAATCATATCATATAGACTCAAAACAATAGATGTGGTATAATTCCTCAAAAAATGTGGCAGTGTCTATAAAAGAATATTAGGTGCCTACAATGAAAGAAAATTATAAAAAGCTTTTAAAAACACAAATAATAAATGAACTAACCGAGTCAGAGGTTTATGCCCGTTTGGCTGAACTTGAAAAAAATGAGGTAAATAAGAAAATTTTAAAGCGCATAAGTGCAGATGAGAAATCTCATGCGGCTATTATATCAAGGCTTGTTCAAATAGAGGGTCTGCGCGTAAATAAATTCACAGTTAGAAAGCTTGTCGCATTTGCTAGATTGTTCGGCTTGACCTTTTCTCTAAAGCTAATGGAGAGGGGAGAGGATTTGGCTGGCAAAAAATATCGTGGAGTTGTGGCAGAGTATCCTGAGCTAGAGCGAATTGCTCAGGACGAGGAGCGTCATGAAAAAGATTTATTAGGATTGCTTGATGATGCACATTTAAATAATATGGGTTCAATAGTGCTAGGGCTTAATGATGCACTTGTTGAATTAACAGGAGCATTAGCGGGCTTTACATATGCAATGAACAATCCAGTTCAGGTTGCAAAGCTTGGGCTTATTACTGGTATGGCTGCTGCGATGTCAATGGCTGCTTCTGCGTTTTTATCTGCACGTGCAGATGCTAATGCAAAAGATAAAGAAGAGGAAGAAGACAAATCGCCTATGACATCGGCACTTTATACAGGCATTGCTTATGTGATAACGGTATTTTTGTTAGTGACTCCATATTTTATTTTTTCAAA
Organism: Kiritimatiellia bacterium; assembly: GCA_045589455.1. Classification (GTDB taxonomy): domain Bacteria; phylum Verrucomicrobiota; class Kiritimatiellia; order RFP12; family UBA3636; genus RGIG990. Next base: position 21,314 of record JAZNPC010000082.1, read on the forward strand.
TTTATATTGTGCTTTAATAACAATGCTATTGGTAGCATTTGGCATTATAGCATTTTTCAATTTTTACCTCAGCGTAGCAAGAGAAACATCGTTTAGGCGTGGTTTTCTTGAGATGGCAGGAATATCAACACTTGTGGCACTTATTTCTTATGGTATAGGCACACTTTTGCGATAATAAAAGGCCTCATTCGGGGCACCATTTGTGTATTCCTTGAGTATTGTAGCCTTTGCATAGGTGGTTGTGCATCTGCATCCCCGCACTCATAGCCATCAAATGAGTGTTATAAGTCATATAAGTCATATACGTCTTATGGATTTTTAGGCAATTGTAGAAGAAAATTTGGCTTTTACTAGCATTCCTTTTGCTGATTTTTTCAAAGAAAACCAATTTTGAGAAAATAAAAATTTTCATTTTTTGTGAAAAAAGGCTTTTTTGTAAAAATATTTTATCTCTGAACCCCTAGTAAATGCAGGGGGTTCAGAGAAAATTCGAGAAAAATTAAATTTTTTTTTAAAATAGTGTTGACTTTCAAATCCGATTTTTGCTACATTATCACCCATTGCGACACAAAACGTGATGTTAAGTGTTGCGAGTTGCAGGACGGACCTGTTAATCAGGCGGCTGCAAATTGTTCTTTGAAAACAGAATCGCATTCGGGCCACGCATCCGATATCAGAAAGCGAGAGATTGCTTAGCTGAGTGGGAGGGTGGCCTGACAGTAAAGTAGTTTGTGTGGAATCTTTTTTAACCCTGAAATTAAACCTAGTCCACTCCTGAGGGAGAACGGACAGGAATGAATTTCTTTTTCGGAGAGTTT
>JAZNPC010000083.1:0-25743 GCA_045589455.1 Kiritimatiellia bacterium
AGGCTACGATTTCGCTATCCCTTCTTCTCGCCTATGCCTCACAACATAAACCTTGGGAGTCGCTATTGGGTTGGTCGGTAACTACCCCCCGTTGGACTTTCACCATAGAACTATGACATGCCCGTCATACATAAAAAAAGGCGGCCCGGAGACCGCCTTTTTGTTTATTAGATTCGTGATAGCTTTGAATCGTCCTCGTGACGTGGAATCAATTCCTCTGGGATTGGATCGCAGGTTGGAATCAACTTCAAGTGACGATGGATTGGGAAACCAGTACCACCTGGAATTACGTGACCAAGAATTACGTTCTCCTTGAAACCACGTAGGTGATCTATGCTGCCCATTGTAGCATTCTCTGTAAGTACGCGTGTTGTATCTTGGAAGGATGCTGCAGAGATAAAGCTGTCTGTCTCCAAAGCTGCCTTTGTGATACCGAGCAATACAGGAGTTGCTGTTGCTGGGCGACCACCCTCAGACTGAATCTTACGGTTTGCCTCAAGGAATTCTGTCTGGCTAACCTGTGCATTCCAAAGTAGGTCTGTATCACCTGGGTCTGTAATCTTAACCTTACGAAGCATCTGACGAACGATAATTTCGATATGCTTCTCGTTGATTTCTACGCCCTGACCACGATAAACTGACTGTACTTCGTTTACTAGGTACTGACAGAACTGTGCAAACTCTACAACGTTGATGTATTCCTGAACGTCGATTGCACCTTCTGTTAGGCGCTGACCCTTTGTAACATAGTCGCCATCGTATACAACGATATGCTTACCCATTGGTACAAGGTGACGGTCCTCAAAGTACTTACCTGTCTCTTCGTCAACTGTGTTTGGATCAGTAACAACAAGTACGCGCTTACCACGCTCAACATTACCTAGGGTTACATAGCCATCGATACGTGAGATTTCAGCTGCGTCCTTAGGACGGCGTGCTTCAAATAGCTCAGCAACACGTGGTAGACCACCGGTAATATCGGATGTCTTGTTCTCACTGTTAGGAATCTTTGCGATAACGTCGCACTTAGAAACCTTAACACCATCCTTAGTCTTAACCTTAATAACAGCACCGATTGGCATCTGGTATGTGATAACCTCAGATAGCTCAAGAACCTTCTTATCGCCATTATCAACTACCTTTACGCGGCAGTCTGTGTCGATAAGCTCAGGAATATAATCTGGATCCCAAGAGCAAATAACCTCGTTGTACTTGACACGCTCGCCTGGCTTAATGCTAAATACTGCACCATATGGAGCAACAAATGAGCTTAGTAGGATTGGGTCTGCAATGTCGTTCTTCTTCTTTGCAAGAATCTCAACCTTAACTTCCTTGTTCTTGCTGTTTACAACTAGAACACGGCCACTAACATCTGCCTTCTCAACACATAGGCTCTTATCATAGTTAACGATGATGTTGATATCCTTTGTATCGAATAGCTTTGTTACCTCTGCCTTCTTATCGCTGTGTGGGTTGCGATAGCCATATAGGCCATTGTTGATTGCTACGCCGCCTGCGATGTAACGAGACTTATCTGTGCATTTAACCTTAGCTACTACAGAACCTGCTATGCGACGCTCTGTCTCGTTGTCATCAACAAGAATTTCTGCGCCTGCAGGAAGCTCGCGCTTCTTAACTGGGCGAACAAGTAGTACCTCTGGTGCGCTTGCATTGGATACACCGATAACCTTACGCTGATTTGTACCAGTGTCGTTATCAATCTGGTCAAGCACGTCGATAGACTTTCCTTGAACGAAGTTCTGGAAGTATAGCTTACCATCGAACTCAGACATAATTGGTGTGGTGTATGAGTCCCATGTGCAGATACATGTCTTTTCTTTAACTGTATCGCCTTCGCGGAAGTTGATAACTGTACCAACTGGTAGCTCCTTAGAGGATTCTAGCTCCTCGCCGTTAGCATCAACGATTGTAATTGTTGCGCCCTTAGAGAATACAACCAGGTGCTTATCCTTGTTCTCAACTGTCTTTAGACCAGTGCTAAATACTAGCTTACCAGCCTTGGTTGAAACGAACTCTGGCTTAGCAACATCCTTAGCAGCTGTACCACCGATGTGGAAGGTACGCATCGTTAGCTGTGTACCAGGCTCACCGATTGACTGAGCAGCAATGATACCTACTGCTGTACCAATCTCAACTGGCTTACCTGTAGCTAGGTCACGACCATAGCACTTAGCGCACATACCATGTGTGCTTGTACATGTTAGACCGCTGCGGATCTTTACCTTTTCAACGCCAGCTGCTTCGATCTTATCGCAAGCTGCCTCGTTAATCTCTTCACCTTCATCTACAAGAATATTGAAATCTGCATCGTAGATTGGCTCTAGGCAGGTACGGCCAAGGATGCGCTCACGTAGAGATACCTTAAGCTCATCACCCTCATAAATTGCCTCAACCTCAATACCTGCTGGTGTGCAGCAGTCCTGCTCTGTGATGATAACATCCTGTGATACATCAACAAGCTTACGTGTTAGGTAACCAGCGTCAGCTGTCTTTAGAGCGGTATCAGCAAGACCCTTACGAGCACCGTGTGAGGAAATGAAGTATTCAAGAATTGTCAAGCCTTCACGGAAGTTAGAGCGAATTGGAAGCTCGATAATTTCACCGTTTGGCTTAGCCATACAGCCACGCATACCTGCTAGCTGACGAATCTGCTGCTTGGAACCACGAGCCTTAGAGTCAACCATCATAAAGATTGGGTTGATTTCTAGCTCATCAGCATTCTTCATGTTAGGTGTCCAGCCGTTCTCCTCAATCTCCTTATACATGTCATCTGCAACAGCATTAGAAGCATTGAACCACTCGTCAACAACCTTATTGTGACACTCAGCACCGGTGATAACACCCTTCTGGAATTGAGAGTGATATTCATCTACCTTCTTATTTGCTGTGTCAAGGATGCTCTGCTTTGTGGATGGAGTACGCATGTCAACTAGACCGATGGAAACACCAGCGCGTGTTGCCTGAGCAAAACCCATATCCTTTAGCTTATCTAGCATTACAACTGTTACGTCGTGACCAGATAGGAAGTGGCAGTCCCAAATCAAGCTACCTAGCTTAGACTTGTTAACAGCCCAGTTTACGAAGCCAAGAGTTTCTGGCCAAATCTCATTGAAGAATACGCGGCCAACTGTTGTCTCGATAACGCGTGCATTTTCATCACCATGCTTTGTCTTACGGCCAAAGTCTGGGTTCTTGAACATAATGCGAGAATGTGTTGATAGAGCACCATCATCAAATGCTAGATGTACTTCGTTTGCGTCGTTAAATAGTGGTAGACGGCGCTGACGATTGATGCGCTCTGCCTCTGTCTCTGGGTTCTTCTTGCGAGCAAGAATGCGCATTCTATCTGCCTGGCTATCTGCTGTGATGTAGTAGATACCAAGAGCAATATCCTGAGTTGGAGTCATGATTGACTTACCAGAAGCAGGTGAGAAGATAGAGTTAGAGGAAAGCATTAGTAGGCGTGACTCTAACTGTGCCTCGATTGATAGAGGAACGTGAACAGCCATCTGGTCACCGTCGAAGTCAGCGTTAAATGCTGTACATACCATTGGGTGAAGCTTAATAGCTTCGCCTTCAACTAGCACTGGCTCGAAGGACTGGATTGATAGACGGTGAAGTGTAGGAGCACGGTTAAGCATAACTGTCTTACCCTGTGTTACCTCTTCTAGTACGTCCCAAATCTTATCCTCTTTGCGCTCGATAAGCTTCTTAGCGCTACGAACTGTGTGTGCCTCACCAAGCTGCTTTAGGCGGCGGATGATGAATGGCTCAAATAGAACAAGAGCCATCTTCTTAGGTAGACCGCACTGGTATAGCTTTAGCTCAGGTCCGCAGATAATTACTGAACGACCAGAGTAGTCAACACGCTTACCAAGTAGGTTCTGACGAAAGCGGCCAGTCTTACCCTTAAGTGCATCACTTAGAGACTTTAGTGGACGGTTACCTGCGCCAACAACTGCCTTACCCTGACGGCCATTATCAAATACAGCATCAACAGCCTCCTGAAGCATACGCTTTTCGTTGCGGATGATAACATCAGGTGTCTTTAGCTGCTGTAGGCCCTTTAGACGGTTGTTACGGTTGATAACCCGACGATACAAATCGTTTAGATCTGAAGTAGCGAAGCGACCACCCTCTAGTGGAACAAGAGGACGTAGCTCTGGTGGGATAACAGGCATTACTGTGAGAATCATGTTCTCTGGCTTGCTGTTGCTCTTCATGAAGCCTTCGCAGATCTTCATGCGCTTTGATAGCTTTGCCTTTACCTGCTTAGAGCCTGTATTCTCCATCTCAGCGATTAGAGAATCCATTAGCTCATCTAGGTCGATCTTCTCAAGCACCTTCTTGACTGCCTCAGCACCCATCTGTGCTTCGAAGGCATCGCCATACTGCTTGCGATATTCTGCATAATCTACTTCAGAAAGTAGCTGATTCTGTGCAAGTGGTGTATCACCTGGGTCAACAACTAGGTAGTCCTCGTAGTAAAGCACGCGCTCTAGGTTACCTGCGCTCATATCAAGCATTGTGCCGATACGGCTTGGTGCACACTTTAGGAACCAAACGTGAGACACTGGTACTGCAAGATCAATGTGACCCATACGTACGCGACGTACCTTGGAAACAGTAACCTCAACACCGCAGCGATCGCAAACAACGCCCTTGTGCTTAACGCGCTTGTACTTACCGCACTTGCACTCCCAATCACGAGTTGGGCCGAAGATTTTTTCGCAAAATAGACCCTCGTCCTCTGGGCGGTATGAACGATAGTTGATGGTTTCTGGATTCTTTACTTCGCCAAAGCTCCACTCACGAATCTTCTCAGGAGATGCAAGTGAAATTTGTACTGCATCATACTGGTCAGCATCCGTTTTTTTACCAAATAATTCTTGAATTGAAAATGGGTTCAAAGCATTACTCCTCTAAATTAGTTGTTAGCTTCATCTGTTTGGTCATCAGCACCTAGTAGCTGCATATCAATGCAGAGGCCGTTTAGCTCGTTCTTAAGAACAGAGAAGGTCTCTGGCATACCAGCCTGAAGTGCATTAGAGCCCTTGACGATTGACTCATAAATTCTTGTACGGCCTGTAACATCATCAGACTTAACTGTTAATAGCTCCTGCAATGCATAAGCTACGCCGTAAGCCTCAAGTGCCCAAACCTCCATTTCACCCATACGCTGACCACCGGACTGTGCTTTACCGCCGAGTGGCTGCTGAGTAACAAGTGAGTATGGACCAGTAGAACGAGCATGAATCTTGTCTGTTACAAGGTGGTGTAGCTTTAGCATGTAGATAACACCAACTACAACGCGCTGCTCAAAGCGCTCACCGGTTCTACCATCATAAAGAACTGTCTTACAATCATCGCAAACCCAGTTATAGTCTGTCTTTTCACGAGCCTCGCGTAGGAAGTCGCGGATCTGATTTTCCATAACACCATCGAATACAGGTGTACCTGCATGCAAGCCAAGTGCGCGGCAAGCGATACCTAGGTGAGTTTCAAAAACCTGACCGATGTTCATACGAGAAGGCACACCCATTGGGTTTAGAACGATATCTACGCACTGACCGTTAGGTAGGAATGGCATATCCTCTGGAGGAAGAATACGTGCAACAACACCCTTGTTACCATGGCGACCAGCAAGTTTATCACCAACTGATAGATTCTTCTTCTCTGCGATATATACCTTAACAGCCTTGATTACGCCATGACTATCATTGTTTGAATCTAGCTCAGCAAGCTTCTTCTTTGCATTCTTTTCTGCCTTATCAAAGTCAGGATTTACCTCATCGATAACACCCTTGATTTGCTCTTGAGTGCCACATACCTCCATGCTCCAGTGCTTGCGGCAACGAGCTAGGTGCTGTAGATGAGACTTATTTGTCTTTGTAGAAGCAGGAACAATGATGTCACCTGTCTCTGTATCGATAATATCAAATGTGTTCTTGTTTTGACCGATGATGCCTTGAAGCTTTGTTACGAGCTCCTTAGTTAGCTCCTCTGTGCGCTTCTTTAGCTCATCCTCAATCTTTTTGCGTTCCTTCTTGATTTCTGCTAAATCTGCCTGAACGCTTGCCTTCTTAGGATCCTTAACACGAGTAATCTTAACATCCATTACGATACCCTCTGTTCCTGGTGGAACACATAGAGATGTATCGCGAACCTCAGAGCCCTTATCACCAAAGATTGCGCGTAGTAGGCGCTCCTCTGGTGGAACCTCTTCCTGCTCTGACTTAGGTGTTACCTTACCAACAAGGATATCGCCAGGCTTTACCTTAGCACCAACGCGAACAACGCCATCTGCGTCAAGGTTGCGTAGAGCATCCTCACCTACGTTAGGGATATCGCGTGTAATTTCCTCTGGACCAAGCTTAGTATCACGTGCCTGACACTCGAAATCTGTAATATGAACTGATGTGAATACATCGTCACTTACAATGCGCTGAGAAACAAGGATAGAGTCCTCGAAGTTGCAACCACACCATGGCATGAAGGCTACAAGTAGGTTTTTACCTAATGCTAGCTCACCTTGGTCTGTTGCTGGGCCGTCAGCAAGAACATCGCCCTTCTTAACTGTATCACCAACATTTACAATTGGGTACTGGTTGAAGCATGTGCTTGCATTTGTGCGGCGGAACTTCTGTAGAGAATACTCGTGCTCATCGCCCTTCTTGTTTGTAACAGTGATTGAGCAAGCATCTGCCTTTGTTACCTTACCATCTTCCTCTGCTACAACAACAACGCGGGAGTCACGTGCTGCACGGCCTTCAAGACCTGTTGCAACATATGGGCGCTCAGTGCGCAATAGAGGAACAGCCTGACGCATCATGTTTGCGCCCATCAAAGCGCGGTTAGCATCGTCATGCTCAAGGAATGGAATCAAGCCTGCAGCAATAGAAATTACCTGCATAGGTGAAACGTCCATATAGTCTACCATTTCACGTGGTAGAGCCTCGAACTCACCATTGCGACGGCACATAACTGTTGGGTTCTTGAAGGTACGCTCTGGAGTCAAAGGTGCGTTAGCCTGTGCTACAACGTGATTTTCCTCATCGTCTGCAGATAGGTAAACAACCTCATCAGTTACCTTACCATCAACTACCTTTACATAAGGTGTTTCGATGAAACCAAACTGGTTGATGTGTGCATAAATACCTAGGGATGAAATCAAACCAATATTTGGACCTTCAGGAGTCTCAATTGGGCAGATACGGCCATAGTGAGATGGATGAACGTCTCGAACCTCGAAGCCTGCACGATCACGTGACAAACCACCAGGACCCAATGCTGACAAGCGGCGCTTATGTGCTAGGCCTGAAAGTGGGTTTGTTTGATCCATGAATTGAGATAGCTGGCTGCGGCCAAAGAAATCGCTAATTACGCTAGCAAGTGTCTTAGATGTAACGAGCTTCTGGATAGCAACATCTGTTGTTGGAGCTGGTGCAACTGGTGCGCCAGCAGTTGGTGCTGTAGCTGCGTTAGCATTGTTTGCAGAGAACTGGATTGACATGCGCTCTTTGATTACGCGCTCTGTACGTGCAAGACCTGTGCGGCAATAGCCCTCAAGTAGCTCACCAGCTGTGCGGATACGACGGCTACCTAGGTGATCGATATCATCTGTAACGCCTGTCTCGTAGATGTTTAGAAGCATACGAACTGCGCGGATAACGTCAATCTTGCTTAGGATGCGCTGCTCACTTGGAACCTCTTCCTCTCCGCGCTCAGGATCTGTGTAAGCACCTAGCTTCTGATTTAGCTTGTAGCGGCCAACGCGACCAAGATCATAACGACGCTCATCAAAGAATAGGCGTGTGATGTATGACTTAGCGTTAGAAGCCGTTACAGGGTCACCTGGACGAATTGTGTGATAAATTTCACGCAATGCTTCTTCTTCGTTAGTTGTTGTCTCTGCGCGTAGAGTTGTTACAAACAAGCCCTTGTCGTTAGAAACATTAACTAGCTCAACATACTCGATGCCTGCTACGCCTAGCTGATGAAGAACAGTTGCTGTCACAGGAGCATAGCGGTGAGCAATAATAGCATTGCTGTTGTTTGGATCGCGGATATCCTCTGGGAAAACATAGTTAGCTAGGAAATCCTCTGGGTAACCATTTGGATAAACCTTTGGATCAAGCTGAGTCTGTAGTGTTTCAAACTTGTAGAAAAGCTCAAGAATCTGGCGATCTGAAGAATAGCCTAGTGCGCGTAGGAATGTAGAAACGCGGAACTTCCTGCGGCGACGACGGCGATCTAGGAATACCCAAATCTGGTTCTGAACATCGAACTGTAGCTCAATCCAAGAGCCACGATCTGGGATAATACGTACAGAATAAAGCTTTGAGCCATTATTGTGAATGGTCTTTTCTGAGCATAGGCCAGGTGAACGATGTAGCTGGCTAACGATAACACGCTCAGCGCCGTTGATAACAAAGGCACCATCATCTGTCATCAATGGGATTTCGCCCATAAATACTGTCTGCTCTTTAGTTTCCTCGCCATCACGTGATAGACGGAAAACAACGTTTAGAGCAACCTGATATGAGGTTCCCTCGCGAAGTGCTTGTAGTGGAGTATATAGTGGCTCCCCTAGCTCATAGCGCACGAAATCGAGGTTATATGTTTCATTTAAACCACCAACAACAGGGAAAATTTCTTTAAAAATACCCTGAAGACCTTGATGCTTACGCTTAGTTGGTGGAACATCTGCTTGCAAGAAATCCTTGAAGGATTTGGTCTGTATCTCGATAAGATCTGGTGGCTGGATTACTGGTGTAAGTTTGCCGAAAATGGTTCTTTCTACCATCAGGTACCTCTTCTTTTAGTTGAAAACAGAATCCGCTTTAAGCGGGGGAAAATGGTGTGTTTTTTTACACAAAAAAACATCTAAAAAAGAAAACGCCACAGGCGGGTCCACTATGAACCCGCCCAAAAGCATGAATTTCGAACCCCTTCACGGAGATAACTTTATTTTAAGATAAAACCATGAAGGGTTTTCGAAAGATGTGGGTTAATTACTTAACCTCAACTTTAGCGCCAGCTGCTTCAAGCTTCTTCTTTAGCTCTTCAGCTTCGTCCTTAGAAACGCCGGACTTAACAACGCCGTTGCTCTCAACAAGAGCCTTTGACTCTGCTAGGCCAAGACCTGTAGCACCACGTACTTCCTTGATAACTGCGATCTTGTTTGCACCAGCATCTGCTAGCTTAACATCGAACTCTGTCTTCTCTTCAACAGCAGCAGCAGCGCCTGCAGCAGGAGCAGCAGCAACAGCAGCAACAGGAGCAGCAGCAGAAACGCCCCACTTATCCTCAAGTGCCTTAACTAGGTCAGAGATCTCTAGAACGGATAGACCGCTCAAATATTCAATTACTTCGTCTTTTGTCATTTTATTTCTTCTTTCTTGTGTAACCGCACGAATGTTTCATCGTGAGGGGATTGGGCTACGCTGCTCCGGCACCCACCGGCATTACGCAGCCCGGCATTTTACGACACACTTTATGCCGCAGAACCATCTTTGTCTTGCTTTGCCTTGAGAACGTATAGTACGCTCTGTAGAGGTGCAGCAAAAACGCGAACGAGAGATGATGCAGGTGCCTGAAGTGTTCCAAGGAACATTGCACGCATAACATCCTTGGAAGGAAGCTTAGATAGAGCCTCAACCTGAGCCTGGTCAAGTGTAGCTGTATCCAACTGAGCTGCCTTAACAGATGCATTCTCATTCTTCTTCAAAAATTCAACAATAATCTTTGCTACTTCAGCAGGATCACCAGCACCAGTTACCATTGCTGTTGGACCAGTCAAAACAGGCTCAATACCCTCCCAGCCCTTCTCAGCTGCAACCTTTGCTAGGTATGCGTTCTTAACAACCTTAACTGCTGACTCAGCCTTTGCAAGCTCCTTACGAAGTGTAGCAAACTGAGAAACTGTCAATCCACCGTAGTTAAGAACAAAGCAATACTCTGACTTCTCAACCAACTCTGTGATTTCCTTGATAGCAAGGATTTTCTCTGGACGATTAGAATTTGCTTGTGGTTTCATCTATGCTCTCCTTAGTCCTTAATATCAACCTTAACTGGTACACCCATTGTAGAGCTTACAGTTACGCGGCGGAAGAACTGACCCTTTGCAGATGCTGGGCGTTCAGCGCGAATTGCTGAGATGATTGCGTCTGCATTCTCTTCAAGCTTAGCAGCATCGAAGCTTAGTTTACCAAATAGAACGCAGATGTTACCCTGACGATCCATACGGAACTCTACCTTACCAGCCTTCTGAGCCTTAACAGCTGCAGCTGTATCATCTGTAACTGTGCCTGTTTTTGGATTTGGCATCAAACCACGAGGACCCAACTGGCGGCCCAACTTACGAACCTCCTGCATGGCCTCTGGAGTAGCGATTGCTACATCGAAATCTGTCCAACCACCCTTAACCTTCTCGATAAGATCCTCGTTACCTACGAAGTCAGCGCCTGCCTCGCGAGCTGCATCAGCTGCAGTACCGCCAGCAAAAACTGCTACCTTAACGCTCTTACCTGTGCCGTGTGGTAGGCTTACTGTACCACGAATCATCTGATCAGACTTACGTGAGTCACAACCCATACGCATACCGAGCTCCATTGTCTCGTCAAACTTTGCGATAGGATTTGCCTTAATGAAAGCGATTGCCTCAGCTAGTGAAACTGCCTCAGTAGGTGCCTTCTTGGCTACGTCTGTATATTTTTTACCGTGCTTTGCCATAGTTAATTACACCTTCCTTAGCCTTCTACTACGTCAATACCCATGCTGCGGGCTGTACCCTCGATCATGCGTGCAGCGTGCTCTTCATTGATAGCATTCAAGTCTGCTGCCTTAACCTTAACGATTTCCATGATCTGTGACTTTGTTACCTTACCAACCTTTGCGCTGTTTGGCTTACCAGAACCCTTCTGGATGCCAGCTGCCTTCTTTAGAAGTACTGCTGCTGGAGGGCTCTTTAGTACGAAGGTGAAGGAACGGTCAGCATATACAGTGATAACAACTGGAATAATCATTCCAGACTGTGCCTGTGTTGCTGCATTGAACTCTTTACAGAACGCCATGATGTTAACGCCCTGTGAACCAAGTGCTGGTCCGATAGGAGGTGCTGGGTTTGCAGCTCCTGCTGGCACCTGCAAGCGCACGATGCCTGTTACTTTCTTTGCCATGTTATGGTTTCCTTTGAATATACTCTCCCGGGTCCCTACCGGTACATTCGAGTATCAATTATTACATGATAGGTGCTACGTCGGTCTCTTCAGGAATTACCTTTTCAACCTCGTAAATACCTACCGTAGTAAGGACGTCTCTACCAAAGATTGTTACATTAACCTTTAGCTCGCCCTTCTCGGGATCTATTTCTTGTACTATGCCAGTTGATGATACAAATGGTCCAGACTTAATCTTAACCTCATCACCAACTTCAAATGGAATAACAACCTTTGCCTCTTGACCTGCTTCAGATGCACCCAAAATTGAAGTCATCTCTTCAGCAGATAGTGGCTGAGGCTTTCTTTGCTCGCCGCCCAAGAAGCCAATTACGCCCTGGATACCACGAATAAATGACCAAACTGGCTCATTTAGTGGACGCTCACCGCGCTTTGCTCCCTTATAATACACAGCGGCATTGATAAATACATAACCTGGATAAAGCTTCTTTGTAATATTTGTCTTGCGCTTCTTTCCAGATTTGTCTTCAGTAAATTTTACAACCTTTTCTACAGGAACACGAACATCCTGAATATAGATGTCCAAGCCTTGTTCCTTAGATTGAGCTTTAAGTAACTTCTCTACCTTTTGCTCCTGACCTGTTAGTGCTTGCAACACAAACCACTCCATTACAGGCTCTAGCTCTAAATCTGTCTGCATTAGTATCTGCTTTCTAAAATTAGTTAGTGAGAATTAATAAGGCAAATGCTTATCTAATTACTTTACTAGGAAGCCAACAACTCCCTGTAAAACCTTATCACATAGTAATACAAATACTGCTACTAGCAATAGCATTGCAGCAATAACCCAGGTAGACTCAACAAGCTCTTTGCGACCAGGCCAAGAAATCTTACTGAATTCAGAACGGCAATCACGTAGGAAGCTTCCTAGTCCCTTTTTCTCTTCTTGTTCGTTACTCATGAATCTCTCCAGGATATAAGCCCTATATTTTATAGGGAAAAATGGCACGTGGAGCCGGACTCGAACCAGCAACAGGCGGTTTTGGAGACCGCTGCTCTACCAATTGAACTACCCACGTATTAAAATCGTTATTATTAACTCAAATAGTTATAGTTAAACGTTTGTCAGCAATACGCTTACTTAACTTCCTTATGAAGTGTGCGTTTACGCTCATTTGGGCAGAACTTCTTCTGCTCTAAACGTGCTGCCATTGTCTTCTTATTGCGAGTTGTTGTATAGTTACGGCGCTTGCACTCTGTGCATTCCATTATAGCGAGCTCTCTCGGCATAATATTACTCCTAAAATCAGTGCTTTAAAAAATTGAGATACTAAATTATCATATACCTTGGATGAAAATCAAGCGTTTTTTTTAAATATTTTTTAATTTTTTTCTTTTTTTCTCAATTCTGACCTATTTTTCCTAAAAATTTAATACCTAAATATAGGCACGATGGCTAAATCTGTGATATTTTTGACTGGATTACTGGATTTAACTATCGTTTCTAGCTAATTTGTCTGAAAATCAAAGGGGGCGACCAATGCCGCCCTCCTCAATATTATTTCTTAACTATTACTATTTTATAATAATTGTTGTTGCAAATGATGGCTCCAGGTGAACCCAAATACCTGAAATATTGTCGCCCTCTCGAGCATCCGTGCCGTCATATGTGCAATAATAATAGTTTACTGCTGGATTTGGCAAGTCGGAGAACTCAATAAAATCCAATGTCAATGGATTCTTATTTGGAGAAGCCCATGAAATCAACTGATGATCATATTTTTTATTCTCTTTTGATGGTTTTGTATATGCAGGGCTTTCCGGATCTACCTTAATCAAGATATTTGTCTTACTTGTTGATGTCAGGAATGAATTGTTAAAATTGTCATATCTCTGAAGAGGAACCTCACCATAACCACCAACAGGAATTTCAAATACTAATTCAGGACGAGCCAGCTTAGAATCATCACTGTTATCATCATCTGCAATGCGTAGGCTACCTCTCATATATAAACGAGGATTCTTGCCTTTGAAGATTACACGAGGAACACCGCCGTCATCATATGTATGCTTTGCCAATGACCAATGGTTCATATATAGATAATTCCAAATATAAATCGTTGAGTCGTCAATTGTAAGCTCGGTACCTGATGAAGAAAGCTCTAGTGTACTAAAGTAACCAACAGATTTACTGTCAAACAACAACTTACTATTAGTATTGTTTGCGCGGAAAACATCATTAGGAAGATCAAAGACACCAGCATTGGTTACATGCAGCATACAATTTGTAGCTGTAGCACTCTTATGAAAGTTAAAGCTGCCATTTGCTTTATAGAACCAAACATTATCAATAGTAACCTTTCCATTTTCGTAAAGATTTACCTCATTCTTTATGAACATTCTATACATATTATTATCTATTGGAGCAAGCTCATCTGTGCCATAATCACCTTTAAAAGTAACATCTAAATTTGACTTAGACAAATTCATAGTTATTGGCCAATTATTAGTATTGTAAATTCCACCTATTGTTTGAGTAACAATAGATGTTACTGCCGTTCCTTTAAAGCTTGTAAAATCAGCATAAGAGGAATACTGAGGGAATCCCAATGCATCACCCTTATATGTATTGCTCCAATTAAATGAATTAGTCCAATAACCGCATGTTAAATCTTTTACCCACTTGTAAGTAGATTTAGAATCAATAACTCTTCCTGAGTTGTCATCTGCATTTAAAGGCAATGATTCCGATTTCCAAATAACGCCTGCACACTCATTAGAGCAAACAACTTTATAGTGATAGTAGTCACCCCAATTTTTTGCCATAACATCATCAAATGCATATTGTGTATTTTCTGTCTCTGCCTTCACGATAGATACAGGCTCATACACCAAACGGCTATCATAAGCATCAGATGTCAAATTTGTGCTAGATGTATATAAAATCAAATATGTATCACCAGCACCTACGCTACCAACTGTTGCTGTTATATAAAAATGACGACCATCTACTCTTGCTGCCGATGTTGAAATAAGAATACTTGCACCAAGTGTCTTAAATGTGTCTGCAGTTGTTGTTGATTGGTTGCCAATATCATCAGAAATTGTTATTGTGTAATTGTAATTTGAGTCGGGAACAAGACCTTCTAATTGACAAGAGAATACTTCACCCTTTGTCAATGTCTGAACTGCACTTGTCAGCTTTTCATCAGAACCTTCAATCCAATAGGTTACAAATACCTCTGCTGATGTAGCATCATCAGCGAAGTATATATTAGCACTTACTGCTGCCTTATCACCATCTAAAACAGATGCACTTTGTGAAATAATCTGAGATGCATCAGCTTGGCTCAAATCATATACAGAAGTCCAAACAACATCAAAAACAACATCTACAGCAAAACGAACAAACTTAGCATCTGAAGGAACACTCATATTAAATACTTGCTCCTCACTAGAAACTTCTAGAGAAATCTTATTGGGCCAAGCATCTAAATCTGTGCCATAATCCTCATCACCATAACAAGCATAAACAACAGCTGCATTACCACTAGCCAATTTCAAAGAGAAATTATATGCAGAAGCATTCTTTTCCCAAGAAACAACCTGAGCATTGCGAGTAGGTATTTCTGTGACGAATAAAGAACCATCACCTGGGTCAACAAATGTACGCCAATATTCTGCATTGTCTAAATCATTTGTAGCAATTGCAGGATCAACATCTGTCCATTGCATACCTGAAACAACGCTGATATCATTTCTCTTACCTATGCCACCATAGCCCTGGAAAACCATTGCCTGAAATTTATGCCAACCTGTGTAGGTTGCTACATAAGGCTTGAAAGAAGGCCAATTTTCTTTATTGTAACCTTGGTTACCATTATAAAGATATTGACCATTGATTGCAACAGAAGCACCATCATCAAAATGAGTAAATGCACTATAAGTTTTACCCTCTGTCAGGTACATATAGCCATCATAGTATGCGTATGTATATTCTCTTAAGTTCCAAGCTTTACCGGTTGTGCCATACACTGTTTCATAAGTTAAAATATTACCAAACAATGTACCAAGTACAACATCCTTTGCGTCATCGGCAAAACCTTCTGGAGACAATGTACGAATATCTGTTTCCAAAGCCCAACGCTCGGCAACTCCCACTGGATTTTTCTGGAATGAACCTATACACTGAATAAGACCAGCTTGTGCTTCTGCTTTAGCAACCATAGATGAGCAAAGAAGTGCGCTCAATCCAACGACCAAACTAACTTTTTTCATGATATTTCCTTAAGTTTATCTATAAATTTACAATATATTAAAAACTCAATTACAAGAACACAAGCCACACATAAACTGATATGGTGTGGCTTTATTATAAATTATTCTTTAGGCCAGCTCACTGTCTGAGCTAACAAAACTTTTTCGTGTTCCTGAAGATTAATAAGTTTACCAAATGCTTCTCTGTCAATAGAACCGCGGACTACTGTTCCCAAACCCTTTGATGCACAATATAAATATGTATTCTGACTCATCAAACCAGCATCTACTCCTAGCATCAACATATTGTGAGCCGCATCATCAATACCTAGCTTTTGCACATCGCCAACAAAAACTAGATTTAATGCTGCAGCTTTAACAAATGGCTGCATACCAGTCTGTGCTCTAAAATCACCCTCACAAACAAGCTCTAACGCATTCTCCTGTGGAAGATATAGATAAATTCCTTTTTCTACAACAACATATACACTTACTGCTTGTTTATTCAAAGTAGAACCAGCTGTTCTCTTACCATCTGGACGATTTACACCACAGGTGGCCCACAAAAGCTCAGAAAGCATTTCCTCTGAAATTGCCTTTGAATAATCATACTCGCGGATTGATTGTCGCTTGGAAAGAGCCTCCATAAGTGGCATACCTCCCTCTTTTTTAACGGTTGGCAACAACACTTTTCCACTCATAGTTGCACACTCCTCTGAGAATGCACTTGATAGCAATATTGCTAAACAAAAACAGCCACAAATTGTCTTGATTTTATTCATTGCACTGCCCATAGTTGTCCTAATTTATTTAATGATAATTGTTGTAGGGATGTAAGGGAAGAGTGATAACCACTGCACCGCACCCTTGACTGCAATTGTACCTAATACCTTACCTGTTTTTGGGAATTGATAATCATCAGAAATCTCGCTTGCTGGAACTTCCTTTAATGGTGTAAAAACATATTTTCCGTCAGGATCCTCCGCTGTCCAATCATCAATATATTCTTCAAAAATAATTATATTGTTACGGTATTTTGCTCCATATGCCCAAAATTGACCACCATTTACAAATGTTGTTGGTCTGGAACCATAAAAATAAATATCAGCATCCTTCAAGCGTCCAAAGCATTCTTGCCCAAGAGTTGTCAAAGAAGCAGGGAATCTTAGCTCTGGGATATTTGAAGCATAATTAAAAGCCTTCGTTCCAATACTTGTTAATCCAGAGGATTTACTAAAGTCTAAGCTACCAGTATATTTTGAACAACTGCTAAATGCTTCCTGTCCGAGACTTGTTACCTTAGTAAAATTAGTTGGGTATAAGCTCTCTAAGTTTGAACAACCAGAAAATGCTGTTGCTCCAATACTTGTTACCTCTGAACCAAATACTGCATTTGTAATAGTTGATGTAGAACAAAAAATATAGCCAGGAATTACATTTAATTTTGGAGCCTTAAAGCTTGTAATCTTTGTTTGACGGAAATGTGAGTCACCTGTAACAGATACCAGCTCAGGGAACTCCCAGTCTCCTTTAATTTTAGGTGCATATCCCATAAAGTGAGTTCCTATTGATGTAACCTTTGGTAAAACCTTTGGTTCAAAATTTTCAAGATTATTTACATTACCGCTTCTTGAAATAATTTCTGCACCAATAGAGGTAATATCCTGACTAAGAACAAGGTTTGTAATTGCGGAATTTCCACTAAGAAAATATCCACCAATAGCTCCATATACATTTGGAAGCACTAATGAGGTTATTCTAGTATTTCTAAAGGTATCGCCATTATCAAATTTTAACCTAGCATAGCAAACCACATCTTCTTTCCATGAAGAACAATTATAAAAAGCTCCCTTGTTAATGACTTCGATAGAATCAGGAAGCGTTCCTCCTCCAACTGATGCCAATGATGAGCAATCTTTGAATGCTTCTAGACCAATTGTTTTCAATGATTTACAAACATCCAAGTTGATTGAAGTAATTGGAGCACCATTAAAAGCATGCTGACCGATGCTTCCTAATTGGCTTCCCTCTTCAATAGTTACAACACCATTTACACCATACCTAAACCCATAAAATTCAATTGCTGTTACCGTATTAGGAATTGTAAGGCCATTTATTTCTGTTCCACTAAAAGCACTTTGCCCAATTTTTACAATTGAATACCCTTCTAAATCATTATTTGCTGCAATAAGATCTAGCTTATTGCCTGCTCCTGCTACAACACTATTTTTATTATTACAGCCAACAGTTATTTCATTATTAGCATTAACTGAGCAACCTATAATCCAAGTGCCATCCGTTATCTCATAAGGATAGCCATTTGAAGAGGTCCCAAGCGTCCAAGCAGCATTAGCAGTAAGCACACCACATGAGATTACTGCAATAATTGCAAACATTCTGTTTTTCATAGATATAACCTTTTCTTAATAAATGTATTTCAAAATAATTTTACCAACAAATTACCTAATAATTATCAGCGTTCCTTGCTCTTTATCAAGGTGTACCCAGACACCTGTTACATAAGTGCCCTCTCGAGCATCTGTGTTATCGTATGTAAAGAAATAATAGTTCCTCTCTGGCTCAGGAAGCTCAGCAAACTCAAATTTATTTATATCAAGCGGATATGGATTAGAACCATTATCCCAAGCTATCAGCTTATGATCTCGCTTTGCTGGGTCTGATGATGGTTTTAGATATGCATCACTATTTTCTACATCCACCTTTATCAACACATTTGTCTTACTTGAACTATAAAGGAAATAATTATTTGTTGACTGGTAACGTTGAATAGGTGCTTCATCATAACCACCCTCTGGAATTTCAAATATAAATTCAGGACGTGCAATCTTTGTTGGATCATGTCTACCATAATCTGCATCATCAGCAACTCGAATTTGACCCCTTACCAAAAGCTTTGGATTTTTTCCTCGGAAAAATACACGAGGCACACCTCCATCATCCTTTGTGTGGTTTGATGATGACCAATGATTTAGATATAAAAATGCAGAAATATGCACAGCTGAATCATCAATAATCAATGCAGAATCTGTAGAAGACAATTCAAGTGTGTATATATAAGCAATTGACTGCTTATCTAATACGATTCTACTTCTTAGATTATTTGCTCGAACAACCTTTGGACAATCAAAAACGCCTTGATTAGTTACATGAAGCATGCAATTGGTTGCATATGAGTCTTTATGGAAATTTAAATCTTCTGTAAAACAACTCCAAATATTATCTATTGTTAATTTTGAATTGCTTTTCATATCTAGATTTTTTTGATTGTCCCCATATTTAACAAACAAACGGAACATATTATCATCAATAGGAGCAAGTCCCTCTCCGTCATATTCTCCCTTAAAAGTAATATCCAAATTTTCTGCATGTAATGCCATTGGTATTGCCCAACGCTGGTCTTTTCCCAATCCACCAATTGTTTTTGTAACAATAGAAGTTATAGCAACATCTCCACAATTGTCGAAGCATGCATAGGCTCCATAATCTGGATATATAACAGAATCTGAGTAAGTAGTCTGTTTTTCCCAATTAACAGAATTAGTCCAATATCCATAAGAAACGTCTGTATTCCACTTGAATTTGGAGACAGTATCTAATGTAATATTTTTCATTGTAGCAACAGACTCATCCACCCATATTATTCCAGCACATTCATTAGAGCATGCCACCTTATAGAAGAAATAATCGCCCCACTCTGATTTTACATTTTCAAACACATAAGATGAGGAGCTCTCCTCTATTTTCATAACCGACTCTTCGGAATAGACAAGCTTAGAATCGTCCGCTTTATCTGTTATATTTGTGTGAGCAGTATAAAGAATAAGATAAGTATCACCAGCGCCTAATTCGCCAACAGTTGCAGTGATTGTATAATATCTTCCGTCTTCTTGAGAACAGGTTACTGACAACAAATCACTCGCTCCCAACGTTGTGAACGAATCTTGAGAGGAGGTTACATCTGTATAAGAATCTACAATTGTTATTGAGTAATTATACTCTTTTTCTGGGATAAGATTTTCAAGAATATATACAAATTTCTCTCCATTAGAGACTGATATTATTTCAGAAGTTTGTTTTTCATCTGATCCTGCAAGCCAATATGTTACGTAAGCATCAACTCTTTCAATATTATCAGCAAATTGCAAGGAAGCATTGATTTCCACCTTATCTCCATCGAGAACGTTAGAGCTCTGAGAGACAACTTGGGTTAATCCTGCACTAGACAAATCATAGCAAGGAGTATAAGCAACAGCATCATAAGTAACTATTATAAACTGAACATATTTTGCCTCTAAAGGAATTTCTATCTCTTTTATTTGTTCATTAGAAGTAATGGTATATTCAGTTTTATTTGACCAATAATTTGTCAAATTTGTTCCGTAATTTTGATCCCCATAGCAAGCATAAAGAATAGATTCATGTCCCTCGGAGATGCTTAGAGAAAAGTTAAATGCAGCAGCCTCTTTTGACCAAGAATCAACTGCAATATTTCTTGGGGGTGCTTCTGTGACAAGCAATGAGCCATCTCCTGGATCCAAGAATTTATGCCAATATTCTACATTATCTAAGTCATTAGTAGCAATATCTGGATCGACATCTGTCCATTGCATACCACAAACCACACTTATATCTCTTCTTTTTCCTATACCACCAAAGCCTTGGAAAGCCATTGCTTGGATTTTATGCCAACCAGTATAGGTTGCTGTGTATGGATTAAAGGAAGGCCAGTTTTCAGAATCATAGCCTTGATTACCATTATAGAGGTATTCGCCTTCAATAGCAACTGCAGCACCATCATCATAGTGAGTAAACACGCTATATGTTTTACCTTTTGTTAAATACATGTATCCTTCATAATAAGCGTACATATACTCATTCAAGCGCCAAGGCTTACCAGTAACACCGTAAACAGTTTCATGGGTATTGATATTACCAAGCAATGTTCCTAAGGTAACATCCTTTTTACTTTCGTCGTAATCTGCCGCAGAAAGAGTTGTAATATCCGTATCTAGAGCCCATCTCTCAGCCTTACCCACAGGATTTTTTGTAAAAGAATCAACACACTGAATAAGACCAGGTTCTGCTTTAACTATTGTTGTAGACACAAATATTGCAAAAGCAACACTTATTAACCTACCAAATTTTTTATCCATAAAACACCCTTAATAATTGATTTAAAAATCACTTAAATAACACAATACCATAATTTTATGGCTAATTGCAAAATTATTTCTTTTTAAAATCCTAAAATTAGTCAAAAAATGGGTGTCCTTGATTTAAGGGCACCCATTTTTTTGTATTATCTAATTATGATAACATTCTCTCCTACTATTCGCATTACATCGCTATATGTAATGAGATTTTCATCTGCCATTGCAGCATACTCAGCTTGAACAAATGCTGCAGAAATTTCTCCAGGTATTAGACGAACCTCATCAACCCAGCCATTCCAATTTCGATTACCCTTTCCTTCGCCACGACCTAACTCGCAGTTTCCTACACATAATGGGGAATCGTTATTAATAACAGAAGCAATACCTGTTGATCCTAAATATTGTCCGTTCTGATATACATATGCTTTGCTTCCATTATAAACAAACGTTATATATGACCAATCCTTTATAGAATACTTAAATGGCAAAGAAGTATAGGTGTTACTATTTCCACGAACATCAACCTGCTCTCTTGTATCCCTTAATTCAATAGCAAATCCGCCAGTAAAACCTTCTGAGTTGTTTGAGCGTGTTCGTTTGTAGAACATATTGTCATAATAAAGAGGTTTACCACTATGCTTAAACCAGCCAGAAATCGCAAACTTTGAACCTACGTCCAAAGGTGAATTTTCACCACTATCTGGCATAAATACTCCACCATATCTATGGGCTTCATTATTACCACCAACATTGTTTCCAATAAGAACAGAATCACCAAACACACCTGGCTCACCTGCTACAGATACAGCAGCTAATTCACCATCTATTCCTTTTGCAGCTGTAGAATTTGGATAAGATCCATAAATACTTGCATTATTTGTTTCATTAAAATGCCATACACCAGCATATTCCGCCCAAACAGCTGTAGAGTCTAATAATTCAAATGAAGAGCCATAGCGAATTGTTAATATCTCATCATCATCAAAATTAGGAACATTTACCCATATAAGTGACTCTCCCTCCTCATCCCATACTTCTATTTCATAAGGAAGCTTTGTACCATTTGAATCAATGATTTCGAATTTCTTATCGACAACATCTGCATATTTAAAGCCAGAAATTGACTCCTCTGAAATACGAAGAAGAGTTGGTATATTCTTTGCTGCTTCATTTTTATATGAAATGGTAGCATGAAATGCCTTATAATATCCCTGTGAAAAATCAACTGGGGAAATGTTAAATGAAGGCATTGAAATTGTTTTCACCTGCTCTTCTCCATTAACAAAAAATGAAACAACAAAACTTAGAGAATACTCACCTGGGTTATAAAATGCAATGGTTTTGGATATATATCCACTTCTTATGCTTCCAAGCAATACCTCCGTCTGCTCGTTTTCAGATGCCCCATATATTGCTTTTAATGTAAAGTTCTCGATATTTTCATCACAAACTTCAACAAGTGCACCAAACTCTGCTTTTCCATCAATAATAAAAGAGGAAGGGTATATATAATAAGATTCTTTCTCTAATTCACAAATATCTGAATATGTAACAAAACTTGAATTATTAACTGAATCATATTCTGCGGTTAACCAATCCTGTGAAGCAACACCCTTATAGAAACGCACTTCATCCATGTTGCCATAATATCCATCATTATTACTTGCGTTAGCATACGAACCTACAGCCCAGTAATCAAGATTACCATCCGCTAACTTTATAGCCGCATCATTGGAATAAATATTTTCTGAATTAAAGTACGACTTTACAGAGGTATCAGCATACGAAAAAGCTAGATGCCCCCATTCTCCAACCGTAAGAGCTCCCTTACCATTATCTTCCGCTGGTTGATGAACCTGCTTACCTGCTACAGAAAAATATGTTCCTTTCTCTACTAATGCCATTAAACCTGCATTCTTCCAATCGCTTTTATTACATAGGATAACTATTGTAGGAATACTTGTTTCGAATTTTTTACGATTAAACCAACCAGAAAAAGTAAAACCTTCTGTAACCGTTGTTAGTTTATTTTTAATTGGATTAGAAAACTCTAATCCACGCGTGTTTTTTGCATCTTTAAATAAATTTGCTCCAACTAAAGGATTTGTCTGTGATTGAGAAACCCCATTAGGAACAACTCTAGAAGAATTACCTGTAGCATCAACTGGATTTGTAACAGAAGTATTACCATGGAAAACAGCAATATATTTGCTCCAAACATCTTGTGAATTTACTTCTGGAATAAAATCTATTGCTAGTGATGACACCAACTTATAGCACATAGAGAATTTTGTTGTTTTCCCAGAAACTGCAGGTATTTTAACCCAAACAAATGATGTACCTGTTGTATCCCACAATTCTATTTCGTGTGGAATTAAATTTCCTTCTGAATCAATAAAGCGAATATCTGCACCTCCCTCATAACAATCAGAATAAGAGAAGCCTGGTATTCCTGCTTCAGAAAGTCTAACTAGAACAGGAAAATCTGCCAGCTCTGTAGTTCCATTGTATCCAGAAACAAACATATCTATTTTATTACAAAATAATTTTGACTGGATAATATCTTGTGCATTGCATATAAAAGCAGCACAAAACACTGCTAACACTGTAATAATTTTGTTCATACATCCTCTATTTGACATATAATTAAATAATTCAATTTACATTTTTAATCATTGCTTACATATTAGCAAATTAACCTTATTCTAGTCAAGGTCAGGGAATCGGTTCGCTTCACTCGTTGCTTACGTGATGCATGTGATGCATATGACGCAACAATCTATGCCAAGCCTACGGTGATTAGGGAATACGCATATATTGCTCCTACAAATTGACCTTTATTTAAACAAAAAAACTAGCTTCGCACAAACACGAAGCTAGCTTTTTGGGGGTTATCGAATAATGATAGTTAGTCCCATTGGTGGAATTGCATAAGAAATAATCACAACACCAGAGCCACCTCTTCCACCAGCACCCATCGAGCTGTAGGAGTAGCCAGACCCGCCACCGCCAGCACCAAGGCCATCTACACCGTCACCTCCTGGCAAAGAAGCACCATTAGAAAACGGCGTTCCATCTCCACCACCATCGGTACCAGGACTTGCTGGTGTGCTACCATGGTCTCCACCGCCAGCTCCACCTCCGCCACCATAGCGAACTTCAACTCCTGTAATTGAGCAAGGATAACCTACACCACCAATAGCTGTTGGTTGCCTATTATTGCCTTCTGGTCCTGGTCCACCAGGACCACCAGCACCACCGCCACCGCCAGAAGATCTTGAACCGCCAGCTCCACCATCAAAGCCTTGGTATCCCCATCCTGTAACTCGTAGACCAGATGCTCCGCCACCACATCCACCTTGGAAGCCAGAGGACTCCCAAGAGCCTCCTCCGCCACCGCCTAGTGCAATAATATCTGCTATTGAGCTATCTCCTCCATTTGAACCATGAGGTAAAGAGTTATTACCACCAGCTCCACCAGCACCTACTGTCACGTCGTAAACACCATTTGTTAAAATACATGAGGTTTTATAAACGACTCCACCGCCGCCGCCACCACCGCCGACACCTCTGCCGCCGCCACCACCGCCAGCGACAACAAGAATGTCAACAAATGCACCGCGATTAACAGTTAAAACGCCACTTTCCTTGAAAATGTGTACAGTGCGATCATTTAGATAAATAAATTCATCTCCACCAGAAAAATTGCCATATTTAGAGAGAGTTTCAATTACAAAGCCATCTGATACAAAGCACACTCCTGCATCGTTTGTTGCGGTAACAGCAATAGAATATTCTGTATTTTGACGCAATCCATCAAATATCAACTTTTCAGAGGATTTACCTACAACTCTTTTTAATGACTTTTCGATTATTGTGCCACCATTAACGGGTGTAGCAGTAGCAGATATGTCAAGAAATGTTGCAGAAGCACCAATTGACCCTACATCAATATCAATAACCACACCAGCAATAGCAGGAGTTACATCATTTACTATACAAATAGGCTCCGCTTTAGTAGAAAAATCAAAGGCATAACGTAAAATAACGATACCATCACCACCTGAGCCACCTATGAACGAGCTATTCCAGCCAGCACCGCCGCCGCCACCGCCAAGACCATCAACACCAGATTGTGGGCCAAATGTAGAAGCGAAATGTGTACCATCTCCTCCGCCATCTGTTCCTCTAGATGCAGGTGAAGCACCACTATCACCGCCACCACCACCGCCACCGCCGCCATAGCGAACAGAAACGCCAGTGATTGAGCTTTCATATCCAATTCCACCAACTGCAGATGCTGGTCTAGGATTTGTTGACATTAAACCAGGGCCACCTGGGCCACCAGCTCCGCCACCACCAGAAGCTGTACGAGATTCACTGATACCACCAGAATATCCTTGGCCTTCAGTACCAGAGCCTGGAGCGCCAGAGCCGCAAGTACCACCGCCAGAGCCTCCTGAGGCACCGGCACGATTATCCCAAGAGCCACCGCCGCCGCCACCTAACGCTGGTAAGAGTTCGTGAACAACTACCCCATCAACATCAGTAATAGAAGAGTCCCCTCCATTTACACCTTTATAACGTGAGGTAGGAGCACCCGCACCACCAACACCAACAATTACATCATAAGTGCCTGGCTGAAGTGTTAGCTCTTTAATTTCAACGACGCCACCGCCGCCGCCACCACCGCCTACACCAGTTCCGCCACCGCCGCCACCAGCAACAAATAGTGCATGAACTGTTGTAGTGTCTGTAACAACAAGCTTGTCACTAGCACGAAATGTGTTTAGTACATCACCATCTATAAAAGAGCGCTCTCCACCCTCAATCGGGAACACTTCACCAAATGCTGTTATTGAAAATAACGATAGAAAAAACAATAAACCATTGCGTTTCATTTTTTACTCCAAATCCTTTGAAAACTATAGGTTTATAATAATACGAATATTTTTTCTTTTCGTCAATACAAATCGAGTAGGAGGAGTTTTAACTCCTCCTCTCACACCACCGTACGTGCCGTTCGGCATACGGCGGTTCAACCCATTTTTTTTTTCTTTTATATACTTGATGTCATAGCTACTTGTCTTTCAAGATAGTAATCTAAAAGG
>JAZNPC010000084.1:0-30708 GCA_045589455.1 Kiritimatiellia bacterium
TGAAAAATTACTATCTCAGTTTCTTTTTTCTATGCCTTGTGATTTTAGAGATGGTTTATTTGTTGCAACCATGTATGGTGATTCACCTAAGGTAGATGATATTCTTATTTATGCGTTTTCAGAGTGGTATAAAAGTGGAGATTGGTACCCAGTAGGCACTGGAGAAGACGGTTGGTTGGAATATTTTCTTAAGAAGTGGATAAAAATATATCCAATAGAAAAATTTGAAGTTCCACTTAGAGCATATTTTGATGTCTGCATTTAATGATAGATTCTATATAGTTGGCATTAAATTCAGTAGTTAGATTTAGATAACGCAGATAACGCAATGGTTTTTTCTGTAAAATTGCCCCTGTTTGATACAGATTTTCATATATCTTCACCACTTAACTCTCATTTACACGACTTCAACAGTAAAACAAACAACCACTTAAAAACCAACAACTTAAGTAAAAAATATTTTATGATTAAATCAACGAGTCCGAATTTGAACTAAAGAAGCATCTAGTATTTCAACAAAAGTCCGAGTTTTAAAAGTTAAGTTATTACAAATAAAGGAATTATAAAAGACAGGTTCTGACTGATTGATAGGTTTAGTTTTGATACATTAAGGATAGCATTGCTGTACTAAAAATTAAGCACCTTATTTTCAGGGATTTAATTTTGTAGATTGTTTTAGTTTAAGTCCAAAATGCTCCACCATCCTTCGCTCGTCCTGAGGTCCGAGACTACGGATGGCAGGCCGCGCGAAGGATGGTGCCCTCCGTAGCCGACATAGTCGCGTAGGAGGGCTTAAGGACTAACACCAAAAAACATTTGTTATGTTCTATACCTATATCCTTAGAAGTCTTTCAAATCCCACTCAACGTTACATCGGCCACATAGCAGATATTTCGTGCCTAAAAGAATCACAAAACAATTAACTAAACCGTAGTACTTTTTTTAGTTAATAGTGGAAAATCGCAAAATTAATATTGATTTAGTTGTTTCTTTTGTATAATATAATGGCATAAAAAAACATTTGAAAATAACAAAAAAAAGGATTAACAATAAAATGAAAACAAAACTACTACTTACATTAGCATGCTTACTAGCTGCTAACTTTATATTTGCAGATTCTTCTGATTATGATTATCGCGTAAAAAGAGCTCTAATTGATCAAGATGTCAAGTACGAAATTGATGATGATGGAGATTTTAAGGTAACTTATACCCTTGACGATGATCGCACTCAGTCAGCTTGGATTATCTCTGAGACTGAGGAATATAGAACAACAGAAGTTAGAGAAGTTTGGTCATTCGCATACAAATCAGAATATCCTCTTTCATCTTCTAAGCTACTATGGCTTTTGAAGGATTCCAATATGAAAAAAATTGGTGGTTGGGTAGTAAGACAACTAGATGATGGTTTCTTAGTTGTTTTCGTTGTAAAGCTTGACGCAAATGCATCAAGTAGCGAGCTCGAGGATGCTATTACATGTGCTGTTACTGCAGCTGACGAGTTGGAAGCTGAGTGGGACGGTGACGACGATTACTAAAATTTAATTATTAAAATCATTCTATGTAACGCGTGTCTTGGTGACAAGATACGCGTTATTGTTAATGAAGCCTATAAATCTTAAAAAGTCAATTTATCAAATCATTAACACCATATAAAATTTTTATAGAACATTAATAGCAATTTTTAATATTAATAAAGGCGGCTGGATATATAATGGGACAAAAAAACAAAAAAACACAAATGCAACTTTTAGATTTAACTGGTTCATGGCAGCTTATCAAAAAAGATAGTGCTAGCTTTAAACCAATTGTTGCACACGTCCCAGGAGGTGTACACCCAGCACTAATCGCAGCAGGTATTATTCCTGATATAAGTTCACATAGTTTACCTAATGCTTTTTCATGGATTAGCAAAACAAAATGGGTTTTTGAGCGTCCGTTCTATGTTGATGAACAGCTCCTTTCCCATGATATCATTGACTTAGAATTTGATGGCATAGATACATATGCTGACATTAAGCTCAATGAGAAAACAATCCTCTCTACTAATAACATGTTTAAAACATGGAAAACAGAGGTCAAAGAATTTCTTAAAATAGGAGAAAACACTCTATCTGTTGAAATTTCTCCAGCAAAGCCAACAAACGATCCAGACGAAATAAAAAAAGCACGTTATGGCTTTGGAACAAACTTTAGCCCAGAATGCATTACCGCAGGCATTTGCCGTCCTGTTCGACTACGCGCATGGAATAAGGCACGCATTGTTAGCATTGGCTACTCTCAGCAACACGATTATGAAGCAAACACAGCATCCGTATACATTGGAGGTCTATTAGAGACCTCAGGTGAAAGCTTTGAAGGGCTTGAGCTTAGCTTCCGCATTTACAATGCCGAAGACGTGGACAACGAGGGTTTTACATATGGTATCATGCCTGAACTCCCTAATGATAAAGAATGCTACTCTGCCACAGAAATCGAAGTAACTGAGGATGGTGCATTTAGTTGCAAAATTGACATTTCTAATCCTGAATTATGGTACCCCAATGGGATGAATCCTAGCGGAGAAGAAACAATTTGCTCAATATACAAAATTGAAGCAATTCTCTACTCCGTGGATTGCAATGAAGATAAATCTATTCTCGATTTATGGTCTGCAAATCTTGGATTAAGATCTCTTGAAACCATTGCTATTGACGACGATGAAAATAAGCTTGCCGTTATATGTAATGGTGAACGAGTTTTTTTGCGTGGAGCCACTTGGATTCCGCCAAGCATTTTCCCTTCACATATTGCACGTGAGGAGTATGAATATTTAATCCGCTCTGCCGCAGAAGCAAATATTAATGCAATCAGACTTTGGGAAAATGGCATAATTGAGGATGAATATTTTTGGGAGCTTTGTGATACATATGGCATTATAGTTCTTGGTCTTCCTGAGCTATACCTACGCATAGGTCTTGACGATAGTGATGCAAACACATACCATCCATTCCAGCATCCTTGTATCCCAGATAATTTGTATTTAGATATTCTTTCTAGTGACCGTGTAGATTACATTAAAGGTCTTGTAAGCTTCCCTTCACCTGAAACATTTATTCCCCTATTTAACAAAATTAACATAAACATCAATAGTAAAGACATTGAGGAACGTTCTCCTGGGAAAAGCACTGCAGAATTAATTGCCGAGCTTGCCCATACTTGGCCAATCCCATCAAAGCTTGAGGGCTGGTTAATCTTAAGTCAGATAGCAAATGCAAATCAAGTAGTTCAGAGAATAGAAAATGCACGTAAGAACGGACTAGAAGGAGTAATGTTTGAACCTTATGCTAGTTGTTGGCCTCTTGCAGATGGGTCAGCGATTGACAGCGAAGGACGATGGAAGGCTCTTCACTATATGGCTAGAAACGCTTTTAACGATATCACGATATTTGGCGAAGCAATCAATGGTGAAGTAAAAATTTGGGGGTCAAATTTATCCCACAACGTATCTAACAATAAATATACTCTTGTATGGCGAGCTATGAATTTTAGTGGCGAGCCCCTAGATGAAGGAGAAGAAAAAATTCTTCTACCAAATTTTGGTACAATGGAATTATTCTCCATATCAATAGATTCAATTCTACGACACACAACAAAAAGTGATTTAATTCTTTGGCTAGATTTACTAGACAACGAGGGATATACGATTGCTCAAAATCATGTAATTTTTGATTTACCACGTAGGTTAGAATTAAATAATCCACAAATATCCATTGATATTGATGAAATATCAAGGTCAGACTTATCTGATGAATTGGGCTCTTTATATGAGGACAATGCTGAAGAGCAATTACTTGGCGAGCAGGTTTATAAGCTAACACTTACAGCGGTAGCACCTGCCTTATATGTGTGGTTAAATCTAGATGGTGTGATGGCACAATTTAGTGACAATTTTATTTGTCTTGAGCCAGATGAGCCTGTAGAAATATATTGCTCTCCACTTGAGCCCCTAACACAATATTCTTTTAGAAAGAGAATTAGCATTGGCTCTCTATATTCTTTACGCTAAAAAATAAATATAAAACAATAAATTTATCTACACAAATTAAGATTTTTTCTTTTTTTGTGTAGATTTTTGTTTTATTTTTCCGTTCTTATGGACATAGGCAGGAATATTTGCCAAACAACAATTAACAAAGAACAGGAAAGTTTATGAAACGAATAATTTATTCATTAATTATTGGAGCAGCATTTGTAACACAAGCATATGCTGAAGCTGAAAACATACCACCTCAAAAATCTGAGACTCCAATAGTAGAAGAAGGCCGTGCAAGACCAAGACGATTTACTCCTTGTGAGAAATGTAGAGAGCTACGTAAAAAAGCACGCGAAGAAAGAAGAGAAAAAAGAAAATCTCAAGTAGAGGACGGAGAAGGCAGAAAAAGCTGTGGTCCTATTTTTTGTGATGAGTGTAAAAAGAAGCATGAAGGAGAAAGACCAAGAGAATGCCCTCCTCTCCGTAGAAAAATGCGAAGAAATGATGGCCCTACGGATGCTTCAGAAATAGAGAATGGAGAAAATTGCCCTCCACAGAACACAGAATTTTGGGATAAAAAAGGTCATCGCCGTCATTCGAGACATCCTGGAGGCAGAGGTAAACGAAGATTTGAGGATAACGATGGAAATCCAATTCCTCCACCTCCACCTAATTCAGAAGGGGCTTTTTAATACCACACAACTGATGGAAAATAATTTAGGGATTATTAGGGTTCCTGGTCTTGGTGGGGTTTTCTCCACCAAGACCTTTTTGATAATATAGCAATCAACAAGGGATAGCCAACAATCAACAATTATGATGCATGTGATGGCTAATCCCGCGTTGGCTCCCGCCTAAGGAAGATTGTGAGCTGGGGAGGATGTGAGGCTTGTGTGATGGGTGTGGTGTCTAGAAAATTGAAAATGAACGCTGTTTTCTTGCCTCATGTTAAAAGAAATGCTAAAATAAAATTAAAAGAGAAAACAATGGTACAACAATGAATAAAAATACATATAAAGAGGAATTAGATCAATATAGGCAGCACCTACTCTCTCTTGCTGCACATAATCTTAAACCTATTCTTCTAAAAAGACTCTCTCCTGAAGATGTTGTACAAGAAGTTTTAGTAGCTGCTTGTTCAAAAGAAGACTTTTTTCAATCAAATTTAGACGTCCCTATATATTTTAAATTAAGACTACTTCTATTCCAAACTATTAAAGATATAGAACGCGTACATTTACAATCAAAAAAACGAGATGCCTTCAAAGAATTAGAAATACATCCCGTAGAAGAAAGCATTGATGAGAATGGTGGATATACATCTCCATTTGATAAGTTTGCAGCAACTATAACTGGTCCATTAACACACATTGCCAAGCTAGATCGGTATGCAGCCGTAAAAAAGGCTCTAGCAACACTACCAGACAACGACAAACAGATTATAGAGTTACGTCACTTTGATGAAATGTCAAACAGCGAATGCGCAGAAGTACTGCATATTACCGCCAAAGCAGCAAGCATCCGATATGTGAGGGCACTTCAAAAGCTTCAGCAATGCCTGAATGAAATCACAGAGTTTAAAGACGAATAAACGAACTTATTAAGTAAGAAGTATTAGTTTATTATGGATATCGAAAAAGATTTAAATAAAATGTCACTAGAGGAACTAGTTGAAGGCTTTTTAGAGCAATCACAAAGCAACAGGGCTTTAAGCATTGAGGCTTTTGTAAATAAATCGCCAGAACAATATAGAAAACAACTATTTGAGCTTCTTCCTCTTATTGTTGATTTAAATGATGTTGCATCAAATACTGCTAGAAAAATATCAACTCTTGAAGATGCTATTCCGCAGCTTCCTACACCTGACTTTGTTATAACTAAAAAAATTGGTTCAGGAGGAATGGGGACAGTATATGAAGGTGTACAGACATCGTTAAATCGTAAGGTAGCAATAAAAATTCTATCTCCAAACCTAATAACAGATGCAACACACAGAAAAAGCTTTGAAACAGAGGCTCAAATTATTGCAAAGCTTCACCACCCTAATATTGTTAAAGTTCTTCATGCCGGTTCAAGCGTACACTGCTGCTACTATGTAATGGAGTTAATTGACGGAAAGCCGTTGAACAAACGTTGCTTTACTGATTTAAGAAAAATAGCAGAAATTGGTGTTACTCTTGCTAGGGCCTTAGCTTATGCTCATAGTTGCGGAATTATGCATAGAGACATAAAACCGACAAATATTCTTATAGATTCTAATGACGACATTCATATCGGTGATTTTGGACTAGCATATCTCTTAGAAAACCAAGAAAGTGATTTTAGCGAGACAACATCAACAAATGACAACTCTGAGGATCGAAGCGGAACTATTAGATATATGTCTCCTGAGAGACTTATCAACGGAACAAATAGCTTTGTAAATGATCAATATGCTCTAGGAATTACTCTATACGAATTGATCAAAAAAGGACCGGTTATAGAGGCGAAATCTAGAAAAGAATTAATTGAAAAAATTTCATCACACCAAATCGCACCTATAATTTGTGATGAGCCAGATTTAGGCGCCATAATAAATAAAAGCATCAGTTTTAATCCCAAGAATCGTTATGCTTCAATGAATGATTTCGCAGACGATTTGCAGCGTTATTTAAATAAAGAACCTATAAAGGCACATTCGAATAACATTTTCAAAAGACTTAAATTGTGGGCAAAACGGAAACCATCTATTGCAATTCTAAGTAGTATTTTAACAACAATAATTATTGCCTTAATTGTAAGTTGCTTTATTGGTTATTATCAAACTATTAAGGCCCTCGAACGCGCAGAAGCAAATGCCAAAGTAGCGGATACTACCCTCTCACATATATTTGATCATGTTTCTAGTTTACCACCAAACGAAAAGAATACCGAACTATTATTAACTCTTCTTCCATATTACCAAACAATTGTAGCTCAAGAAAACTTGTCTCAAGAAAAGTTATATAATGCGAACTTAATATTAGCAACAACAGCAATGCGTGTTGGTAGATATGAAGAAGCTGAAGCTGCATATACAAAATTACTACAAATTAGTAGAAGAAGCCCAAAGCTACTTAATCAATTGGCGTATGCGCATGCAATGCAAAACGAAATAGAGGATGCTCGTGCTATATGGAAAGAGATTATAGATGAATATTCTAACTCAGACTCAGAAGAAGAGTTAAGTGAAGTGGTCAATGCACTGCTTTCCCTATCAGAAGCACCCAATAGTGAAGAACGTAATCAAGCATTTAGCATAATTGAAAGATTATTAAAAAAGAATCCGCAAAACCCGGAATATCTTTTCCAATACGCACAATTACTAATAGGTGACCCAAAATTAACAGATCAATACCAAATAGATGGTAAAAAACCAAACCCACAAAGAATTTTAATAGATTTAGCAAATAAATATCCAGACAATCGTCAATATGGCATAGCTCTATTAGAATTACAAGAAAATAATCATCATCCTATTGGTTTTGGAGAAAAAAATCCAAGAAGACCAAGGAGAAGCCACCAATCCAAAGGACGACAAGGGAATAGACCTATTCCTCCTGCGCATGATTTATCTAACAGCATTTTTGATTTATCTGAGCGAATGCTATGGTTATGGCCAAATGATCCAGCAGTTGTAAATGCCGTAATAAGTTATCAAATAAACGCGATTGAAAAACAGAAATTACATGATGGCACGAGCAATAGATTTATGATAGATCGTTTTATCCGTTTGCTAGAAATGCTCTACTATAATCCAGAAACCTCGATAGAAACAAAAGAGACTTTAATTGCTCTTCAATTAGAACAACTGAATGAATTTACTAGTGGTAGACAACAAGACAAATTCATCTTAGAGCTTCAGTTAAAGAAAATTGAACGGGAATTACTCTTATATAATGGCCCAAGAAAATTAGAATTTGAAGATTCCTTAAATAGGTTAAGAGAATTGATCAAACACTAATAGTTTTCTTTCACAAAAATTGCAGTGTAAATAGAAACACCGCTTATGATGCACAAGCGGTTTGGGATTTAAGATTGATTTTTTTTGAAAAGCAATATCTAGCATTTGAAGAAAATCAAAGTGTATTAGGCACTCACCACCTGATATTTATAGCAAATCTAAATTTCCTTACTCAACGGTTAAAAGTGTGTCTAAGCGGTGCTTAAATTATTTAACAGAAATATAATTGGGTGACTTTTTTCCAAAATAACATATAGGACAAGCCATATTACAGCTATCTATAATTTCTATCAAACCGGTGCAAATATGCTGACGATGTGCATCACACCAGCTACAGTTGTGCCTAAATTCGCCGTAATATTTTGTTATTAGCTGAAATTCTTTGCATACGACATCAAAGGCTTTATCAAGAAAACGTTTGCGTCTTTAGCAGCATAAGTATAGAAACGACCACAAGTTGGAGAATCTCTCTAGAAAAATATCATGTCCCTTTTAATTTTAATTGCAGGGATTGTGTGTAAGCTTACTGGGCAAAGTGCTTCTATTTCTATTTTCATATATCCTCTAGAAGTTATTATGAGACAGCACCTCATGTGGTCCAGTTCGCAATAATTATTATTTTATTCTTCATCAACCGTTTCGTCACGCTGGTAAATTGGAAGCTGACGATATGGCACAGAGAAAGCAAGAATCATCATAGAAGTTGCATATGCCTTACTATCCTCTTCTCCCCTTCCGCACCATGAGCCATCATTTGCTTGCTTTGGAATCCAAAAATTATACATCCAGTTTTCAAAGACCTTCCAAGTCTCACCACCAATTTGGAATAGGCCCTGGGCAGTATAATACATGCCATAAAAGCGATAATCTCTACTAGATAGAGATTTATAATTTTTAAGTAGATATTGTGATGCTCTAAAGGAATATTCATGTCCATGCTCACCACAAAGCTCAAGACAAAGGATACCTGCGCCTGTCAAGGTTTCAAAATATTGATTTTTATTTTGATATCCAAATCCACCAACATTATAATTGAAGCATCCTAAAACATATTTAACTGCATTTTCGATTGCTTCAGAAGGAACATCGCCACCATTTAAACGGCAGGAACGCAATGCCATCAAGGCCCAACCTGAGCATGACATATCACTATCTCGAGAGGTTGGTTCGTAGCGCCAGCCACCTTGATGAGAGCCTCCCTTACTAATCTTTTGAGCGTCTAAAAGTACCTTTACAGATTTAGGAAGGATTGCATCAATACGCTTTTGACGAGCTGGGTCAACCATACCAGAAACCTCTGCGAGGAAGAGTGTTGCAATACTATGAGCATACATACGACCATTTCCTGCTTTTCCTAAATATCCAGTATTGGGATCAGCATTATTTAGTACATAGTCGATACAGCGATTAATTGTTAACCCAAATTTTTCATCCGTTGGAGTATGACCATGAGAAAGAAATGCCATTCCTACTAGAGCTGGGATAGCTGTTGTTTTGCCATTCTTTCCATCAAATGAGCCATCTTCTTTTTGTGCAATTGAAAGATACGTCAAGCCTCTCATAATAGATTTATCTACTGTATCAGAGGCTGACACCATCGTTTGCGCAAGACAAACATTGCCAATTAAAACAAACAATAAAATATGCAATATCTTTTTCATAGACTTCCCCCCATCTTATTCTTCTACTTGAGATGAAATTGCTTCAAAATATGCTCTTACAGAATCACTATATTCGTCAGGTTCTGAATCATAACCATCGCCATCTGCTTGATTGCTTATGTTACCAGAAGCCTTTGTCCAATCACGATTAGTTTCTGCCGCTTCTTGAACGAAGATTGGAACAGTATGATTTGCAGGCTTTGCTTTATGGTCGCCTTGACCTGGCTGTGAAGAGTCTTGTGGCTCTTGATTAGGATCTGATTTCTGTTGAGGCTGATCCATCTGTTGAAGAGGAACATTCATTTGTTCAGCTTTCTGCTGAGCTTGCTGCTTCATTTTTTGAGCGGCTTGCTGAGCATGTTGCTGTGCCTGCTGCATAGCGCTCTGCTGCTGTTGCTGCTGGTTCTGCTGCTGTTGTTGCTGACCCTGCTGCTGTTGCTGCTGGTTCTGCTGCTGCTGTTGCTGCTGACCCTGCTGCTGTTGCTGCTGGTTCTGCTGCTGCTGTTGTTGCTGACCCTGCTGTTGCTGCATTTCTTGGTCTGACTTTTCGCCATCCCACTGGCTATTAGGATCTTTCTCCCATTCACCGTCTTGTTGCTGCTGCATTTCTTGGTCTGACTTTTCGCCATCCCACTGGCTATTAGGGTCTTTCTCCCATTCGCCATCTTGCTGCTGCATATCCTGGTCTGACTTTTCACCATTCCACTGGCGTTCAGCATTAGGATCCCACTCGCCATCCTGCATTTCCATATCTTCTGGATTGTTTGGATCACCTTCCCAATCACGCTCTGCATTAGGATCCCACTCGCCATCCTGCATTTCCATATCTTCAGGATTATTAGGGTCGCCCTCCCAATCGCGCTCTGCATTTGGATCCCATTCGCCTTCCTGCATATCTTCAGGGTTATTAGGATCGCCTTCCCAATCGCGTTGAGCGTTAGGATCCCATTCGCCCTCTTCTTGTGCTTCTAGAGCTGCCTCGAGAGCATCCTCCATGCTTGCGCGCATTTCATACAAATCACTTAGCTCTTGGCTTTGCTGTGCAAGCTCTTGAGATGCAAGTTCATCATATGCCTCAGTAGCTTGATTTACTTGCTCTTGTGCCTGTTTAAGCATATCTGAAACATTTTCCATGTTATCAGCTGCTTGCTCATTATTTCCTTTTTCAGCATTTTCTATAGCTTGTTGAGCTTCCTGATATGCTTCTTCATTCTTTCTTTGAGCTTCACTTAAGCTCTCAGAAGGCATTTGAACATCTGTCTCAGAACCCTGTTCTTCATTTTGTTGATTTTGCTGGTCCGCATTCTGTTGATTTTGCTGGTCAGCATTTTGTTGGTCGGATTGGCCATTGTCTTCTTTTGCTTGATTATCTTCTTGAGATGAATCAGATGATTGTAAAGCCTTTTCATCCTCCTTAGCTTTTTCAGTCATTTCTTGAATTTGATCAGAAGCGGCCTTAATTTCTTCAGCTATATCCTTTTCTAGCTCAGCAACGCGTTCCTCCATAGTTTTATCTTGCTGATCACCGCCAGTTTGCTCTTTAATGGCTCTTTCTGCTTCCTCGCGCTCTTTAGCATCGTCACTTGAAAGCTTTTCTACATTTTCACGGAGTTCATCTTGTCTATCAGAAATATCGTCCAACTGCTTCTTTAATTCTTCTAGTTTTTTCTTTTCTTCATCGTATGAATTCTTTAAATCTTCTCCAAATTCTCTATTAAATTCATCAAGAATTTCCTGCTGCATTTGAGCAATCTCTTCTGGGGAAAGCTGTCCTTCTTCAATTAATTCTGCCAATAGTTCTTCTCGCTCTGCAAAATCATTGATTTTTTCTAGTCGTTCAAGCTCCTTTGTATGCTCTGCGATAAGCTTCTCAAGAGCTAAAACAGCATCAATAGCTTTCTTTAAATCTACATCATGTAATTCTCTACCTTTATTAGATATCTCTTGAGGTTCAAGAGTCATGCATTCTTCGAGTTTATCGTGGCAAGGTTCAATATGATCCATTACAACAAGGGTTACCTCATCGCTCATTGGATTATATAAGGTTGCAGACAATTCCTCTGCTAATGCATACATAATATCAATAGCCTCAAGGACATCAAAATCTGCATCTTGAAGTTTTGTTATAAATCTCTCTCTATAATTTGGTTCATTATGACCCCATTTTGTTAGCTCTGAAGCTTCACGAGAATCCTTTTGTGCTTCCCTAAGACGAGTCACAACTTCCTTCAGTGTCAAAGTGATTTTTTCATGTTGACGAGCAATTTCTTGCCCAATAAATGAAGTCGCCTCACTTTCAATGCCAATTGTTATAATTTGGCTACGTGCAACATGTGGACCACCACGATCCTCTGGCAAATTATCTATAGCAACAAGTTGAAGACGAATCTGCTTTGCCCCATGAGTTCTTATACGTTGAATTTCAAGGGAATCACTACCTACCCATACTCCATTCTCAACTTCTTCTATCTCTAAATCTTTAATTTTTGTAAAAGAGCCCTCATTAAGAGCAAGATGTAGCTCTACTGAAGAGAAACCAAAATCATCTTTTGCAACAAAATTAAATGGTAATTTACCAAAATCTGGCAAATCAATAGTCTGTACC
This sequence comes from Kiritimatiellia bacterium, assembly GCA_045589455.1. GTDB lineage: Bacteria > Verrucomicrobiota > Kiritimatiellia > RFP12 > UBA3636 > RGIG990. The sequence continues at coordinate 12,263 of JAZNPC010000084.1, forward strand.
TGAGGCTCTGTAATTGTGATAGTTGGCTCTAAATCATTTACAACTTGAATAGGAGCATATTCAACATCATTTGAGAAGCCATACTCATCTGAAAGCACCAATCCCCATTGGCCTTCAATTTCTTCATTTAAAACAAACTCAAAGGTTATCTTACCATCGTCTTCATATCCTTCATAGACAATATCATTTGGAAATACTAATTTGCCTTCCAGCTCACGATTTGGAACTACTTCAATAAAAATTGTGGTTCCTGAAATTGCGGATATATTCAAATTTCCTGGTTCAAGCGTAACTATATCTCTACCAGTGTATTCTGGATACTTATAGCTAATCTTAATACTTTCATAAGCAGGCTTTTCAACAGCCTTAACATTGTAGTAGCGTGTAACTGCATTACCACAAATTACACGATATTGAAAATCCTCTGTAATTGATGGGAAGAAATATTGATAATAGCGAACAGTTTCTTGACCTTCAACATCAGAGCTTGTTTGGCTCATACGCTCTTTAGTTTCATTACCATCTTTTTTCAATGTGTAAATGAACGCTTTACCAGGGAAGCCACCAGTAATAGCAAGATCAATGGTTAATGAATCTCCGATAAGTACCACTTTATCTTTCGGAGTAACATTTAGATTGTCTGCGTAAATATTATCTACATTAGCAGAAGGGACAATGGCTCGAGTTAGCAAACGAGTCATTGTTGTTGGGAAAATTACAGTTAAAATAAGAATAACACCACCAGAAATAAGAGCAAGTATTGCTCGAGGTTTAACCGTTTTTGTTGTAAATTCTTTACGTGGTGTAACTGTCTTGATATCTGCAATTGCAGCATCTGTTAAAACCTCTAAAAAGCGTGAAGAAGCCTCCTGCGTATAACCAGGAACACCCAACAATTCAACAACGGTTGAAAGACGCTCTTCAAGCTCTGGGTGGTTTTGCTCGATAAGAGCAGCAATTCTACGAGGGGTAAAAGGCTTTGACAACGGCTTATAAATCATTACACGTGCTGTCAATGCAACCGTTGCAACACCAACAAGCCATAAGCCCCAACGAATCAATGGGTTAATGATAAGCACCATTGCATCAATTGACATAATCAAAAGAAGCGAAATAAACACTGTTGCTAACACTGCAGCCATACCACGCATCCAAATAATACGACGCACACGGGTAACAGACTGCTTTAATTTATTAGTAATTTCTTCTGGTAAATTATCAAAAGAAATTGGCGCTATTTTATCACTCAATAAAGCTGGCTTCTTTTTCTTAAAAAACTTGAAATTCATGTTAAATCTCCAAAGGATTAAAGAGTAAGGCAATTATTATGCAATTCCTACACGCTTTCTTAAAATCCACTCGTAGGTTATGCAAGAAATAATTAATACAAACAATAGCCATGAGTCCCACAAATAAAATTCAGAATGTTCGAGCAATGTTTTATTTCCAACACCATAATCATGCTCAGCATTCACAAATTCTAGTGGTGTAAATACTTTTCCATTTGTATTTTCAGCCATACGTAATGGCGACACTGTGCTAGCTGTAATATTAACAAATTCGATAGGTTGTTTTGCTGTTACGACAACAAATTTTGTGCTAAGACCTACAGGGAAGCTTCCTCCGAGCTCTCTCTCTGCATCTGAGCATGAAAGTCTAACCTCATATACACCAGGGCGTGTAATTTCTGGTATTTCAATCTCATAAAAACCATTTGAATCTTCTCTATATTCCAAAGAATATCCACCTAGTTCAACACCTTGCTCATCGAATATTTGAATCTCTGGATCCAATCCAGAAATCGTGTTATAGTTTCTATCAACAATACGAGCAAAAACCTTTATCTTTTCATCTGGAGCATAGCGTAGCTGATCTGTACCTAAACGAACATAAGTATTACCTGCGCGAAGCTTTTCTCCTGCACCCCAACGCAAAATTTGACCCCAAAAACGATGATGACGTGTATCACCAACACGATAACGTAAACGCCAAGTATTATCTGTATTGAGCATTAATACTTTACCACGACCAACAGAACGAGCAACGATCAATGAATTGCGCTCTTGCTCTTTACGTAATTCTTCTAGTCGACGGATAGCCTCTTCTGGATCCTCTGTTGCTTGTGTTGCAACAGAACTAGTAAAGCTTTCCTGGTCAAAATCCTTAGAGCGTGCATATGCTAAAACCTCTGCACCCGGTTTGATTCCTTTTACAGGGAATCTCCATGTAAATTCAGGCAAGTCAGACCAAATTTCTTCGTTTTCTACAGATGAAGCAGATTGACTCATAACTGGGTGACCACGACCTGCTGGTGTAAGTGTAAATACATAGCTAGATTCTGGACTGCTTGTATGTATTATTGAATCCTGGTCATACTCAATAGGAATTAACTCTGCAATAGGTGAATTTGGAGAGAATTTATGTGGAAAATAATTTCTACCTGCAATAAACACTAGCAATGCACCACGCTCCTCCACACAATATTTTAGTTCTTGCACAACCTTGTCTGTAAGCACTTGAGGACTTAAATCACCCAATATGATTACATCGAACTTACGCCATTCATCGCGTGAAACAGGGAAAGAGCCAGACTCAGAATCACCAAATTTACGACTTGCTGAAGCAGGTGGCTTACGAACAACAGAACCCTCTACCCTATCTGGATTTATAAGTATTTCCTGCAAATGTACAGATTTATCGCGTCCATAAAAGAGGTTACGTAAATAACGAAATTCCCAACGAGGTCTATCATCAACAAGAAGCACATTAGTTCTATCATCAGAGACAGAAATATCCAATGTTTGTTCATTGTTATTTGGAAATTCTTCATCTTCAAGTCCATCTACAACTACCTTGTAGTGAAGAACACCATGTGTCTCTGGAAGATGTGTAAATCTAAACTCACCAGTCCAATCATCAGAACCTATTCTAACATCTTTTGATTCAATGAAAACGTCATCTAAATATAGGCTAACTTTTGTTTCCTTATTTCGAGCTCCAGTTGCATTTAATTGAACCGAAAATCTTATTTTATCTCCAAGAAAAACTGATTCTGGTGAATTTACTGCTGCAATAGCAACATCATACGGAGGGACCGTACCTCCAACTACAACGGTTGAAACAGGAATATCAAGACCACCAAGCTTGCGTGTTAGTGAATCAATACCTACCTCACCCGTATAGCGACCATCTGAAAAGATTAAAATTCCAGCCAACTGCTCTGTTGGTATTTCTTTTAGCACTGTTTCAATTGCTTTAGAGATATCTGTTGTAGAACGGAAAGACTTTAGGAGTACTTCATCATCTTGATGTAAAGCAACACCGTCAGGAAGAGAACCATCCTCATTTAACTGTCTATAAGCTGGTGCAGATTTTGTAGATGAACCAAAGCGATATATAGAAACATCATACTTTGAGCTTAACTGGTTTATGACAGAATTTTCTCCACCATGCCCAATTAATTTACGAACAATTTCTCCACGGGTACGCTCAATATCTGATAGTAGGTTTGCTTGTTCATCGGCAGATAATGAATCAAAATAAACCAAATCTGTCACTGTATCAAGCCTCTTCATCAAAGGTAGAGCTTGCTCGAAAGCATTCATGGCTGAAATCATTTTTGGACCAAGCTGTGAAGATTCTTCCTCTAAAGCAGTTTTTACACCTTCAAATTGAGGGATGAGTTGACTTTTAATATGGTTATAAACACGTGAAATTTCACCTGCAGCTTGAGGATGATTTTGATTATTAAGTTTTGGTAAACTCTCTTCACAAATCTCACTTGCTTTTTTTAATTCTTCGAGAAGAGAATCCAAAAGCTTTTCAAATTGTTCAGCATCTATAGTTTTCTCACCTTCAGGGACGGCTAAAGTTTGTCTATAGGGTCCTAAATCAGAGAATAAACGAGAAATTCTATTATTAAAGCCATGTAAATTATCACCTTCTACATCTAGATATCCTAATGCAGAGGCAATTTCAAGTTTTTGTTCCATTGTCCATTGCTGATCGACAAAATTCATAGAATCTGAATCATCAATAAGGACGGCTATCGTTCTACGAATAACGCGAGGATAATCTCCAACTGAAATTGGCTGGAGAAGAACAAAAAGAACCATCACAATAGCAGCAATTCTACATCCAACTAGTTGGCGTCCAACCTTTGGCTTTAAATTTTTACACTCATGTTCATAAAGAATAGAAACACATTCAATTGCTGCTGCTGCTAAAAGCGCTACAAAAAACACATGCCAATAGCCAGCAAGAAAGAAGTATCTACCAAGGCATTGAATTACAGACCAGCAAGCAACTGTCGCCAATGGAAAAACCATTAAGAAGCGAATCCTAGGTCTAAATTTACTATCTCTATGTTTTAGCCAAATATGAGCAAGAACCCATCCTGATATTGTTGCTATCGCAATTAGCCATATTACAAAATCAGGAACAGTTATTGGCAATAAATCTGGTCTTGTTAAATTCTGATCCATAAAAATTATTTCTCCTGAGAGCGAACCTTGCTTAAGTTTTCTTTAAATGATTCTGTTGCTTGAAGTCTATCATTCTTAAATTCAACGTCTATCTTCTCGCCTGTACGACGTTGAATTGCAATCCAGCGAGTAAGCACAACTTCAGCGATTAAGAATATAAATGCTGCAATAGCAAGAATACGCCAAATTTCTTTACCAAAGGCTTGACCCTTAATGACACTATGTACATCCTCTTCTTTAGTTGCTACTGAGAGCATTATAGCATTTGAAAGCTTTTCAGTTTGCTCAAGACTTATTGACTCCATATGGCTCTCTGAAATGCCGGCAGCAACGGAGAAGGTAATTGTATTCTCTTCTGTAACAATAGAGCCAAGGAAAGGCTTTAATGATTCAGGTATATTAACTGTATACAAACCTGGCATTAAGCTTCTAGAAATACCTAAGGTCATACCATTTTCGCTTTGATAAACCTCTCCATGGAAAAAGCCACCAAAAGGATCCTTTATTTCAACAATATCTCCCATTCCTGCGCCACGAATTGAGGATGGTGATAAAACCTCTGATGGAACAGTTTCAAAACGACCACCTTGTTTCTTCCACAATAGTTCCACATAAGCATTACTATGTTTTTCTACATACTTAATACGTATAGGATATGATACACCTGCCTTTAAATAAATCGGCTTTGATTCATTTTGAGAACAATCTGCTTCAACGACAGGCTGAAATTCACCATCCTGTGTACGGACAAAAAGCGTTGATTTGTCATCTGATTTCAACATAAAGACATATTGACTATCCTCTGTTGGGGTAATTGTACCCAACCATTCAACAGAGAAGGAATCTCTACCTATACCACTAATAGGAGAATTATCTCCCCAATAAAAGCTAACTTGTTCATCTATACGCTTAACAGGGACACCTGAAAAATCTTCATTAGTATAATATTGACCAATAAGACCTCTGCCACCTAATCCATCCTCAGATGCTGCTGTCTCAGCAAGCTGTGGTGTTAGTAGAAGAGTTGCAGAATCACTAGGAATTGTATTTAACTCTGGTGAGATTGGGCGAGCTAGATAATAAACAATTTCGTGAACTAACGGCACGAACATTTTTTTAGCAACGATTTCTGATACCGAAGCGTCAAAAGGAATAGCACTAAGCGCTACTGTACCTCGTTCAAATTGCTTGATTGCCATAAATGGCATTTCATTACTAAAACGAGCAGCCACATAAATTTGGCCAGAAAGCTCCTCATCTAGCTCCCAATAATAAGCAGGTGAAACAGACATCAAATCGTTGCGATAGCGAAGCTTTCTAAGAGAATCGTGAGCAAAAGAAAATGGGTCTATATGAACAAGTTCATACTTAATAGCTTCTCCATTCTTTGGAGTGCTTTCTGTTTCTGCACCATCACTAGCCACCGCTATTGGTTCAGGAGCCTTCCACTCTCCTAGCTTCAATGGTAAAACACTCTTTCCATTGAATAACCAGTTGTTGTATAGTTCCTTATCAGCACGAGCACCTGGAAGAATGAGCAAACCACCACCACGGGCAGCGTAATTTGCTAATTTTGTAAACACTTGATCAGACAAACGTGGTACATTAGCCAAAATTACAACACTATATTCATCAAAAGTATGAATTCCATTTAACTGTGAAAAATCCTTAACTGTTGTTTCCAGTAAGAAATCTCGCTCAGCTTCACCACCCAATGTTGATGCAGAAGCAAGCCCCGCCATTTCTGGTCTTAATGCCACAGAGACAAAAGTTGAACTGCGCTTATAAACATCAGGGGAAGGTGTTCCATCAACAATCAACACCTTAAGACGATCCATTACCGGAACTACATATCGGAAGGTATCATCAGAAGGTAAATCATCATTTGCAACAACCTTTGCAGTTATAATTGTAGAGCCCGGCTTTTCAAATGTATAATCAAAATTAAAGGTTTGTGATGCTCCTGGCTCAAGCTGGCGGACATTTGAAGCTTTGATTACCTTGGTTCCTACTGATATAGAAACACTTTCAGGAGTTACAGCTTCAGAGCCAGTATTAACAACTGTTGCTTGAATACCAACTTGACGATCTGTGCCGATTACCGTACGAGAAAGTGTCACATCACTTACTGCTAGGTTTCGGATAGATACTGGCAACGGCAATGTACGCCAAATAACAGCAGGCTCTGTTGGAAGTGTTGCAAAAATTCGTTTAATTGTATCCCAACGCTCACTGGACTCAATATTCCAGCCTTCTACTTGTCCGTCACCGATGATAATAATTTGCTTAACTGCATTATGGCCAGAGGCAAGTGTAACAGCAGCAGAGGTCATTGTATGCATAATCTGCATTGTACCATCTGTGATATGTACACGCTCAAGAGTATCTAATAACACGCGTTTATCTTCAATTGGCACAGGATTTAACACCTGAGCTACAGGACCACCTAAAACAATACTAAAGGATGTTCCCTTTGGAGCCTCTTCGATATATTTACGTGCCTCTTCCTTTGCATGCTCAAAATTACTCTTACCATCACTAAGCATAGACATGGATGCAGAACCATCAATAACAATGACAACATCTTTTGCGGCACCACGACCAAAGCGCTTTAAATTTAATCTTCGTTCAAAAAGTATTGCCACCGAAGCTAATGCTAACAATACAATGGCCAATGCCATTGCTCGACGACGCCATTTTGGATAATTCCACAAAGCAAAGCTAACACCCAACAATGCTATGGATAAAAGAATTACAGGCATAACCACTGCCCAAGGAATTGGGGAGTTTGGTTGAATAAATGGACGAGCAAAGCCTAACGCCAATAACGCAGGGATAAGACAACGACATGCTAGGAGCAATATTTCTTCTAACAAAACGCGTTTACGACGCTTCTTCATTGAATCCTTTATGAAGATAAATGCGCCCCAAACAATTTTTTTCTGTGTTCGACGCGTAAGTAGCTGTATTATGATTGGTATTGCAATGGCAAGCAATCCCAATAGCAACATCACATTTATAAATTGCATAGCTTAAATTATTGTGTTAAAAGTTTTTATTAGCTAATATCGTTACCTTATTGCCAATTATCTATTTTCCAAAGAGACCATCATCAATTAAAGATAATTAAAGCTAAATCTCAAATTAACCGATGCCTGTTCTTCTGCGAGCTAAATAATCTGTCAAAACAACATCAAATGGCTTCTTTGTTGTTATTGGCACATAGTCAGCATGCATTTGACCACAGCCATCACTAATGGTTTTCAAAAATTCTTGTACCCGTTCTAGATAGCTTGCTCGAAGAGATTTTGGATCAAGCTGAAGCTCCATTGGTGACTCTAAATCCTCTAAATGCAAGAAGCTATTGAATGGAAAATGAATTTCCTCCTCTGCCATCACATGGAAAACAACAATTTCGTGTTTTCTATAATGGAAATGGTGAAGAGCTTTAATTAAAGCAACTGTGTCCTCATCAAACAAATCACTAATGATAATAACTAAGCCTCGCTGTGGTATACGTTCAGCAATTTCATCAAAAATTTTAGCTAGCTGAGTTTCTCCACCTGGCTCTGCTTTATCTATATACTCTAGAATATTTCTAACCTGAGAAGCACGAGCTTTTGCTGGAAGATATTCGCGAACCTTATCATCGAACATGACCATACCCACACCATCTTGCTGCCCAACAAGCATGTATGTTAAGCCTGCTGCAAGATACTGTGAATATTCGAATTTCGAAAGGCGGCGGCCTTCAAATTCCACTGCCTCTTCACCACAATATGCCATTGAACCTGAGCAATCAAGAAGAATTGTTGCTCGAAGGTTGGTCTCCTCCATATATTGCTTAATATAGAGACGATCCTTTCGGCCAAGCACCTTCCAGTCAAGATTCTTTAAATCATCACCTGGCACATACTGACGATGTTCAGCGAACTCAACACTAAAGCCCTTTTTCGGGCTGCGATGGCGGCCCGAAATAAAGCCCTCTACCTGTCCTCGCGCGATTAACTCGCAGCGAGCAATGGTAGCTGTTGTTTTGCTGGGCAGCCAGCGCATGTAGCTAGGCTGGTTTTTCTGCTCTGCCATTTGTTAGATTTCCAAATCCTCTCTAGGGGAGAGAGTCTTAATTAGCATTTGTACTACTTCATCAGAAGTTACACCAGCTGCTTCAGCAGCAAAGGTTGTGATAACGCGGTGACGAAGTACTGGTAGAGCAACAGCTGATACGTCACCTGTTGTTGTGTGGTGACGGCCATGCAAGATTGCACGTGCTTTTGCTGCCTGAATCAAGCTGATACCTGCACGAGGACCTGCACCCCAACCAATTAGCTCACGAACAAAATCTGGAGCCTCTGGCTGCTTAGGACGTGTGGCACGTGTTAGATTACGTGCATACTCAATAACGTGTGGAGCAACAGGAACACGGCGAACAACATCTTGAACGCGTAGAACCATCTCACCATCCATAATCTTTGTTAGATTTGCCTTCTTACCGCTTGTTACATTAGCGATAATCTGTGTCTCATCATCTGCCTCTGGATAATGAACAATGATGTTGAACATAAAGCGGTCCATCTGAGCTTCTGGAAGTGGGTATGTACCTTCCTGTTCGATTGGGTTTTGAGTTGCCAATACGAAGAATGGCTCAGGTAGCTGATAGGTTGTTGAGCCAACTGTGATATGATGCTCCTGCATAGCCTCAAGCAACGCAGCTTGAGTCTTTGGAGGAGTACGGTTAATTTCGTCGGCAAGCAACATGTTTGTGAAAACAGGACCCTTTACGAAACGGAAATGACGGCCACCACTAGCCTTATCCTCTTCAAGAACGTCAGTACCTGTGATATCTGAAGGCATCAAGTCAGGAGTAAACTGTACGCGCTTGTAATCAAGAGCAAGAACCTTAGAAATTGTACTAATAAGAAGTGTTTTAGCTAGACCAGGAACACCCATAAGCAATGCGTGACCACGGCTGAATACTGCAGTAAGCACCTCTTCAACAACTTGAGTTTGGCCGATAACAACTTGTGCAAGGTCTTCTTTCATGCGCTTATAACGATCATTAAGATCTGCAATAAGCTCAATATCATCATTTGCCATTTTTTCAATTGGAGCATTTTTGTCAATGTTCAATACTGGTGGCTTCCAATCTGATGATGGCTTTATGTTAAACTTAGGCTCTTCCTTCTTTGGCTCTACCTTAGGCTCTTCCTTCTTTGGCTCAGGAGCAGGAGCTGGCTTTTTAGGCTCCTCTTTTTTAAGTGCAGGTGCTGGAGCTGGTTCTGGAGCAGGTGCTGGAGCTGGTGTAGGTGCTGCAGCAGGTGCTGGTGCAGAAGCTGGAGCTGGAGTTGGAGTTGATTTTCCAGGAAGTTTTACTCCTGCCTTAAACCCTTGCTGTGAAGGAAGCTTCAAACCTGGCTTCAAAGTATCTTTAGGAGGTAGCTTTACTCCTGGTCTCAAACCATTATTTGCTGGAGTAGCAGGTGCTTCCTCCACTGCTGGTGTTGCCTCTACTGCTGGTGTTGCCTCTACAACTGGTGCAGGAGCTGGTGCAGATTCTGACTCATTAACAAACTTAAGAGTCACATTACCGAAAGTAAGGTTGTCACCGCTAGACAATGCCTGAGAACGTATTTGCTTGCCATTTACAAAGGTTCCGTTTGAGCTATTGTTATCAATCAAATACCATACACCGCCCTCACAACGGATTGATGCATGATTTCCAGATACACTACCATCTTGAATTGGTATATTAACAATTGCTTGGTTGCGACCAATTGTAACACCTGTCTCAAACAATGGAATTTCCTGAGCTGTATCTCCACTTCCGAATATTAGTTTAGCCATAATATACTACACCTTAATTTAATTTGTTAAAAAAGCCATAAAACGTTTTACTATTATTGTATAGTATGTTATCACATTACACTTCATTAAATCAATAAAAATATACCTATATTTACTATAAATTTAGAGAATGTGTATACAATACTACACAAATAATCCTAAAATAAGGATACCGCAAATTGTAGCAACAAGTGTGCCAAGTTGTAAAAAAAAAATTAATACCGAGGAAAGTTAAATTTATTGGATTGAACTTAAATTAGATAGTCAAAATATGCATCTATATGGCGATACCTCGCTTGATGCTTCATCCTACACAGGCTCCCACCTATGGTCGCCACAACTATAACGAATAATATGACTACAGTATCTACTTTATTTCGAAGGCTTTTGCATAAGAGTACGACGCAAAAAGATTAATCCACCGGTAAAAGCATAAAGCAATGTCATTGTGACATATAACAATGCTGCAAGTGGTCCATCTGTTTGAGCTGTTTCAATACCAACGGCAGTAAAGAACATTATGTATCCTGCATCACGCATACCCATTCCATTGATAGATGTTGGTAATGACTCAAGAATACAAATTAATGGAGTAAATATGCAATAATAAAAAAAGCTAATATTTAGCCCCATACTAGTGCCTATGCACCATACTGCTACGATTATAAAAAATTGGAATATTAATGATAATCCAACACATCGCCATAAAACATTCGCTTTATATGCATGAGTGGATTGTAGGAATGTGTCTAAAAGCTTCTCTACTCTGCCACGAATAACCTTTGGCATAAAACGCATTGACCAGCGCAATATCTTCTGCTGCTTAATTAGAAAGAGAAGCACGATTAAACAACAAAAGAAGCAAAATGGTATACACAGCTTCCACCAATGCTCCTGAGGTACACTTTTCAATCCACACAACGGGAAAATAGTCCCCACAACTGACATAGCTATAAATCCAGACAATCGATCAACAAAAACAGAAGCCACCGTATTAACTGGCTTTCCTGATTTTATCGCCACATCAGTAATTCGATATGCATCCCCTCCTATATTTGAAGGAGCAAAAAAGTTAAAAAATGCTGCAATCCAATGACTTGTGAATAACTTTTTAAATGGGAGTATTAAACCATCGGCATCAAGCAATAGCTTCCATCTATATGAGCTAATACACATATTTCCAACACAAATAACAAAAAATAAAACTAATGGCCAAAGCTGAAGCTCAGATAAATGCTCTTTAACAGCTCCTAGCTCTATTTTGCTATAAAAATAAGCTAAAAGCGCTATAGTTATTGTAAGCTTTATTATAAGCTTTAAATATTTTTTCATCTTGTGTTGTGAAAATTAATTATAGAAAATGCTCCTGTGAAACAGTAGCAAAATCTGGTAAAAGCTTGTCTTTTTCAGAAATTACAGGAGTAATATCTGCCCAATCAATTCCAAGTGAGGATGAATAGCAGTTAATTCCATATTCATCTCCAGGTGTAAAATAATCACTGCATTGATAAACAACAGATGCACAATCACTTAAAACCTGAAAACCATGTGCAAAACCTTTAGGAACATATAATAGTTCACCACGTTCAGCAGATAGCTTGATTCCAAACCATTTACCAAAGGTTGGTGACGCTTTACGAATATCAATAATTACATCGTAAATCTCTCCATAAGAAGCACAAACAAGCTTTGACTGTGCATTTTTTAATTGATAATGCATTCCTCGAATAACTCCTTTTGTTGAAAAAGAATTATTCACTTGTACAAAGCTCTCTACAATCCCATTCTCTGCAAAAACATTGGTACGTGTCAATTCTCGAAAATATCCACGCGAATCTGGAAAGGTTTTAGGACGAATAACAACGACATCATTAATGTCTGTAGTCTCAAATGTCATATTTTCCCTCTGCAACATTGATTAAATATCTACCATAGTCATTCTTCTTCATCTTTTCACCCTGTTCACGAAGCTGTTCAGCGGTAATAAAGCCTTGACGATATGCTATTTCTTCTAAGCATGCAATCTTTAAGCCTTGACGATTCTGAATTGTCTCAACATAGTTTGAAGCCTCAAGCAAAGAACCATAGGTTCCTGTATCCAACCACGCTATACCACGACTAAATAGCTCAACACGTAGAGTACCACGCTTTAGATATTCTAGATTCAAATCTGTAATTTCTAATTCACCACGAGGAGAAGGCTTAAGCGCCTTAGCATATTCACAAACATGCTTATCATAAAAATAAAGACCAGGTACAGCATAATTTGATTTTGGCTGAGCTGGCTTTTCCTCAATGCCAACGACCTTGCCACTCTTATCAAATTCTACAACACCATAACGCTCTGGATCTGCTACTTGATAACCGAATACACAAGCCCCATTTTCTGCCTGTTTGGCTGCCCTACATATTGTGTTCTTAAAATCATGACCAAAGAAGATATTATCACCAAGAACTAGCGCAGCAGAATCACCGTCAAGGAAGCTTTCTCCAAGAATAAATGCTTGTGCTAGCCCATCAGGACTTGGCTGCTCACAATATGAGAAATTTACACCAAACTGTGAACCATCTCCCAATAGATGCTTAAACAAAGGCAAATCATGAGGGGTGCTGATAATTAATATATCCTTGATACCTGCTAACATAAGCACAGAGATAGGATAATAAATCATTGGCTTATCATAAATTGGAAGTAGCTGCTTACTTACTGCAAGAGTAATTGGGTGTAAACGTGTACCTGATCCACCTGCAAGAACGATTCCCTTCATAATTTATCTCCTTAGTATTGCTTCTCGTATTCGCCCGTGCCAATTTTCTTTAGCTTAGAAAAACCAGCAGCCTTTGCTCTATCATCAAAGCAAGATTGTGAACGCCCGATTGCAGCAGCAACCGGTGTCTTGATAATAGCACAACCACACTCTGGACACTCTGTCAATTTATCTGCCTTAATTGATTGAGTATAATCAAAGCCTTCGCGACAAAATTCACAACCAGTGTTTTCTTCTTTAGGTTCGTAATGATAAACAGGCATAATGAAATTCAATAATAAAATTTAGTTACTAATTTTTAAGCATTTTAACACAATATAACGCTATAAATCAATTTACATTTTCTTCGCCACTTATTGAATAAAAATACTATGTGCAGTGGATTTATCGTATACCACACGATACATATGCCAACCATCATCCTCTAATGCTAATGCAGCACCTTGAATAAAGCCAATCCAATCATTTGTGCTAATACCAAAACCATTATTAGAGATTGCAGACATAAATGCCGCAATAAACACATCATGGCTGACCATTAAAAGATTACCCTTCAACTCTGGTCCCGTTAGGTAGTTAAACATAGCCATCGCTGCTTTATTACGAGGCACATACCCTGCCACAAACTCACCATTATTGTAGGCATCATTAACAATATCGCTTCCACGAGTAAAATAGCTTTCATGAAGCACCTTAGCATCTTCTGTATAAAGTCCACTCAAGCTAATCTCATTATTCTCAAGGACAATTGGTTCTCCTATCACACCATAGCTAGAAAGGATTTCTTTGGCTGTAAGGATTGTACGGCGAGCAGGACTCGCGTATGCACAAAGCTCCGGTATCTTGCGCAAAGAGTTGCCTACGTCATGACAAAGCTCAACACCATACTCGGTAAGCCCTAAATTAGCACCAAAGGTTGGATCATCTACATCAATTGAAGGGCGCTCACTATGGCGAACATACAAAACCACACGCTTGACGTCTCCATTGGCAACGCGTTCAGCAAGCTCAGAAAATTCAACCAACCCAGAGGTATGGCATTGTGGTTTAGTGTCGCCTAGCTTTACGAGTTCTTCCACGCGTCTAATCGCAAAATCATTCATGAAATTTTCTCCGCATCAATAGCGATTGTAAGCTGTCGTTCTAATTCTTTTTTCTATAGTGTAAATATAAGAGCAGATCAAACCCAACCATAAGTAGGTTTAGCACATAAAGCCAAAGCACAAAATCATAAGCCTTGAAAATCTTATGAAGTATGCCTGAGACATAGCCCAACATGATGATTATCATAAATAAAGGGCTCTTACCAGAAACATGCTTTGTGCGAAGAGTTTTAATAATACTAATCGGCCAACTAAAACCGAACGCTACAAGCATACCGATTTCAAAAACACTCATATTCATAGCTTATTTCTTTGCCTTCTTCTTTTTACCATCAGAAGCTTCTTGTTGCTCTTCACCCTCTTCTCCAAGCTGCTCATAGCGCTTCATCTTACGCTTGCTTGGTGGTGGTGGTGCTGCAACCTCTGGTAGCTGTTCCTCGTGTAGTTCCTCTACACCGATACGCTTTAAGCGCATGGAAATAATCTTAGAGACACCCTTTTCCTCTTGGGTTACACCATATACAATATCGGCACCAGCAATTGTATGCTGGTTGTGTGTAATGATAAGGAATTGAGATAGCTCTAGGAAGTCCTTTAGACAACCAACAAAGCGACCAATATTTGAATCATCAAGCGCAGCATCAAGCTCGTCGAGCAATGCAAATGGGCTAGGCTTAATCATATAGATTGCAAATAGAAGCGCAACAGCTGTCATTGTACGCTCACCACCTGAAAGCTGTGAAACGCTTAATGGCTTCTTTCCTGGTGGGCGTGCAAGAATATCAATACCGCACTCTAGGATATCCTCACCATCTAGAAGTGAAAGCTGAGCTGTACCGCCATTGAATAGGCGTGTAAACATAGCCTGGAAGTTTTCGTTTGCCTTTTCAAAGGTTTCCTTAAACATCTCAGTTGACTTTTGGTCGATTTCCTTGATTAAGTCAATAAGCTTTGCCTTAGCACTTGTTAAATCTGCCTCTTGAGCAACTAAGAAAGCATGGCGTTCCTCGATTTCTTGGTATTCCTCAATAGCGACAAGATTTACAGGGCCAAGCTCTTCCATCTTTTGACGTAGCTCTTTGATAAGAGCCTCTGCTGTGGCTAACTCTGGAGCACCTTCATCACCCCAATCAGCTGGTGGTTCTGCAACCAACTGCTCAGGAGTTAAATGCCAATCTATCATTAGGCGATCATAAATATTTTGCTTGCGAAGTGATTTCTCAGCAATTGACACCTCTAGCTGGCTACGCTCGGACTCTGTCTTTGTAAGCTCAGCACGTGTGTTATGGAGAACACGCTCTGCTTGGTCAAGAGCTGCCTGGCGTGTAGTACGCTCAGCACGGAGCTCTGTGACCTGACGATTCTTTACATTTACATCCTCTTCAAGAACATCAAGTGCTTCTGTGTTTTGCTGATTCTCATTAGTAAGCTTTGCAATACTATCATCATAAGCCTTAAGGCCTGCAAGACGACCATCAATGAGCCTATCTAAATCTGTTAGGCGCATCATACCAGTATTGTATTGGGATTTTAAATTATCATTCTGCTGTGTAATAGATGCATGAGCAAGGCGAGCATCTGTAAGTGAGCTTTGTGCCTCAAGGAATTTCTCCTCTGCTTCATGAACATTAGTAGAATAAGCCGCGACGGCATCTGCAATGCGTGTGCGGCTTTCTGCCATAGAATTAATTCGCTCAGCAAGCTCTTTACTGCGAGAGGAGCCATTTTCCACAGCATCACCTAATGCCTTAAGTTCATTATCAACTTGAGTATAACGAGCGCGGGCAGAAGCCAAATCACGCTCAATTGTACGCTCCTCACCTTCCTTTTGAGCAGCTGCACGTGTGCTTTGCTCTAACAATGCACGATGCTCACCTAGCTGCTTCTCTGCCTGAGTGCGCTTTGCCTCTAGACCATCAAGTTCATTAAGCAATGTATCAAATTGATCGCGTAGCTCATCAAGCAATGCAGTTTCATCCTCAATCTGCATATGACGGGCCAATGGATTAGATGCTGCAGCATCTGGCACCCAAAGCTCAGCTAGGCCATTGCCTCTAAATACGGCACCATTCTTGGTTACGTAAACAGCGGCAGGATTTAGCTCTGCAGGTAGCTCTGCAACATCTGCAACAACAAATACATTGCCAAGCAAACGTTCAGCAGTTGCCTTAAAATCAGGAGCAATTGTAATACAATCTAACAAACGAGGAAGAGTCTCACTATCAACTACACTTACTTCCGCTGCATCAATAGAAACAACTCGTGTAGATGCTGGCGCTTCTGAAGCAAGAATTGATGATATTGCTTGCTTTGCAACAGACATATCCTTAACAACAATGGTATCTAGCCAAGCACGGAGCGATGCCTCAAGAGCTGTTCTATATTCTGCAGGAGCAGATAGGCGCTCAGCCAAAGAACCAAGCACTGCACCACCCTCAAGACCTAATGGATTCTCTACTGCCGTTAGCTGGCGATTTCCTGATGGTGTATCTGCATCTGAAGATGATGCATCTGAAAGAAATTGAATTCGTGCCTCATGTACGGCAATATCTGCTTGGAGGCTAGAACGTGTCTGTTGAAGCTGCTGAAGCTGAGCATTGATGGAGCTGATTGAGCTTTGATCCGCTGATACTGCATCGCTATTTGTATCAACCATAGTATTGAGGGTTTCTAGCTCGCCGTCAACAATATCTAGGCGCTCTTCAAGCTGAGCAATATTTGCCTTTGCAGAATCAAGCTCTGAGGTCAATCTCTCGCGCTTTAAAATGTTTTCACGCTCTGCTGCTTGAACCTCAGTTAACTCATTCTGCAAGCGAGCATGTGTACGCTCTAACTCAACAGATTCATTACGAAGTCTCTGTAGCTCATTACGAGCAGCCTCAGAAGCACTACGCCTCTCATCAAATGCCGCACGTGCAGTAGCAAGAACATCCTCTGCAGCGCTTAGCTTACCTTCTAGCTCCTCTAGCTGCTCTGCTATCTGCTCAATTCGTTCCTGCTGAATACCACGTGTTGCACGAGTCTCTGAAATTTCACTATTATCACGCTCATGCCAATTTTTGTATTCTTGGATGCGTTGCTCATTAATGCGAATTGATTCAACAACCTGATTACGACGTCCCTGAGCCTGCATTGATGCTTCCATAGCCACACCAATTTGGCGCTCAAACTCCATTACCTCTTCACGAGCAATGGAATTTGCCTCTTCACCGGCTTCCACTTGATCGGTCAAATCTCTTACTTGAGCAATAATGGAATCATGCTTATCAATAAGCTCATTCGCCTTTGCATCAAGCTCTTTGATTCGTTCAATTGTTACATATAAATCATATTTGCGAAGATCTGCCTGAAGCTCTTTATAACGGCGAGCCTTACCTGCTTGGCGCTGTAAGGAACCAATCTGACGATGCAATTCACGAATAACATCACCTAAACGCATTAGGTTTGCATCTGTTTGATCAAGCTTACGCATTGCTTCCTTACGGTCAGCTCTAAAGCGAGTAATTCCACTTGCCTCTTCGAAGATTGCACGGCGATCCTCAGGTCTTGAAGAAAGTACAGCATCAATTTGGCCTTGAGCCATAACTGAGTAGGAAGAAGTGCCAACACCTGTATCCATGAACAAGCGCTGAATATCTCGCAAGCGACATGGGGTGCGGTTAATAAAGTACTGACCCTCACCAGAACGGAAAACACGACGAGTAATTGTTACCTCATTATACTCGGTGCCTAACTGCTTTTCACAATCTGCAAAAGTAACAGAAACCTCTGTCATACCCAAAGGCTTACGAGAGTCTGTTCCATTAAAAATAACGTCTGTCATAGCAGAGCCACGCAATGCTGTTGGTCTCTGCTCACCTAGTACCCAGCGAATAGCATCAGAAACATTACTCTTACCGCATCCATTTGGTCCAACAATAGCAGTAATGCCCGGCTCAAATACTAACCGAGTTTTATTTGCAAAGCTTTTAAAGCCAACTATCTCAAGTGCTTGTAAATACACGAAAAAACCTCAAATTTTATATGTAAACGATTTAGGGAATTATAGCACATTTTTCAAAATTCTAGCAACAAAAAGTTTACTCATATTGAAAATATGAAAACTTGTGTTTTCTGTAAAATTAAATGCACGATTTAAGAGTTGAAAAAAAATAAAGGGTTTTTATAGAATTAAGACCGTTGTAAACGTAAAAAAAATAAGTCCCAAATGACAAATTTAGACAAACAAGATTGTGGTTCCTTTACAA
>JAZNPC010000085.1:0-12349 GCA_045589455.1 Kiritimatiellia bacterium
TTGTAAAGGAACCACAATCTTGTTTGTCTAAATTTGTCATTTGGGACTTATTTTTTTTACGTTTACAACGGTCTTAATTCTATAAAAACCCTTTATTTTTTTTCAACTCTTAAATCGTGCATTTAATTTTACAGAAAACATTGGTTGTTATTTATCTAAAATATAAATTAAACCAGTTGCTATTACACATTAATTTGGGGTATAATACTAGAAACGATTTATCTATATAAGGAGTATAAATTTATGATGGACGTAGCAACATTTTTTAAGGCACATAATTTTACAGCAGATATCGATGTAGAAGCACTTTTAGCTGAATTTGATAAGCAGATGGTTCAGGGTCTAGAAGGCAAGGGTGGCTCTTTGAAGATGATTCCTGCATATGTAGATGCAGATAAAGAGGTTCCAACAGAAACACCTATCATTGTTCTTGATGCAGGTGGAACAAATCTTCGCGTTGCTGTACTTTGGTTTGATAAGGCTGGTAAGGTAAGAATTGAGGATTTTCAAAAGTATGCTATGCCTGGCACAGGAGATATGGAGCTATCAGAGGATGTATTCTTTGATTGCTTTGCTGATTATCTTGCAGGTGTTTCACAGCGTTCAGATAGCATTGGCTTCTGCTTCTCATACCCAACAGAAATTACACCAGACCTTGATGGTAAGCTTCTTCACTGGACAAAGCAGGTGAAGGCACCTGAGGTTGTAGGTAAGATGGTTGGTACAGGTATTTCAAAGGCTGTAGAAAAGCGCACTGGTATCAAGCTAAAGGTAAAGGTTCTAAATGATACAGTTGCAACACTTCTAGCTGGTAAGAGCGCAGGCCTTGCTCGTCAATATTCTGCATATGTTGGCTTTATCCTTGGCACAGGCACAAATATTGCCTATGTTGAAGCAAATAAGAATATCACAAAGATTTCCGGTATCAATCCAGATGCATCTATGGTAATCAACGTAGAGTCTGGCAACTTTAATGGTGCCGTGCTTTCTGATTTCGATAAAGCATTTGATGCAACAACAAGTGATCCAGGAGTTGGTCTATTTGAAAAGATGATTTCAGGAGCATATATGGGTGGTGTTGGTCTTGCAATGCTTAAGGCAGCAGCAACAGATGGCTTATTCTCAGAAGCATTTGCAGCTAAAATTCTTGCAATGAATTCTCTAGAGACAATGCATTTTGACAACTTTATTGCAAACCCATTCATCAAAGATGGCTTGTTTGAAACCTTTAACCCAACAGAAGATGATCGCCGTATGGCTATGACAATTGGTGAGCAGCTATTTGTTCGTGCTGCAAAGCTAACAGCAGTAAATATCGCAGCTGCAGTAATTCGCTCAAATGCTGGCACAGACAAGCTACACCCAGTCTGCGTCACAGTTGATGGTTCAACCTACTACAAGACACGCTCTGCATTCTTCAAGTCACGCGTTGAACAATATTTGCGTGAGATTTTGAATGGTCGTGGAATCTACTTTGATGTAATTTCAGTTGACGATGCACCAATGGTTGGCTCTGGTGTTGCAGGTTTAATTTCCTAATTTTTAGGCAGGAGACTTTAAAATGATTATAAAAACAAAAGCATATGCACGTGCTGCATTGATTGGTAATCCTTCTGATGGTTATTTTGGAAAAACAATTTCCTTTACCTTCAGTAATTTTGCCGCTACAGTAATTCTTTATGAGTCTCCTGAATTAGAGATTATACCAACTGAGCGCGATGGTTCAACCTTTAAAAGCATTGATGCTCTAATGGAGGATGTTCGCCTATTTGGTTATTATGGTGGTATTCGTTTATTAAAGGCAGCAATCAAGAGATTCCGTCAATATACAATTGATAACGGGATAGAAATAGATAATCGTAACTTTACAATTCGCTATGAGTCAAATATTCCAAATCTTGTTGGCTTATCTGGCTCAAGTGCGATTATCACTGCATGCTTCCGTGCATTGATGGCATTTTATGGTGTAACAATTCCAAAACCAGAGCTAGCAAATATCATTCGTGCAACAGAACAGAAGGAGCTTGGAATTACTGCAGGTCTTCAAGATCGTGTAATTCAGGTTTATGAAGGTCTTGTTTACATGGATTTTGATAAGAAGCTAATGGATAAGCAAGGTCACGGAAATTATGTTGAACTAAATCCTGCTCTTTTACCTAATTTGTATATTGCATATCGTACTGATTTATCTGAAATGTCAGATGTTTTCCACAATAATATTCGCGCACGCTTTGAGGCAGGCGAGAAGGAAATTGTTGATGCAATGAAATATTGGGGTGATATCACAGATGAGTGGCGTGATAGTTTACTGGCCAAAGACTATGACAAGCTTTCTCAACTAATGAATGACAATTTTGATTTACGTGCCAAGCTTTATAAGCTAAGCGAAGGAAATCTACGCATGGTAAAGATTGCTCGTGAATGTGGTGCTAGTGCAAAGTTCACTGGCTCTGGTGGTGCGATAGTTGGCATTTACAAAGACGAAGCAATGTTTGAATTACTTAAGGAAAAGTTGAGTAAATTCTCCGTTGAAGTTATTAAGCCAAATATTGTAAAAAGTAACTAGTATTTCTTTTATATAAATAACAAAAGGAGGTACAAAATGGATGCACAAGTTATCGAATTAACAAATGAAAATTTTGATGCAACAATTAGCCAAGGATTAACGCTTGTTGATTTTTGGGCTCCTTGGTGTATGCCTTGTAAGCTGATGGGGCCTATTTTTGACACAGTTGCTGAGCAAATGGGAGAGACTGTTCGTTTTGGTAAAGTCAATATAGATAAGGAGCTTGAGCTGGCTCGACGTTTAGGAATACAAAGTATTCCAACGCTAATTCTATTCAAGGATGGTGTGGATATTGATGTTCGTATAGGCTTAACAAAAGCCCCAGAGCTAATCTCAATGATTAAAGAAGCACTCTAACAAATAAGGGCGTCCAACAGGCGCCCTTTTTTGTTTATGTAAGAAGCTTAGCCACGACATATGTGTTTTTTTATTTTCATAACAAGCTCTGTTAGAGGTTTATTTAGAATCTTAATCCTTGCATTTATTGTTATGTTGTGGCAAAATGAATTTGTCGCAAGAAAATTAGAGTTGAATATTTATCACATAGAGAGGAGTATATCCATGCAGAATACTAATTTTTTGTATAATAGTAGAACCCACCAAACATTTTTCGTTTCAGAAATTACAATTTTTAATTCATTACGAAACACCAAAATAAATTATAAGAATGGATGTTTTTTTATCACCATCCAAGTAAATAAAAATAAATCACTTTTTGGTGCTATAGTAGGTGATGAAGTTAAATTAAATTCATTTGGTGAAGAGGTTTATAAATATTGGCTTTCGTTGCCTTCAAGATACCCAGAGCTAGAGCTTATAGAATCTATTTTGATGCCAAATCATTTTCATGCAATAGTTCGAATTCATTTTAGAAGATCAAATCACACCAACCATCTTGGGTTTTTAATGAGCCGCTTTAAGGGAGCAACATCATTTCTGTACGGAAAATATAAAAGAGCTGGCACAATAGAAGATATTGGTCAATATTTGTGGCAAAAGGATTATTGGGAAGAGGTTGTAGCAAGCGAGGAGCAACTTAAGGCGCAAATACGATATGTGCGCGCTAATCCGCGAAATTGGTCGCGAGATCGATTTGGTGCTTGCACACGCTATTCATTTGGAAATTTGGAGCTTTTGAATAATGAGTGTGTGGCATTTGTGGCTTCACAGGGTTTTAGCGCAAGTGCGCTAAAACCGAGGCGGCCTAAAGCACGCTGCTCCGATATTAATGTAAATGGTGCTTTTCCATTTTCCGCGAGAGCAAAATCGGAGCATGGTGCTTTAGCGCCAACCACGCCATCAGGTGTGGAATCTCCAACCACACTATCAGGTGTGGAACATCATTCATCTTTACCCCCAATAATATCCACCTTTACAAGCGCTCAGGAACGCGAGATTCTACGCAGAGCACTGCTCAATAATAGGCGGATAATTCAGGTTGTGCCACAAGGAATTCCCCCTATAAATGAATTGGAACCAAAATTAGCAGCTGCATGTCAAGCAGGCATAGCTCTTATAATTTCACCGCAACCTAGTGGTTCTAGGTTAAATAAAAAGGTAGCCACATGGTGTAATGAATATGTTTTGCGCCATGCTATTGAAATTTGGCTAGGAGATATCTCAAATAATGGAATGCTTCATTCAATGCTTACCGCATTAAATATAACCTTCTAATAAAACTTGGTTTTTGAAATGTGCGATTGCACAATGCGCGCTAAAGCACGCTGCTCCGATATTCGAGAACCCTCCACGTCTCTGCGTGGGGCGTGAGCCAGCAATCATCCGTGTATATCCGTGTTAAAAACCACACCACGAGTGTCTGTATTCTTGAAAAATACACAATGTGTGCGTGTATATGCTTTGACTTTTTTTTATATTATTTGTAAAATATAAAACAGAAAACGAACCCACAAGTTTTATCAATTTTTTTTAATTTAAATTTACCATGAGACAAGACGAAAATGCTAAAATTCAACAGCTTTCAACACATGTTGCTAATAAAATTGCAGCAGGTGAAGTAGTTGAACGCCCTGCCTCAGTAGTTAAAGAACTAATAGAAAATTGTGTTGATGCTGGCGCCACTAAAATAGATGTAGAAATTACAGCTGGCGGCCGCAAGCTCATATCAATCACTGATAATGGCTGTGGTATGAGTAGGCGTGATGCACTTATGGCGCCGGAACGTCAGGCGACCAGTAAAATCAGCGAAGTAGATGATATTGAACATATAACCACACTTGGCTTCCGTGGTGAAGCGCTTGCTTCCATCGCTTCAGTTTCTCGTTTTACACTTAAAACTCGTCGCCCTCAAGACAATGCTGGAACAAGTCTTGAAATTCAAGGCGGAAAGCTACTTGAGGTTTCAGATTGTGGTGTTCCAGCTGGAACAAGCATCGAAGTGCGCGATTTGTTTTTTAATGTTCCCGCAAGAAGAAGCTTTTTACGCAGCTTCCAAACAGAGCAAGCACATATTAGAAATATTGTTCTCGTTCATGCCATTGCATATCCAAAAATTATGTTTACACTTAAATGCGATGGTGATGAAGTATATAGACTACCTGTTGCAGAAAATCTTTATGATAGATTACATGAGCTTGTTGGTGAAGAAGAAATGTCTCGTATGATACCATTTGATGGTATCTTTAAAAACATACACGTATATGGTTATGCAGGCATTCCCAATTGGACTCGCTCAGATCGAGGAGGACAATTTATTTTCATAAATGGTCGCCCTGCCGCAACCCCAGCAATTCATGCAGCAATTCGTGAAGCTTATCCACGCTTGGATGAATCTCGTAAACCAATCTTTTATTTATTTATAGAGCTTCCACCAGAGGATGTAGATGTTAATGTGCATCCTATGAAACGTGAGGTACGTTTCCGCAGAAGTAATGATGTACGTGATGCAATAATTGCTGTTATGTCTGAAGCATTGCAGGGCAGTAGTGGTGGCTTTTTAACACCCCCACCTGTAGCAGCAGTTGAAGAGCTACCTCCAATTACAGGCGGTGATATTGCTGGCGCTTTACCATATCCAACACCAGTTACTTCTTCAGCTCCATCTGCAGATTTTTTTCCGCCACAAGAAGAGATTAAATCAGCTGATATTGTTTCTACACCTGCAATGCCAGAGCCAACAGCACCTGCGCCAATTTCTGTAGATTTACCTTTTGCTGATACAGTTGCTGTTCCATTTTCTAAAATACAAAAGCATGATTGGACACCAACCAATAATGCGGATAATAGTTCTGCGCAGGAGCATGGCGCTCCACAAAATATTCATTCAGCACCAAATTCTCCACTAGCTGAATTTAAGGTGCTTGGTCGACTTGAAAGTGGCTATGTAATTCTTGAAACACCAGGTGGCTATACAATCTTTGATCCAAGCTCTGCTCATGAACGAGTTATTTATGAAGCATTGCTAAAGCAAACAGAAGCAAAGCAAACCTCACAGATGCTTCTTATACCACAAACGGTAGAATTGAAACCAATAGATGCACGCCGCATAGAGGCTTTACTTCCATATTTTAAAGACCTAGGCTTTGGTATTGAGAAATTTGGTGCAGCTTCATTTATTGTTGATGCTTTGCCTGAGGCAATTTCTGATACTGATTGTGGTATTGTTCTTTTAGATACAATTAATTATTTGGAGACAGCTGGACCAAATAAGCGACGCGAACGCTGGCGTGAGGAAATGATTGCTGCTGTTGCTTGCAAAATTGCTGTAAAGAATAAGCAACAGCTTTCTGATCAAGAATTAATCGGTGTAATTCGTCGCTTGGCTATATGTGATATGCCATATACAAGCCCAACAGGGAAGCCAACAATGATATTTACGTCCTTGCGAGAAATTGACCGTCGCTTTGGTCGTACCAGATAGCTTTAAGGGAAAAAGAAATGAAATTATTTAGCACATATTTAGAAAATGGCGACAAAAATAACACATTGATTTTGCTATTTCATAAGCTTGCTTTTATCTGTGTTTGTGGTGTGGCAATTGTTGGACCATGGGCATTTAGTGCTTGGGAAATGTGGTGGTTTTGGCCAGTCGCATTATTACTTTTTGCAGGTGTTGCATTTGCAGGAATTGGCTCTATTATTGAAATGATGATCAATAGCTCTTATGGAGATACAGCACCAGAGCCAGGTTATTTTCTTTTTGGAAAGCGAAAGCTTGTGATGCTAATTTCTATGGTTCCTTTTATTGCATATGCTGTTATTCGTTTTGTATTTCATTCAGATACACCTCATCAATTTGTGTATATGGATGGTGAGCGAAGTCTGCTACTTTTTATTACTCCAGTTTTATTGGCTATTACTATGCTACTTGTATGTACAAGGAAGCGACTTGTTTGGCTCTGCTTTGCTATTTTAATAAATATGGGTGTAATTGCTATTTATTCAATAATTAATCACTTTGCAAATGCAGATACATATATCTTATGGTTTAAAATTCCAGAATCAATGTTGTATGGAGGCAGAGCAACTGGTGTATTTTTCTGTCCTAATCACCTAGCTGCATTTATGAATCTCGGAATTTTATTCTGTTTAGCAATATTATTAACTCCTCGAAAAAAAGGAGTAGGGACAAAGCAAATACTTTGGATAAATATTTTGGCTGGAGTTCTTTTGCCATTATTTTTGTGGGCGAATGTTTTAACTCTTTCTAGAGGAGGAATGGCTTCTCTTATTGTTGCAATTATAGTAGGTCTAACATTTTTTGGGTTTAGTAATAAGAAGCTTTATAAACGAATATTATTAATCCTTAGTTTATTGTCTTGTGTCAGCTTATTATTACTATTGATTTTCTCTACAGAAAATATTATTCATGAGCGTTGCAAAAAGCATGGTTTTTATAGGTTAATGACAGAGAAATCTGAACAATCATTTAGAGAACGGTTGCACGAAACTTTTTGGTATGGATTTGATAGAGGCTGGTATATTGGTTCTGCATTAAGAGCTTGGGAATCTAGCCCTGTATTTGGTATTGGACCTGGTCAGCACTCAAGCCGGTGGGGTGAATTTGCTGCCACACCAGATGGTACGAGAGATCCATATAAGCCACCAAAATTAAGTAATGACAACTATCATTTGTATGAGGTGCATAGCGATTGGACTCAGCTTTTAGAAGAATATGGAATTGTTGGAATGGCATTATTTATTATCCCAATGATAACAGTTATGTGTGGTTTAGTTAATGCTAAACGTCAAGCAATGAAGGATTTGAAAACTCATTCTGAAAGCCATAGCTCTCGCCGTAAATATATTGATGAAAATAGATCTATTAATGCACCTCACAAAACAGATGATGATCTTCTTGATGAGGATGATGAAGATGAGGATGAAGAAGAGCCTCGTCATCACCACCATAAGCATCACCACAAGCATAGAAAAACAGAGTATGGCTTTGCTACATTAACCTCACCAATAGAGTACAAGCTAGCAGCAGCGTTACCTTTAGCAGCGCTTTTGATGTGTATTTGTATGATTTTCCATTCCTTGGGCGATTTTAGCTTCCAGATTCCAACCATCGTTTGGACCTTTGCTATATTTATTGCTTCTGCATTAATGATTAACTCAGAAATCAAACGCCGATAAATTTTATATTTACAGGGAATAACATGAAAATAAAATATTTTGGAGCAGCAATTGTAGCATGTTTAACTATAAGCAATGTTTTTTCTCAAGGATATTTCTCCCACGCAATAGAGCAGGCTGATGCTTTGCCAGAAACTTATGGAGAAATTTGCGAGGAATTTTATACATCATTTGATAAGCTTTTAAATGTTGAGGTTGATGTTCGTGCTGATGGAACACCAAATATTGTGGTGGATACAAAATCAGAAAATGTTCATATTACATTTAGATTATCAGTTAATGATGTTCAATATTCATTATGGAAAATGCGGACCCTTAAAAAAATTGATGAATTAAATTTGAGTAATAAATTCTCTACATTTGAGGATACAAGTGCGAGAATGATAGCGGGAAAAAAATTCTTATTTGGAGATAATGAAGAAGCAGCGATTTCTCGTTGGGAAAAAGAGAATTCAGATATTAAGCGATATCGTGATTATTTAATATATGTTGAGTTTTTAGATATTAATGGAAAAGTAATAGAGACAAATTATATTTCAATCAAGAAATTTAATCGTGTTGGTTATGATTTTTACCCATTACCTTTGCATAATTTAAATAGACTAAATGATTTTATTCAATTAAGTGATTGTGGTGAAGATGAGGATTCATATTATACTTACACGCGCCCTAATTCAACACTAGAATGGATGAATTCAATAGGAGATATTCGTTGTAGAGTTATGTCACTAACAGAGGTACAAGAATATCGTGCAGAGCAAGCAAGAATAGCCAGTGAAAAAGCAGAACAAGAACGATTAGCTCGTGAGGAGGCAGAGCGCATTGCTAGAGAAAGAGCAGCAGAAGAGGCAGAGCGTGAAAAAAAAGAATACGAAGAACAATTACATTCAGCCGCAGAGCTTGCTATACCTGAGCTATTAAAAAATATGGTTCAAATACCAAATAACAGTGATCATAAAGGATTATATTTTTGTAAATATGAAGTGACTCAGGCATTGTGGTATGCAGTGATGGACACAAATCCTTCATATTTCTCTGAAAATATATACAACCCAGTAGAGCGAGTATCATTAAGTGACTGTTTAGAATTTGTTGAAAAACTAAATGCTTTACCAGAAATAGAGCAATCAGGATTCAAATTTCGATTACCAACAGCTAAAGAGTGGATTTATGCATGCAGAGCAGGAGGTAAAGGTGACTTTGGTTTGCACCAAAATGGACGCCAAGGAAGTATAAGAAATTTAGCTGATATATGTTGGTATAAATCAAATTCTAGAAGCAAGACACATCATGTCGGTTGGAAAAAGCCAAATGCTTGGGGCTTGTATGATATGCATGGTAATGTATGGGAGTGGACAATATCATATGATGGAGATTCTGCCATTGTTAAGGGCGGAGGTTGGAATACTACCGCTGGCTATTGTGAGGTTGGTTATTTATTTCTGCAAAAGAAAGAAACAAGAGGAAATTCTTTAGGCTTTCGTTTAGTAGCTGAGACTAAAGAATTCTTAGCAGAGCAAGCAACATTAGCTCTAGAAAATTCGGAAACAAGCGAAGAGCTTGGTTCCTTTGAAGGTACTGAGAAGCCTACATCGCAAGAAATTTTAATTAAAAATTTACAAACTCATTCTATATCAGAAATTACTTCTCTGATAGAAAATATAGTTTTAATACCTAATAAAAATCAATATTTTTGTAAATATGAGGTAACACAGGGATTATGGGAAGCAATTATGGGGAACAACCCATCTAGATTTAAGGGTGATTTAAATAGACCTGTAGAAAATGTTTCTTGGAATGACTGTCAGGAGTTTATAAGAAGGTTAAATGAATCAAAGGATGTAAAAGCAGCAGGATTAAGTTTTAGACTTCCAACCCGAGAGGAATGGGAATATGCCTGCAGAGCAGGAAGTACAGGTAAATATGGTTTGCTTGAAAATGGACAAGAGGCAACAATAGAGCTTGTTGGTTGGTATGATCAAAATTCAGAAGGTAAGACACATCCAGTTGGTCAGAAGCAGCCAAATGCATGGGGACTATACGATATGCATGGTAATGTTTATGAATGGACAACATCATTAAAGGATTTAAATCGTATTCGTTGTGGAGGAAGTTTTTATAGTATTGCTTCAATATGTAGTGTAGTTAGATGGACTTGGAACGATCCAAATTTTAAACGATATGATGTTGGGCTTCGATTGGTAGCAGAAAAGAAAAAATAAGTTTTAGAAAGGAACAAATATGAAAACAAAATATATTGGAGCAGCAATTGCTGCATTTTTAACAATAAGTAATGCGTTTTCTCAAAGCTATTTTTCTCGAGTGATTGAGCAGGCAGATGTTGTACCAGAGACCTATGGAAAAATATGTGAGGATTATTATACTTCCTATGACAAGCTTTTAAATGCGGGAGTTGATATTCGCAGGGATGGAACACCAAATATTGTTGTGGATACAGATGCTAGAAAAATTACTGTAACAATTCGTTTATCAATTAATGAAGCACAATATTCGGCTTGGAAAAATAGAACCTATCAAAAAATTGATACATTAAAATTAAGTAATAGTTTTACGAGCTTTGAGGATCCTGAAGCACGAAGCATAGCTGGGCGAGGTTATCGGTTTGGTGATAATGAGGAGACCGCAATTTCACATTGGGAGAGAAACAATGCTTCAGTAATGAAAGTTCGTGATTATTTAATTTTAGTAGAATATGTGAATCAGCAAGGACAGGTAACAGAAAGCACATTTATACCAATATCTAGCTTTAAGCGTATGGGATTTGCAAGCTATCCATTACCATTGCATCATTTAAATAGATTGCGAGAGCTACCATCTAATACAAAGTGGGGAGTAGATGAGGATTCATATTATTCCTACACTCGTCAAAATACAACACTAGAGTGGATGAATTCAATTAGTGATATTCGCTGTAAAGTTCTGTCACTAGCGGAGGTGCAAGCTTACCGTGCAGAGCAAGCTCGCATTGCTCGTGAGAAAGCAGAAGCAGAGCGTAGAGCTCGCGAAGAGGCAGAGCGCATAGCTCGTGAGAAAGCAGAGGCAGAGCGCAAAGCTCGTGAAGAGGCAGAGCGCAAATCCCGCGGAGAGGTGGAGTCTTTGATAAAAGATATGGTACGTATACCCGACAGTGCCGAGCATAAAGGTCTATATTTCGGTAAATATGAGGTAACTCAAACCCAATGGCAAGCAATTATGGGTAATAACCCATCACATCATAAAGGTGATTTATCTCATCCAGTAGAGAAAGTTTCATGGAATGACTGTCAGGACTTTATTAAGAAGCTAAATGCACGTGCAGATGTAAAGCAAGCGGGGTTAATCTTCTTCTTGCCAACCGAGGAACAATGGGAGTATGCTTGCCGTGCAGGAAGCACAGATGATTATGGGTTGCTAGCAGATGGACGTGAAGGGACAATGGAAGAGATGGGTTGGTATTGTGATAATTCTAGAGAAAAGACCCATCCAGTTGGACAGAAGAAGCCTAATGCGTGGGGGTTGTACGACATGCATGGAAATGTATGGGAATGGACGAGCTCGGAGAACAGCTACTACCGTATTTACCGTGGCGGCAGCTGGGACAATAACGCCGGGAATTGTGAGTCTGACGACTGGAACTACAGCTACCCTGACTACGGGCGCCGCAATCTCGGCTTTCGCCTCGCTGCCTCTAGGACAGAAAAATAAACTGTGCTAAATCAATACAAAACCCAAATTTTTTTCACCACCATTTGTTACGTGCTGCGGCATTCTTGCCGCAGTGCACATACACAGTTTCACGCATCGCGCTCGCTCTGCGCATCACATTTTCCACTCCATCACCCATCCGTGTTAATCCGTGTCCATCCGTGTTCTTGATTGCGCGCTAAAGCACGCTGCTCCGATATCCTAGAACCACTCCGTGTATCCACTCTCTGCATCTCTGCGTGGGGCGTGAGCCCGCCATTATCCTCGCCACCCCGCAAGTACCCCAAGCACCCATTAGTGTTTATTCGTGTTCATTCGTGGTTTCAAACTCATCCGTGAATATCCGTGCTGGTAATGTATTCCTTGTTTCTGAAAAAAGAACAGTAAACGGGGTTGAAAGTCTGCCTCGTATTGGAGTATTATACGGGACAGCAGGTGCATGGAAAACATCTGCTGTGCGCATGGGAGACACTCGGGGAT
>JAZNPC010000086.1:0-7427 GCA_045589455.1 Kiritimatiellia bacterium
AGGCTACGATTTCGCTATCCCTTCTTCTCGCCTATGCCTCACAACATAAACCTTGGGAGTCGCTATTGGGTTGGTCGGTAACTACCCCCCGTTGGACTTTCACCATAGAACTATGACATGCCCGTCATACATAAAAAAAGGTGCTGTGTAAGCATTTGCTACAAGCACCTAATAAAATATATGATTTAAATATAATCTAAATTTTATTTTTTAATTACAAAGGAAATACCCCACACCATAGATTCTCCTGCATTCAGACTGCCAATTTGATTCCAAAAACAAGAATTATTTGGCACTACGCGAATACTGAATGACTGCTGATTCCATTGGCGTCTATCTAAAAATCCTACGTTAACCGCATCTACAAAGCTCAAATCAATCATTGGACTTGCACCAAATTTGATGCTTTCCAAATTTGAAGGCTGGAAACTACCATCAAATTCCTTTGGATAGGAAGCAACTATCTCATCCTTTCCTATTGGCTTATAAATAAAATCATTACCTAAAACCAAGTCTAAAGGAACATAAATGTCTGTGTCTATTAGTTTACCAGACCAAGAAACATCAGTCTCTGCAACAAGCTTATACTTTACAGATACACAATTATTCTCTACCTTTGCCTTTTGATAAAGGGTAAGGATTTGCTTTCCATCAACTAATATAGGATATTTTATTGAGCATGTAAGCCCAGCTTCATTCTTTACAAATTTTGCATCCTTTGCAGAAGAAATAATCTTACTCCAGTCAAAAGACTTTCCTTCCAAATTACCTTTTAGCTTTGGAGCTCCTGTAATTGCAAAACGAGTAACCAATGATTTACCAGCATACTTTAAAGCTGAAAGCTGTCCATCATACCCAAAAGAGGCACTAACTCCACCCTCTTTTTCAAAAGCATTATCTGGGAGCTTTACCCTTGGCTTAACAAATTTAACTGCATTTTTAAGCTCACCATCATAAATAGCCAACAAAACTGTATTTGCATGATAGTTATTTGGCATTGGAACATTTAATACAATTCTATTCCTTCCCTTTTTAACCTTTATCGTGTGTAGTCTACCTTTGACTGTAAATTTTTCTCCGTTTAGATAATAATCAAAGGACTCCCACTTTGCCTTATTGATTTTAAGGGTGAGCTCCCCATCAAATGGAGAAATGAAATCCGTTGCAAGAAGACGAACACCATTTTTATTTGCATGAGGGCCAATTGCTTCTCTATATGCTTTATCGCAGGTCCATGGAATATATGCAATAGCTGCATAACCAAAGCGTGACGTATCCGGAGTGCAGCGCCATTTTTCATTAATTGCTGTACCAAAATCCTCTAGCTCTGCATCTGGCATTGTCATTGCTAAAAATGCTGCTTCATCAAAGCTATCTCTTGAAATAGGTCCAAGCACATGTGAGGTGTCACGAGGTGTATCACCTGAAATCTCCTTACTCTTTAGCTCTGGAACGATTTCTGTTAGATATACACGATATGGCTTTGAGTTGTACATAAAGTCCACACTTGCAGCAAAATAAATTTTACCAGGCATTTTGCTTGGATCTTGAGCAAGAGGGCCAAGCTCTGTTGTAATCGCGACAACTGCTGGAGCCTTGCTATTAGGAGCTGAGGTTTTTACTATGCGTGCATTCTCAAATGCAGGAGGAAGATAAAATGTAGTATGAGCGCCTACGATAGGCTTACCTGTACTATTTTCAATTTGAACGCCCATCTTTTTGAAGCCATTACGCACTAGCTTAAAGCTTACACCTGGAAGCTCCTGCTCAATCTCTGCATCTCGGAGAACTGTTAAAGCACCAGTATATTTTGAATCATGTGGCAATGTATAAAATCCTCGAGAGGTTCTACTTACTTCTTGATTATCAACAGTTACCTTAGCTGGTGTACCAGAGAATTTAATACTTAGAGGATAATCTGAGCCTACTTGGTGAGGCATAAAGCGTGTAATTTTCCAAACAACGGTATTTCCGCGTGAGCTTACCTTTTCAATCTTACTATGGTAGTAATGGTAACGATAAGCACCATATTGATTATCATTAGCATAAAACCAATCTGGATTGTTTCCATAACGCTTTAGCCATTCCCCTTGTCTTGCAAGTCCTTGCTCATTGCACCAAGAATGGATACCAAAGCTTATACGAGGATATTCTGGTGTGCGCTTTGCTTTATCAATACTTGAAGCGAGATTCTTTTCAAACTGCGCTTCGTTTGGCTCAGTATCGTTTGAAGAGAAAAGATGAGCCGTCATCCATGTGTCTGCAGGAACATCACAATTTTCAACAACCCAATCGCCTGAAACATAATGGCCTGTAGCTATAAGCATTTTTCTTAGAACAGCAGGACGTGATTCATCTATCTCAGAATCCCAACTAAATGGAGCACCGAAGGAAACGCATGAGGTATCGCAAATTGACTCAATTGCAATTTTATTTTCAATTACCTCAATATACATTTCATTCTCTTCAATCTGCATTAGGAATGGATGCGTAGCACTATGATTTGCTAGAGAGCACCCCTCTGCAAGTAGTTCCATTGCCTCATTTCTATAATAATCTTCACTTTTATTTAAGAAAAAAGTGGCACTGTAGCCTATTGAATTAAATAATCTAGCACGAGGCACATGGCCACCATGTGAGTCATCCCAACGAGTAGTGAAAGCAAGTGTTGCACCATTTGGTAGAGCTGGGATTGTTGCCGTTGCATTTGCTGCCTCAGTGGCTGTTGGGTATTTCACCTCAACAAGCTGTGTATAGGTTTGAAAGTCTAGTGGATTTGCCATTGCTACACTTGTAGCAATAGACAATAATGCGACATTTAAGCTTCTTTTCATTTTATACTCCTAATAAATTCTAGCGAACAAACAATAACGTTGTATTTTCTACTGGACGCCAAGGTCTAATCCACATTTCAGCTTCATTAGTAATCCATTTTGATGTGCTATCTGGAGCTTCACCATCATCAGTTACTGCAGCCCAAGTAGAAAGATATGTTTCATTTACATGGTGAGTTAGTTTTCCTGCATTTATACCATAGAAAATTTTAACAGTTTCATCAATTGTTGGGCATGGTCCATAATAATAAACATCTGTTAATTTTTGTGTACCATATGCGACGGTATAAATCTTTTCATCAAACTTTTCTAGGCAAGCACGATAAGTGATATTTGTTACACCAGAGCCTGTAATAATATATCTGCCAACTGTTTTTGCAGGAAGCTCTAGCTCCGTAAGAGAAGAGCATTTAGCAAAGGTCATTTCTCCAAATGTACATGGAGCAGCATTTTTGGGAAATTCAACCTTGGTTAGCTTTGTACAATTAAAGAATGCACCCTTATCCCAACCTCCAGCAATATTTGTAAGGCAAGAACCAAAATACAAAGCAGTAATTGGTTGATTAGCAAATGCTGATCCACCAATATTTTTAACACCCTTGAGATACAGTGGTTGCTCTGGGAAGATTACATTCTTAAATGCATCGCCACCAAAATTTTCGAGTGTATCAGGAAACATTGGTGTAATAGATACTAAATTTGAACAATTTGAAAATGTCCTGTTACCTATAGTGACCAATTCTGATGGCAAAATGATTTTTGTTAACTTATCACAATTTTCAAAAGCACCTGCACTTGTTAAAGTAGTGCTTCCAATAACATTTCCGCCTTTTTCCAAATCAACACTTGTGAGCAAGGTTGCTGCAAATGCACCTTGTTCAATCATACATCCTGATGGCACGATCAAATCACCTTGAAGCATTGTCTTATAAAAGGCATTCTCACCGACATTAGTTACAGAATTAGGTAGCAACGGCACAACAGAGTTAAGCTTTGAGCAATTTTTAAATCCATTATCGGGGATATACGTAAGTGCTGGATTAAGCTTCACACTAGTTAATTCTTTACAATTTTCAAAAACACCTGCAAACCCATTGACATAATTCCCTATTGTGGTAACACCTGTCAAATCTGCAGAAGGAATTTTTGTATTTGCAAAAGATGCATACGCAATGCTGCACTCACCACCTGTAATAACCAAATCATTTTCAATTGATGTATTTTCAAAAGCACCGCGTTTAATCATCGTTAAGGAGGTAGGCAAAGGTGCGAGATAAGTCAAATTTGTACAATTCCAAAAAGCAAACTCGTTAATTGTTTGAAGCGTTTCTGGGAGAGTCAAAGACTTAAGATTCGCAGCATGAGTATTAGTTGGATTTGCAGCCCATCTATTAAAAAATGGGCGCCCAATAGTTATAATTTCGATTTTTTTACCATTAACACCAGGATTCGAATTTTGGATTTCGCCAGTAAAATCAAGAGGAGCACCATCTGCTGGCGACTCATAGCAAGCCTCTATTTGCAGACCCACATTATAGTTATAAGAAGCTTTAAATCCCCAACCACTCTCTGTATTTCTAAGGACATTTGCTGTTGACCCATTTAATTCTATTTGTGTATATTCCCATCCAGCAAAGCTTGTGACAGAAGCTAATATTAGCCCTGCAATTATAAGATTTCTATTCATAAGTTCACCTATCTCCAAAACTGCAAACATTGCAGTGATATAATAAAAATACTATATTTCCGCTTTTAAAGTCAACAAAATTTTGGAAAAATCGCTAAATAAAGGTGCCTCTGAATTATTCCCCTGCTCCCCATCTTCCCTTAGGCGGGAGCCAGCGTAGGATTAGGTATCGTCCAAGTCGTCACACCAAACAAAGTAATAAACAAAAAGGCGCCCCGCAGGACGCCTTCTTTATTTTTACATGCTCTGTAGAATTGTGATAACCACTGTGCCGTAGATATCTTCTGCGGAGCAGCCTCGTGAAAGGTCATTCACTGGCTTTGCTACACCCTGGAGAACAGGACCATAAGCAGTTGCACCACCTAGACGCTCTGTAATCTTGTAGCAGATATTACCTGCCTGCAAGTCAGGGAAGATAAGAACATTTGCATTACCTGCAACTGGGCTGCCTGGAGCCTTTGACTGGCCAACAGATGGAACGATAGCAGCATCAGCCTGTAGCTCACCATCAACATCAGCATCAATGCCTAACTCAGCAAAACGAGCCTTTGTTAGCTCTGTTGCCTGCTGCATCTTTGATACTAGATCGTGCTTTGCACTACCCTTTGATGAGAAGCTTAGGAATGCTAGCTTTGGCTTCTTGCCAAGTAGTGCCTTGTAGCTTGTTGCTGTTGCAACAGCAATATCAACTAGCTCCTCAGCTGTTGGGCAAGGATTTACTGCGCAGTCTGCATAAAGAAGAGTTGTGTCACCAGCTGGAGTTGGCTCACGCAAATCCATGATGAAGCATGAGCTTGCTAGCTTAATGCCCTTTGCTGTACCAACGCAGTGGAAAGCAGAGCGAAGCATATCTGGTGTAGAAGCGATAGAACCAGCAACAAAGCCATCAACTAGACCCTGATTCATCATCATATTACCAAAGTATAGGCGATTCGTGCGGACTAGCTTTGTTGCATCCTCCTCAGTCATGCCCTTTGCCTTTCTTCTCTCGTAAAGAGCTGCTGCTAGCTGATCACCAAGAGGAGCTGTTGTGTAGTCGACTACCTCAACATTTAGACCATCTAGGGAAACACCTGCCTTCTCACATGCTGCAGCAAGCTCCTCAGGAGTTGCTAGAACTGTAAGCTTGCAGATTTCGTCCTTACCTAGTAGATATGCTGCCTTAACAACGCGTGGATCCATACCCTCAGGTAGAACGATGTGGCGCTGTGCTGCCTTTGCCTTTGGCTTTACTGTCTCTAGAAAATTCATTTTAAACCTCTCTATATTTTACATTAAATTACTTAGACATTACTGCCTTTGTTTCCTTAGCAATCATTAGCTCCTCATCTGTTGGGATGATTAGGGCTGTTACCTTAGAATCTGGCTTTGAGATTGTGCATGGACCACGTAGTGTTGCATTTAGCTCTGGATCAATGTCGCAACCAATTGCTGCGAACTGCTCGATTAGAGTTGCACGTGCAGCTGCAGAGTTCTCACCAATACCGCCTGTGAATACGATTGCATCAGCACCACCTAGTAGAGCATAATAAGCACCTACGTAGAATACAAGGCGATGTGTCCACATATCAAGAGCTAACTTTGCTGACTCAACACCATTCGCTGCATTGGAAACGATATCGCGCATATCATTTGAATTAATACCACCAACACCCAATAGACCGCTCTTCTTGTTCAATAGATTATCAATCTCGTCAACTGACATACCCTCGCGGATTAGTGTAAATATAACAGCTGGATCAAGATCACCAGAGCGTGTGCCCATTACAACACCTGCAAGAGGAGTTAGACCCATAGTTGTGTCTAGAACCT
This sequence comes from Kiritimatiellia bacterium, assembly GCA_045589455.1. Lineage (GTDB taxonomy): Bacteria > Verrucomicrobiota > Kiritimatiellia > RFP12 > UBA3636 > RGIG990. The sequence goes on from JAZNPC010000086.1 coordinate 6,334, forward strand.
TGCCATATTTAACAGCTGCGATTGAAGAGCCATTACCTAGGTGGCATGTAATAATCTTTAGGTCCTCTGGCTTCTTGCCAAGATATTCAGCAGTTGCTAGAGTTACAAAGTGGTGAGATGTGCCATGGAAGCCATACTTACGGATACCATATTTCTGATAGTATTCCTCTGGGATTGCATAGTGGCAAGCGCTCTTTGGCATTGTCTGGTGGAAAGCTGTATCAAAAACAGCAATATTTGGTAGACCTGGGAAAATCTTTTCGCAAGCTTCAACACCGCCAATATTTGGTGGCATATGTAGAGGTCCTAGTGGAACAAGCTTCTTTAGCTGAGCCATTACATCAGCATCGATAAGTGTTGAAGCCTTAAAGATTTCACCACCATGTAGTATGCGATGACCGATAGCATCTACCTCTTCTAGGCTCTTGATTACACCCTTTTCTGGATCAACAAGTGCCTCTGTTACAAGGCGTAGAGCTGCAGAGTGATCTGGTGCAGCAACTAGCTGCTCTTCCTTTGCTCCATCGCCCTTACGGTAAACCATATTTGCATTGTCTGCACCAATGCGCTCTACCAAGCCAGAAGCAAGCTTTGTCTCTGTCTCAATATTGTAAAGAGTAAATTTTAGTGAAGATGATCCTGAATTGATCACAAGAATAATATCTATTTTTTCCATATTTTAATCCATGAATTTATGTTATTGTTACACTCTTACCTGCTTTGAGTAAAAGCTATGAAAAAGTAGTAAAGAGTATACTCTTTTCTTTATTCAAAAGCAACAAGAAACCGGCCGATAAAAATCAATTTTGTGCGCATGCGAGTGCGCTCTCGCGCAGGAACAGTATTCCAGGATTTTGCAGGATGGTCAGGATTGCTTGGGTGTGTGCATAGCGCACTACACTAGCGCTTGACGTTGGACATGGTCTTGCTCTCGTTGTCGCAAGGTCAACTTACAAGCGCTAGTGTGGGGGCAACCCATGGGCTTGTGTGGTGCACGTGATGGCTAGAAGTGCGAAAAAGGGACGCGGAGACGCAGTGGACGCGGAGGGCGCTGGGCTTGTGTGATGGGTGTGGTGTTGAGGCGCTAGCGCGCA
>JAZNPC010000087.1:0-4515 GCA_045589455.1 Kiritimatiellia bacterium
TCGTTAGGCTACGATTTCGCTATCCCTTCTTCTCGCCTATGCCTCGCAACATAAACCTTGGGAGTCGCTATTGGGTTGGTCGGTAACTACCCCCCGTTGGACTTTCACCATAGAACTATGACATGCCCGTCATACATAAAGCGTGTGCTTGCTGCAGCAACAAACACACGCATTTACCAAAGCTATTCCCTATTCGTTATAGCCTATTTCCTAAAATAAATCGCCTTTCTTTATGACATACTCAAGGTCATATTTGATTAGTAATTTTTACCAAAATTTGAAAGCGAATGACAATTAATTTACACATATTATTTGTATCACCTTAATAATAAGCAATTTAATTACACTTTCAGATTTTCAATTTTTTTTAAAATCTGAAAGTGGGCGATTTTACAGGTTGACTTTTAGTTGTTTTTTTTATAATATTTTCTCACTTCAAGTGTTTGAATTATAAATATTAGATTTAGGAGTGTTGCATGAGAACAATATTGCGAGAAAACTATCTAAAGCAACTCTTTCGAGTAAAAGGAACTCCAGATATAAAGGTCATCACAGGTATTAGGCGTGCTGGTAAATCTTTTCTTTTGAAGGATTTTGCAAGAATTCTTTTAGAAAAATATTCTAATATCAATTTAATTACTTTAGATTTAACAGACCTCGAAAATGAAAAGCTATTAGAATACCATGCTTTATATAATCATATTGTTAATTCAATTGATGAAAGCAAGGATAACATCCTAATCATAGACGAGGTACAATTATGCCCAAAATTTGAACTAGCTATAAATAGCTTACATTCAAAAAATAAGTGTGACATTTATTTAACAGGGTCAAATGCCTTTATGTTCAGTTCTGCATTAGCTACTCTATTTACTGGACGTCATATAGAAATACACATATTACCATTTAGCTTCAAGGAATATTTAGATTATTACAACATAATAAATTCCCCACAAATGCTAACTATCGATGAATATGCACTCAAGGGAGGTCTTGCTGGTTCCTATATGTATAGTGCAGAATCAGATAGAATTCTGTATTTGTCAACAATCTATGAAACAATACTAAATAAGGATTTGGTGCAACGCAATAAAATAACAGATTTGACACTGATAAACAGAATTACCGATTTTTTAATGGACAATGTCGGGAATATTGTATCTATACCTAAAATAGCAAATACACTGACGTCTAATCAACACAAGACCAACCATATAACAGTAGGAAATTACATTAAATACTTAGTTGATGCATTTGTTGTATATCCTGCACGAAAATGGGATATAAAAGGTAAAAAATATCTTAATGGTGGTACTAAATTTTACCTTTCAGACACAGGAATAAGATTTGCAAAATTAGGCACACGAAAAATAGATTACGGACATATATACGAAAATCTAGTTTTTCTTGAATTAAAACGCAGAGGTTATGATATCTATGTTGGACAATTATATGATGGAGAAGTTGACTTTGTAACTATAAAAAATGGCGAAATAGCATATTTTCAAGTAAGCGACGATATTTCATCACAGGCTACATTGGAAAGAGAATTAAAACCATTATTAAAGATACGCGATTCTTATCCAAAATATTTAATAGCTAATACTGGCCACCCAGCAACAGATTATGACGGCATTAAAATTTTAGACTTAAAAGCTTGGCTTTCATCTCAAGAATAAGCTTGGGAGTGGATAATTTATTATAGGAAGCAATAAATAACTCAGGCAAAAGCATGCTTGTTGTTAAACACACTAGCATCGCTACAATAATAAAGCGTGTGCTTGCTGCAGCAACAAACACACGCATTTACCAAAGTTATTCCCTATTCGTTATAGCCTATTGTTTCCAATATGTGCGTGCTAGCACATGTGTTACACCAGCAGCACTTGCAATTTGGTGCATTCGAACACCATCCTCTTGTGCTACGCTCTTGGCAGTTACAACATCACCAAGCATTGTTTCACTACGGAAAACCAGCTCCATCTCCTGCACCTGCTTCCCTTCAAGAATTTCAGGAGAAGAATCAAGCATCCACTCAATATAACGGACATTATTTACATGTCCATTTAAATCAATCTGGGAAAAACGCACAGGAAATTCACGTTTCTCCTCTGCCTGAACCTCTGTTGGATATGCAAAGCGATTAAATGGTGCGGCTCCAAAAACTGGTTCTCGAACTGTATTTGATGCCTCAAGCACAGTTGGAGGAATAACAACGGCTTTGCGTTCTGCAAGATTAATGGTCATCCATTCAGATGAAGCAATTGCGATTTGCTGACCATCTGCTCCAGTAACAACAAAATCACGATATGCAAATAGCTTCTTTCCACCCCATGGAAAGGTTAAAATCTTTAATGGCTCATTCCATATTGGATAACGGTTTACTTTTACGCGAAGGCGTGTCATAACCCATGTAAGATTTTCTCCAACAAAATCACGCTTTGAAAAGCCAAGCTCATCAGCATGGTTTGATGCTATTTCTTGAAGATAATTGCATAGCTGAGGAAAATGTATTTCACCTGTAGCTGTACACTCATAGGAGCGCACCTTGTAAATATCTTCTTTATATGTATCTACTAAACCCATTTTTCCCTTTTATTTGAAATTTATTGGTTAGAAAACAAGAATAACTGTTGATGGTGAGAGTTCTTTTAAAACCCAGTGTGTTGTACCATTTGTCTGATACGTCCACTTACCGATAGGTTTAACTCCACCTTCTATTCCTAAATTTTTCGCAGCAGTGAGTGCCTTTGTAGCATCCCCATCTGCTAAAGGAATAAGATTTTCTGATTTCTCCCAATCCGCTGCATTTTCATAGCCTGCCACCAAAACCCATGTACCCCCGTTAGGGTAAAAAGCACTTCTTCCTATTGTTGTTGGAGGAGGTCCCAAAAACCAGACAGCACGGTTACCTGAACTATATGCTAATGCTTCAGAATCAATCTGAACTAATGTTTTAGGTAGCTTTATTGATTTTACTTTTACAAGATCTACTAACGCATAGGTTGGAATTAAAGTAAACTTTGATTTTGAAAAATCTAGTGATACATTTAGCTTTTTACAACCACGAAAAGCTGAATGTCCAATACTTTGTACAAAAGGAAATTCTGTAGGATATATTTTTTCAAGACTTGAAGCACTCTGAAAAGCATATCCGCCTATATTTGTAATTGCAGCAGAAAATGTAGCAGATACGATAGTACTATTCCCAGAGAAAATACCTGTTGGTATCTCTTCTAGGTTTTGTGCAGAGAAAGAAGCAATAGAGGTTCCTTCAAATTGATACCCCCCTGTTCCCAAGGTGTTTGTAAAATTAGGCAAAACAAGATCACCAGTAAAATTTTTACAATTTTTGAATGCTCTATATCCAATGGCTGAAAGAGTTGATGGAATATCATCCCCAGTAATCTCTAATGATGTACATCCATCAAAAGCACTAGTCTTAATTGTCTCAAGGACTTGAGGTAAAATTACTGTTTTCAAAGCAGCACACCCACTGCAAGCATGATCTCCGATTGTCTTTATCCCATTCCCGAAATCCACAAATTGCAAATTATCGGACGCCCGAAACGCATTTCCAACCAATGTTTCAACAGAATCTGGCAAATAAGCATGAGTTAGCGTAGCTGTCGTTTCCAACGCACCATTATTGAATTTTTTAAGAACAACACCACAATCTGCTTCAAGTGTGCGTAAATCCAAAACACCTGAGCCTGCAATATATGACGATCCCTGAACTTTACCTAAAGACCAATTATCATCTGAATGCTTTGTTACGCCAATTTCCCAATTACCATCTGTAATTTTGTGAGTGGAACCATTTTGATTATATGCTTCCACTGTCCACGCTGCATACACAGAAGACATCATCATAGAGGCTGCTAATACAGAAATAAATATACTTGATTTTTTCATACAAGAATCCTTTCCTAAGAAATTAATTTTCAACATTATACAGTAATTATCAAATTTCGTCAAATGGTCTAATCGGGTACACATGAGCCATTTACACGGCAAATCAAATTCTAATTGGCTCACTCCTCACGCAAAGACACAGAGACGCAAAGGATGCAGAGGCTCTCGTAATGGCTAGAAGTGCGAGGTTTTTGACAGGATTAACTGGATTTTGGCAGATGCTGTGCCTTGTGTGATGCATGATTCAAACACTACCACTTGTAAGTTGCCTTTCTCGTTGCTTTAACTAGTGTTGCAACAAGGCAAACTCAAAGCGCCAGTGTCGTAATCGGTTGTGTAGCGTTGATGAATCCTGTTGAATCTAGTTAATCCTGTCAAAGAACCTCGCACTTTTCGCTATTACATAAGCAACCCCAGTATTCCATCTGTGTTCATCTGTGGTTCTAAACTCATCCGTGCATATCCGTGCTGGTAATGTATTCCTTGTTTCTGAAAAAAGAACAGTAAACGGGGTTGAAAGTCTGCCTCGTATTGGAGTATTATACGGGACAGCAGGTGCATGGAAAACATCTGCTGTGCGCATGGGAGACACTCGGGGAT
>JAZNPC010000088.1:0-106207 GCA_045589455.1 Kiritimatiellia bacterium
ATTATCCTAGACGAAAATTCGGAGGAAAATCTGCTAGACAAATGCTTAAAGAAGTATATGGAATTTACATCCCCCCTGCATCTACTGAAGATTGCTAAAAGTGAAATAAAAATCGTGCATTTAATCTTGCATTTTACGAAATATGCATGAGCAAAAGCCCATGCATATTAAAAACCTATATCTGATTAATAAAAGCAACACTACACGCTATCGCTTTGATTCTTCCTATCAATCAACAAAGCCCCAGCGATCTGTAAATGGCCACCAAACGAATGCTGCTGGTCCAACCATTGCCCTGCGAGGAACAGGACCCCAAAAACGGCTATCGTAGCTATTGGACGTATTATCACCCAATGCCATATATTCGTCCTCTAATTTCACCTCATCACCTTCGTAAACAAGAGCTCCATCAAATTTATAATTTTGATTGTCTTTTGGTGGGTTAGAAACTGACACTACACGATATGGCCGATATCCATCTTCACCTCGAGAAATTCTATCCATTCCTGGCAATCCTTCAATTGATTTACCATCTGCAACAATCCTTCCATCAGCAATACTAATTGTTTCGTTTGGCATACCAACCAAGCGCTTAATATAATGCTGACCAGCCATGAGTCCTGGTTGGATTGGCTCATCCTTCACAACAAATGGGAATGGGAATGTATTCTCCTTTGTTGATGGCATAGCAAATTCTATTTCAGGGACACTTGTAGTAAAAATCATTGTATCATCACGCTCTGGCGGGAAAAAATTCCATGCCATACGATTAGCAAACACCTGATCTCCTGAATGCACATAGCCAGACCAAAGTCTTGTGCCTGCACGAACACTTCCTAAAAGCTTTGGCTTCAAGGTGTCATGAGGGTTATTATCTGCCATCCGGTCAAAAACCTCTAAGTTTTTTATTTCTCCCCTATCAAAAGAATCCTGTGGAATTTTATATATATCTTCTCCTAATTTAACAACAACAAAACCAGGATAACGGCTATCTGTATAAAATTCAGCAAAACAATCTTTTTTTGCTACTACGTCAATGTATGATGCTCCTGTAATTAACCATTTCATTTGCTTAAACACAGGTGTTTTATCATAAAAGCTTACCTGCTCAGGACTTACATATTCAGAATGAACGCCATAAAATGTAGGTTGCATTGAACCTGTAGGTATTTTAAACGGCTGGAAAAAATATGCTCGGAAAGCCATTGCAACACCGAAAGCAACTAGCAATGTATCCAATATGGCATACATTGGATTTTTTAATGAAGGGGGTGTTAACTCATCAACTAGGCGAGAAAGATTATCTGCTTCTTTGGTAATATTACAAAGTTCTTCACTTGTTTTTGGTTTTCTTAATAGTCCAAGCTTTTTTGATATATTCTTAAGTGTTTTAGAAGAAATACGAAGGTTAACAATCGTTTCATTAGGGATTAAATCTCCACGCATTTGAATGAGACGACCAACATCGCTACATAAACTTTTAATTTTTTTCTTAAGCTTGATCTCAGCTATTTTCTGCTTTAAAAAACTCATAACATTATTAATCTTTTTTTGGTCTTGAAACATCTTCAAAATTGTGTTTAGAATCTTTTTCTTTCTTTTTTTCTAAATCATCTACTTTTAAAGAATCTATCGAAGATTTTACTGCCATTGTTAAAGGCACTGCTAAAAGCATACCTATAGGTCCAAGTATCCAACCCCAAACAATTACTGCTAAAAGAACAATAACAGGAGAAATTCCAAAGCCCTTTCCCATAAATTTAGGCTCAAGAATATTTCCTAGCACTTGATTTACAACAAGGTATAAAATTGAAATATAAACAACCATAGAAAAACTTGCACTGTTTATCATTGCAAAAACAATTGCAATAACTGCGGCAACAACCGAACCAAATACAGGAACAAAATTTAATATAAATGCAATTATACCTAAAATCTCAGCGTATGGAATACCCAAAATCATTAAGCCTAGCCAAATTAAGATACCTGTTATTGCACTAATAATAGTTTTTATTCCCATATAGTGTCGAATATCCAACACAACTCTTAACAACCTATTGTAAATTTCTTCATTTACCCAGTAAATACTTTTTACTTTTTTAGGTAGCGAAGGTAACTCACATAGAATAAAAGAAACAATAATCAAAATTACTATTATCTGTTGGACTATTGAGAGCATCAAAGGAGCTACACCACTGAATATTGGCATAATTTGCTGTAGCCCAAATTTTTTAATATGTTCTACAACTTCAACAGGTACAATAATATCGTGTTCGCCTAGCCAAACTGTTGTTGTACGAAGGAATATTAAAAACTTATCATAGTAAACAAATAAATTATCAGCAAATGTTTGTATTGTTTGAATAATAAATCCTAAAATTCCAAAAAATGTAAAACATACCATTGAAATAATAATCAATGATATTGAAAGCCAATCTGGCATTTTAAAGCGTCTCAATGTATAATAAATTGGAGAAATAATAACAGCAATAAATACAATAACAAGTATTTGTGTTACTAAATCTGCAGCAGCTTTAAGTCCTAGCACAACAATAGCAAGTGCTGACAATCTTAAAAGCCAATCTGTTATTTTTGACATTGGATACTCCTAAAAACTCTATTTATAAATATATGGACAAATTCTTTTTTATTTAGTCCTTTATTATATCACAATAACTAACAAAAAAAAACTATAATTGAAGAGTATGTATAAACTCAAATACTTCTATAAAATTACGATACTTGTTCTAAAACATTAGTATTATTTATCTCAATTACTTACTTTGATAAAACAAGCATTAAAATAATATATGCCATTTTGGAGTGTTAACTTATTAAAACGATATAACTCCATGTATGAATTATTTTCCTATGCAGAATTTTGAGAAAATGCTATTTAAAAGAGCTTCATTATAGTTTTTACCAGTAATTGCCGCTAATGCTTCTGCTGCCTGCCGAAGCTTCTGCGCACAAAAAACAGCGGAATCCTCTAACCCATTAGCATATAATTCAAGAGCTTCTTCTGCAGCTGATGCTGCAACAAGCAACAGCTTATGATGACGCTCTGATACAGCCACAACTTCATTTCCAACCTCTTGTGTTTGAAGCTTTTGCGCAATATGTTTACGTAGCTGAGTTAGTCCCACCTCCGTTTTTGCAGATATTACTATAGGAGAAACAAATCCACATTCTTTTAATTCATTAGCTATCTTTTCTATCGCTAAATCATCCATAGCATCAGCCTTATTTATCACTAGGAAATCTGGATTTTGTAATTGAGAAATTTGTGACGATATAGGCTGGGTGCCATCTATTACAGCAAGGCAAATATCTGCAGCTCTTGCCAATTCTTTTGTGCGATTAATTCCTAGCTGCTCAATTGCATGATCTGTATCACGTAGCCCAGCAGTATCTGCCAACCGAATAGGAATACCATCTATTATTAGTTGTTCCTCAATGGAGTCTCGAGTTGTACCAGGAATATCTGTTACTATAGCACGTTGTTGCCCTAACAGAGCATTAAATAGCGTTGATTTGCCTGCATTAGGGACTCCTGATAGGACTAGCAATGCCCCTTCTCGTAGAAGCTGTCCATTGCGCCAAGTGCTAGCTAGCTGACGAACAGAAGAGATAAAAACCTGGAGTCGTTCTGGAATATTAATTGGCTCTAACAAGCCAGAGGTTTCATCATCCATAAAATCAAGGGTAGCCTCAACATCAGCACAAATATCCATTATAAGCTCATGATATTCATCTACACGTTTTCCAAGACTACCTCGGAGCTGTTCTGCTGCAATTCTCCCTGCACGTTCACTCTGCGCATTGATAATATCTAATACAGCCTCTGCACGTGAAAGATCTAATCTTCCATTTAAAAATGCACGACAAGTAAATTCTCCAGCACTTGCCGCTACTGCGCCTAAGCTTAATAATTCATTTAATATTCGTTGAGAGGAAACGTGTCCACCATGAACTTGAAGTTCAACAACATCCTCTCCTGTATAGCTATGTGGAGCTCTATAAACAAGTACAATGGCCTCATCGATTAAATCTCCAGTTTGAGGAGATTTTAAAGTAGTATAAAAAAAGGATCCACCTTCTTCTTTTTTTAGCCTTTTACCTTCACATAATTTTGCTGCTAATTCTAAGGAATGCTTTCCAGAAAGACGTACAATACTTATTCCCGCTGCACCCGGTGCTGTACAAATTGCTGCAATGGTTTTTTCCATTGCTATATCAATAAAAAAATCGTAATCCATCCTCGTTATTTGCTCACTAATATTAATCTAATCGTTGTATTGAAACGCCACCAATAGACATGCGTCCTCTGAAATTGCCACGTATTATCACACGCATATATTGCTTTAAATCTTTACCTTCAACTGTTCGTTTAGCTAACCACCAACCCGCTTTTGAAGGCCTATGTTTAAAGCAATATGGGATATTACCTTGCTTATATAATTTACGAGAAATTTCCTTTTTATAAAACTTAATTACTTCTTCTTCTGGTAAGACAGAATATAATTCACCCTCATTAGCATGAACTAATTGAAGAGATATATTTTCATAAAATTCAACCTCATCTAGGTAAATTTTTGCCAAAACCAAATATTTACCTTTAGGATCAACTTCTATATATGGTGTTTCAAAACAAAATTTTAATGGTGAATTCTCTGAATTATGTAGAATTAATTCAGAGCCAAACATTCGATCAATATTGTCATATGAGACATTAATATCTCTAGAAACAGTTAACCGATAAGGATAAATTGTACTTGGATTACCAGCACTCATCCAAATTTCAGGGAGAAGATTTTCTTCCGCTTTTTTATTTTCTGTATTTAAAATTTCTAACTCTTTATCTGGATAGCGAAGTAATTCGCTTTCATTAACCGCCTCTATATTAAAACATAAAACTCCAATAAAAACTAAAATAATTAGGCCAAAAATAGCACCAAAAACAAATGCTTTCGCTGGTGCGCGCTCTGCGGCATTAACGTGGCGTAAATATTTGCCATCTTTGGTGTTGCTACTTACCTTCTTAGACTGAGAGCTTTCTTTGTTTCCGGCTACCTTAGTAGTTGTTTTATTTATGCGAATACCAGGCTTATGCTGAAGAACCGTTGCTTTATTGGGCTTTTCTAGGTTTTCACGATTCTGTTCATTTTCTGCAGGGCTAGTATTATGCTTCTTAATTATTATCTGTTTTTTTGTTGCACCAGAGTTATATACTTCACGTGTTACACCCAAATTAGACGCTTTTGAATTCTTAAGAATATCTGACAAATCTATTTGATGCAAATAAACTGTCTTTGCCAAATCAGATGCTTCGTTAGAAACAATAATTTCTGACTTGGAAATTTCTTCTTCTAAGGCTACATGCTCTGCAGGTTCTTCCTCTAAAACATAGCAAAGCAAAGGCACATCTGATTCATTCAAACCGACAAATCTAACACGCTCTCTAAATTCATTAAAATCATATCCTACTCTACGGAAAAATACTGATTTAGAATCAGAATCAAATAAAACATAGCTTGCTCGCAAATCATCATCACGGGGAGATCCAACAGAACCAACATTTACAATATATCGATTTTGATCCTCTAGAGTAAAATCTTGAGACGGCAAAGAGCACATTTCGCTTCCATTTTTTGTTGAAACAAAAATTGCCGGAAGATGACTGTGTCCACAAAAAATTATCTGTTCAGGGACCTTTTTCCAAGAAAGATTGGCATCTGAGCAATCAACAATATAATTAAACTCATTAGGAGCATCACAATCTCCATGAACGCAACGAAAGCATCCCTCTGAATATTCATAATCGAGCTTAGAGAGGTAATCAATTTCTTCTGGGTTCAACTGAAGCTCGGTCCATTCAATCAATTTTCGAGCATGATCATTAAAAGCAAAAGAATCTAGTTTTTTGGTTACAACTGCATCATGATTACCTAAAATACAAGCATGTGCAACATCTCGTATAGACTGAACACACCGACCAGGCTCTGGACCATAGCCTACAACATCACCAAGGCATATAATACGAGAGACTCCAATTGCTCGAATATCTTCAAGCACTGCAGCCCATGCGCTATAATTACCATGTATATCAGAGACTATCGCATAAAGCATTTTATATATTACTCCTAAAAAGGATTGCTAACAAGACATCTTGATTATACCAAAAAGCCTATAAATAAAACAAGTGTTTGTTTTTGACTAAAATTTGACTTTTAGCAAAATTCATATACTCCAGAGGAAAAGAATATAATTAAAAGATAAATTGTTTCAATTAAAAAGCGCGAGCGAAACCCGCGCTTTTAATTAAACATTTAGAATCTTTTGGAAGAAATCACGAACTCGAGGATTCTGAGAGTTTTTAGTGATTTCTCGAGGAGGTCCTTGCTCTATAATTTTTCCATTATCCATGAAGATAATTCTATCTGCAACCTCACAAGCGAAGCCTATTTCATGAGTTACCACAATCATAGTCATACCCTCTTTAGCAAGGTCATTCATAAGAGAAAGCACCTCTCCTACCATTTCAGGATCAAGCGCACTTGTTGGCTCATCAAATAGAAGTACCTCTGGCTTCATCGCAAGTGCGCGGATAATTGCCACACGTTGTTTTTGTCCTCCAGACAACTGCAAAGGATATGAATCTGCCTTGTCTGCGAGTCCAATTCTAGCCAACAATTTCTCTGCTTCAATATTTGCTTCTTCCTTTGAAAGGCGTTTAGTCAAAACTGGAGCTAGCGTTATATTCTCTTTAATTGTTAAATGAGGGAACAAATTAAAGTGCTGGAATACCATTCCAACATTTTCACGGAAATGATTTTCTGCACGTGGATTATCAGCCACCCTTTTACCATGAAATAAAATAGAACCAGATGTAGGGTGTTCTAGTTTATTAAGGCAACGTAGAAATGTACTTTTCCCGGAACCCGAAGGGCCAACAATAAATACTGCCTCGCCTTTTTTAATAGCAGCAGAAACACCATCTACTGCACAAACCTTAGCATATTTCTTTACTAAATCTTTTACTTCAAAAATTATAGAATTTTCTTCCATAATATTATCCTCCAAATCCATTTAACCTATTATTCATTTTTCTTCAAACGCTTCTCTAACAATGCTAGAAGCTTTGATAGGAATATAACTACTATTAGATAAATGATAGCAACTGCCATCAACGGCACGAATGCATTGTAGGTTTGACCACGAATAATATCACCACCTTTTGTTAAATCCTCAAGGGCGATATAACCAGAAATACTTGTTTCCTTTAATAGCACAATAAATTCATTACCAAGAGCAGGTAGCACATTCTTGAATGCTTGTGGAAGAATAATTCGCACCATTGTTCTTGGATATGACAATCCAAGGCTACGACCAGCCTCTAATTGGCCTTTATCAATAGACATAATTCCTGAACGAATAATTTCTGCAACATATGCGCCAGAATTTAGACCAAATGCAATTATTGCAATTAAGACCTTGCTTACATCAACAGAGCCAAAGATAACAAAATAGATGATTAAAAGTTGAACTACAACAGGAGTTCCACGTATAACTGTTAGGTATAATTTACAAATAGCATTTGCTATTTTCAATTTTCCTGTTTGATCTGCTGCACTACGAATTACAGCAACCAAGAAACCAATTAAAACACCTAAAATAACTGCACCGGCAGAAACAATAAGTGTAATACAAAAACCGTCAACAAGGTACATATAACGGTCATCATCTACAAAATTTGTTTTAAAATCGTCCTTCAATTTTTCCCAAAATCCAGTAATTTCTACTGTTTCCTCGGTCTGCTCATTAAGCTTTTCTACGTGTTTATTAACGATGTGTTTTATTAAACCCTCTTCTTGCATATCTTCAAGGACTTCATTAAACACAGCAACTAAATCTGGTCTTTCTTTGCTAATTGCAAAAGCATATTCCTCTGAGTTCAAAATACCAGGAAGCAAAATTAGCTCACCATTATTTTGTTTTACAAAATGCTCTGCTGGGACAAAATCAATAATACCAGCATCCAATTTTCCAGACATAATAGCCTGACAAATAATAGCATTACTATCAAAACGCTCTGGCTCACAAATATTTTCCTTAACATAAGAATCACTTGTGGTTCCTTGTTGGACACCTATTCTGAGTCCAGAAATATTGTGTAAATCTTCAATTGATTTTATCTTTGAGTCTTTAGGGACAACAACAGCTAAACCTGTTGAAATATATGGATTTGAAAAATAAACTGATTTTTTACGTTCTTCTGTAATAGTAATTCCTGCAGCAGCAATATCTGCCTTTCCTGACTGAACTGCAGCAAGGATAGAATCAAATTTCATATCCACTATTTCGAGCTCATAGCCTTTACGTTTAGCTATCTCGCGAACAATATCTGGGTCAATTCCAACAATTCGCTTTCCCTCACGATATTCGTATGGAGGGAATGTGGCTTCAGTAACCATACGAATTTTTTTTGAATGGCTTACTGTAGTAGCAGGTGTTGTTTGCTCTGTAGCATTTGTAGTAACAAGTGCTGTTTGCTCTATAACATTTGTAGTAACAAGTGTTTCTAAAATTGGCTCCACCGGCTGTTGGGTTACATTCGTAGTAGGTTGCGCTACTTCTTCAACGATATTTGTCTCGACAGGAGGGGGTATTTGCTTTGACTCTTGATTTATATTCGATTGGATGGGATTAACCCAACCTCCACAAGCAACAGCAAGCATCGTAACACATAATGTTCTTGCCAACATTTTTATTTTCATCTAATACTCCTGATTTTAAATCAATCAAAATTCTTTAATATATCACTTCATTGAAATGAAAAAAAATTAACCAATGAAACAAAAAAAATAAACTAAAATTTAGTTTATTGTAGCATAAAAATAAGCTTTATTAAAGAATAATATAAAGCTCAATGTTATCAATTATATTTTATTGTATTTAAAGCATTTCCTCAAAAAAACAAACTACTATGGTATAAGTACTTACACAAAATCCTGCAGCCTCAAAAAAAAGAAGTCCTAAATTCAACAAAAGAATTTAAGACTTCTTAATAAAGTGACATTTTTTTATTTATTATTTGTCATTATACTTAGCAAAAATTTTTGCAATAGTACCATCCTCAAACATTTCTTCCAAGGCTGCATTGAACTCTGCTAAAAGCTCAGGATTATCCTTGCTAAATGCAAATGCATATTCTTCAAAGGTCAATGCTTCCTTAAGAACTTTAAGCTGTGGGTTCTTTTCGATATACTCAGATGCAGGAGCATCATCAAGCACACCTGCATCTAGCTTACCTTCAACAAGCGTTGCAACTAGAATTGCAGAATTCTCGAAGCGCTCTGGGTTACCGATATTTTCTGTAACAAAAATATCACCTGTTGTGCTCTGCTGAACACCAATGCGCTTACCTTTAAGATCGGCTACAGTTTGAATTGGTGAATCTACAGGAACAATAACAACCTGCTTTGCTGTAACATATGGAATTGTAAAGTTTACGTTCTTCTTACGCTCTTCAGTCACTGTAATACCAGATGCAGCAATATCTGCTTTACCAGATTGTACAGCTGCAATTACAGAATTAAAAGCCATATCTTCAATTTTTACCTTATATCCCATACGGCGAGCAGCCTCTGTAACGATATCTACATCGATACCAACAATCTGACCAGCCTCACGATACTCATATGGAGGGAATGTTGCTTCTGTTACCATGCGAAGAACTTTTTCTTCCTCTGCACCAGCACAACCAACTACAGCAAATGCTATTGAACTAATAGCAGCAACTGCTATTGCACATTTAGCCAACACTTTCATTTTTGATGTTTTATTTGTTTTACTCATAATTTTTATCCTATTATTTATTATTTTACTAGACAACATTTATTAAATTGGCTTTTGGTCACCGGTGCTAAATAGTATTTGTGATGACTTAACATCCAAAATAGCAAAGCTTTCTGCCTGACGCATTGGGTCTGCCTTAAATGAAAGTCTACCCTTATAATTGTCTTGTAGCTCTCGAATTAAGTCACCATCCTCTGTACGAATGCGTTCTAATACTGAAGGATGAATACATACCTGAATATCTACGTCACGTCGTTCTGCCTTGAATAAACTTATTAAAGAGCGAAGACGACGTTGAACATCAATACTTAGCTGTAAAGGTGACTTTATTATACCACGACCATGGCAGTATGGACAATCTAAATTCATTTGAGATTGAATACTTGCATCAAAACGTTGGCGTGTCATCTCAAGCAAGCCAAGCTCTGAAATTTGCATAACATTTGTACGTGCTTTATCACGGCGTAGTGCATTCTTAAATGCACGATATACCTGCTGCTGATGCTTGCGAGACTTCATATCAATTAGGTCAAGCACAACCAAACCACCGATATTACGCAAGCGTAGCTGGCGAGCAACCTCTTCTACTGCCTCAAGATTTACCTCAAGGATAGCCTCCTCTTGAGAACCTTTACCCTTATGACGACCTGTATTAACATCTACAGAGATTAAAGCCTCTGTTTCATCTATAATCAAATAAGCTCCTGATGGAAGAGATATCTTACGGTGGAATGCATCCTCTACCTGCTTCTCAACACCATAATGGTCAAAGATTGGATAATGTCCTTCATATAGAGTTATTAGGTTACGGGCTTTACGTGAAATCTTTGCTGCTTCCTTACGAACACGCTCATATACGACAGGATTATCAATAACAATTCGATCAACATCTTCTGTCATCCAATCACGAATAACTCGCATAATTAAATCTGGTTCTTCATAAACACAACATGGTGCTGGCTGCTCTGCTATTGCCGCCTTCATATCAGAATAACTAGCAAGAACAACTCGTAAATCACGAATAAATGCACTCTTAGAAACACCCATACCTGCCGTACGAACAATTAAGCCACAATCCTCTGGAATATATTTCTGCATCCTTGCTAAAATTTTCTTCAATCGCTCACGCTCATGTGCATCACCAATCTTTCGAGAAACACCACGTAGAGTGCTATTTGGCATTAATACTAAATAACGGCCTGGGATAGAAAGGCTTGCTGTTATACGAGGCCCCTTAGTACCAATTGCACCTTTAGACACTTGGACTGTAATCACAGAACCAATTGGATAGCGAGCTGCGATTTCTTCATTTGTAAAACGCTTATTTCTTGGTTTATGACGGATTTCACTCATTTCCTCTTCATCTAGAAGAGAATCATCATCTGGGTTCATATCCCAATAATGTAAAAATGCATTCTTACGCATACCAATATTAACAAAGGCAGCCTGCAAATCATTTTCTAAATTTTGGATACGTCCTTTGAAAATTGAACCAACGAAACGCTCATCCATTGGATGTTCAACTTGATAATCCTCTAGTTTACCATTTTCCAAAACGGCAACACGGGTCTCTAGTTTTTCACAATTAACAATTATTTCACGTTTAAGGTGATTACTTGCTCGAGTAATCCATTTAAATTTGAAAAAATTTCTTCCAAACATTTTAATCCTCATTTCTATAATTTATCACCTTAAGGTTGAGGTGATTTACTATGAATAGCCACACTTTGTATTAATCCTAGTAGGGCAATAGTTGATATTGTAAAAGTGCCTCCATAGCTAATAAATGGCAACGGAATCCCTGTTATTGGCATTTTTCCTATTGTCATAGCTATATTGACAAATATATGTGCAAAAAACAATGCAGCAACACCTGCGCAAATCAATCTGCCTGAGGCATCACCACAAAAGATGCCGGTGGTTATAATGCTACCCAGCAATCCACCGAAAAGAATTAACAAGACACAGCTTCCAAAAAATCCCATTTCCTCTGCTATTACAGAAAAAATAAAGTCTGTTGAAGAAACTGCCCTTGGTAAAAATCCTAAAATATTTTGTGTGCCGTTGAGATAGCCTTTTCCATATTTACCTCCACTTCCAACGGCGATTTCTGATTGCTTCTTATTCCAACCGGCGCCAAGAGGATCGTGCTCTGGATTTATAAAAACCCTCACGCGTTTCTTCCAGTGTGGAAATATAAAATTATCTGTCACTTGTTCTATTTTTTCTCGCTTTTCTTCTGGCATGCTATCTGGGACAAGAATAACAGCAAGGAAAGCACTAATAAACACAATACCTATTAAGCACAATGTTAATAATAAACGTGGTGAACACCCTGAAACAAATAGCATAACAAGACAAACCGGAACAAAAACCAAAGCACTTCCCAAGTCTGGCTGAATTGCAATCAATCCCATAGGAATAAAGAACAAGATAAGCGTTACAAAGAATCTATACCGGTCCTTTATCCCAGTATACTTACCTAACAATAATGCTCCTGCTGGCATTATGCATAATTTCATAAATTCAGATGGCTGGAACAAGCCAAATATCCAACGCCGTGCACCTAGACGTGCTGTACCTATACCTGGAATTAACACCAATATAAGTAGGAAAATTCCTATTGCATATAATATCCATGCCTTTTCAGAAAGCTTCCTATAATCATAAAATGCTATGGCAAAATGAGCGATCAATCCAAGAGGAATCCATTTAACCAACATTTCCACATACAAATAGTGAACACTATCAGTACGCATATTGGTTGCACTCTTTACAAACAAAACACCTATGGTTAACAACAACCCCATACAAATTAATAAAACCCAATTAAAATGAGGTATTTTAAAACCACCAGATGTTGTTCCTTTCTTATATTTAGACAAAACCATTTTAATTTACCTCCCCTTCTTGAGGTTGAGCAGGAGGAATAAATCCGTGTGGAAGCACAGGATAATTTATCCGCGTAGATGTATTTGTACCTAATTGGTGTGGCTCTTCAATTGGCGCCATATAAATTTCATCAATTTGTTCTGTAGACAAAGAATCTGTAGAAGTAGAAGAATTAGAATTTGTTACAAATGACACTCCTTCTGTTCCATCAGGTAAAGAACTAACAGACAATTCAACAGGAGTAATTCCCAAATTTATATTTGCATCTGTAGGAATTACCTCATTAATTTCTACAAAATTTTGCTCTTCTGTTGTTTGTTCCTCAATATTAACATGTATTGAATTAGGCAAAAAGATTGCTTGTGTCATTTTTTTCATTAAGGCAGCTGCAGAAAGGCCTCCTGCATCTGAATCCTCTTGCATTGTGACAATTGCATATCTAGGATTATCAAAAGGGGCAAACCCAATCATCCAAGCATTCTTTTTCTTTACTCCCCTTTCCATATATTCCGCAGTACCTGTTTTACCTGCTAGGGACACACCATCCTGTTTTGCTCTACGACCTGTTCCCCAACTACTGTTTACAACATCCCACATACCTAATTGAACTAAGCGTAAATCTTCATTATTCCAATTCATTTGACGTAAAACTTCACCCTGAATAATTTCATCATTTTCTGGTAGAACTAAACGAGGACGAAGAACCTTTCCACCATTGGCTAAAGCAGCCGTATAAACTGCGACCTGTAGTGGGCTGACAGAAAGATAGCCTTGACCCATAGAAATGTTTGCAGTATCTCCATCACGCCAACCATCTCCTTCGCGTCTACGTTTCCAGGCAGAGGAAGGAAGAACGCCTTTAGAGCATGGAATTTCTATCATTGGCGCTTGACCAAAACCTACATCATATGCATCTTGATAAATATGTGGCTCATATCGAAGACGTGTACCAGTTATAATAAAGAACGGATTACAAGACCCACAAATAGCTTGACGTAAATTTATATCTCCGTGGCCTGATCTTCTCGCACACCTAAATTCACGACCTCCAATTTCTACCTTACCACTGCAATAGAAATGTGTATTTTCATCGATAACGCCTTCACGCAAAGCAGCCAAAGCAACCAAAGGCTTAAATATACTTCCTGGTGCATAAATACCATTACAAGCGCGACCATACAATGGTCTCATTGGGTTATTTAGAAGTTCATTCCAATAGCTCCCTGGTAATGTTGGAACAAAGCAAGACAAATCATACCTTGGTGAGCTTGCTATCACAAGCAACTCACCAGTCACACAATCCATAACTATAACACTTCCACGAACTCCTTCAAGAGCCTCTTCAGCAAGCTTTTGCAAGCGTAAATCTAGTGTAAGACGAACATCCTTTCCAGGAACGGGTTCCCTTCCAGAATAAGATTCATGCCTATATCCAACAGCATTAATACGGATAAGCTCACCACCACCGACTCCAGCAAGCTCTGTATTACATGCCTTTTCTATTCCATCTTTTCCAACAAAATCTGGCAATAGAAAATCATATTCTAAGCTCTCTGCATCAAAATCCTCAAGTCCATCAGGATTGAGTTCTTGTTCTAAATTATCTGGCTGACCTTTTCCAACATATCCTATAACATGGCAGGCCAAATCACCATATGGATAAACACGCTCTGCTTGAACAGAAAGATCAACTCCACGCATATGCTTTGCATTTTCACTCAAGCGAGCTACAGCCACATCATCCAATCCGCGAAATGCAACTAGTGGAATTGCTCTACGTCTGCGAATATGAGCCCAAATATCATCCTCATCAATTTCACATGGAACGCCAACAACCTCAGAAATAACAGCAAGCTGTGAAACTACATAGTTTATGGTATTAGTCCATGCTCCTTTTTGACGCATTTCCTCTAAATAAATGGACACACAATAAGATGGTTTATTATCTGCTAAAACAACACCATTTCTATCAAGAATTTTACCACGTGTTGCTGGCAAACGAACTCTACGAAGACTATGATATTCCTGCTCTGACTCAAATTCACGTGTTTGGACAACCTGAATATCATGCAAACAAAATAGCAAATATACTAAACCTATTAAAGAAATGACTCCCACGATTAATAGGCGAATACGTGAGGCAGCAGCTTCCTTCTCAACCAAGTTCTTCATTGGCTACCTCTTTATTTCCTACAATTAACTCAAAACGATAAATTATTTCAGCAATCGCTACTGTTATTATCGATGTTAATATTGATGTTAATATCAATTTAACTATCACAAAGCTAAGTGGAGGAGGAACCTCTGCATATATTAACAAACTAATATATTGTATCAACAATATAATAATCGTCATAGGTAATGCGATTAGTCCACATGATACAGAATTATCTGGAAGCTGCTTTCTTAACACAAAACGATTAGCAAAAATAGCACATACACCTGTCAACAAATATGCTATTCCACAACTTTCAGATAGTCCATCACCAAATAAAGTTAAAAATATGGTTGCTATAATTCCAAAAACCAGCTTATGTCTAAATAGATAATAAATATAAGCAGCCAAAATAAATGGCACCTTTATCATATATATGGTAATTGGAGGTTGCTTATCCTGCAGATAGGCAGTAATAACAAAAGCTATTACGAGCGATAAAATTATTCGATAATTAATTCTCATTAGTAGACTCCACCCTTTCTGGCGGACCTACTGCTGCATTAGCTGCTTTAGAAGAAGCAATAATCATTACATGATCTAATGTAGCAAAGTCCACTAATGGTGCAATTTTTGCACTCAAGTATAAATTAGAAGGCGCCTCATCAACAGCTATTATCTTGCCGACGGGGATTCGTGCAGGGAAAACACCACCTAGGCCACTAGTTTCAACAAGCATTCCAACTTCTGGTGTTTGCTTCTTTGAAATATAATCAAGGCTTAGTGGTTCAACTACACTTAAAAATTCTAAAGTTGAATGTGTTGTCTGAACGCCATTTCCACAAAGAATACCACGTGCAGAGGTATTTTCTTCACGAATACGACAAGCAACACGACTATTAGGATCAGTAAGCAAAAGCACATCAGATGTATTTGCTGTTGTAGAAATTACTCGACCTACAAGAGCAATATGCAACTTATTTGTTTCTGCCCAACCTCTAAATTCTGGATCATCTAGATAACTAGGGATAGAAACAACTGTGGCATCAACATAAATGCCATGATTACTTCCCTTATCTAGGCGAACAACCTTCCACCAACCATCTCCTCCGCGAGAAACAACCTGCGCAGAAATTAAATGGTGGTAGGTTTGAGCAATTCCTAATTGTCTGCGGAGCTCTGCGTTTTCGCGTTGAAGTTTTTCTAGCATTGCAGCATGAGTTTCTATATTTAACTCACGTCTTTCCTTCAATGCTTCCTCACTAGAGGAAGAACTTGCTATGCGCTCATAAGGCACAAGCAACTCCTTAGCAAACGGTTTACTGATTGCTCTAAAAATGATAGTGATTAAATAAAAGCATAAGCATGCAATACATACAGCAACTATGCCTATCACTAGAAATCTTTGTTTTTTCACTACAAAACCTTTGTTAGCGACACATTAAAATTACTAAACAATGGCTTTATGCAGCTATATACAAAAAATGATTAAGAAATACCTATATAAAATTCTTAACTAATCAATTAGTTCATACCATGGTTATGTAGAACATCAAGCTCATTAAGAACCATACCTGTACCCTCAGCAACCGCCTCTAGCGGGGAGTCCGTACGTGTTACAAGCAGACCTGTCTGCTCTGAAATTAGGGTGTCTAACCCTGTTAGCAATGAACCGCCACCAGCTAAAACAATACCACGGTCAATCAAATCCGCAGCCAACTCTGGAGGGCTCTTTTCCAAGCAGTTTCTAACTGCATCAACTACCTGCGATACTGGCTCTTGTAGAGCATCGCGTATTTCTTTTGAAGTAATTTCAAGCGTACGAGGAAGACCATTTACATTGTCACGGCCTCTTACTTCCATTTTACGCTCTTCAACCAAAGGATATGCAGAACCAATTTGGATCTTAATATCTTCAGCAGTTCCTTCACCGATCATTAAGTTGTACATACGCCGCATATATTGCGCAATAACTTCGTCCATAGCATCACCACCAACACGAACGCTCTGCGAATATACTATACCAGCCAAGGAGATTAGCGCAACATCTGTTGTACCGCCACCGATATCAACAATCATATTACCACGAGGCTCTGCAACAGGCAGACCAACTCCGATTGCCGCCGCCATCGGCTCCTCAATCAGATAAACATCTCTAGCACCCGCATTAATCGCTGACTCTTTAACAGCACGCTTTTCTACGCCTGTAATATCTCCAGGAACAGCTATGATAACCCTAGGCTTACGTAACTTATTCTTTTGTGCTTTCTTGATGAAATAACGGATCATCTCTTCTGCAACATCGAAATCTGAAATAACACCAGATTTCATTGGGCGAATTGCTTTAATTGAGCCTGGTGTACGACCCAACATCTGCTTTGCCTCAATACCTACAGCCAAAACAGTCTTTGAGTCTTGCTTCAAAGCAACCACAGAAGGCTCATTGATGATAATACCTCGGTCACGAACATATACAAGGGTATTTGCTGTGCCCAAATCAATACCGATATCATTAGAAAAATAGCCTTTAAATTTCTTCCACATTTTATTACCTGTGCCTTGAATTAATTTATTATCAAATCTATTCCTTACAACAATTGATGATTTTAGCATTTATTTATAAATACAAGCAAGAAATAAAAGATAAATTATTGATTAAAAGACAAATATTTTAACAAAAAATGGGTAAAATATTAAAAAAAAAGCTCATTTTATCTCTTTGAGGATTTTAAAAATCATAATGATGACAAAATAGGAATTAACAACAATTATGCAAAAACGACAAGTTGTTTGGTTTTATAGCACACAAAAAACAAAGACCTTCTATAAATCACTGACTAATTTAACAACCCGGAGCTACCATAACCACACTTACTTATTTAGTTAGATTAGATGTATTCAATTATATTTTCTTAAAACAAAAAAGGCGTGGGCCGAAACCCACGCCTTTTTTATTTTTTACTGAAGGATAATGATTGTACCACGGTAGCGGTACCAGCCCACCATCCACTGGGTTGTGCCTGCTGTTGAGTCACTATCTGTATAGGTTGACTTGAAGGTTAGCTTGCCACCATCTGTGTATGGTGCCCATGCTGCCTCGTGATCCTTGTTTACATAGTTTGTTACAGCTAAATCATCAAATCCATAGAAGATTCCCTCTTCAATTGTGCTTGGAGCTGTGCCAACAAAGTAAATTGTTGACAACTCATCTGCACCATAGAAAGCCTTACGCTTGATTGTGTCGACATTTGTAGTAATCACAATGTTTGTTATGCCAGAGCCATAGAATGCACTACGATCAATGCTTGTAAATGGAGCATTTAATAGCTCTACTAGGCTTGAGCAATTCTTAAATGCATTCTGACCAACTGCTGCACCAACTGAATTATCAGCAAACTCAACTGTTGTAAGTGCAACACAATTCTGGAATGCACCACCCTCTTCGCTACCACCAATGGAAGCTAGGTTTGGACCAAGTTTAACTGATGTGATGCCTGTTCCAGCAAATGCTGCTGCATCAAGCTCTCTAATTGCGTTAAGTGTAATGTCTCCGGTAATTGCTGTATTCTGGAATGCATTTGCACCAACCTTCTCTACCGTATCAGAAAGTGATAGGGTTGTTAGATTTATGCAATCCTTGAAAGCATTTGCAGGTATATCATTGAAGCCAAGGCTTACTGTCTGAAGCATTTCATTACCTTCAAACAACCCAACGACACCACCCTCTGTACCTTCCTGTCTGAAAACAGTAATTGTACCACCTGTTCCATTGTAGATACCACCATCTGTTGGGCCACCATAGCCAGCACGGATCAATATATCACCCTCTAGCTTATACTCTTCACCACGAACATACTCAAAGCGTGGATTTGCAATCTCAAAGGAAACCTCTGGATATTCAACAACGGATTCATCCTCACTCTGGTGGAAAATGTAAATCTGATTGTAAAGCTCACCATTTGCTGCATGTGTACCTGTTAAATCGACATATACTGTCTGCCAATCATCTGCTGCAGGAACAACCTTGTATAGTACAGATTGTCCGGTCCAGTTATAGTCTTTTGGAATCTGGAACATCAAAGGAAGCTCAACAGATGTCTTCACATCAAAAACAAGTGTACGAAGCTTTTCTACCTCTGGCACCTTATTAAAGCGCCATTGGAAGTTTGGAATAGATGTATTGTCGTGAGCATTAAGTGTTACTGTTGCAGCAAACTTATTATCTGCATTTGTGGTAATTGTACCACCCTGACCTCCTGCAATACTATATGAATAGCGCTCAAACCACTCATCATCCATTACAAGTACGCCATCATCTACAACACCTGCAGCACCCTCAACATAAGGAGCAACGAAGGAAATTCCACGAATTTCAAAGGTTGTTGCTACTGCTGCTTCTGTTTCCATCTGCACATAGAAATCACCTACGAAATTTGAGTTTGAAGCACATGTGTTTTGAACATTCATTGTGAATGTCTTCCACTTATTAAGCTCAGACTCGCTAACCTCTAGATTTGAGCTAACCCATTGTAGGCCAGGGCTTACTTTGCGGTTGATCCAGAACTTAAATGTTCCTGGAGCATCTGCTTTATACTCAAATGTTAGAAACTCATTTTCTCTACCCTCTTCAGGAGTTGTAAAAAGAACACGACCATTAGGAACTGTCTGTCCTGCATCTGTTGACCATGGCAAGAACTCATAGCTCATGCCTTGATATTCCTCAGTTGACTCAGTTGTTGTTTCTTCGTATTCCATTCTTACAACACCAGAAAGATTTAGTGATGTTAGATTTGTTGCGCCTTTAATTGCGTTAAGTAGAAGAACATTGCCTGTGCCACCAATTGTTAGAGAGGAAGACTTAAGACCTAGGAAAGCATTTGTGCTGATAACACAATCTGTTGGGTTGAAAATAATATCATTTGCAATTGCAGTACCTTCAAATGCGCTGACACCAATATACTTTAGATTATCAGAAAGTCCATTGATCGCAGTCATGTTCTGACAATTTTTAAATGCACCGTCGCCAATTTCAACAACAGTATCAGGTAATGTTACTTCACCAAGACGGTTAATTCTCCAGTTCTCAAGTACACCTAAATTTGTGTTGATCGCAACAATATCTTTGCTGCCTGTATAATCCTTCATTGAGTCTCGAACAACCATGTCAAGAGTCAAATCCAGAGGATAGCAGGATAGCCCTTGTTCGGTGAGCCAGCCACCGCCAGGATATTGATAGTTTGCTCCAAGTGTAATACCTTGCTCTTCATCTATTGTAATATAGAACCCCCAAACCTCTGTGCCGCTATCAGTTGTTTGCACTAAGTATGGTGCATTATTAAATTTCTTTAGTGCAAGATAGTCTGCTTGAACTAAAGCGGTGGTTAATAACAGTGCTGCTATTATACACGAATATTTATTTAGTATTTTTTTCATAATTTATCCTATTTTTGTATCTAGTGTTTATTCAAAATAGATATCTTTAATTGTGAAATTCAAGCTTGGATATTTGGAATATTTATTGCTCTTGTAGAAGAAATAAATTTGATCCAATAAATTGCTATTTTCTGCAGCACTACCCTTTAATGGTATTCTTATTTCCTGCCACTCATTTCCTCCTGAGACGATAACTTCTCTGATAGTTTGTCCATTCCATCCAACATTTGGAAGATTTATCTCTAGAGCAGCATCCTTGTCTGCCTTTGCAGAAAAGACAAGTGCTGTGTTTTTGCGTCCCTTTGGAGGAGGTGCATAGAAGATGATTCCGAATGGTGCCTTTACACCTGCTTTTGCTTCATAAGCATTAAAGTTCATAAATGCACCAACTCCATCTGACTCAGGAATACGTCCAGTAGTACCTCCATTACCTTCATTTATCTTGCTGGAGACACGCTGGAAGCGTTTGCTATTTATCACATAATTCTCTACTGGTGAGGCGGCTTCTCCCTCAAGAACAAACATTATATCTTTAACGGAAATTTCTGCCTCAGGATATGTATCTGCTTTAATCGTTCTCGATTTGTGATAAAAATACATTTCTCCAAGAAGATTTCCTTCTGCAGCTTTTGTTCCTGTGAGATCCAAACGAATTTCTTGCCACTCATCACCACCAGAAATTACGAATTCCTTTATTGTCGTACTTGACCAACCAACATTAGGTAGTTCAATACGTAAAAAATCATCATTCTTAGATTTTACCTTAAGAACTAATTCTTTAAGTTTCTTACCATTTGGAGGATCATAGAACATAATTACAAATGGGCTAACATTTTCAGGATGAGATGCATATGTAATGTTTGCCCCAACACAACCAGAAATCATTTCCACAGAACCACCAGTACCTTTTTGTGGCTTTGATGTAAAACGCTTAAAGCTAAACTTATCTATTGGATAAATACCCTGTGTTTGCTCTCCAGCTGAAGCACCTGGACGCTCACCTGTAATAGCAAGCAATAAAGGAATTGCATCCTCAACTGATTCCCACTCGTTCTTGCCAGCACGGAATGTTTCTGCTGAAATAAAATCGATAGATTTGATTAGCTTTTCTGGGTTTGGATTTTCCCACTCTGCCACATAGGCACAGCCACTTAACCCTTCACCCACAGGAGTGAGGAGCCCCAGCTTTGCTTCAGGAAGGTCTCGCTTGCCCATCCAATCTCCAATATGAACACCAGAGGAGCACGAGAACACATCAAAGGTTCCATCCTCATAATTGATACGATAGTGGCAGGCATAACCCTTAAAGCACCATGCTGCTGTATGTAGGAAATAGAGTTTACCAAGCTTTTGATTTACCTTGATTCCATTAACTTCACCTGGGAAATAATTGCGTGCTGAACCCTTTAGGCGGATACAACCTAAACCATTATTTGTGGCAGGGTCTATAATATCAAAAGGAACACCGTTAGCAATTTGTTCACCTATGGCAACATTCTTAAAGTTCATTGGACCTTGATCTGTCCAACCACCGATTTTATCTCCATCAACCTGATCGTCGAATGATGCATTTGCATATGGACGCAAATCAATTTTAATAGCTTGTTCTGGCTTTAGCTTTTGAGAAGAGGCTCCTCCAGCAAGCACACCAACATCCTCAACAAAGCTTTCACTCTCAAGTAGGTAGCGTAGGATATTTTCCCAATATGTTGCTGCTGCGCTATCTGTCTCGTAGCAACGCAATACTTGCATTGTGTTGATGAAGACTCTGCCACGACCATGGGTTGCCTCTAAAATAGTTGAACCAAACGCATGAGGTGAGCTTAGCATTGGCCCTTTTGAACCGATGCAGGATTTCCAATCAAATGGAGAAATGTAAGACTCTGCCACAAAACCACCATCTGCATTATTCCAGGTTTCAAACTGCTTCCAAGAAAGTCCGTCGAATACAGGATGAGCCTTATAAGCCATATCAACAAAGCTTGAGTGATGCTTAAATAGAGATAGCCCACCAGGAAGTGCTGTCATTGGATTATGCTGCTCCATAACAAGCATAATTCCACCAGCATTTAGATAATCAATTATATCCTTTGAACGTCCACGGAAAACCTGTTCTGCAGCATAATCAGGAGGAACAATCAATACACTATTTTCTACAGGCACCTCTGAAGCATTAGTAACCGTTTTAAAGCTAACTCCGTGAGCCCCTAATGCTTCTGCAACAATATCTGTGTTTGCAGAAACAACATTTAGTATGTAAACAGAACGAATTGGTTCTATTTGAGCTTTTTCTATGCCACGTATAAAAACATCGTAATAGTTTCTACCAAGCTCATTACCATTTGTGTCCTCTATTGCTATAACAAGTCTATACTCACCCGTTTGAACTTTTGGCACTGTCATTGTTGTTGTAGCTCTTTGACTATGTCCAAAATCAGGCACATCAATTGCTGCGACAGATAATGGAACATTTGCGACAAGCTGCTTATCCGAATATAGAAAAACCTTTAATTTTGATGCTGGATATGCTGTATTAGAAGTATTGTGCACTGCTGCATAAAGCTCAATTGTGTCTCCAGCAAATAGATTACGAGGAACAATACCATAATTTGTGCGAAGCATTGGGTATACAGGCTGTGTCCATAGCTCTACCTCATTAACTGTATCTATGTACCATGGAGCAAAGCCACGCATATCTGGATTCCAACGAAATTCATCATAAACGCGGCGACCATAATAATTTCTTGCCCAAGGAGCAAATTCTTTAGTATTAATGATGTGTAGAGGTGAGCTACCCATAAATCCAACTATCTGTGGAGAGCCCCAAGAGAATTCGCGCTCAAAGTAGCGCTCATACTCACTACGCTCACCAGGTGCATAAACTGGATCTACATCTATACCCCATGAAAAACCAACAAGCTCGAAAGCAACAAATGGTTTTTCTTGAGCAACATTATCGCCATACTTTCTCTCATTTTCATCTACTATGTTGACTAGCTCTGCAGATAAATGTCCAACAGGAACTGATAATGATGTATAAGTATGAAAATCAAGAAGGTCTGTCTTTAAAGCAAAATCTCCTGAAAAACCTCTTGCTGCACCAGAAAATGAGCTTACTGGCATATCATTTTCTCCAAGTAGCTTTTTCACGAGATCATAATTTTCATCTACAAGCTTTGCGATTCTTTCATCCTTATGAACATGAATCTCATTACCTAAGGACAATGCACAAACAGATGGATGCTTTAAACTATAATCAATATATTCTTTAAGCTCGTGCCGGCTGTTTATGCTAAATTGCTCATAGTCTAGATTTGAGCTAAAGCTCCAAGCCCATTCGTGAAAAATCATTAAGCCACATTCATCTGCAACACGCAAATACACCTCTTTGATTGGCTCATGTGCTGTACGAATTATAATATGTCCATCGTCTAAAAATTGAAGAATTTCTTTTTCAGCAGCCTTCT
This sequence comes from Kiritimatiellia bacterium, assembly GCA_045589455.1. Lineage (GTDB taxonomy): Bacteria > Verrucomicrobiota > Kiritimatiellia > RFP12 > UBA3636 > RGIG990. The sequence goes on from JAZNPC010000088.1 coordinate 23,806, forward strand.
CCACCTCAGCTGGATCGCGCCCAATCCCATCCCAATTATTGGAAGCTGTATTTTGAGCAAACATATAAACCTTGCGTCCATTGAATACAAATTCGCCATCTATTATCTCAAGGCGGCGAACACCAAAACGGAAGGTGGTTACATCAAGTAACTGCGTTTTGTCTTCATTCCACACCTCAACATAATAGTCATAAAGCTCAGGTGCACCAATTTCCCAGCGTTTTAGTTTCGATGCATCAATTGTTGCCTTAAATTTTGATTGAGCCTTTGAAAAAGCAATTTTCTTTTCGTTGATGCAAAGCTTTGTCTTTGGAGCATTGACAGCAGAAGGGAGCACATATGAAGAAATGATATATTTTTGGTTCTCTACATTTGGTGCAAAGCTCTTCAATGTATGCATAAATGTAACATGCTTTAGGTCCTTACTTGTTAGAGCAGAATGCACCTCAATTTTTGCACTAGATTTTGGCTCTGAAATAAGAGTTACATTACCCCATAGACCTGCCTTTAGCACACCACGCCACCATTGAGTGCCATAGGCATGTGTAAGCTTAATAGGCTTTCCAGCAAATTTGCCAATATCTCCTTGATGATGAATTGCGAGGACATTTTTGCCTGGCTTCAACACATTTGAAGGAAGTTTAATTGACCAAGGATTAAATTCACTTTTATGCTCACGTATCAGCTTCCCATTTAGAAATACAGTTACATGGTATGAAGCAACTGCAAACTCCAACTCAAAGGTTTTTGTGGCATAGTCATCTGCGGAAATTTCAAATTCATTGCGATACCAAGAGCGAACATAAGGCTTTTCATTGTTGTGATTTGAGCCAGGAAACTCTTTGTAGGTCGAGCTGGGAAGTGTGACGCTTTTCCAGCCCTCTGTTGAGCAGTTAAGCTTGGACTCTGGTTCTTCTGCGGGGACCACATCAAAAGGAGTAGCAGAGAAGCGTGGTGCTTGCTGTTTCCATCCGGAATTTAGAGAAATACGAAGCTGCTGGTGCTCTGGATATGCTTTAAGTAGATCCTCTTGTGGGATACATTTAAGGCGAGTATGTGGAGCAGGTCGTGCAGGTAGCCATGGTGCTGCTGGAGCAGTATTAGCAGAAGCTATTGTGCAAAATGTCAATAGAATTGCTGTACCAAGTTGTTTTGCGTTATTCAAAGATGATTTCCTCATAACCAAATATTCCCTAATAAATTAACCACGTAGAAATGCCTCTGAGACCCAAAGATTGTGTTCATCTCCAATTCCAAAGACAACCTCTGCATTCTTTTGTGACGAATTGCTTGGTGCAAGGCAAATTGTTAGTTTATGTGTTCCCGCAGCAAGCTCTAAATCCTTTGATTGATTTAGAGGCACACGATGGAAGGAAGGAACCATTCCACCACACTCGCGCCCAAACTCAAAATTATTGTCCACATAGACACGTGAATTTGCTGGAGTACAGCACATTACACGATATTTACCAGGCGTTGCGATAACAAACGGGATATTTAGGAGCATAATCCCATCAGGCATAGTTTCAGTAAAATCTGCTACAAAGTAATTTCCTGGAAGCTTGATATAATCTGTTGATGCAGCATCAGAAGGGATTGGGAAGCGGCGATAATCCTTTGCAAACCAAGGGCGGAAGATGAGCTTCTCTGCAGCGATTTCATATTTTGAAAAATCAGGCTCTGGGGATTTTTCAATCTCAAGAGAGACCTTTTCCTTTAGCTCAAGAATAAGGTCTGTAAACTCTGAAATTGTTTTTGGAGCATTTATACCAGAAATTTCCTTGCTAACAACAATGCTTTCGCCGATTGGCTTTTTCCAGCGTTCTGGGATTTTATCGTAGCAGACAATACCCATAATGGCACCAACGGTTGCGCCTGTGCAGTCAGCATCCTCACCAAAGTTTACAGCTGTGCAGATTGCTTTTTCAAAATCACCATTTGATAGGATAAGAGCAGCAACCATGAATGGGACATTCATCTTCACATCAGTAAAGTTTGTGACACCATATTTAGCCATAATCTTCTCACGAATTACAAGTGGATCAGAGCTTTCACTGCACCAACCAATAGTATCACAAATAGCTTCAAAGAGGCGACAATCTGAAGGGATGTATTGAAGTGCATTCCCGATTAGCTCAGGGATATTGTTTGAGAGAAATGCCATAGATTCGAGGGCGACAAGATATTGCTCAGCATATAGGCCATCGCCATCATGATCCACGCAAGCATCTTCATAGGCATAAGCCACAGCCTTTGCTGGATCACCGGGAGCAAATGCAGCCCATATTTCGCTACGAATTGCGGCACCAAGTCCATCTGTAAACCAATTGTCATATCTGCCAGTATAAGGAGGCTTTAGTCCGATGGCAATATTGCGTAGAGCAACGCCATACTCGTCAAATGGGAAACGCACACAATCGCGCCATGCTTCTGCAAAGCGCTGGCGATTAATTTTTCCATTCCAATCTGTTGCTAATTTACAAGCCCAAAGGATTTGAAGGTCCAAATCATCATTAGGCATCATTTCTGTTGGTTCTGGAGTATAAAATGTAAGGGATAATGGACTGCTGCAGCCTTCCCAAGGCATTCCTAGCGTTCCACCGATGGCTTTACCGAGCCACATTCCGAATACTTTTTCTTTAAAATTATTCATAAAACTCTCATATTTTACTGTACTGCAACCGTTGCAGTACTATCATAATATAAAAAAAAACTTATTTTCGTCAATAGATTTTTTAATAATTTTCACATTTTTCGAGATTATTTATAGCAAATTGGTGGGATATAAAGTGGAATGCGAGCAATCAAAATTCGCAAAACAGGGCGCTAATCACCGCAAGCCACAAAAAACGTCAAGCGTTTTTGTCTCGCACTAGAAGGGATGATAATGATATGGAGAGCTGCAATGCACTCAAGCAAAAACCACATTCCACTTCCTTTGTACAAAGCAAAAAAAATGCTCTGCTTCGCAATGCGAATCAGAGCATTTTAAATTACTTAAATAAACAACTAGTGCTTATTCAGCTGCGTTTTCAATAACGCTAACTACACGGCCATCCTTCTCGAACTTAACTGTACCAGCTACAACTGTGAATAGTGTGTCGTCACGACCACGCTCTACATTCTTACCAGGGTGGAACTTTGTACCACGCTGACGAACTAGAACCTCACCAGCCTTAACTGCTTGACCGCCATAACGCTTTACGCCAAGTCTCTGGCCTGGGCTGTTACGTCCATTAATACCTGTCTTTTTACGTGCCATTTTGAAACTCCGTTTCTTTTATAAATGATTAAGCAATTGACTTAACCGTAGCACGTGTCATTTCCTGACGGTGACCAACCTTGCGGTGATAGCCCTTGCGGCGCTTCTTCTTAAAGTTGACAACCTTCTTTCCACGATAGTGCTCGACTACGTTAAGAACTACAACAGCACCATCAACGAATGGTGTGCCTACCTTCAACTGGGCGCCATCAGAAACAGCCATTACTGCCTTGATTTCAACGTCCTTACCAGCCTCTTCCTTGAGGCGTTCAATTTCTATTGTCTGACCAACTTCAACGCGATACTGCTTTCCGCCGGTTTCTATTACTGCATATGCTTCCATGAGGGTCTTCCTCTACTTTTCAAGTGGTTAAAGAGCAATCAATTTAACAAATTTAAGGGTGCATTGTCAACACCTAATTTAATTAAATTAAATTTTTATGCTCTATACTTAATGTAAATGCTTGTTTTTACAAGTATTTACTACTCCTATAGATAATTTTTAATTTTTTCGACTACAGCCTCTGGTGTGAAGCCAAACTTTTGCTCTAGTACCTTGTAAGGTCCTGAAGCACCAAAATGATCAATTGTGATAGCTAAGCCATCGGCACCAATGTAGCGCTCCCATCCAAAGGATGAAGCTGCCTCAATTACGATGCGCTTCGTACAAGCCTTTGGTAGTACTGCATCTTGATACTCCTTGCTTTGCTTTTCAAACAATTCCCATGATGGCATGTTGACCACACGCAAATTCTTGCCTAGTGCCTTGAGCTGCTCTGCTGCCTTGACAGCTAACTGGACTTCGGAACCAGTTGCAATAATAATTGCATCAGGCTGCTTACCTTCCTCTGTTTGGCAGAGTGTGTAAGCACCCTTCTCGAGCATTTCTGGAGCTGGATAGATGGAGCGATCTATTGGCTCAAGGTTTTGGCGAGTAACAAGGATTGCTGTTGGCCCCGTTGTGTTACGAAGCGCAGCAAGCCATGCTTGTGCTGTCTCTGTAGGATCAGCTGGGCGGATTACCACGGTATTAGGCATTGCCCTGAGGGAAGACAACTGCTCAATTGGCTCGTGGGTCGCACCATCCTCACCTACATAGAATGAGTCGTGTGAAAATAGATAAATTGCTGGTAGCTTTGAAATTGCTGCTACGCGCATTGCTGGGCGAACATAATCTGCGAATACGAAGAAGGTTGCGCTATAAACATAAAAGCCACCATAGGCAATCATACCATTTTGTATTGCTGCCATAGCTAGCTCGCGCACACCGAAGTGTATGTTGCGACCAGAAAAATCATTTGCTGAAATTGCAGTGGAGGAATCAATCCATGTCTTGTTACTTGGAGCAAGGTCTGCTGAACCACCAACAAGATTTGGAATTGCTGCAGCAAGAGCCTGAATTGACTTGCCTGATGCTGCGCGGGTTGCCACTGCCTTATCGTAGGTCGGTAGAGCAATCTGCTCTGGGATAGAATAGTTGCCATTTAGAGCATCAATCAGTTGACGCTGCTCAGGAGTAAATGATAATGAGGCAACGGTACGCTCCCACGCCTTTGCTTTACGTGTGCAAGCCAGATTCTTGCTACGGGTAAGTGCATAAACCTCCTCTGGCACCCAGAAATCCTGCTCTGGCAAACCAAGCGACTTCTTTGTCAAAGCAAGCTCCTCTGCACCGAGAGGTTCTCCATGAACCTTTGCTGTGCCTGCTCTATTAGGGCTGCCCTTTCCTATTGTTGTCTTACAAATAATCAATACTGGCTTATCTGTGGACTTCTTTGCACGCTTAATTGCTGCATCAATCTTTGCATGGTCATGACCATCCACCTCAAGAGTACGCCAACCATAAGCCTTAAAGCGTGCTGCTGTATCGTCAGTAAAGGTGCAGCTTGTATTGCCCTCAATTGAGATATTATTGCTATCATAGAAGGCAATAAGCTTATTAAGCTTTAGATTGCCAGCCATAGAGGCTGCCTCATGGCTTATGCCCTCCATCATATCGCCATCACCCATAAATACATAGGTGTAGCTATCAATAATAGTCTGCTCTGCACTATTCAAGCGAGCAGCAGCCATGCGCTCGGCAATTGCAATACCTACTGCATTTGCGAAGCCCTGCCCCAATGGACCAGTGGTTACCTCTACCCCATCCGTCTCGCCACGCTCTGGGTGACCGGGAGTAACTGAACCATATTGACGAAAGCTCTTCAAATCATCAAGTGTTACTTTGTACCCAAACAAATGTAGAAGGCTATAAAGCATTGCTGAGCCATGACCTCCAGAAAGGACAAAGCGGTCACGATTAACCCACTTTGATGCCTTTGGTGTAATATTAAGATGCTTTAGCCACAACACTGCTGCGACATCTGCCATGCCCAAAGGTAACCCTGGATGACCAGAATTTGCCTTTTGTATTGCATCTATGGATAAGCCTCTTATCACATTAGACAATAATGTTAAATTTTCTATACTTGCTTTTGCCATTTTATATTCTCCTACTTTTTGGCGAAACAAAAAATTACTTAATTTTATAGCCAGCTTGTTGACGACGCTGGCGACGCTTCTTCATAGCGGACATAGAGGTCTCGCCTGTTGGCACTGGCTTACGGCTTGCCGGCTTCTTTGCAGCACCAGACTTTGCCTTTGAAGTAGCCTCATCTGCGGTCTTTCCTCCACTACGAGCTCTAAATTGGATATAAACAATAACACCCTCAAGACCAAATTTCTCGCGAACACAATTTACGAGATATGATTTATAGCTGGCTGGCACGCGTTTTGGGTCATTCACAAAAACACGGATACCGATTGGGTTTTTGCCAACCTGAACGCAGTAATACATACGCATACGCTTACCATCCTTTGATGGTGGAGGTGTGCGATTGTATGCCTCCTCCATAACTCGGTTAAGAAGCCCGGTTGGGAGTGTTGCCAAGCTTTGAGATGCGACATAATCAATTGCACCAATAACGCTATTTACATTAAAGCCTGATTTTGCTGACATAAACACAACTGGGCAGTATGACATAAAAGGCAGACCCTGCCACAAGGTTTGAGAATATTCCTTCTCCTTAACCGTGGATAGGTCCCATTTATTCACAACTACTACGCAGCCCTTACCCTGCTCCACAATTTCACTTGCAAGCTGTTTATCAAGTAAACCCACGCCGCGTTCAACATCAATCATAAGCACCACAATATCGGCACGCTCGATGCTCTCCTGCATACGATAACGGCTATAACGCTCCACAGCTGTATCCACGCGTGCTTCGCGACGTGATCCAGCTGTATCTATTAGGGTATAGCGTCTGCCCTCAACAGAGAAAGGCACATCAATGCTATCGCGTGTGGTGCCTGGTATATCAGACACAAGCACGCGCTCCGCATGAAGCAATTTATTTACGAAGGAGGATTTGCCAGCATTGGGTCGGCCCACAATTGCAACGCAGAGGCCATTATCCTTTTTTGCTTCTTCCTCTGAGACAACTGGGAAATCCTTAGTAAGCTTATCCATAAGCTTTGCAAAGCCACGGCCATGAAGAGCAGAAATAGGATAAACTGGGAAACCAAGCTGAGCAAAATCTGCATCTCCAACATCAAACTCCTCTGTGTCTGCCTTGTTTGCTGCAACATAAACTGTAATACCAGAACGATAAAGAATTCCAGCAACCTCTTTATCCATAGGTGTGATACCCTGCTGAATATCTACTACAAAGATTGCAATCTTTGCATCCTTTAATGCAGCTTCAGCCTGCACGCGAATACCGGCATCAATTTTATCGTGAATTGTTTCGTTATCGATATTCATGATACCGCCAGTATCGATGAGGGTAAAGCGTTTATTTTGCCAGGACACCTCGCGCATAAGTCTATCGCGAGTAACACCGGCCTCGCAATGCACAATAGCAATGCGTTTACCTGCAATGCGATTAAACACAGCAGATTTACCCACATTAGGGCGACCTACGATTGCTACTACTGGTAGCTCCTTCAGTTGATTTTCTTCATTCATGATTTTTTTTGCGAGAGGTGTTATTTAGGTTAGTGTGGATTGATGGCAAAGCCAATCGCCAATTAAATTAAGGCTATAGCTTTACGGAGGCGTGCAACAACGCGCTCTTTACCAACAAGAACTAGCATTTCAAATAGGCCAGGTCCCTCTGTAATGCCAGACACTGCCACGCGGATTGGATGAACCACTGGGCCCATTCCCCCAAGCTCCTCGCTCTTCTGGCGTACGATTGCCTCTGTGCTCTCTTCTGAAAAATCTTCTAGTGCTTCAAAGCGTGTTGCCATTTCCTCAAGAAGCTCTGGCACACCTGGCTGCTTTAGACGCTTTGCAACTGCTGCCTCATCAAATGGATATTCCTCTGTGAAGAAATAGATGCAATTTGCAGGAATCTCTGTGTAAACCTTTGTACGTGGCTGTACAGGAGTAATTACTGCATCAAGATCGCCATTTAGTGGCTGCTCTGGAAGACCTGCTGCCTTTAGGCGCGCAACTAGCTCTGCTTTAAACTGCTCCTTAGGCTGCTTTGCAATATACTCGCCATTCATCCAGCGAAGCTTTTTCATATCAAAGCGGGATGGACTTGACTTGCAGCGTTCAAGAGAGAATGCTTCAATCATCTCCTCGCGAGTCATTACCTCACGATCATCACCAGGAGCCCAGCCGAGTAGAAGCAAGAAATTGAACAATGTTTCTGGGAGATAACCCTGCTCTCTAAATTCACCAACGAATGCGGCACCATCGCGTTTTGAATATGGTTTACCCATATTGTTAACAATCATAGGTAGGTGTGCATACTGAGGTGGTGTATAGCCTAGTGCCTTAAATAGCTCTATATGCTTAAAAGTATTCTCCACATGGTCATCACCGCGGATAACAAGGGTGATGTTCTGTAGCATATCATCAACAACATTTGCCAGGTGGAATACTGGGGAGCCATCTGAGCGAACAATAACAAAGTCCTGAGTATCCTCTGCCTTTTTCTTCATACGACCCTTAACAAGGTCCTCAAACTCAAGGCGACCCTCTTTTGGCATACGAAAAACAATACATCCAGCCTTAGGTCCCTCTGTCTCTTTATAAGCATAGCCCTCAGCGAGGAGCTTTTCTGCTGCCTCTAGGTGCTTTTGAACATTGTGTGTCTGATAAACCACAGGCTCATCATAATCGAGGCCGAGCCACTCCATGCACTCAAGAAGAGTCTGAATAGCCTCTGGAGTTGAACGCTCAAGGTCTGTATCCTCAACACGCAGGAGGAATTTTCCGCCTACATGGCGAGCATATAGCCAGTTAAAAATTGCTGCTCTTATATTACCAATATGCACCTTACCTGTTGGGGATGGTGCGAAACGAACGCGTACCTGTTCCATAAAAAATCTCTTATTATTATAAAGTTTACATTTTGCCACTAAAAATCAAATGTTTAATTATACAAAATGACGTATTTTTTTTCAATAGAAATCACACAACGATACATCTAAAAATGAAGAATGAAGAATAAAGAATGAAGAATAAAGAATGAAGAATAAAGAATGAAGAATGAAGAATGAAGAATGAAGAATAAAGAATGAAGAATGAAGAATGAAGAATGGAGAATGGAGAATGAAGAATGAAGAATGAAGAATTCAGGTAGAGTTGAGTGGTTTTTTCTCCATTCTCGCGTCTAATCGTCTTTTGGTCTAACGTCCTTGTCTCGCGTCTAATCTCGTCCGCTGCGTCCTCCGCGTCGCAGCGGCCCTTCTTCGCACGCGTTGCTTACGCTTAACACGGAGACGCGGAGAAAAGTGCAAGCAATCTTTACAACTCCCCAGCACCCCTCCGTGTCTCTGTGTCTCTTTTCCTCCGCGTTTCGCCGAAGGCTTGAGCGTCAGCGTCTAAATCGTTTCACTCGTTGCTTTCGCCTAACACGGAGTACGGAGGACAAGGGAGTTTTGTGCCAACAATCATTCAATAACCCCAACAATCCCTCCGTGTCTCCGTTCTCTTTGTTCTCCGTGTTTCGCCGAAGGCTATAGCGTCAGCGACCATCAATCCTCTCTGTGTTCCTACGGCGGGAGAAAACAGTGGTTACACTCAATTCAAGCAATTATTTGCGTATAAAAAAGGTGGTTTTGCATGGAATTATTGTAATAAAAATCTTGTTATGCTAAAATTAACAAAAAATCTAAGGAGTTTTATATATGAGCACAATGCATGATGAAACAAAAACGATTATCTGTAAAAATTGTGGAGCAAAAATAGACCCAAGCCTGAAGTTTTGCCAAGAGTGCGGGAGTAAAACACCTAAGTTTATTGCATTAGAGAATGCCGAGGCAGAGCGCATAGCCCGTGAGAAAGTACAGAAAGTGTTAGAAGAATGGAATATGGTACGCATACCAGATAATACAACCCACAAAGGCTTGTACTTTGGTAAATATCAAGTTACTCAAGCACAATGGCAATCAATAATGGGTAACAATCCTTCGTATTTTATAGGTAATTCATCTCGTCCAGTAGAGTGTGTTTCATGGTATGATTGTCAAGAGTTTATTGAGAAGCTTAACGCTCGAGCTGAAGTAAAGCAAGCAGGCTTAACCTTCTTCCTACCAACAGAGGAGCAATGGGAGTATGCTTGCCGTGCAGGAGGCACAGGTAAGTATGGCTTACTTGCAGATGGGCGAGATGGCTCCCTTGATGAGATGGGCTGGTATAAATATAATTCAGGAGACGAAACGCATCCAGTAGGTCAGAAGAGACCAAATGCATGGGGTTTATACGATATGCATGGCAATGTGTGGGAGTGGACAGTCTCGGAGGACTACATCAACGGCCGCATCTGCCGTGGTGGTGGCTGGTTCAATAGCGCTGAGGTTTGTAAGGCTGACAGCTGGATTAGCGGCTACCCTGGCGACAGGGACTACGCTTTCGGCTTCCGCCTCGCTGCCTCTAGGACAGGAAAATAATCTGTGCTAAATTAAAAGAGGAGGCGCAGCAAGCGTTGCAAATAAAATGCACCGCAAGCAAGCCTCCGGAAAATGTTTTGATGCTAGCATGAGCCTTTTTAAAATTACTCCATGCTCATGAATGAAAAAACCTTACGTGTACACGGATGGTGTTCTAATGTGGATGCAATGGTAACACGGATATTTTTGCATTCTATAATGTAATCTATATTTGTGTTTTACCCATTCGTGCATATTTGAGCAAATTCGTGTTTCGCCGAAGGCCCAAGCGAGAGCGTTTAAATCGTTGCACTTATTGCTTACGCCTAACACGGAGTACGAAGGCAAGAAGAAAAAGTGCAAGCAACAAAAACCCCAGAATACCCTCCGTGTCTCCGTTCCTCCTGAAAACCACACTACGTGTGCTCCGTGTTTCGCCGATGGCTTGAGCGTCAGCGACCATCCCCAATCCATGTATGTGGTTTTGTAACCTCATAGCTGGTGCTTGAAAAAAGTGTAGCAAGTTACACTTTTTTCAAATATATGCTTGATAAACACCCGTATTTTCTGATAAATTATTGATGTTAACTTAAAAAAAACGTAGCAAGTTACACTTTTTTCAAATATAGGAATTTATTTATGATAATTGAAAGAAAAGAATTTCTTGAGCAACTAATAAATGCTAAGGCTCACCATCTTGTCAAAATCATCACAGGAATAAGGCGCTGCGGCAAAAGTTTTCTACTATTTAAGCTATTTAAAAAGCATCTCATAGATTCAGGCATTCCTCAGGATCACATTATTGAAATAAATTTAGAAAATCCTATTTTCAAGAATTTGCGTAATGCCATTTTGCTCGATAAATATATTAGAGAACGCATAATTAAGGACAATACACAAACATTCATTTTGATTGATGAAATACAATTAGTAGGGAAAGTATTGCCACCTGATATTGATATTTCTAGAGTTCACCCTGAAGATAAAGAAAATATGTATGTAACATTTCATGATGTATTAAACGGACTTTTGAATGAGGACAACGTAAACATATATATTACTGGTTCAAATGCAAAAATGCTATCATCTGATATTGCTACCGGTTTTCGAGGAAGAAGTGAAAATATAGAGGTAACACCTCTATCCTTTTCAGAATTTTATCCAACAATAGAAAATCAATATGAATTTCCTGAAATAATCCGTAATTATTTTATCTATGGAGGATTACCCGAATGTGCAAATCTTAAAACCATAGACGAAAAAGAAAAGTATTTATTAAATCTTGTTCAAACAATTTACTTAAAGGATATTTTAGACAGGCATCATTTGCATAATGATGGTTTATTGGATGCTCTAACAAATACAGCAATGAGCATGATTGGAAGCTTAACCAACCCCAATAAACTTGCTAATGCAATTATATCCTCTGGTGTATATAAGGCAAACTCAACTACTGTTTCAAAATATTTAAGCTACCTAGAGGATTCTTTTTTATTATTACATGCAAAGCGGTATGATGTTAAAGGAAAGAAATATTTAAGCAATACCTGCAAATACTATGCGTCTGATACAGGCATTAGAAATGCAAGGCTTAATTTCCGACAAAATGAATTATCCCATTTGATGGAAAATGTAATATATAATGAGCTACGGCGTCGTGGTTATTCTGTTGATGTAGGTATTGTAGAAAAGGTAAGCACAATAAATAACAAAAAGGCTCGCACGTACTACGAAATAGATTTTATAGCTACTCGAGCAAACGAAAAAATTTATATACAATCTGCATTTAACATCCCTGATAATGAAAAGAGAGAGCAGGAGACTAATTCTTTGCGTCAAATAAATGATGGATTTCGTAAAATAGTAATTACAGGTGATGCTTATGAAAAAACATGGCGTGATGAGAATGGCATTATCTTTATGGGTATAAAGGCATTTCTTTTAAACACAAAGTCTTTGGATGTGCTATAGCTCTTGCTTGCAATAGACAAGACAAAGCTCATTCCACTAGTATTTTTTCTGCGTCATGTCTCTGCGTCCTCCGCGTCATTTGCGTCCCTTGTGTCCCTTATTTCGCACTTATTGCTTTCGCCTAACACGGAGTACGGAGGACAAGGGAGAATTGTGCCAACAACCATTACAACTCCCCAGAATACTCTCCGTGTCTCCGAGCCTCTTTTTCCTCCGTGTTTCGCCGAAGGCTCAAGCGAGAGCGATTAAATCGTTTCACTCGTTGCTTACGCCTAACACGGACACACATAGTGTGATTTTTACGGAGGACAAGGGAGAATTATGCAAACAATCACCTTGAGAGAACTACGAGGCTAAGTTTTCCCATAAATTTTGCACTTCTATCTTGTTTTTACGTTAGATTTATGACATATTATCCACTATTGAGAAAACACAACTTTGATTGGGATTTTATGAATAATTTTGACCAGATAATTTCAAGCATTGAAAAATATCTTTGGGGAAAGCTTTATTGCGAGAAAACCAGTCTCTTTTACGATAGAATTTGTAAAGGAGACGACCGCTTTGCTGAGCTTCCCACACCAGAAGAAATTTCAAAGCAATTCCCCAATCCTTGCGGGTGGAGCACTGGCATGGAGGACTGCTCAATAAATGCTGGTCACATACTAGAAATTCTCTCCCTCCAACATACTGTTTCTTACGAAAATATTTCCACAAAAGCCGAATGCGTAATCAAGGGGATACATTTATGCCAATCCGTGCATGGCAAGCTAGGATTCCTTGTTCGTGGTGTTTCCCCATTTGACAAAAAGAGCTGCTATTTCAATAGCTCACGCGATCAAATAACAATGGTTGTCGGAGGCTTATTTGACATCTACAATGGAGTACCAACCCTACCAGCCAATCAACAAGAGCAAATTAAGGAAATTCTATTCAACATTGCCACATATACAAAGCACACTGTAACAAAAGAAAACAATTATAGCTATCTAAGACTTGATGGAGGCAAAGCAGTTGTTTCTGATTTATGGAATTGCGATGTACACGAAATGCTACGCCTCCCGATGATTTATGCAGTAGCAGGAGAAATCTGCAAATGCGAAGAGTTTTCTCTCCTTGCTTTGAGCTATATGGAAGAAGGATTAAAGGCATCTGAAGCATTCGATAAAGAAAAATACTTTTGGGATTTTCCTCTTGTGCAAATGCAGCTTTCTCTTCATATCCTTTTGCATTGCCCTACTCTCAAAGCATACCATAAGCGCATAGAAAAGCTTATGACGAATGTAGCATTTACAGCGAAGAGAGAATTTTTAAATGTATTAGAACGCTGCGAAGCCTATACTGGCGATTGGAATGCGTATTGCAACAATTGGAGAACTTTACCTATGTATGTCACTCCAGCAACGATTGCCGAGAATCCGTATAACACTGTCTTTGATGGCTATACCTATCTAAATCCTGCCTACAATAAGGATTTTGCAATTATTGTTGAGTATTTGCGTTCTATCGGTAATTATTTGGTAGCTACGATGCTTGCACCAGAAACAAGCCTTGACCAAGCAAACATAAATCGCCTTACAGGCTTTCTCTCTAAGCTTAATTTTTCAAAATGTACACACGCTGGTCCATTCTCGCTCTTACATGGTCTATTACTATTGTGTAAGAGCACACAAAAACAACAATCGTAAAACTATTTTGCCCGCAGCTTAAGCATGCGGGCAAAAAGATGGCAGATAACCCCTGTTCCTATACAATGCACCACTTTTGAGGGGCATGGCGCATCCATTCCCTTAATAGCCCTGTGCTTTTAAGGGAATAGTGCAATTTTAAGGGGATTTATCACTTGAGCCTGAAATAGGTGGTATTTTTGCCGTTGCCCTCACGCACAAGCTCCCCCTCGGCAACGAGCTTCCGAAGTGCGCCTTCTACCGAGCTGATACTGAGGGACGGACAAAGCTCCATGACGTCCTGCTTCTTGAAGCGACCGACCTTATTCATCGTGGCGCGTCTCACCATTTCAAGAGAGGAAAGCTTGGTTTCCACAAGTGCAAAGCGGTCTTCAAAATCACGGTACGCGGAAAGGATTGTACCAAGCAGATATTTGATGAATGGTACGGTATCCGCTTCTCCCTCGTGCCAGCGTTGCTGCGACTGCCCCAGGGCATCGTAATACAGATCTTTGTTCTTTGCAATCTTGGCTTCCAAGGAGATATACTTCCCAACGTAGAATCCGTTTCGGTAAAGGAGGAGCATGGTGAGCAGACGGCTCATTCTGCCGTTGCCATCATTGAACGGATGGATGCAAAGAAAATCGTGTATAAAGGTAGGAATGGCAATGAGAGGCTCAAGCTCCATATTGCCGATCACACGGTTATATTCGTTACAAATGGCTTCAAGTGCCTCTGGTGTCTCAAAGGGGTCGAGAGGTGTAAACAGCGTTTCAGTATGTCCGTCGGGATAGGTTGCGCTGATATAATTCTGTACGCTCTTGGTTCTGCCCGCCACGGGATTGTTCATATGGCTGTAGAGGATCTTGTGAAGATGAAGGATATAGTTCGGTGTCAATGGGATGGCATCAAAGCTTTCGTGAATGATATTCAAAACGTCTCGGTACCCGGCAATCTCCTGCTCATCGCGGTTTCTCGGTGTGGTCTTCTCACCCATCAGCTGACGAATACGGGTGCTCGTGGTCACGATGCCCTCAATGGCGTTGGACGCTTCGGTGCTTTGTACCTTTGCAATCTCAACAAGCTTTTCAAGCTCATCAGGGCGTTGCTTCAAATATAATTCTTGTTTTCCGGCTTCCTTGTAAATTGCGGCAATCAAGCCGAGCAACTCGGAATCCCATTTGTTTTCACTGATTTTCGTGTAATTAAAGGTTCTCATTTTATCACCTCCAAACAATTCCCTTAAATTATAGCACAAATCAAGGGGATCGTCAACATCTCAAGGGAACATTCCCTTATTATTTTACTCAAATTAAGGGAATTTATTCATTATTGAGGGAATAATACGATAGTATCATATTTTAGCGTTAAGGGGAATTCTCTACAAAGGACAATGGGGACAGAACAGACAAACGGCAAGGCTGCCCCTGCCGTCTGTGGTATAAGGTTGTTTATTGCCGTTCCAGTTCGGTGAAGACCTCAATGGCAATCCGCATCCCAAGCCGACACCGGTCGCTTCATAAGCCTGTTCTCAAGAATAGATTTTTCAAAATGTACACACGCTGGTCCATTCTCGCTCTTACATGGTCTATTACTATTGTGTAAGAGCTCACAAAAACAACAATCGTAAAACTATTTTGCCCGCAAATTAAGTATGCGGGCAAAAAAATGGTCGGAGAGGCGGGATTCGAACCCACGACAGCCAGTTCCCAAAACTGGTGCGCTACCAGACTGCGCTACTCTCCGACGTACTTTCTAAACTTGTTGTTTAAAAATATGTGCATAATGATATCGCATTTTGAAACCAAAATCAAGCACAAAATTTAAAATTTTTATTTTTTTAACTTAAATGCGATAAAATCCACTCTAGATATTGGTTGTTGTATTATATATGGATTTCGACAAATGCAATGTTTTATAGCAAAATATCCCTTAATTGTGTTTGAAGTTCCTCTAAAGATGGCAATCCTAATCTATAAGTTGATATTCCTAACGGCTTATCAAAATCTGATAAAGAATATTCTGCAACTATATCATTTCGGGATTTACACAAAAGTATTCCTATTGTTTTGCTATCTATCTCTGTTTTTACTTGCCTATCAATGGCTGTCATATAAAAACTTAATTGTCCTAAATCTTTTGGGTGAAATTTCCCTGTTTTTAATTCTATAACAATATAACGATGTAATACCACATGGTAAAAAAGAAGATCTATTTCAAACTCATCTCCACCAACCTTGAGTCGCCACCCCTTGCCCACATACGAAAACCCAGCACCAAGCTCTACCATAAACTGAGCAACTCTATCTACAAGCAATGTTCTTAGTCTATTTTCTGTTATGTTTCCGCTTGTAGGAAGAAAACCTAAATCATATTCTCCCCTTAATGCTTGATTCGCCATATCTAAATCCATAGGAGGCATAACATTTTTAAAATTATTTATTGCTTTACCTTGCTGTTTTGCTGCACAAAGTCCTATTTGATGCACCAAGACATTTCGAGACCACCCATTCTCTATGGATAATGCCGCGTAAGCTAGTCGATCTCCTCGCGATTTTAAATTCTCTAATAAGGCTATGTGATGATACCAAGGTAATTGTGCAAGTGGTGCTTGCACAATTTCATTCCGAGTCCAAGTCTCAGCAAAGCTACGCATATATTTTAAATTGCGTGTCGACCAGCCACTCATATCAGGGAACACTTTTTTCAAATCGAATGACATTCGCTCTACAACCTTTGTACCCCACCCTTCTAAATTCTGTTTCTCAATGATATCATTACCGATATCCCAATACAGCAATGTTAATTCAGAATTAACTAACATGCACGCTTTTATACGAGCAGATTGTATTCGTTTTTTGATTGAACAAATCCAAATATCGTACTCATCAGTTTTTAAAATTTCTTGAACAGAATTTTTATTAGTTTTTTTCATGCAACTCTCACACATTTATTCATCCTCTATAAGCAAAACTAACTTACCATTTTAAGTAATCTACCTCATATTATATCATTTATTAAATAATAATCAAACAAATAAATTAAATAATAATTTATTCTAGACGCATCTAAGTTATCTACACAACTAGAGTTCTAAATGTTGATTGCTAATTATTGTATTGTTCCCATTACTCTCCATGCTCTAATTACTTTGCAAGCATACACACTTGCGCTTGGAAGTTGCCTTTGCGACAACGAGAGCATAAGAATGTAACGACAAGCGATAGTGTTTTTGCCGTCGCAACCACCAAACAAGCCATCACAAGAGCCCTGCGCCCCTGCAACCCCAGCATCTCCCTGACCTCCGTAGTTTTTTTTAAAAACGTAGGAGATTGTGGCCCTTTTCGCGCTTTCATATCACACAAGATTTACTTGTGGAATTGCTTTATTGATGCTAGGGATAGGATTAGGGCGATAACGCCACCCATGATTGGTAAAAGCTTTGGCAATACTGGGAAAAGCGCTGAAGCAAGACCACATGCGCCACCAAGAACTACGGCAGAAAGCCAAAGCTTCTGGTTTATTTTACCTTTATTGTAGGCAAATAATGCAACCGCTAATGGGATTGCTATGCCAGGCGTATAGATGCTATATGATAAAAGCAATAGCTCAATTATTCCATAATCTAAAAATGCAAGGAGCATCGCTACTATACCTATTACAAATACAGAAGTACGGATAGAGCGGACACTGCCACAACCAAGAATATCGCGATCTACAATTACAGCACAATTGATTAGGCATGTATTAGCAGATGAAAGCAAAACTGAAATTAATCCAAGCGAGAAAAGAAGCTTTATTGGTAAAGGAAGCAATGTACTAATGTGAATTATTGGGTTATCCACTGACTTTGGATAATTTGCAGCATCCCATAATCCCATATATGTAATTACAACTCCAAACACCAAAAGCGAAATTGCAGCAAGCACAGTGGCAAGCTTTGCCACTTTAGATGAACGTGCAATGAAGCTACGCGAGACTATATCGGGGCCCAAAAAGAATGCACCACCCGCTGCAAACAGCATTAGTGCGAGCTCTTGCCAGCCAAATTTTGCATTTAACAATTCGACTTGTGGCAGCGTGGTTGGTGCTTGTGAAGGCACTGGGACACTGCCACAAACTAAAGCAAATGCTGCTGCAGAAAATGCGGCAGCAATTATAAGGGTTTGCAGCTTATCTGTGCGAACCACGGAGAGCTGTCCACCACACATGGTATAACACACTGTTATTGCACCGGCAATAACAACACCCCACTCACGTGAAAGCGATGAAAGAGAAAACAATTTTATAAATTCATATCCAATGTAAAATTGTGCCACGACAATTCCTATCCAAGCAATCCCTATTATTGTTGCCACTACTCTCTTTGCTTTGGGAGAAACTAATTTTTCCGCAAGCTCTGGGAGAGAGCAAGGCTTGAAAACCGCAATGCGTGAGGTAAGAAATGCGGCTTGAAGCACTAAGCCTATTGCCCCACAAATAAGCCACCACATTGCTGGCCAACCAATTTTTGTGGCAGACTCTGCCACGCCAAGGGTTGCCGATGCACCAAGCATCGTAGCCAACAATGACGCATAGACACCCCAGACGCCTTGGTTGCGTCCAGCAACCACAAAATCAAGTGTGGTTGGTTTACGCATTAGATCACGGATACAAATGAATCCAAGAATGGCGATGTAGATGAATAATAGTGTCATGGTGATGAGGCTTGCGCCTAGGGCGCAAGGTACTGCAGCAATAATGCCGCAGCACGAAACAATTTGTTGGTTTACTTGTTGTAGATAGCTGCAGCTTTGAAGGCTTCAAGGTCTGAGAAGGATGGGCCTTGAGCTGCTTGCTGTGCTGCAAGCTTGGTAGCTGCACGAGCAGCGGCTTGTTGCTCACGAGCTAAGGTTTCTTCGGCAATCCAGCTATCTATTAGCTTACGAGCAAGGGAATCCTTGCGAGGAAGCTCCGGCAAATTATCTATTGAGAAAAATTGTGCGTCTGTAAGCTCAGAATCAAGAAGAGAAATTTCACCATTAGCAGCCTCTGCTGTGAAGCCAAGCATTAAGCTATTTGGATATGGCCAAATTTGGCTCCCAAAATATTTAAGACTCTTGAGCTTAAGACCGGTCTCTTCATAAGCCTCACGAATTGCGCACTCCTCAAGGCTCTCACCTAGCTCAACAAAGCCAGCGACAAGCCCATAAAATGTTCCTCTAAAATTCTTTGCACGAACAAGCAGTGCGCTCTTCTTGCGCTTAATCAAAATTATTGCTGCTGGTGCAATGATTGTGTATTGAGGCTTACCGCATGAGCAGCAGCGCTTTCCTGAGAAGCCAGCTGGATCCATACGTCCCCCGCAGACTGGGCAATGCTGGGAATTGAGATCCCATGCGACCTTTTCAGCTGCAGCAAGTGCTGGCTTATAAAGCTGCTCAGGAAGAAGCTCAAAGGCATCACGAACACCAACCAAAGAATCAAGCTTTTCTTCACAGCAAACTGCACGTGCTGGGATTCCATTAATTAAACCTAATCCAAAAACTATTTTGCCTGGAGCTGGTGCAACAGGACAATACTCCTCACAAGGGAGCTCACCATTTGGCAAATATAATTTGCCATCACAAATAATATACCAATAAATCTTTTTCATAGGCGCAAGATTGTAATAAAATTAAGAAATTTTATCAACCATAGTTTTATCTTTAAAATAAACTCATTACGCCTAATACTTCAATAAAAAACATATAAAAACATTACTCATATAAATACGATATATGAGTTACCATGAATTTATAAATTTTTCAAGGCCTTTGTTGTATCGTTTTTCTCAGGCAATTTACCATATATCCAACCACTAACACACTCAGGCAGTGTTCCCATAAACCATGACACAAAGCGCATCTGCCAAGGGAAGGCAATAATTCCTTTATTACGTATTATTCCACGATAAATCTTTTCTGCAGCCTTATCTGCCTCCATGAAAAATGGCATTGGACAAGTGTTGACATCTGTTATACGTGAGCGGACAAAGCCTGGGCAGATTACACTTACACCAATACCATCATTTGCAAGCATACCGCGCAAACCAGCACCCCACGCTTTTACACAAGATTTTGAAGCACTATAGGAAGGACATTGTGGAAGTCCATGATAACCAGCCATTGATGCTGTTATTGCTATCTGCCCCTTGAATCCCGTAATCGGATTACGCTCTGCACGAGCAAGAAAACACTCAATTGCTGGAAGCACTGTATTTATCACACCACCTACATTTATATCAAAGGTTCGAAAAACATTTTCACTAACATACTCTTCTCCTGTGGCCACTCCAGCATTAGCATAAACTAAATCTAATGGTTTTTCTTTATCACAAGCGGCAACCCACTCTGCCACAGCCACTCGATCTGTAACATTTAATTGTTTAATGGATACAGCTTTAGCTCCAAGTAATAGGCATTTTTCTTTTACAGCCTCTAATCGCTCTACATTTGTTCCACAAATAAATAGCTGTTCAACCCCCGTTGAAGAAAGCTTTAAGGCAACTGCTTCTCCTATACCACTTGAAGCTCCCGTAATTAAAACTGATTTCATGTAAAGCCCTTTGTCTTGATATTGTTTTTTGAATAACCCACACAGCTATATAATTTGATACAAAAAGAGCGTGCAAATTTGCACGCTCATTCAAATTATTGTGCTGGAGATGTTGGTGATTTGTGACGATAAATGATGCGTCCCTTTTCCAAATCATATGGAGACATCTCAAGGGTTACAACATCACCTGTTGTAATCTTAATAAAGAATTTACGCATTTTACCAGAAATATGAGCCAAAACCTCATGTCCATTATCTAGACGCACTCTATACATAGTTGCAGGAAGAACCTTTACAACTGTACCTGTGACTTCAATTGAATCATCCTTTGCCATAAAAAACTAATAGCTCCTTATCTAATTTTTATAAAAATCAATTTTATTATATCATTTAGCCTTAAAAACACCAAGCGTTTTTTTGTTTTCAAAAGAATTTTCGAAAAATTAACTATTATATCTATCTCGATTGGTTCCTTTTCTTACTTGGAATTGCAATAAATATAATTAAAGCAACAAACATTAGCATCTGGTAATACATTGTTTTAATCAATTCTAGAGCTGAAATTTTAAGACCAAAGGTTTCTGGATTTGTTGCCACACCTACAGCAATTAGAATTTGTGCACCATAAGGAATTAATCCCTGAATAATACAGCTGGCAACATCTAAAATTGCAGCAATTCTTTTTGAGTTACATTTATATTTTTCAGATAATTCTCGAGCCACAGGGCCAGCAATAACAATCGCAACTGTATTATTTGCTGTAATAAGATTTACTGCAGAAACAATTAAAGAAACACCAAATTCACAGCCACGCGTTCCTTTAATAAATTTATTGACCATAGCAAGCAAATAGCTTATACCTCCATAATAACGAATTAGCCCAAGCAAACCACCTGCTAACAATGCAACAATCAGGGTTTCTGACATACCCAGAGAGCCATCTCCCATTAGTTTTAATGCACCGAAAAATGCAAACTCCTTAAAAAACAATCCTATTGCAGCAGACATAGCAATGCCCAAAAACAAAACAGACATTACATTAACACCTGCCAATGCAAAAATTAGCACAAATAAATAAGGCGCAACCAATAAATAATCTTTACTTGTTAACTTATCAACTATTTCTACCATTTTTACATCATTAGAGCTACCTATGAACAAATACAGCAATATTGCTGCTATCGCAGCGGGAACTGCAATACGCAAATTTGTGATAAACTTATCACGCATTGCCACGCTTTGAGTGCGAGTGGCTGCGATTGTGGTATCAGAGATCATAGACATATTGTCACCAAACATTGCACCGCCAACAACCGCACCAATCATAAGTTCAACAGATAAACCAATGTTTTGTGCAATGCCTATAGCTATAGGTGTTATCACACCAATTGTACCACAGCTTGTACCGACTGCTAATGAAATAAAGCAAGACACAAGAAATACACCACATAGCATCATATTAGCAGGAATTATATGCTGAGCTATGCGCACCGCAGCATCAACAGATCCCATTCCCTTTGCAACACTTGCAAATGCACCAGCTAGGATAAACACCATGCACATAATCATGATATTGCTATCGCCCATTCCCTTCGCATAGATCTCGACCTTATCATTAAGCTTTTCTTTGAAATTAATAATAAAAGCCGTTGCGGATGCCACTATAAATGCAATTGGCATCGGAACTGAATAGAAGTCATTCTTATAAATTGAAAGGCCTAGATAAAATACAAGAAAAACCACAAATGGTAAAAGAGCTAAGACTCCAAGATTTTTCCCTTCAGACACCTTTATATTCTTTTTTCGTTTTTTTGACATAAGACAGACTATAAAATTATATTGTTTGCGTAATAATTAGTTAAATTGCTCATAGGCCTCTCCTACTAAGAAAAGCGAGCCACATAAAACGATTGGTTGAGCTGTTTCCTCTTGGCGTGCAGCTGAAATTGCCTCAAGCATAGAATAACACTCTACCACATTGCGAATTCCGCAAGCGTGGGCTTGGCGAGCAAGCACAGCTGTCGTTGCGCTACGAGGGTTATTGATAGGTGTGAGGTAAAGAGCTTGACAAATTGGAGCGATTGCTTTCATAAAGCAATCCGTTGCCTTGTCGCCACACATACCTGCCACAAAAACAAAACGAGCCTTCTTGCCTGCGATAGACTGCAGGGAAGCAACAAGTGCATTTGCACCATCCTCATTATGTGCACCATCAACAAGTATATCATCCGTGAGCATGCAAAATCTTCCACGCCACTCTGCCTTTTCCAAACCAGCTTTTAAAACATTAACTGGTAGCTCAACATTTAGCTGTGATTGAAATGCCTCAAGCGCAGAAATTACTATTGATAAATTTTCTAATTGATAGCTTGCTGGGAGCTTTAGCTTTATGGTCCCATAGGAGCAATTCTGACTTTCAACTGAAAGCTTTTGTACGATAAAGCCTGAGCT
Organism: Kiritimatiellia bacterium; assembly: GCA_045589455.1. GTDB lineage: Bacteria > Verrucomicrobiota > Kiritimatiellia > RFP12 > UBA3636 > RGIG990. The sequence continues at coordinate 46,657 of JAZNPC010000088.1, forward strand.
CTTTTGCCTAGTAACAGATATTTCTTCAGTTGCCAAATGCATATGAACATTCTTTTCACGTGCTGTTTGTGCAAACACAGTTAAAGCTTCATCTGGGTTTGGGCCAACCACTAAGGCAGTTCCGGTCTTAATGATTCCTGCTTTTTCTGCTGCAATTTGCTCTATAGTATCACCTAGATATGCCGTATGGTCAAGACCAATGCGTGTCATTATAGTAACAAGTGGAACTGGGAGTACATTGGTAGCATCTAAGCGTCCTCCCATCCCAACCTCTATTATAGTTAAATCTACATTTTTCTCAGCAAACCACAAAAAGGCAACTGCCGTTGTGTATTCAAAAAATGTTACATCAAGTCCATCACGTTGCTTCAAAATTTCCGAAGCGGCTTCAACACGCTCTAGTAAAGCAAAAAACTCTAAATCAGAAATTTCTTCACCATTGATAGAAAAACGCTCATTAACCTTCACTAAATGTGGTGAAGTATATACTCCTACACGAAGTCCTACCTCACGCAATGCGCTCATAAGCATTGCTGTAACAGAGCCCTTACCATTTGTACCAGCAACATGAATCGTGCGTAGCTTTGCTTGTGGATTTCCAAGCTCATCCATCAGTTTACTAATAACAGTCAAACCAGGTTTAATTCCAAAGGTACGCTTCGCATAAAGCTTTTCCAACCTTACATCCATTGTATAAACCTCTTAGTTTGCTATTTTAACTCGTAATCGGCTTGATGGTATAGGACGATCGTTTGCTTCTGGATCAAACGGAACAAAGTCTGGGTGTGGTTGAATATTTGAAAAATCATCAATAAATAAATCATCCTCTGTATTATAGGTTCTGTCTGGTCCCATGCTAACTATACGAGGCTCTCCATCTACCAACTCATAAATGTAAGGTCGCCCCCATCCGTCTACATGCAAAGCATTAACATATGGACCATTCCAATTTTGTGCTCCAGGTGGCACAGTGACTAGTGCTGTTAGGCCTCCGTCATTAGAATTGTCTAAAGGATAATTACCATTATCAATTTTGTAATGAACCAATGCTTGAGCCAAAATATTTAAATCATTAATTGTTACTTCTTCTCTACCTGGCATATTTTTTGGTTGGGCACGATGTGCTTGCGATATAGTTAAGAATCCCAAGCACAAAAAGCCAACAACTATGGCAAACAAAATTTTAGGATTATTTTTAATACGGACATTGCGACGAGGGCCAAGCTTGCGCAATTCTTTTTCATACTCCCGCTCTATTCTCTTTAAAATCAGCCCTTTATCTTTTGGAGTATTTGATGAATAACCAACGGGAGGACGAATTGTGCTATTACATTTGGGGCAACATAGTTTCTCTGGTGGCCATATAAATTTAGCATGGCAATATGGGCAACTACATTCCTTCCCATCTAAATAATTAAAATACTGCTTTGTCTGTTTAGGGGTTGACATTTGTCAAATCCATATTGTTAAAATCTATTTTACGATAAAAACAATTGCGTGCATCCCCATCTACATTTGATGTATGACAAATTCCAAAATATTTATCTTGGGGGAATGGACGAACCAAATATAGTAAGGAGTTTTGCTCGCAATTTACGTAGGCCTCTACAAGCTCAAAATAATGACCAGATGTCACACCCTTTTCCCAAAGTTGCTTACGAGAGGTACTCCACAAAATCAATCGACGTTTTTCAAAGGCCTGTTTCATTGCAAACTCATTAGTATACGCAACAAGAATCAACTCCTTTGTATCAATATTCTGAACAGCAACAGGAATACACCCAGAGGAAGCTATTGATGATAGCTTTGTAAAATCTAAATCTAATTTTTTACTTTCTTCCTTTGACATCAGAGCCTCTACCCTAGCAAGAGTTAGTTCATAAAAATGGTTATGACAAAAGCGATAATAGTCATTAAGATAAAAAATGCAATAAAATGCCAAAAACCAATTATGGCTTTTGCTTTGTTGTTTTTCATAGAAATAATATGTAGCCATCTAGTATATTCATGACCACAATCGGAGCAACGCATATTATCCATCTTGCCAGGTGCAAATTTCATCCACAATGGCTTATGCATTCTCCACTTTTCTTTACTTCCACAATATGGGCACTTCATATATTAACCCCCAAAAATTTATATTTCTATATTCATTACAGATAAGTACACACCTATAGACTATCACATGCATCCCAATTGATTGTCGCGAATAAGTCATCAATTGTTTCCGCACGTCTAATTAAAACAGCTGAACCATCTCTACGAAGCAACCACTCTGCAGAACGGAGTTTTCCATTATAATTAAAGCCCATAGCATGACCATGTGCACCGGCATCATGAATAACGACTAAATCTCCAGGAGTAAGCTCTGGGAGCATACGATCTACTGCAAATTTATCATTATTCTCACATAGAGAACCTGTTACATCATACATTACATCACAAGGTGCATTTTCCTTCCCCATAACTGATATATGATGATAAGCTCCATACAATGCAGGACGCATCAAATTTGCCATACAAGCATCCAAGCCTGCATAAGTTTTATAAGTCTTTTTGATATGTAAAACACGAGAAACCAAATACCCATATGGACCTGTAATCATACGACCACATTCCATAACCACTCTTGGCACCTCAAGACCAGCGGTAGTAAATATATCCTCACATGCTTTACGGATACCCTCACCAACTATAGCCAAATCAACCTTTGTCTGCTCTGGACGATAAGGAATACCAATGCCACCGCCTAGGTTTACAAAATCAAACTTAATATCTAAAGCTTTTGACAACTCCGCTGTTAGGCGGAACATTATACGTGAGGTTTCTACAAAATACTCAGGATTTAGCTCATTAGAAGCAACCATAGTATGGATACCAAAGCGCTTCACACCTTTTTCTTTTAGGCGCTTGTACCCTTCAAACATTTGATCACGAGTAAATCCATATTTTGCCTCAAGTGGATTACCAATAATTGTATTACCGCTCTTCGCCTCTCCTGGATTAAAACGGCAACAAACTAACTCTGGCAGTGCTCCACATACTTGCTCTACAAAATCAATGTGTGAAATATCGTCTAAATTGATTATTGCGCCTAGTTCAAATGCCTTTTTAAATTCCTCTGCCGGGGTATCATTGGAGGTAAACATTATTTGTTCACCTTTAAGACCAATCTTCTCTGCCAAAATGAGCTCTGCCATTGAACTACAATCAGCGCCAAAACCTTGCGAAGCAAGAAGCTTAAGTAGAGAAGGATTTGGTGCTGCTTTTACTGCAAAATAATTACGAAAGCCGGGATTCCATTGAAATGCCTTTTTAAAGGAAACAGCATTATCAACAATCCCTGCCTCATCGTAAATATGGAAAGGAGTTGGTGTAACCTTTTCCATACTTGAAATTGTTTCTATTGAAAATGGTGTGTGTTTTAAATTCATAATGAAGGATTTTATCAAAAAATTATTACTCTTTCAATATACAATTAAATAGTAAAGGGATTTTTTACACGTTTTCTGAGCAATAAATGCCAAGTAATAAAAAAAGCAAGCCTTGAACAGCTTGCTATCCTTAAAATGGTGGGCCTCCAGGGATTTGAACCCCGGACCAAGGGATTATGAGTCCCCTGCTCTGACCACTGAGCTAGAGGCCCGTGAAAAATTAATGGCGGAGGGGGAGGGATTCGAACCCCCGGAAGCTTGCACCTCAACGGTTTTCAAGACCGCCTCTTTCAACCACTCAGACACCCCTCCGCAAAATAATAATTTTACGAAAATAGTCTTCCTTTAAAGAAAACTTCGCTATAATACAATAAACTGACACGTAAAATCAAGACATTTTTTATTTTTTTTATTTTTAAATTATCCTATTGACACGCAACCCACGATTATGATAAATTATGGCTCGTTTTTGAGGCGTGATAGCCAAGCGGCTAGGCAGAGGACTGCAAATCCTTCTAGATCGGTTCGACTCCGATTCACGCCTCCATTTTTTGCCCTGATGACTTTATCTTTTGGTCATTAGGTTATTTTTTTATATACCGGCAAAGAATATAACTACACCAATTGCTATTAATGAGTACAATGTTGTAAGAGCAACAGTACTACCCGCAAGTGTAGCATCGCCCTTCATCTCTGCAGCCATAATGTATGAGGCAACAGCACTTGGGCAAGCCAAGAATATCAAGGCAATAAAGCGAGCCTCTGGAGATATTCCAAAAACATAGCTTAAGGCCAACCCAATTAATGGGCACACAACTAGCTTCAAGCACGCAGCTATATGTGACTGCTTTATTGAGCTCCGTAATCTCTCTAAGGTTAATGAGCCACCCAAAGCTAGCAAGGCGCCTGGTGTAGATAAATTACCAATATGCTCTAAAGTTTTATCAATAGACACAGGAAACTTAATGTTAAGCAACATAAGTATAACACCTGTAACACAACCAATAATCAATGGGTTTTTTGCAATTCCAAGAAGCACGCGCTTCAATTGTGCACCAAGCGAAAGCTGCTGGGTATCTCCGCTTGCTGTCGCAGCAATACTATCTGGCATAAGCACAATAACAGCTAAAGTATTATAGAGGATCAAGCATGGTGCAAGAGTTAGCATAGCCAAGCTAGAAAGCTCTGAAGCATTTGGCAAGTGCATTACAGCTAGCTGTATTACAGGAATACCTACATATGCATTATTGCTACGAAAAACGGACTGTGTAAATGCACCACGAGAGCGCTTCCCGATTCCCAACAAAGGAGAACCAAACCATGCAACAAATGCTATTAACAAAGTTGACAATACCAAAACTAAAATCATTTTGCCCCAGCCACCATCAAACTTGCAATACATTATTTTAGAAACAAGCAAGCATGGCAAAGCGACCCAAAATATTAAGCGGTTTAATTCCTTAAAAAAACTCTCTGTAACAAATTTTCTATGGCGCAAAAAAGCACCAAGCCCAACAAGTATTATTATTGGGCAAAGTGTATTTATAACGGCTAATAATTTGATAAACATTAAAATGGAATCTTCTTAATCTTATCAATAATTCCTGTGAGGAAAACGATAAGAATAATTATTGGTGGAAAAATTGTGCAGTACCAACGAAGCCATTTAGGGAAGCGAACGCCATCACCTTGATCAGCTTCTTCAATAAATTTGCTCCAGCCCCAGCCCATTCGCATTGTGCAGAAGCAAATAATTAGTAATGCTCCTAATGGTAATAGAATATTACTTACAAAGAAATCCTCAAAATCAAGAACACTGCTATCCTCTCCAAATGGCATAAAGCCTGACCACACGTTAAAGCCTAAAACACATGGGACGGAAAGAAGAATCATCAATGGAATGTTAATTAAAATTATCTTCCATCTCTTTTGCTTGAATACATCCATACTCATGCTAATGATGTTCTCAAAAACAGCAATCAATGTGGAAAGTGCTGCAAATGACATAAAGATAAAGAACAAGCTACACCAAAATCTTCCAAATTGCATTTTTGCAAAGATTGAAGGTAATGTGATAAATAGTAGCGAAGGACCTTCCTCTGGGCTAACTCCGTATGCAAAGCATGCTGGGAAGATAATTAAACCACTTATAATTGCCACAATTGTATCTAAAGAAACAACATAAATAGATTCGCCTGTAAGTGAATTATCTTTAGACAAGTAGCTACCAAAAATTGCCATAGAACCAATACCAACACTCAAAGAGAAGAAAGCCTGCCCCATTGCAGCAACTAGCACATTGAAAACACCTGCATTTGTCAATTTTTCTAAACTAGGTACCAAATAAAACTGTAGCCCTTCTTTGCCTCCCTCAAATGACAATGAATTAACAGCCAATACCCCCATCATAATAAGCAATGCGAGCATTAGGTACTTTGTTATTTCCTCTACGCCCTTACGTACACCTAATGAGCAAACGCCAAAACCAAGCAGTACAGCAATAACCATCCAACCCGCCAACTCACATGGAGAAGCTAAGAATCCACCAAAAAACTCCGATGTTTTTGCTGCCGTATCAAAGGATACAAATGCTCCTCTCATTGCATAGTAGCTATATGCCAATAACCATCCGGTAACCACTGTATAAAACATCATTAGTAAATAATTACCAGCAATAGCAAAAGGACCAAACCAATGCCATTTCTTACCTGGAGGAGAAAGCTTCTTTAATGCAACAGGCAAAGACGCTTGTGCGGCTCTACCAACAGCAAATTCCATTACGATAATTGGAAGCCCTAGCAAAACGAGAAATGCTAAATATATTAAAACAAAAATAGCGCCACCATATTGTCCTGTTATATATGGGAAACGCCAAACGTTACCTAATCCAATTGCACAGCCTGCTGATAGCAAAATAAAGCCTAAACGGCTTCCCAATGTTTCTCTTTCTTTTGACATTTATTTTATATATTCCTAATAGCCACCTCTAGTGACATTTATTTAATATTGTGTTCCCAACAATCTATTTATAGCGGCAAATCCATCTGACCAGAAACAATCATCTTACGTCCCTTTTCAAGGGTTGGGTCAGATGTATCATAAACCACAAACTTTACAGAAGGAAAACGCTTTGCTAGATTGTCCTTAACAAAATCAAGTAGAGATGAAACATTAATTGGATCATCATCAGAAAAACCAACACTTATTGGTTTATCCGCGCCCACACGCTCAATAATACCAAATAGGTGATCAATAAAATCAACAATCGCATACTTTTTTCTAACCTCAGATTTTTGTGCCTCAGGAATTTCTGCATTCTGTACTAGCTTAATAAAATCTGGGTTTGTTACTGCGTGATAGCGGTTAAGTGAAAGATAATTATCAAGAACTTCTTCATCTGTACGCTTATCGTTTACCTCGGCTCCATCAAAGCGAACTGTATATCCACGAAGATTTAATATCATTTCCTCACGCTCTGCTGGGGTTAAAACCTTATTTATAAAAAGCTCAACACCCTTACGAAGAGTTTCTGGCTGATGACCACGTGCTGTAACGATAGCAAAAATTCTTCCCTCTATAAGGCTTTTTCTAAATGTATTAAAGCTTGGCGGCACCTTTTCTAAGCCGGATTCCACTCTCTCTAAAGCAGCCTTAGCATCTGTTAGAAATTTACTTTCCTCATCGTGAGCAAAATCACGGAATTCAACAAATGCACTCTCCCAATCTCCATTAGGTGGGCGATAGTTAACTGTATCCTTTCTAATAACAGAGAAAAGAGCTGTAGATACTAGATGAGGAACCCATCTTCCATCTGGAAGCTTTCTTTCCAAATGAATATAGGTAGGCATATGTAAAATATTATCATCCCAATCGAAGATATAATATTTTAAATCACGAGTTAAAATTGACTCATTATATGGTCGCTCCATAAGCACCTCCACCTACATCGATACACAATAGAAATCAAACTATTAAAGTTTAAGTATGTAATTTCTATTAGTTTAGCAAATGAAGTTGGTTTTTTCAAGTTATTTGTAACGTAAATACAGCTACTAAAAACAAAAAGAGCTATCTATTAAACATAAATTCGGAAGTGAAAAACTATTTATTATTATGAATCGGTTATTACTGTGGATTTATAAACAAATAGCTATTCACTCTTATGTGAAAGAAAAATCTATGTTTTTTTGAGAGTCAATCGAATAAGTTTTAGCACTTTTGCTAGCATTTGCATCACGCTTTCTTGCTCAAAAACCTTGATGGACAGTACACACTCATCACACAAGCATCCCGACCACCCGAGCTTCCTCAGGCGGGTGCCAGCGTCGGCCTAGCCATTACGCTAGAAACATAAAATCAAACTACATAATTTATGTTAACTTAGGAGTTATAGATTCTATCGCCAGCATCACCTAAGCCAGGTAAAATATACTTCTTCTCATTTAAGCATCTATCAATTACTGCTGTATAAATATTTACATCAGGATGCTCTGTCTGCATATACTCTATTCCTTCAGGACAAGAGATCAAGCAAGCTAGAATAATACGCTTATAGCCCTTTGCTTTGATATTAGTAACCGCTGCAGCGGAAGAGCCACCTGTTGCTAGCATTGGATCAATCACAATTGCAATAGAATCAGCCTCTGGCTCAGGAATATTGCTATAGTACTCAATTGGCTTTGCTGTCTCATGATCTCTGCACATTCCAAGGAAGCCTACTCGTGCAAATGGAACTAGCTTTGTTGCTGCATCTAGCATACCAACGCCAGCACGCAAAATAGGAATAAACACTATTGGAGCACCTAGCTCCTGACACTCTGTCACTTCAAGAGGTGTCTCAACAGCAACTGGGCGTGTAGGTATCTCACGCAATGCCTCAAAAATCACAAATTCAGCCAATTCACTAGCTAATCTACGAAACTCTTCTGAGGGAGTTGCTTTATCGCGTAGGCGTGATAGCTTATGAGAAACAAGTGGATGTTTGATTTCTGTATACATAACTTCTCCTTTAGAATTAACTGAAAACTGTTTTATTTATAGCTTTGTGTTTACAAATGCTTTACCAACACACTCACCAATTGCATGATAGGTGTGATTGATTGGGTCATAGGTAATTGGGTTTAGCTTAGAAATATCTAGCTTACCATCCTCGTTAAATACACTCTCCTCTGCAGCGACATTTACTATGCGCCCAATTAGTCGGCAGCTAGGTGCATCATAGGAGATTACCTCGCACTCTAATACAAGAGGAAGCTCAGCGAAAACTGGTGCATCAACAAAGCTGCTCTTCTCTACTGTCCAGCCTGTCTTTTCAACTTTATCAGCGGCAGTATTTCCAGAAACAACACCAACAAAATCTGCTGCCTCCATATTTTCCACATCGGCAATACCAACCGTAAAGCCATTATGAAGTGTGAGGTTCTTTGCTGTCTTATGCTCATCACTAATGCAAATTGTAATTTCAGTTTCCTCACTAATGCCACCCCAAGCAGCTGTCATTGCATTAGCAACACCATTCTCATCATAAGTGCCAACAACTAATACTGGCATTGGATATAGGACTGCCTTTGCGCCTAAATTCTTTTTCATATTCTTCCCTCTCTCTTATTGCTCTGCGGCTAATTTACCAGATGCTAGTGCCCATGTAATATTATAACCACCACAAGGAGCATCCACATCTACTAGTTCACCTGTAACATACAAACCCTTAATAGATTTTGATTCCATAGTAAATGGATCAAGCTCTTTGATTGAAACACCACCATGGGTAACCATTGCACTTTCCCAATCACCAAGCCCAGAAATTGTAAGCTTTGTGCCAGAGCATAGCTCTGCAAGGCGTTCTGTCATACCACGGTTAAAATATGCCACAATTGTATCTGCCTCAAGCCCAGCTTGCTTACATAATGTCTTTGCAAGTGACTTTGGAAGATATTTAGAAAGTAATGTATGCACTTGACTTGTACCATAAGGTCTACGCCAGGAATCAAATAAATCAATCCAATCCTGCAATAGCATATCTGCTATATAAGAAAGCTTTAGAACATATGGCTCCTTTGACTTTGCAAAGCGAGAAGCAATTTGTCCTGAATATGCGAGTGCAGCTGGGCCACTAATACCTGTATGAGTAAAAAGAATTGCACCAGAAATAGCCTCTACCCCTTTTGCAGAAAGAAGCGCATTAGGACAAGAAATTCCTGATAGCTCCGCTAGCCACTTTTCCTTAAGAAAGATTGGCGCAAGTGCTGGCATAAGTGGTGTAATCTTTATTCCATGCTTGGAAAGCATCTCGTAAGCGGCACCAGTGGAGCCAAGAGCACGGCGACATTTTCCTCCTGTGCATAGGATTACCTTATCACCATGATAAATCTTTCCATTTGCTGCTTGTACGCCCACCACATGGTCGCCCTCAACAAGAATGTCTGTCACCTCGCAATCATAAATAAAGCTAGCATTCTTTTCTGCAGCAGTATATAGAGCTTGAACCACATCTATGGCCTTACCAGATTCAGGGAATATGCAGCCATCCTCTTCTGTAATTGTTGGCACGCCATTAGTGGAAAGGAGCTCACAAATATCCTCTGGCATAAATTGAGAAATGGCTGGCTCGACAAAGCGATCGCGCTTGCCGAATTCAGCCATCAGTTCAGAGATTGTGGCAGAGTGTGTTATATTACAGCGCCCACCACCAGTTGCTAGAAGCTTGCGTGCTGGCTGTGAAAGCTGCTCAAGAACTAGCGTTCTGCTAGCCTTTGAGAATATTGCTGCAGCTAAGCCTGCAGCACCAGCTCCCACAATCAGCGTTGTTCCCATAGCGATTAGAAGTATAGATCGCGCTCACCAGCACAAATGCGGTTATAGCGCTCTAGTACATTTGGATAGAACAAAGGATAGGTTTCCTCGATTGCCTTTAATTCCTTTTGAATTACAGGCTCGCAAATCTTTACACTCTCTGGAGAGGCAAAATCATCTAGCCACTCACGATATGTAAGCACAGCGTTAATCTTGCAGAAGGTTCCTTCCTTACCTGTCTTCAGAGCATCCATGATGCAACCACCTGTGCGGCCACAGCGATAGCCTGCAGTGCAGAAGGAAGTGATAATGCCCTTACGAGCCAAATCAACAATCATCTGCTCTAGTGTGCGAGGATCGCCAAGCATAAACTGCTGCTCATCAATCTTCTGGGTTTTAGTCTGCTGTGAGTAGCCACCAATATCAATGCGAGTTGAAGCATCCATCTGTGTGATACCTAGGTCTAGGCAGCGGTCACGAAGCTCTGCAGTCTCACGTGCAGTAACGATAAGACCTGTGTAAGGCACAGACAAGCGAAGCACTGTGATTGCATGAATGAAATTATCATCAGTAAATGTGCTTGGAGAATTTGCCACATCTGAACCACTTGCTGCATGCATACGTGGCACGGAGAATGTGTGAGGTCCAATTCCAACAAAGCGCTCTAGTTCGCGAGCGTGAGTTATAAGACCCATAACCTCAAAGCGCCAATCTGGCTGCAAGCCAAATAGTACACCTAGACCAACATCATCAATACCGGCGTCAAATGCACGGTGCATACATGTTAGGCGCCAGCCATAGTCGCCCTTAACTGTATCAGCTGGGTGCATCTCAGCATAAGTCTTGTGGCTATAGGTTTCTTGGAATACCTGGAAGGTACCAATACCTGCCTGCTGAACAATCTTCAAATCATCAATTGAAAGAGGAGCTGCATTAACATTGATACGGCGGACATTGCTATTGCCATGGCGAGTCTTTACATTTACGGAATAGATTGCTGCTAGGCTTTCTGCAATGAATTCTGCACCTGTCATTGGGTGCTCACCATATACAGCCATAACGCGCTTATGACCATGAATACCTGTCATAGCCTCTGCCTCTGCCTTGATTTCATCCATTGTTAAGCAGCGACGCTTCTGATGTGGATTATCAGCACTGAAGCCACAATAGCGGCAACGATTTACGCAGTAGCTAGAGATATACATTGGAGCAAAGGTAACAATGCGATTATCATAAACCTTATGCTTGATAGCGTTAGCTGTCTCCTCCATCTCCTTGCGTAGCTCTGGATCTGTAACATAAAGTAAAGCAGCTGTTTCCTCTGGCTCTAGAGTCTCAATAGCAAGAGACTTTGCGAGGATATCACGAATGCGAGCAGGGTCTGTATTCTTCTTTCCAGCCTCTAGCTGGCGCATAATTAGGTCATCATCTATAAAGTCACGACCATTTGTATAGTAGCGTGTAATTTCATCACGCTTAATCAATTTATCTAATAGATTTTGTTTTGATGTATCCATATTTTAACTCCTTGGGTTCAGATTATTCCTTACCTCAGATATTTAGAGTTCATTATATCATATTCTGCTATTGAAAAACAATAACAACAATGATGCATATGGCAATAGCGATATCGACTTGTAGGAGCATATGAGAGCAAAACTCGTAATATTTTTTGAATTTTGCAATTTGTTGTTGATATTGAAAGCTTAAATGTGATACTATATGCGCATTACAAAAACAAATTTTTGTTTGTTGTTGTTCTCAGTTGGAGAGGTGTCCGAGTGGTCGAAGGAGCAGCACTGGAAATGCTGTGTACCCCCCGGGTACCGAGGGTTCAAATCCCTCCCTCTCCGCCATTATTCCAAGCCTAGGTGGCGAAATCGGCAGACGCAAGGGACTTAAAATCCCTTGGTGGAAACACCGTATGGGTTCAAGTCCCATCCTAGGCACCATTCTTTGTTTGTTGTTAAAGCGCAGGTTCCCCTCCTGTGCTTTTTTTATTTTTTAAATTATTTCAGGACAAATTTCTTGTTGATTTATAAAACAATAAATAGTATACTAACCGCAATTTTTGAAGCCGAGGTGGCGAAATGGCAGACGCAGCAGACTCAAAATCTGCCGGTGGCAACACCATGAGGGTTCGATCCCCTCTCTCGGCACCATCTTTCTTGGGCAGCGGGTTATAATCCCGCTTTTTTTGTTTTTAGGCCACAAATCATATGTGCTAAACTCTTAAGACGAATGCTAATAAACCACAATCATAGAATTTGTTGATTGTTGTATTGTTTCCTCGCTCCTCGTCTCAAAAGTCTTGGTGGGTCGTACACATTAGCGCTTGGAAGTTGCATTATTGCTTCGTCAGATTTCGCAATAATAAAGGCAACAACAAGCGGTAATGTGCGCATTCGCGCCCCAACACCACACCCATCACACAAGCCCAGCGCCCTCCGCGTCCTTCCTGACCTCCGTAGCCTTGGAGTAGGAGGTTGCGTCCCATCGGCGTCACGCTAGCTCGGCGTTCTCTGCGTCTCTGCGTGAGGCGTGAGCCTGCCAATTATTTGTTGGCTGTTGTTTGTTGGCTGTTGTATCCTTAATTAGCCTTTAGCCCCAACAATGATTTCTGCCCGTTCAACATTTATACTGTCTGAATCCAGCATATAATTTATTCTATCAATAACAGCGATTGATAGTGTGTTTGTTCCATTCTTGATAAGTTTGTTATCTACCTGTGCTTTAATTTCTAAAATAGGAGCTGGATTTTTGTTTAAACATTTAGCCGTATATATTGTAGGCTGTGGATTTGGCCAAAAAATCTGCTCATCTGTATAGCAATAATTCTCTGAAAAATCCTCTATTTGAACATTATTTAAATATATTTTAAATTTATCACAAGAGGATTTTGCATTTGTTATAACAAATCTTATTTCTGCTTTTCTACCCTGAAAATCTCCACACACATCTATTTTTACATCAAGCGGTGTTTCATCATTTGGTATGGGTGCTGGGAGCGGAGCGAAAACATTATTTCCTCCGCAGCCTGTTAAAAATGGATAACCACCTCTTCGATCAGCAACAAATCTTAAGGCTTTTTCTTGTAAACGTTCATCATTAAAAATATTATAAAAATCTGCGTAATTAGGTCCTAGACAATTCATTATCTCCTCTGGAGGAAGTAGTTTATAAAGCTCTTCTTGAGGTGCTGGTAAAAAATTAAATGCAACTACTCCATCAGTCCCCTTTTCAACCCAATTAGATAACATTCCTCGAAAGAAATCGCTTGGTTGATTGTGATGTCCATCCGCCACATGTGCAGAATCCCAACAGGTATAAACTAAGGTACCTGTACCTTCTGTAACTTTTTTATACCAATCAATATCTGGGTTTACAGTTCTTGAGCCACCAATAACAAAATCTATCGAATTGTCTTTAGCCCACGTTTCAACATCAAAGCCATCTGCATGACATGCCTCTCCATTTTCAGGAAGCTTTGCACCAACATCAACCTGTCGCCCTAGCATATTCATATTGACCTTTAGCTTATGCATAAATGCTGTCGCACATTCCCTGTGCTCCCATTGCTTACCTACAGGAAGACAAGGAAGATGTCTCAAAAAATCTATACATATACCGTCAAACTGGTATTGGGTCATTATTTTTGTGATATAATTAAGCTTAAAATCTTGAAGCTCCGACGAGGCTAAATTCCATAGACCTTCTTGCCACCAAGTTTTAATGACCCAATCTCTATGCTGTTGCTTTATTTCATTTCTTCCAAGATTAAGATCTAGCTCCACCTCTGAAAACCGATGATGACAATATGCTTTAATTCCACGTTTATGGCACTCATCTATAATGCGTGCCATAATGTTTATGCCCTTTTCTTGAAATTTTTTATATATACTGGTATTGTGGTGTGCAGTTTCCTGCTCAAAAAAGCAATGCCCCTCCCAAAAAATAGCATCCACTTTTACATTTTTCTTATCGATGCAGAAAAAGAGCCATTCCATAAGCTTATCTTCTGGAATATTCGCAAGCTCTCCCGTATAAGGGTCCATTTGAATTATAAACTTTGGTTGTTGTTTCATTTGTTTTACCCCTTTAATTAATTAGGTTTGCTAATTGATTATTTACACACTTTGCAACAGCATAATACATTATTCCACAAATAAAAAGCATCACCGTTGCGAAAACCAAAACGCCAGTATAACCAATTGATGCTTCAAGCGGTGTTATAAGCAAGGTTGCAACAGCTTGAGCTCCAGTAAATATGAGCATACGGATAGACGTATAAGGAGCGATTTGTTCCTGAGGAATAATTTCTGTAATAATAACCGGGATCGCAGTATCAAAAACAAATCGGAAAAACGAAGCAATCGTAAAGCAACAAAAGAAGCCAATAACTCCAAGCTCAAGAGAGAATGGAAAGCTTATGCATACGCCGAGTGTAGCAAGTAAAAGTAAATTTTTTGAGGAATATTTTTTATATGCAAAGGCAAAAAATATATTACCGGCGAAGGCAGCAATTTGTAAAATTACATTCAAATATGATGAGGTTGTTTCATTTAATATACTCTTAGAAATAGCGATTGCAGCAATTACATTTAATATACCTACTGATAATCCGCGTGTAAAATTTGGGATCAATAATAAGTATGTATTCTTATTCTTAAAAACTGCAATAACATCATTATCCCCTTGATTTTCTTTATTCATCTCAATAGTTTTTTCTCGCATAGATGCACATACGATACTCGTTAGAATAAAGCATACTATCGCAATAACGAAAAATGTCGCAGTCGTTTTCATATACGAGAATTTTAATAAAAGAAGAGAATAAACGAGTGACGCCAAAAAGGATACACCTCCAGCGATTGCCGTGCTGATTCCTGTCATTTTACCATAATCCTTCATATCAATCGTATAATATGGCAAGCAATACGAAAGAATAGTAGACAGACCTACACCTACATACGATATGGCAGAAACAATAAATACAGCAATAACATAACCATTTTTTATCAATTCTGGGTTTATTGCACCCAGTAAAAATACACCAGTCAATAAACTTAATGATAAATGAGATAAACTAGCAACCATTTTTACTCGTTTTATTTTACCTGATAAAAAGGTTAAAACGAGCATCATGATTACCTGCATAATCTGCATCAACGAATTTAAAATGTAAACCTGTTCAGGAGAAAATCCCACATGAATCAAAAAGGTTTGCATGACAGCTCCCGTGGAAAACGTGAAGCCTACATTATAAATCGTTGTAAAAATGCAATATTTTATTATATTCGACATATTTCAATCAAATAAAGCTGTTTACTAAATGATACACATTGATATTTCAATATTTGATTTTACCACAAAATTTATTGCATTTCACTATCATAGTTCAAAAGCCAATAGTGTAAAATATTGTCTGTAAATTCAATCTATACTATGTAGAATTATATATTTTTCCACATAAATGCCCCCTGCAAGGTGGATTATTTTGTCGCCACTTTATGGCATTATAAAACAACAATAGATGATATGGTGCAACTACTAATTCTTGAAGGGGGAAAGAAGAACTATGCAAGCAAGAATAATCCCAGCACCCCTCCGTGTCTCCGAGCCTCCAGAAAACCACACTACGTGTGCTCCGTGTTTCGCCGAAGGCTAGATGCTCAAGGAGGCAAAGGTTAGCACCTTGCCACCTTTCGCCCCAGCAACACCGGGCGACAGAGCCACCCTCAAATGGGATAAAGCCTTCTGGAGATTCCTCTAATTCGTCATCAGGATACTCCACTTTAAATGCAAATACATCACCATTCGCATCCTTAGCAAATGCATATTGACCTTTAGCTTATGCATCAACTCTGTCACATAACTCTACCCTTGCATTTTTATAAATGCGGATATAACTCATTAGGGCTGGTGAAGAGCATATTTGATATCATATTGCACGCCAAATTCAATTTAAATCTGAGGAAAAACACCCCAACACCGACACATTAAAATAAACCCTCTTATTCAGTTGTTCGTAATTGATTGCTGTATTGTTTTTCATCAATAATTAATTTATAATATCTATCAAACAAGTGAACCTACCATCAAAAATTATTAAAATAGACCACCTAGTAATTTTATGAAAATAATAACTGCAATGGACTTCTTTAAAGAGTGCATGACTTCTGTTGATGTTAGTAATGCAGTAAAAACTGGTCCTATTGCAAAAACAGTCTCATTATCATAAAGGACATTTTGTTATACCATGAGCATACATTTTACAAATATTCTTCCACCGATGGTGGGAAAAGCAGATTTCTTTGCCGAAGACGCTTTTTCATTAGCTACGGCTGATTTTGAATGCTTTAACGAAACCGCACTTGAGCTAACACTTGTTCCAGAGGGCTCTCCAGCATATAACAAGGCTGAGGTATTAGGAGAAATCTTTATAAAATATCAAGCTGCACTTAAAGCTCGCGGTCTACGTGCAGGCATTCTCATTCAAGCAACACTTGGCCATGGATGGACGCCCAATAGTCGCTCTTCTTTCCAAAAGCTTATTACTACTGAATTTAAAGAGCGCTACACTCATTGCCCTCTTGATAAAGCCTTTCAAAAATACATTTACGATGCTATCCATCATCTGACAAAACTTGAACCAGATTTTTTTATGCTGGATGATGATTTTAGGCTTTTTTCCGGCATTAACGGTTGCTTCTGCCCTCTTCACGTTGCCCGCATAAATGCAGAGCTTGGCACAAATTACACTGCTGATGAAATCCTAGAAAAAACAAAAACAGACAAAGCATTTTACGCAAGCTTTGTTGAGATTGAAACAACAACAATGATGGAGTTAGCAAAAATCATTCGTAAGGCGATTGATGATGTTAATCCATCTATTCCTTGCTTCTATTGTACCTGTGGGAACCCAGAGGACTTAAATGTTGCAGAGAACATTGCCGGAATTATAGCCGCAAATGGGCAGCCCCACACGATAAGAATTAACAATGGCAGGTATATGCGTAATAATCCAGCAGACTTTCCTAATTGGCTTTACTTTACCTGCCACCAACGCTATGCTCTCTCTCCTGACACTGAGGTAATGACTGAGGCGGACACATTCCCGCACAATCGTTATGCGACAGATGCTGCTTGTATGAACGCAAATATAACACTAGCCATGCTAAATGGCTTTGCGGGAGCAAAACTTTGGATTACACGCTTATATAATTTTGAACCCGATTCAGGCAAAGCTTATAGACAAATTCTAAAAGACAACATAGGTCTATACAAATTCATTTATGATGCAAAACCAAAATGGCTTGGCTTTAATTCTCCTATGCGTAGACCAAAGGAAACCTGCGTCAACTCAAAAGTAACAGCATGGGGTAAGGAGGTCTTTTCACATATTGGCATTCCGTTTAGGTACGAGTATGCAGACTCGGGGCCAACAATGCTTTCTGGTGATGATGTAGCATTTCTAACGAGCGAGGAGTTAAAAAATATTTTAAGTGGCACTGTAATTCTAGATGGCTCAGCAGGTAAGGCTCTAGCAGAGCGTGGTTTTGCCGAGCATTTGGGGTACGCATCTATGGACCCATACCCAGAAAGAATTGCGGAGGAAGTATTTTTTGATTCAAATGGTAATAAACGCGTAATTGGTTGCTCAACCCGAACTCTCTCATTTACCACAATAGACCCAGAGGCAGAAGCTCTATCAATGCTAATGCTTCGCACTTGGTCTTTTTCAAAGGAATGTAAAGAACTTTGCCCAGGTGCATTGCTTTATAAAAATGCACTTGGTGGCACAGTCATTACCTTTGCTGCAACAATTGGAGAATACTCTGTCGACTCATTTGCCCTATTAAATGAAACAAGGAAGCTTCAGCTTTGTGAGCTTATTGAAAGACTCGGAGAAACCACAATAAATCTTGTAGGAGATGCAAGAGTTATTTGTCAATATGGGCGCACAAAGAGCAACCAAAAAATCATGTATTTCTGCAACATTTCAAACGATGTTTTACCTAGCATTGAGCTTGCATCAAGGGTATTTGATGAAAGTTGTAATCTATTTAGAGTAATGCCTAATGGTGAGCTAATGCCATACGAATTAGAAAAGAGCGATACACATTTCCGTATTAACACACAGCTCAACCCATTGGAAACAGCTGTTTTCATAATAAAGAATTGATTATACATAACACTATCATCTTAGACTATGGTGCTTTTATAAGAGTGTCATATAAAAATTTTAAGGATTCCTTGACAACATAAATGCAACACCAAACACACAATGGCGTTGCAATTACTTTGTCTTTTAACCCTTCCCATTCTCCTAATCTCCTAATCTCCCAATTAGCGCCACAGGCTTGAGCGGGAGCGTTTAAATCCCTTTCGTTCATTGCTTACGCTTAACACGGAGTACGGAGGACAAAGGAGAATTGTATTAGCAATCTTTCCAGCACCCCAGAACCCTCCCCGTGTCTCCGTTCTCCAGAAAACCACACTACGTGTGCTCCGCGTTTCGCCGAAGGCCTGAGCGGGAGCGTTTAAATCGTTTCACTCATTGCTTTCGCTCAACACGGAGCACGGAGGACAAAGGAGAATTGTGCTAATCGTTGCACTCGTTGCCTACGCCTAGGAAAGGAGGGGAAGTGCAAGCAACAATAATCCTAGAACACTCTCCGTGTCTCCGTTCTCTTAATCCTCCGTGTTTCGCCGAAGGCTCAAGCGGGAGCGTTTAAATCACTTTCGTTCATTGCTTACGCTCAACACGGAGTACGGAGGACAAAGGAGAGTTGTGCTAGCAACCATTATAATACCCCCAACAAACTCTCCGTGCCTCCGTTCTCTTTTATCTTCGCGTTTCGCCGAAGGCTCAAGCGAGAGCGATTAAATCATTTCACTTGTTGCTTACGCTTAACACGGAGGCTGGGGAGAACGGAGACGCGGAGAGGTTTGGGAAGATATTGGAGAAAGGGGCTACAGCCCTTTGCGTGCTGACAATATGACAGTTTGACAATATGACAGTTTGACAATATGACAGTTTGACAGAGCAGATGAGGGTGGCTTTGCCGCCCTAGACCCCCAACTGTCAAACTTTCCAACTCGCCCACTCGCAAACTGTCAAACTTTCCAAGCCTCAACACCTAAACAGTTCCATTTTTTTATAGTTTGACAGTATGATAGTATGACAGTATGACAGTTTGAGAGAGAAGATGAAGGTGGCTCTGCCACCTCTCGCCCCAGCAACACCGGGCGACAAAGCCACCCTCAAATGGGATAAAGCTTACTTACTTTCTGCGTTTTATCAATAATGCTGCACCAGCAAGAGCAAGCAACGCGGAACTTGGTTCAGGAACAACACCAACGGTTATTGGATCGCCATCAAGATTTATTGCTGAATTAAGCATAGTAACACCGTCTGTTGTGAATTGCATATGAAGCCACCCGTAAACATCTCTATACCAGAAAGGTTCATCAACACTATTACTAAAACCTGCCTCGTAAACAAATCCCAAATAGAAATCATCACCAACGTTACCTGTTATGCTGTATCCTGGATATGCACTCCCATCTGCAGTAGTAAGATATTCAAGGAAATATTCATCTTGATTTTTAGTCGTTGCCGCTGAAACAATATCTCCCTCATTAAGTTGGACGAAATTACAAGCATGCGCAAGCAGTTGTTCACTGGAAGCAGAAATTGTTCGCTTATTCCCATATTTTGGAATTTCTACTTCGATATACGCCGCTGGAGCGACACAAATTGAATAATACCCCGCATAGTTATATAAATCATCAAACCTAGTCTTTGGTAAAATTTGATAGTTATCAATTAAATAGTGGTGATCAATTATAGTCATATAATCCCATAATACTGTTGAAGCAAAAGTATACGAGCAAATTAGTGACAACAAAATTATTATTGAGCTTTTAATTTTCATTTACGTATCTCACTAAAACCAGCTTCCGCAACCAAATCTGTTAAGTCTTGCATTAAATCATTAATTGTTATTGAAAAACACGTTCTAATCTATGAACAGCAACGTTTTCTTCATATCATAATCCTTTTTGATACTTCTCAATTTAAGATTAACAAAATATGTTATTCTATTCAACTATTATTGTTGGTGTGAAACTGTAATTTGCAAAAGTAAATGCACCTCTTTTGGTGCATTTAGTCACACAATGGTGTATTTAGTTTTGCAATCTACAAAAAGTCACTTTTCCACACCCTTTCTCCCTCTAGCAGCAAATCTTTTTTGTTCGACGCTTCCGCCTAACACGGAGACGCAGAGGCGCGGAGAATTGTGCAAGCAATCATTACAACTACCCCAGAACCTCTCCGTGTCTCCTTACCTCTTTATCCTCCGTGTTTCGCCGAAGGCAAGAGCACTAGCGACCATCAGTTCTCTGCGTTCCTTTTTCGCACTTTTGAAGCGTGCTGGTGCACGCAAAGCGACTGGAAGTCGCTTCTCCATACTTTTCTAGCCCACGAATGTGATGCACTATAATAAATGAAGAATGAAGAATGAAAAATGAAGAATGAAAAATGAAGAGTTAAGGTAGAGTTGAGTGGTTTTTCTCCATTCTCGCGTCTAATTGTCTTTTAGTCTCTTGTCCTTGTCTCATGTCTCATGTCTCGCGTCTCATGTCCCATGTCCAAATGGGCGTGTCAACGCCTGCGGGATGCGTGTCAACGCATTGGATGGTCTCGCGTCTAATTGTCTAATCGTCCGTTCGCCGTCTAACGTCTAATTGTCTATCGGTTGTCTCACGTCTAACGTCGTTTAACCGTCTCGCGTCTAACGTCTAACCTCGCGTCTAGCCGCCACACAATCCTCTGCGCCTCTGCGTCTCTGCGGGAAATAACAATATCCGTATAAATATAACATGTTCAAGCCTCCTAATCTCCAAAACTCCGGAAAGACACACTACGTGTGCTCCCAGAAGCGAAAGCAACCTTTCAATAGAGATTAAGTCGTTGGGTTTAAAGTTACTTTCGTTGCTTGAAGATTTGGAGATTAGGAGACACGGAGAGTACTGGTGGTATGGAGAAGCGATATCCTGTCGCTTTGCGTGCACTGGAACGCCTATCCCTGCGACGTGTACACGATTTTTTTGTCTAGTGGGTTATATTTGAATGGTCACTGGACAAAGTAAATGCAACACCAAACTTTAGAGGTAGTTGCATTTAGTTTGTCTTTTCACCTTTATTTTTTAACTGCCGAATTTAGGTTGACTGGTAGCAGTGTTTTGTATTAAAATTAAATCGTCACAAGTACGTTTATATATACGAAAGGAATAAAATGAAAAAGTTATTGATTTTTATTACTACAACAGTGCTATTGGGTAGTTTAAATGCAATGCAAAATGGTGTTACCCCAATAGAAACGAATTCCAATATAGAAGAAATTAAAGATAATAATGAAACCCGTTTAGAGGCATATACAAATGCTAGAAAATATTATTATCAAATTCAGACACACAATCCACCAGAATGCGTAGATTATTCTACAGAAGGAGTATGCTCTTTGCCAAATACAGACATAAATGGTTTTCCCAATAAAGGTCACGTAAATACAATCCTAAACTATAAATTCCCCAAAAACATTGCGAACTACACCGCTAAGCACATAGTTGTGTACAACACTGAAGATCTTGGATATAGCATTAAATATGAAAACGCAGAATCAGATGTCATAATTGACATATATATTTATGGACCCTCTACGGCAACAGAAATTGATGAAGCATTTTTAAAAGAGCACACAGAACAAATTGCACGAGATGTTAAAACGGTCTCTCCTAATGCTGTTTTTGAAAAAAACTATATAATTGAAAGCTTTAAAAATGATGCCAACATAAAATACTATGGTTTTTTTGCAAGCATATATCCGAGCAGGTTTGATATAGAAAATAAAAAGAGAAATATTGAAACTTTTGCATTATTGTTTTCAAAAAATGGGAAAATAATCAAATTCCGTATAACACAGAAAAATTCAGAAAAGGAATCATTCAAAAAACTTGTTAATGAATTTATAGAAACATTTGATAACGAGGTAATTCTTGATTCAAAAACACGAAAAGAAAAATTTGAACCAACAATAGTCTACCCTATCATTGACGAAGTTTATAGCCAAGATTATCATCCATAATTTACAAAACAAAACGCCTCATACAACTAATTAGCATCTGCCCCCCAAAAAACACCAATAAAGTTCGCTCATTGATTCACAACACAAAGAGATATGTGACAACAATATGCATAGTGTACCAATTCGCATTGTAAGCATTGATTACAACAAAACTAGAAGAAACAATATTGAGTAGATTAGCACTTAACGTGCTGGTTGTTAATTTCTTTGGCACAAGCCATTCTTTTTTGCTTATTATTTTGCAGAACTGCGGGTAGGTCTTCAGTCAATATTATTATGGGCAGACACAAGTTAATCACTAATTACTAAAAACAAAAAAGGGCGAGCCTCACGACTCGCCTTTTTGTTTTGCGGATTATGTTATATTAGCCGTAGATAGGGCCAAGGTATTCACATACCTTAAAGTCATCTCCACCAAAACGGCTCCACATTGTTGGGCGGAAGATATCCTTTTCTGCAATATTGTGCATATCTACTGGAATACGTAGCATTGCATTGAAGGTAATCATATCTGCACCAATTAGACCTAGGCAGTTAGCATCGTGGTTAGGACCAATCTTGTCCATATACTCAAAGGATGTCATGCCACGTGGTGTCCAGTATGTCTCTGGCCATGTTGGGTCTGTGCGCTTTGAAATTGCATCAGCAACCTTCTTTGGTAGCTCAACTGTCTCACCCTCAACTACAGAGCAAGTAAACTTTTCGCCAACCATGTTGTAGCGATATGCTGTCATAGGAAGACCACCTGGTGTGCGATAATGGCTTGACAAGCCATCGCCTGGGAAGTAGGTCAAATCTGCACGCATATAGGTTGTTGCCTTTGCAATAGCATTGAATACCTTATCCTGAAGCTTCTTATCTGAGCGTAGCTTATCAATAACCTTAGCAATAGGTGTTTTCTTTGGTAAGCCGCAAAGTTTGTATAGATCAACACCATACTCTAGAGCACCGGCACCAGAATTGCGCTTATCAATAATACCGCGTGGGCAAATCTTGGATACATCAACGCCAGTTGCCTTCTTAATTGACTCACATGTCCAGTTAGTACGAATATCAGCAAATAGCTGTGACATACCACCAGATAGTAGATTACCAACGATCATACCGATACCATTCTTTGAGTCATTCTCAGTTGCAACGATATATGGAGCACGGAAGCCATTCCAGTCAAACATTGAGTTTAGGATAGACTCTGTGACGTCGAAGTTTGGATGACCATCTGTCCACTGACGCTGACCCTGAGTACCAGCACCAAGAGCATTGTAGCCCTGAGCCCACTCTACATACTCAAATCCATCTGTGTGAGGGATCTTGCGATGAGCAAGAGAAGCATTACCAACCATCAAGTCACGAACAAGAATTGTATTCTTACAGCACTCGCGAACAAGGTCTGCTGGCTTGCGTGGGCGCCAGCCCTCGCCAAATACCATCTTGAAGTTCTTGTTCATCCACTCAGTTGCCTTCTCTACTTCCTTCTCATCATAGAAGCCAGCATTTGTGCGAGTGTTTAGACCAGACATATCAAAGGATGCTGAGCCCATTCCGAAGTAATCGTGTAGTGCGTTTCGGCGGATATCAGAACCAATGATACCCATTGCTACACCACCGATACCGAGGAAATTCTTTCCGCGCATATAGCCAACAGCAGCAGCGCAGCGAGCAAAGCGTAGTAGGCGTGTTTCAACATACTCGCTCAAAGGGCCATCCTCATCCTCTAGGTCTGGATTATAGATAGAGAATATAGGGCGCTTCTTTTCATCCATAGCAGCGCAGAAAGCCTTTAGCCATACAGCACCTGGGCGGTCTGTTTGATTCAAGCCCCAAGCAGCCTGCTGCCACTCTGAAGAGCCAATACCCTGGCAAGCGCTCATTAGCTCATCGCTATAGCACCATGAACGAGCCACCCAAATATTTGCACATACACCCTGAGTTGCATAATACTCTTGAGCGATAGCACCTGAGCGTGCACCGTAAACGATTTCTGGAGCAACAACTACGCGAACTGGGGAACCATCAGGTAGTGTTACATTGTTCATAATTAGATCATAGACCTTCTCAGCCATGCGCCATGTCTTCTCAACATTTGCATCATAAGCACCAGGGCGACCATCTGCTACAGGGGTAATAGCAATTGTTGTTGCTGGGCCAACTAGGCGTGTGTCAGGCTTTGCGAACTTGCGCTTTTGAGCGGCTAAAGACTTAAAGTCTGGGCGTTCCTGTTTCATAATTTAATTCCTTTATAGTTTGGGGTTATTTTTGGGGGTATATATAAAATGTTTTATGCTTCCACTGGAGATTCTTCTGCGGCTGGTGCTTCTGCTTCTACAGGAGCATCCGGTGCCTCTTCAACTACTGGGGATTCCTCAACAGCTGGTGCCTCTTCTACAGCTGGTGCTTCTTCCGCCACAGGTGCTTTTGCTGGAGCATCTGCAGTAAGGGTTAGCTTATCCTTTGTAGGAGTTTGAAGCTTGCGATATTTTGGATGTGGCTCAGGCAATGCTAGAACCTCATTATGATACTCAATAACATGACCACGCTCTGTTACCCAATTTAGTTGAGAAATAATCTTCTTTGCATCCTCTGCTGATGTACCTTCTGGTACAAGTGCAGCTATTAGCTCACTACGTGTGCAGCAAGGATTTTGTGTAATATAATCAATTACTGCCTTTAGTTCTGGCACCGCATGAGTGACGTCAAGAACCTGTGGCTGCTTGCGAACTACAAATTCATCCTTGTGCTCAGAAGCAATCTTAAAGATAACGAGCTTACGGCTCTTCAAGCCACCACGTACTGCAAAGAATAGTGTTCCAAGATGATTATGGCGTTCCTTATCCCATGCATGCAATACACCGCGTGGCATAAAGCCGTGTGGTAATGCACGGATTACTGGTAGAGAAGCAATCACATAGCGGTTTCTATTTAGATTGCGAGCAACTACCTCGTCCATAAAATATTTGTCAGCTTCCTCAAAGGTCATCTGAGCACGAGCTACGAGCTCTTCTGCAGTTGCCTTTGCATCAAGCTTTAGAAGATAACGCATTTGCTTACTTGCCTGCTGCTTCCACTCATCTACAGCTGCTGGATCACGCACTAATTCAATCTCTGCACGGAACTGCTCTTCTGTAACCTCTGGGCATTCTGTCTCGCGCATCTTACGAACTGCTGCATTGTAGCTATGGTGATTTGGAGGAGCAATTAGCTTTCCTGTTAGCTTTGAGCGAGCAACAGAAGGGAAATTTCCTGTTGGAGGCTCAACATCAATTTCAATTGACTCAAAGCACTCTTCAAAATGAGCCTGCTTAATGTGAGCAATTGTTTCCTGTTCATCACATGAGAACCAACCGCACTTCTTACACTGATAGAAACGCTTATCCTTATGCTCTTCCTTAAATTCTAGGCGAGCAAGCACAGCATTTTGATTTTCAATAAATAGCTTTACAATGCTCTTAAGAGGCATTGCCTTGTGGTTGCTGTGAATCTTACGAGTAATTACTGTAAGAGCATTTGCCTCTGGCAAGAAACGAATCTCAAAAGGAAGCTCTCTAGGCTCACGAGGAGGACGATTCTTAAAGTCATGCTTTTCAAACCTTCTATCCTTGCGTGGTTGGGCATTATCAGAGGAGTCACTACCCTCTTTATTTGCCTTATTAAAATCACGCTTTTGAAAATCTGGCTTGTCTCCGCGAGGACGCTTATCACCACGGAATTTTTTATCGTTACGATCACCATAGGATGCCTGCTTTTCAGCATACTTAGAAATATCTGATAAGTGCTGATCAGGGGATGTTTTTGCCCATGATGTTGACATTGAAAAACCATCTAGAAGAGCATCTAGATTGTTTTGTTGTTTATCGCTATCGCTCATAATTACAACCTAAGAGATTACAGTTAATATTTTAAGGTAAAACCTTTACCAATTTTGTTCTAATAATTTTACAATTCTTTAATGATAAATGCAATAGGTTTTTGTACAAAACGACTAAAAAACAATCACCGGATGGGTATGGAGTTTTCTTCCCCCCCTGCATTTACAGAAGATTGCTAAAAGTGAAATAAAAATCGTGCATTTAATCTTGCATTTTACGAAGTTTGAAGTTTTACGATTTAATTATAACATTATTTGCAACAGCCACCCAACTCATGCCTTCATAGCTTCCCGTTGATTACACCATTATGTGTACACTGTTGTCCACCGAGTGCCTCTTCATCCCCACGCGTCCCCTGCACGTGCATTAAATAAAATTGCCATATTACCCCAAACCACAGGAGCAATATGGCGAATCTACTTAAAAGCAAATGTATGGCTCTTTGTGTAATACTTTTATTTAAGAATAATCAGTGATCCTATTTCCTCTTTATCAGGATCGTCATAATATCTAAGCTTTACAACATAAGCTCCAGTATTATATGAAATATCATTACGCCATTCACCTGTGCCAGCCTTTGTTGTAGGCAAGGAGAATGCTGTAGCTGGGCAACCCAACGCAATAATAGTATCCAATTTTACATTTTGCCATTCCTTAGCCCATCCAGCAAACTTTTCTCTCGTTCCATCTGTTGGCTCTTTATTTTCTAAAACACCCCTATAGTAAGGAATATGAACGACGATAGTTGTATCTTCTGTCTTAATCGTAGTCATATCCGACCAATATTGACTAGGGAATGGATTACCTAAAGCATCAGGGACATTCGACATATATATATTCAAATGATCTGCCTCTCTAATATTATTATATGGACCATGCGAACCAAATGCTCCGCCATCTATTTTTGTCAATTCACCCAAAACAACCACATTTGTTAAAGAGTTGCATCCACTGAATGAATTAACTGTAAGATTATTTACCTTTTCACCCAATATAAAGGATGAAACCTTCTTGCTTCCATTAAATAGCCAAGTACCAACACTGGTTAGATTTGTCAAAACAAAATCACCCTCCAACAAAGAACAATTTGACAACCCCTCTTGGCTAATTGATTCCAATTTTGATAGATCAGAGCCGATTGTTACCAAATTAGAACAATTCTGAAATGCTCTCATACCGATTCCTACTACATTTGGAATATTAGCTTCTACCAAGGCATCATTATCATAGAAGCAATAGCTTTCTATTTTAACTGGACCAGTTGCAGTAAATGTTCTCAAAGAAGAGGCATATCTGAAAGCCTCAGATCCTACAGAGGTAACAGTATCAGAAAGAACAACATTTGTTATAGCTGTGGCATATCTGAATGCGTAGTTACCAATGCTAACAAGTTGATAATCATCCTTTATGCCACAAGAAAAGTCTATACAAGGAAGCTCTGTATCATATTCATTAGAAGAAGCAGCAATTGAAAGTGCTGTGCCATTGGCTGTAACATTACTTATGATATGCCAACCCTTTTCCAGTGTTTTTTTCTCAGGATAGTATGTCCAAATAGATTCTTCAAATTTCGTTCTAAAAGACCCTAGAGAAATTGTATCACCAGCATTTCCAACACTATCAACACAAGACAAATTAGCAAAATAAAGCATATTTTCATCTAAATTGTCAAATATAATCTCCATATTTTTGCCTAACTCTGCCACATTGACTGTTTTTGTTGCTGCGAGTTGAGTACAAGCCTCATCATAATAAAGAGACACTGTTAGGCTAACGTATTCAGCGGCATCCACATTATAAACATCAACTCTTGCATTAAATACGGCTGTTGTATATTCCCTAGAAACAAAACTACCACTAAATTCTGGTGCTGTTACTTCAACCTGCACTGGATCGTCCCAATATTTAACAATCACTGCTGCATCATTCCATTCAACACCTGTTTTTGAGTAGTCTGTAACCCACATTGTTGAACCAGTTGGAGTGCTTGGCAATGAAAATAAAGGTGTAGCACCATCACTAAGCCATGTACCACTTTTGTCAGCTAGACTTTTCCAATCAGAAGCCCAGGAATTCCAATTAGGAGTACCGGCGGTTGCTTGCATTCTTGGGACATAGATTGTGACAGATGCATTTGCCATATCACTCTCAGTAACGGTATATGACTTATTATTTGAAGAGAACATTTCTGCAAAAGGATTATCCTTTGCGTTATTCTGAATTGGGCAAGAACGGAAATATACGTTCAACATTGAAGCACCCTCTCCTAGTGAACGATGCTTATTTATAGTTCCCCAACCCAATGTGGTTAATGAGTCTGGGAAATAAAGATTTTTCAATGCCTTGTTTCCAACAAAAGCCTTAGCATCAATAGTTGTTAATGATGTGCATTTAGAAAGATCTAACTCCTCCAAAGCAGTACAATTTTCAAAGGTTTTTTCAACTATTTTAGTTATCTCACAATTATCCGGCAACTTAAAGGTTTTTAGTGAAGTACAATTTGCAAATGCAGAGATCTGAATTGAAGAAAGTTTTGCTGCATTTGATAAATCAATAGTTTCTAAAGAACTACATCCGCCAAAAGCACCGGAAGAAATAGTTTGTAAATTAATACAATTAGAAAAATCTATGCTTTTCATATTGGGACAGTTACTAAAAGCATACTGCCCTAAAGTAGTTAATGCAGAACCTTCCTCAAATGTGACAACCAAAGATCCCTTTATATCAGAAAATGCAGCCCAACCAATTGATACACATGCCTTACCGATGTGAACTCTTTCAAGAGAAGGGCATTTATTAAATGCACGCTCTCCAATCGTTTCTACAGTATCTCCCGTAATAACCGTTTTTAGATTTGGGCATTCATCAAAGGCTGCGTCATAAGATGAATTACCACTTTTTCCTACAAATTGGTATATTGACCATCCATCAGTGATCCCATCAGAAAAGTCAAGTGTGACAAGATCTTCTCGTTTTCCATTATCACCGATGGATAATTTCTTCCCATGCCAAACAGAGACATTATTAAGCACGATTGTTCCATCTGAGCTTGTCAATGTTAGTGCATCCTGGTTGTAAACCCATTGTGCAAGTGTGGTATTAACAAAAGCAATTACAGCAAAAATTGCCATAAAGAATTTTATTCTATTTTTCATTTTTCACCTTAACTTTGTTTTATGTAATAGCTACAAAAGGAATTAACACATACAGAAAAGAACACGAAGTTAATTTTTTAGGCTAATGTTTGACATAAATTTGCCAAATAACAAGTTAAAGTTTAGCACAACACCCCCCTGTCAATCAATAAATTCTTAATACAACTGATTAAACGGTATAGCTAAGATTCCGCCAAAATTATTTCTATTTCAGCAAGTAAACACTAATTCTATAAGCACGAGGACAAGAAGAGCGAAGTACTCTCATAGAGCACACGTGGGGTGGGTTCCCCAGGTGCTTGTGTGATGACTAAACATGCGAGGCTATTTAAGTCAACACACACGACTCCATGGTTACATTACCTTTGGAATATTCTAATTGACGATATTTTGTGGTGCCTGATTTGAAAGCCATTGAGGGATTGCTGATCGTAGGATTGCAGGCTGAAAGCCTTGTGCTGCAAGCTCATCGAGGGGAGCCCAAAGAAACTCAATCCAACCTTCTTTACTTGGTACAGCTGGTTCACCCTCTAATCCTTCCCACTCTGCCACGTGCAATTCATAGCACAAATTGATTTCATCAATTCTATCCTCTCCCTCACCATAGCTAAACTCTGCCACGCCCAAAAAGCGCTTAACTTCTGCTTTAACACCAAGCTCCTCAACCAGCTCTCGAAGCACAGCCTCTGCACCAGTCTCTCCTGGATCAATATGCCCGCCCGGTAGATAGCTTCGAGCCTTGCCTACTGGCTTACAAAGTAATATTTTTCCATTGTGGAGGATTATCCCTCTCGCAATAACCTCATGTGTTAATTCTTTTGTTTGCATAAATTTATTCTCCATTAGGACATTTTTCCGTATATGGCATATCCTATTTCTCCGCTAAATTGCTATTTAGATTTCCTTCTAGTCGGGTTCAAGTGTTGAATCGTCGCTTTCGTAATAATAGGAGTAATCAATGCCTTTCATGAACATTTCTCGGTCATTGATTTTATCGGTCAGAGCCGGCTCGAGAAGGGCTTTAAGTTCTGCACTGTCAACAACACTTTTCCGCATAGCTTCGAGGTAGGCGTTTTTATTGACCTTGCTCCAGTCGATACATCTTTTGAGTGTGCGTTTCAACATCAAATCCAGCCAGATACGGGTGCTTCTGCCGTTGCCCTCCATAAATGGATGCGCCACATTCATTTCAACATACTTATTGATGATTTCCTCAAAGGTGGTTTCGGGCATATTTTCAATATTTGGCAGAATTGTGGAGAAATACAGAGCATTTGCAAATGTAAAGCCGCATTTACTGATGTTTTTATCTCGAATTTGTCCAGCAAAATCATATAGTCCGCCAAAGAGATAAGCATGAATCTGTTGCAGACATTTTACGGTGCCTGGTTCCAGACTGGCAAGCAGTCCGCTTTCAAAAAGAGCGTAGGCTTTGGTACGGCTCTTGCCATCAATGGTATCGTCACTATATGTAAACCACTTG
Organism: Kiritimatiellia bacterium; assembly: GCA_045589455.1. Classification (GTDB taxonomy): domain Bacteria; phylum Verrucomicrobiota; class Kiritimatiellia; order RFP12; family UBA3636; genus RGIG990. Next base: position 77,542 of record JAZNPC010000088.1, read on the forward strand.
ATAAATTGAACCGCATAACGGCTAGGGATATGAGCAACCAATTGAATCAAGTCCGCTTGCGACATACAATCCGTCAAATAACGCTTCCCATCTGAAGCCATAAGTTTCAGTTGGTTACAATTTGTAACCGACTGATTATTCGCCTTTTTAAGACGATTCTTTAACACCTTCCAATAATTTCGCGAGTCCTTACTTTCTGTAAGCACTCCCACTACATCTGTCACCGAAAATAACCATTGATTGGCGGAATCGTCCCATGCGGCCCGCACTTCTCGGTCATTAAAAAATCGGATAGAAACTTTTTGATTCATACTTCTACCTCCGACACGTCAATTTTCCCGGACATTAGCTTCAGCAACAGTGTGTCTTGTAGCTTACATAGAGTGCGATTTTCCAATGTATTCAGATCGATTTTTTTGCTTATAGAATTAAGTATCGATACAATCTTTGATTGTTCATCAAGCGAAGTTAGTGGAATTTCTATTGTTTTGAGAAAACAGGAAGGTTGAGCAATTGATGGAACATCACTTTTCACAAAGGTAGACTTCTTTATATTTGAACCCAATAGTCCCATTGCTATTTTTTCTGCGACATCTCCAACAGTTACTTTTTTCCACTCACTCATTCTCATCCCCTCTCTTTCAGAATAATCGCAGCTTTTTTTATTTTTTGCATCAAGTTCTGATTTCCTTGTTTAGCAAGTTCACGATAGACATCGCGTAACAAGGAAAGCACCTCTTCCGTTTGCTGTGCTCGGTATGATTTGCGAGCTTGGTACATTCGTTCCCGGATGCCTCCTTTTTCTGTGAAACTTTTTTCCAGTGACTTGATTTGACGGTCAAGCAAATAATTGGTCTGGTGAATCAGGGAAATCATCGTATTGCAGAAAAGCTCAGGATTATCAGCAGAAAAATAAGACTTATAGGTCTCATAAGTCCTATTCTTTTGTCTTGCAAGCTGGCGGATTTGCAAAGCCCGTGGGTCATCTTTTTCCCACAAAGGCAAATTGTGCGTCCGCAAATAATCGCGGTAGTCTTCCAATAATTCTTCAAGACTGGCTCTGGCAACACCAACAAGCTTAATTTCTGTTCCGCTACTGATACCTGATGCCATGCTTCCTTCGATTATATTTTGCTTACCGCTTCTTGCCGCCTGTATCATTTGATCAATTGTCCGATCACCTTTTCTAAGAAAATTTTGACAAAAACTCTGCGTCGCATCAAAAATAATGACACTATTTTGATACGATTCAAGTTCCTGATAATTTCCGTGTGGCAAGACAATTTCTGCCATTATTCCACCTCAAATCCTATGGCTTTCAGATTCTTTTTAACTTCATTTCCCTCACTCATTTTCAGAGGTCCCTTCCTTTCAGAAAATTCGCATCTTCAGAAAGATAAGACTTATAGGTCTCATAAGTCCTATTCTTTTGTCTTGCAAGCTGGCGGATTTGCAAAGCCCGTGGGTCTTCTTTTTCCCACAAAGGCAAATTGTGCGTCCGCAAATAATCACGGTAGTCTTCCAATAATTCTTCTAGACAAAGAGCACCTCCTAGATTCAGAGCATACAACTGAATCTAGGAGGTTAATTTGCATTACGCTTCTACTGATGGCTCAGCGGCTGGTGCTTCTGCTGCAGGTGGCTCAGCTGTGGCAGGGTCTGAAGTAGGTGCTTGCTCAGCGGCGGCACCATTCTTTTCCTCTGCAAGTGCCTTTTGAAGGCGCTCCATTTCTTGAGCTGTTTCCGCAGAGATAATTGTACCAGAAGATACTGCATCTTCCTTATCCACGCGGACAACTCTTACACCCATTGTGTTACGGTTGCTGATTGAAACATTGCGTACATATGTCATCAGTGATGTGCCACCACGTGTCATCAATAGAACTGCTGCACCCTTAGCTGCTGATTGCTCTTCCGACTCAACGCCTTCTGCTGTGGCAGGGTCTGCACCCTCTACTGGCTGCTCTGGCTCATCCTGTGGCAAGCACTCAACTAGCGCAGCAAATACAACCTTACCATTACGTGCTGTGGTCTTGATATCGATAACACCCTTACCACCACGATTCTTTGTTGGGTAGCTTGCAACTGGTGTGCGCTTTCCATAACCATTATCTACGATTGTTACTAGATATAGATTATCCTCTGAGCCTGCTGGAACCTTAACCATTGTGCGGAGCTCATCAACAATTAGCTTGCCATTTTCATCAAGCTCAACTGCACTCTCCTCCTCTTCTCCAGCAGCAGGTGCATCATCTGGATCAGGGTCCTTGAAGGTAACTCCGTCAAGGCGAATACCACGTACACCATGTGCTGTGCGTCCCATTTTGCGGGCTGCTGTTGCGGCAAACTTAATGCACTTACCATTTGCTGAAATAAGCATAATCTTATCATTATCTTCAACAAGTGTTACTGCTATTAGCTCATCATCCTCATCAATAGAGATAGCATTTATGCCGGAGCTACGAACATTCTTGTACTCGCTCAATAATGTACGCTTAACAACGCCCTTCTTTGTTGCAAAGAATACATATTGTTTATCCAGCTGCTCTTGCTCATCCTTTTCAAAGCTCTTCACTGCGATAATATCAAGCACGCGCTCTGCTGGGCGATATGGTAGCTCCTTGCCATCCTTATCCTTTGTGCCTTCTAGGCGCTCAGGACGCAGATCAATGAAGTTCTGAACTGGCTTACCCATTGTGTTGCAATCGCTCTCTTGTAGCTCATAAGCACCCTTTTGGAATAGGCGACCATGTGAGGTAAAGAACAATAGCTCATCGTGTGCCATGCAGTTATAAACATTTAGGATATAATCCTCAGGTGCTTTGTCCGCGCCCTTACGTAGCTTTGCACCAGTCTTACCTGTTCCACCGCGATTCTGAATTCTAAAGTCAGCAAGTGGTGTACGCTTAATGTAACCAAGCTTACTAATTGAAATTACAGATGGGATATTTGGTACATAGTCCTTAACAGCAAAGCCGCTTCCTACATTGCTATTCTTGTCAATTTTTGTAAGACGAGCATCGCCATCCTTTGAAGATTTTGCAAACTTTGCTTTCATCTCCTCACAGTCGTTCTTAATAATATCAAGAACCTTCTGTGGATCAGCAAGAATATCCTTTAGCTCTTGGATACGAACTAGAAGCTTCTGATATTCATCCTCGACACGCTCACGAGCCAAGCCAGTAAGCTGACGAAGCTTCATTTCAAGAATTGAATTAGACTGTATTTCATCTAAACCAAAGCGCTCAAAGAATATCTTGCGGACCTCTGCATCATCATGAGAAGCACGGATAATGCGAACAATCTCATCCATATTATCGATTGCAATACGATAGCCCTCAAGAATGTGAGCGCGCTCTTGTGCCTTACGTAGCTCATATTTGCAGCGGCGTGTGATAACCTCCTTGCGGTGCTCCACAAAGCAATGAAGTAGCTGCTTAAGATTCATCACCTTTGGACGGCCATGATCTAGAGCAAGCATAATTGCGCTAAAGCTTGATTGAAGAGGTGTTCTGCTGTAGAAGAAATTCATAATTGCTTCTGGCACAGCATCACTCTTTAGCTCAATTTCAATGCGAATATCCTCGCGTGAAACATCGCGAATTTCCTTTACGCCTTCAAGAACCTTGTTTTCCTTATCACGTGCAAGCTCGCCCATCTTTTCAACCATGAGAGCTTTATTTACACCATAAGGAACGCTATCGATAACAATAATCTTATCGCCTGAGGTCTGCTTACCCTTCTTCTTTTCCTCAATCGTATAATTACCACGGATGTACATTGTTCCGCGGCCCTTCTTATACATATCAATAATCCCCTTTACACCACAAATTGTTCCGCGGGTTGGGAAGTCTGGGCCCTGGATATGCTGCATCAAATCATCAATTGTGCAGAATGGATGATCGATTAGAAGCTTAATAGCATCGCATACCTCAGTAAGGTTATGTGTTGGGATATTTGTAGACATACCAACTGCGATACCCATTGAACCATTCAATAGAAGGTTTGGTAGCTTTGAAGGAAGTACCGTTGGTTCCTCGAGTGTTTCATCGTAGTTAGGAACCATATCAACGGTTTCCTTATCGATATCCTCAAGCATCTCTTCTGCGTATTCACGCATGCGAACCTCGGTGTAACGCATAGCTGCAGCGCCATCACCATCGATAGAACCAAAGTTGCCATGTCCATCAACTAGCATATAACGCATGGAGAAATCCTGCGCCATACGAACGATTGTCTCGTAAATTGCGCTATCACCATGAGGGTGATACTTACCCATAACATCACCGACAATACGAGCAGCCTTACGGTGTGGCTTGTCATGATAGTTACCTGTCTCACCCATTGAATAAATACATCTACGATGCACTGGCTTCATACCATCACGTGCATCTGGCAATGCACGGCCAACGATAACTGACATTGAGTAGTCGATGTAAGCATTTTTCATCTCCTCCTCAATTTTGATATCGTTTAAGCCTGGCTCAAAAGAAGCAGCCACACCATCATCTGCAGTATCCTGAGACACCTCAAGATTCGCCTCCTCAAGAGCCGCATCTACAATCTTATTCTCTTCGTTAATCTCGTTATCCATTTTAAATTCTCCTATTCATTAAGCATCAACATCAGCTAGCAATGCATTCTCTTCAATAAACTTGCGGCGAGGACCAACCTCATCACCCATAAGCATAGAGAATATCTTCTCTGACTCCTCTGTGTCCTGAAGGACTGCACGCTTCATCTTACGTTTCTCTGGGTCCATTGTTGTCTCATAAAGCTGATCAGCATCCATTTCACCAAGACCTTTGTAGCGCTGAATTGTTAAGCCCTTCTTTCCGCGAGTGCGGACAATATCAAGTAGCTCGAGCAAGGATTTAATTGGATATTTCTGCTCTCTTTCGTCGCAAAGATAGCCAAGCTCTGTCTCGTCATCGCCTAAGAAATTACCAAGCTTAAAGCCATAATTATGGAGAGCAGACATCAAACGACGTAGCTCATTTGATTGACGAATCTCTGCTGAATTATAGTTTGGATTCTCCAAATCATCTAGCTCTTCAACATTGCATTCTAGCTTTTCGGAAACCTCACGCTTCAATGCCATTGATTCCTCAATTGTGAATACATAATGCTCCTGTGGATTACCATCTACGTCAGTGATAACACGATAGTTAGGGAAATCACCAGTCTCTGGCTTACGTGCTTCAAAATACCGTTTAAGATCAATATTCTGCTTACGTAGGCGGTTGCAAATTGACTCAGCTGCAGCAAGTGTTTCTAGAATACTTGGCATTGATGTACTTTCAATTTTCATTGTCTCATCAGCAGATGTATATGAGAATTGCTCTGCACCGATTTTAATAAGCTTTGAGGTTAGCTCAGCATCGCTCTCAACATATTCACCCTTCTTACCATGCTTGATTTGGTATAGAGGAGGCTGTGCAATATAAACATGACCATGCTCAATTAGTGGACGCATGCAGCGATAGAAGAAGGTCAAAAGAAGTGTACGAATGTGAGCACCGTCCACATCAGCATCAGTCATGATAACAATCTTGTTATAACGAATCTTGCTGACATCAAATGCAATTTTCTCATTCTTTTTAACATTCTTTGAGCTTGCTGTTGCGTTTGGTGAATTCTCTTCTGGCTCTACATCTACATCGCTTGTATCATTTGTAGCACCTTCACCAACTGGACGATAATCACCAAAGCCACCACCGATTGCAGAAATAAGACTCTTAATTTCGTTATTTTCAAGCATCTTCTCTATGCTTGCGCGCTCAACATTGAGCACCTTACCACGCAAAGGAAGAATAGCCTGTCTTGTACGATCACGACCCTTCTTTGCAGAACCACCCGCAGAGTCACCCTCCACGATAAATAGCTCGCATTCCTCACGCTTTTTGCTAGAGCATTCAGCTAGCTTTCCAAGGAAGTGAATTCCAGAAGAACTATTTTCCTTCTTGATATTATCAATTGCTGCAGCAACCTTAATACGTGTATCACGTGCTCTAATTGCCTTCTCTGCCAATGCCTTACCAATAGTTGGATTTTCATCCAAATACTTCTTTAGCTCATCACCAGCAACCTGACTTACAATCTTTCTACAATCTGAGTTACCAAGCTTTGTTTTGGTCTGACCTTCGAACTGTGGCTCAGGAACCTTAACACTGATTACGCAAGTAATGCCCTGAGTAAAGTCCTCACTAGCGAACTCATATTTTTTATCCCCAGCCTTTTTATCAAGCTTATTTGCATCAATATATTTTTTAATTTCACGAGAGAGAGCCATTCGCAAGCCAGCCAAATGAGTACCGCCCTCATGGGTATTGATGTTATTTGCAAAGGTATAAATTGACTCAGTATCCTTACCTACAATGTACTGTAGAGCAACATCAACAGCCACCATACCAACACCAGAGGACGCCTTCTGCTCACCTGTCAAAGAGATAATTGGACAAAGAGGATTCTTTCCGCTATTAACAGACTCTACAAAGCCGATGATACCATTCTTGTGATAATATTCCTCATGTCTTCCATCACGCTCATCTGTAAAACGAATTGTCACACCAGGATTTAGGAAGGAAAGCTCCTTTAAACGCTTTGAAAGAATATCCCACTTAAAGCTAAAGTACTCGCGAGGACCGCCCTCTTCTTCACCCTCTTTATAGAAAATTTCATTATCTAGCTTAAATGAAATTGTTGTACCTGTATCACTAGCATCACCGACCACTGCAAATGGAGAAGTTACCTCACCGCGAGAGAATGCAATGCGATGGATTTTACCCTCTCTACGGACCTCAACCTCCATCCACTCTGAAAGAGCGTTCACACACTTAACACCAACGCCGTGCAAACCACCAGAAACCTTGTAGCCACCATCACCAAACTTACCACCTGCATGAAGCTGAGTTAACACAACCTCAAGTGTTGGCTTTTTCACACCATTGGAAAGCTCCTTCATACCAACAGGAATACCACGGCCATTATCCTTTACTGTGCAGGATCCATCCTTGCCCAAGATAATGTCAATGTGCGAACAAAAACCAGCCATTGCTTCGTCAATTGAGTTATCAACTGCTTCGTATACGCAATGATGATAGCCACGCTCAAAGGTGTCACCTATATACATAGCAGGACGTTTACGCACTGCCTCCAAACCCTCTAACACACGAATCTGATCCGTACCATAGCTGCCGTCTGGCTTGGCAATATTAGCCTCTGCTATTACAGCAGAATCAATTGGCTGAGCAGACTGCTCGTTATTTGTTTCGTCCATTTTTTCTCCTAGTAGTGATTAGCGTAATTTTACGCAAAGCTTTACAAAAATTAAATCCGTTTGATAAACCTTTTCTCAAGGTTTTTTCACTACTTATATAGTACCAAAATTTCGCGTGCGCGTCAATATATTTTCACGCGCGCGCGAGATTTTTTGTGGTAGCGAGTATGGTGGGGATTGGCGTGCTGGGCACGCGAGTGCGCTCTATTTTGGCGCGAGTGCGCTCTCGCGCAGGAACAGGATTGGCAGGATTTTGCAGGATTGCTTGGGTGTGTGCATAGCGCACTACACTAGCGCTTGACGTTGGACATGGTCTTGCTCTCGTTGTCGCAAGGCCAACTTACAAGCGCTAGTGTGGGGGCAACCCATGTTACTTGCGTGATGCACCTGACGTAAAAGGGACGATTAGACGTTAGACTCCGCGACCTGCAGGCGTTGACACGCCCCTTTGGACATGAGACATGAGACGTGGGACACGAGACAAGGTCGTGAGACCAAAAGACATTTAGACGTTAAGAACCAATTGTTGGTTGTTGGATCGTTTCCCATCACGCTTCCTTGCTCAATAGCCTTGGTGGGTCGTACACATTAGCGCTTGGCAGTTGCATTATTGCTTCGCCAGATTTCGCAATAATTAAGGCAACAACAAGCGGTAATGTGCGCATTCGCGCCCCAACACCATACCCATCACACCAGCTCCGTGCCCTCCGCGTCCACTGCGTCTCTGCGTCCCTACGGCGTCACGTGCACCACGCTCGCTCTGCGTCTCTGCGTCTCTGCGTGGGGGTGAGCCGCCAGTTGTCTGTTGATTGTTGATTGTTGATTTTATTTTGGCATTCTTATATAATCTTGCCAAATCTATTGAAAAGGGACAAATATGCTAGAAAATATTGAAACTTCAACGCTTAAGAATGGTTTAACTGTAATTACATACTCTAGAGACGACGTAGAGAGCGTTTCTACCACGTTTTATGTACGAGTAGGCAGTCGCTACGAAACAAAGAGCCAGAGCGGTATTTCTCACTTTATTGAGCATATGCTCTTCAAGGGCACAAAAAAGCGCTCTGCTCGTGATATTGTAAACTCTATCGAGAGCCATGGTGGCGTGATGAATGCCGCAACCTCATATTCAAAGACATATTTTTACACAATTACCCCATACGATAAGTTTGAATATGCAATCGATATCCTTTCTGATATCTATCTTAACCCTCTATTCAAAAAAGAGGATGTAGAAAACGAGAAAAATGTCATTTTAGAGGAGTATTTTGGCGATATGGATGATCCTATGTCATCAGCCTACGATAATGCCTTTTGCGCACTTTGGCCAGGCCACCCAATTGGTCAAAAAATTCTAGGTACACCAAAGACAATTTCCTCTATGACTCCGGAGCTTCTTGCGAAATACCATAAAAAGCACTATGTGCCTGCAAATACGGTAGTTGTTGTAGTAGGAAAAATCACACATCAACAGGTAATTGATGAGCTAAATAAGCACTTTAAAGGCAAGAAATTTGCTTCTAATAAACGCACAACATTTAAGCCTGCTTCTATTGATTTACCACTCACAAAAATCATAGCTGAAGAGCGCGAAATCAAGCAAGTTTCTGCCGTAATTAGCTATCGTCACGACAAGGGAATTACACATAAGAAGCACGATGCAATTTTGCTTTTGGGATATATTCTTGGTGGCAATATGAGCTCACGCCTGTTCCAGGAAATTCGCGAAAAAAGAGCCCTTTGCTACTCAATCAGCGCAAGCCCAATCTTCTTCTACGAAGCGGGTGCAATGCAAATTATGGTTGGTTTGGATAAGAGCAAGAGCCAGAATGGTTTAGTAGCTATTGCGAAGGAATGCAATAAGCTTACTAAAAAGAAGGTTTCTGCTGAAGAATTACAGCGTGCTAAGGATTATCTAATAGGCACAACGAGAACAGCCTACGAATCCACCTCTAGCCAAATGCGTTGGATTACAAGCACTCTTGCACGAGACTCTTACAGAACACCAACAGAGCGCTGTGAAAGCATCAAAAAGGTCACTGCAGAGGATATTTTAGAGGTAGCAAAGGAAATATTTACAAATGAAAACCTTTCTGTTTCCATCATATATCCAAAAGAAGGCTCAGACACCACCCCAGAAAAGCTTCTTGAGGCTATGCTATCTAAAGGTGTATGAAGCACCACTTGCGTGCTATGAAGCGCACCTAAGATGTATAAAATACCTCTTAGGTGCATGAAGCGAAGCACAGCTTCATTTTCTCCGTGCCTCCGTTCTCAGAAAAATCACACTACGTGTGCTCCGTGTTTCGCCGAAGGCTCAAGCGTCAGCGACAATCAGTGTGCGTGCTAACAAGCCATTTTATAAGACTTATAAGTCCTATGAGTCTTATTAAAATATTGCGTAGCAATGCTTCATATTGCGTGGCACCTCTCCGTGTCTCCGTTTTCTTTATTCTCCGCGTTTCGCCGAAGGCTAAAGCGTCAGCGTTTCAATCGTTGCACTCATTGCTTTCGCTTAACACGGAGTACGGAGGACAAAGGAGAATTGTACTAGCAATTATTAACAATAACCCCAGCATCCCTCCGCGTCTCCGTTCTCTGAAAAATCACACTACGTGTGCTCCGTGTTTCGCCGAAGGCTTGGAGTGCTCAAGGAGGCAAAGGGTTGCCACCTTGCCACCTCTCGCCCCAGCAACACCGGGCGGCAGAGCCACCCTCAAATTAACTTTTTAACTGACAAACTATCAAACTATAAAACTGTAAAACTATATAACTAAACAAGAATTAAATTAGTTTGCAAGTTGGCGAGTATGCGAGTATGCGAGTTTGATAGTTGGATTTTGAGGCGGCAGAGCCACCTTCTGGGAGGATGGAGCGCTCATAAATGAACATGAGAACATGAAGCAGCACATTCGTGCTATGAAGCGAAGCATAGCTTCATTTTGCGTGTGGAGAATCGCCTAATTCATTTAAGCGGAGAGTTTCACCGATGCTTTTAACTGAAGCTTCAAGGGCAGCCATTGTTTCTTCAGCATTTTCATCTAGATTTGGCTTATTTGCGTATAATTGATAACCAGCACGATAACCAACTGCTGTTGCATTTGGCATAATTACATTGGCTCCTGCAAGTAAGCCACGCTCACGCCCATCTGGAGCAAGAGCTTGAAGTGCTGTGGTAGATGCTATATTTACATCGTGTAAATATAAACGCGTGACAGCAATCATCTTTAGTCCTAAAAGTAGCTGTTGCTCCATATATTCCGATGTTACGGGAATATTTTCACCTAAAGGTGTATCTGGATGAGGTATATATGGTCCCATTCCTATCATATCCGCATCCACTTCTGCAAAAAATTCAATATCATGAGCGAGATCAAGTAGCGACTGCTCTGGCAATCCAATCATAACACCTGTACCAAGCTGATAACCAAGCTTTTTTAATGTGTGTAAGCACTCTACGCGACGCTCAAAAGAATGCCCTAGAGGATGAAGCTTTTCATAAAGCTTTGGGTTACTAGATTCTATCCGAAGGAGGTATCTATGCGCCCCCGCATCACGCCATTGTTTATAGACACTCTCCTCCTGCTCTCCAAGCGATAATGTCACGCCTAAACCATTACCCCAACGAGACTTAATCTCAGCAAGTACATCTGCTATGAAGGCAGAGTTTGCGGAACTTTCTAGCTCACCACCTTGAAGAACAAGCGACCCATAACCGGCAGAAAAAATAAACCCCGCTGTAGCTAATATCTCATCCTTTGTAAGGCTAAATCGTTCAATATTTTTGTTACCTGAACGAATTCCACAATAGTAGCAATTCTTTTTACAGATATTGCTCCACTCAATTAAGCCTCGAACACTAACCCGTCGCCCAATATAGCGCTCTTTGGCGCTATAAGCAGCCTTAAACAGCTTTTCCATCTCCTTATTAGTGGATATACTGAGTAGCTCAACTAACTCGTCACAAGTGAGATTACGAGGTTTTTCAAGGGCTTTATTGAGTAATTCAACCATATCAAATTATTTTATTGAGAAATTTGTCTATACGCTTCGTAGGCAGTGATAGCCACTGCATTAGCTAAATTTATGCTTCTTGCATGCTCGCCTGGCATAGGAATTTTGAATAGCTGATCCTTATAGGTTTCATAAAAAGGCTTTGGAAGGCCATGACCTTCGCTACCAAAAAGCAAATATGATTTCTCAGAAAACTTGCACTCATAGAGAGATTTTTCACCATGTGTGCTTAAGAAAAATAATTCCTCTGGTTTTTCTGTAGCTAGGAAATCCTCCCAAGAGTCATGAACTGTAAGCTTCAAATGCTGCCAATAATCTAATCCTGCACGAGCCACCTGTTTCTCATCTAGGTGAAAGCCCAATGGGCGGATTAAATGTAGATTCCAATCTAAACCTACACATACTCGTCCTATAGCACCTGTATTATGTGGAATTTCTGGATTGATTAAAACAATATTCATAAACTTTAGCTGAAAAAAAAGAAAAGGCGTGATTAAAACCACGCCTCATTTTTGATATAGAACCCTTACTCTTCGATTTCGCCTGTAGTTTCTTCTTCTAGAGACATGGTTGTTTCAAAATCCATTGATACTAGATTTGATCCCAACCAGTTGTACCACATACGAGGAGCAACATCTGCTTGAAGGCTATAACGAACAAATGGCTCAATTTCCATTTTTTCTTCATCAGAACCAGAAGCTCTATCAACAACTAATAGAACAGCTACAGAGTCATTAGAAACTGCAACAGGTGCAGAAACATCACCTTTTTGCAACTTGCTAACAACATCAATCATTAGTTTTTCTTCTGGAGATCCAGCAGTCATCAAAACATTACGAACTGAAGTTGTAATATTTGCTCCAACAGTAAGACCAAACTCTGCAACTACTGACTCAAAAGTCTTGCCTGATGTTTGAATTTCAGATATAGCCTTTGATATTTCATCAACCTTTGCATCAAACAAAATGTAGCGGCGTTCAACCTGAGCATCTCTTAATACCTCTGCACGAATTTCTTCAAGAGCTGGAATATATGATGGTTGATGAGAATTATATGCTATCACAAAAGTTTGTGATTTTGCAAAAATTGGTTCATCAACATAATTTATATAATCATCACCATCGATAAGGCTAAATGCTGATTCAATATACTCTTGGGAATTCTGCATAACTACTGGAGCAGGTGCATTTTGAGAGAATAGGTCTGTTGTAACAATTGTATAACCATACTCTGCTGCAAGTTCTTCCATAGTTAAAGAAGAGTTGTTAATAAGCTTTGTATTAAATTCATCTGCTGCTTCATAAGCTTTTAGTTCAGATGCTTCTCGAGCAACGTCAGCTACAATTAACTCTCTTACTTCTTCTAGTGGTCTATAAGTTACTTCTCCACCATCAGTAGCAGGAACAGCAAACTTAATAGCTTTATATTCTTCGTAGTAGTATTCTATTTCTTCCTCTGTTACTGCAGATGGATCGACAAATTTTGAAGCCTCAAATGCAATTTGGCGAACAGATATTTTACTTGGAACACGATAAGCTTCTTTATGTGATTCATAATAGGTCTTAAGCTCATCTTCTGTTACTTCAACTTCTGCCAAAACAATTGAATTTGTATAATAAGCTGGTGTAAAAGTAAAAGTATCTGTCATTGCATCAACACCAAGTTTAACTTCACTTTCAGGCACAACTGATACTGTTGATAGAACATACTCACGAAGTCTCTCTATTGTCATATATGTACGAAGGAACTCCTCATACTGTGTCAAAGAGATATTATAGAAACGCTGTAAAATAGTTTCTGCAATAGCCTTATCAAATACTCCACTATCGTTTAAGAACATTGGGTCATTAATAATTGGAGCAACAACAACCTCATCTGGAATTACTATATTAAACTCCTCTTTAGCTGTTCTTAATGCAGCAAGCACCATCCATGTTTCTTTTTCTAGAGAGCATTCCTCGCCACAAAAGTTTCTACCCATATTGCGATTAAGATCAACAATGCGATAAACATTATTAAATTCCTGATTGCTAACAGGCTCTCCATTAAGTTTACCGATACCACTATCACCTTGTTGTGCGACCATACTATCTGACATAATAAATGCGCCGGCGACAACTATTGCGAATGCACCCCATAACCACTTGTTACGGATCATATTGTTGAATTTAATAATAAACATTGTATTACCTTATTTTTGTTTTTTAATTTTAAATTTTCTTTTAAATACGACATCCTACTTGGGTTTTGCCCCTCGTAGGATGTAAAATTTTGTGTTTCTACAACAATTTATTAACGACGACCAACAGGTGTTGGAGAAGGTTTTGTTGTTGGTGTTGTTGGTTTCACTGGCTTATCTGGCTTTACAGGAGGAACAACCTCAGGAGTAGGACGAAGGCCACCTGGTTGTGTTGTTGTTGTAGTAGTTGTTGTAGTAGTTGTTGTAGTTGTGATAATCAACAAACCATCTTCTCTTCTTTCAACACCAAAAACAATCTTGCGGATTTCATCATAGATTTCTTTGCATAATTGTGTTTGATATATACCAATTACGGAAACTGGCGCATCAACAACATCTTCTGTAAGCTCAAGAACATCGCTTTCTATTTCATCCTCTGCAGCATCAAGGATTGTGCTATTTACAACACCAGCCTTATCTGTTGTAATAACGTGAACAACAGAAATAATGGCTCGAGCAAATTTAGTTTGTTCATCAAAGTCTTTTGCAGAAGTCATAATTGCCTTAGTCATTGCTTGGATAGCATCGGCAATATCAGCATCTGAATAATCAACAACTGTTGCAATTGTCATAGTAACCAACTCAGACACTGCAGAAAGTCTATCCTTTGGAGATTGTGCTTCTGCTAGTTTGCTTGTTACTTTTTCAGAAACAGTATCTGCAAGAGAATCCTCACCTTTCTGTACAATCGCTTTAGACAAAGCTACGTAGTTAGCAACCTTTTCCTTATTGGCTTTACTACCATCGCCAGAAGCAGCATCTAGCATATTTAGGGAAAATGCAAATATCAACGCTGTAGCAGCAAAAATTGTAGAAAACTTCTTCATAAAATATCTCCTTCTAGTAAATTAATTAAAAAATAAAATCGTCACTAAAGAAATCATCATCAGAAAAATCATCACTAGAATAATCTTCTTCGCCCATATCGTCGTATGATTCGTCAGTAAATTCTTCATCACCCAAAAATTCTGAATCCATTTCTTCGTCTTCAATTCCCTCATCAAAAGACTCTTCAGAGCCGCCAGTAACAGCTTCACCTGTTCCTAACAATGACCTTAGAACGTCTGAAGGATTCTCAATGTATTGATAGTGCTCAACTGTTCCATTTGGCATAGTCATTAAAACAACTACAACTAGCTTCTTTTGAATTTGTGTATAACTTCTCCAAATCTTGATAGTAGAACCATGTCTAAAGGTACTTTGATAAGGAGTATCGTCTCCACGATTTACACGTGCTGTAACTTCTCCAGAAGAAACAGTTATTCTTGTAAATTCTGGGTCTCCAAAAATTTCAAACACAGACTTACGGCGAGTCTTTAAAATTTTGAACTGCTGTCCTTCTAATGTTACCAAACCAGACTCGATTTTATACCTAGACTTAACTTGTCCATTTGCATCAGTTGCTACACGGATTTCATTGCGATCAACAAGGCCTGTTACTTCTGCAAGAGTTGTTTTGATTACAAAAGCATTTAACATTGCATCTATTTTAGCGTCTTCAACCTCGTCACCAGTCTTTGAACTTGGAATAGTTAAAAATGTAGATACAAAGCCTTTCTCAACACCAACATAAACCTTAGCATTACCAGCATCATCAAGGTTTTTTTCTGTTGTAATTACTGTATCCATTCCAAGTCTTATTTGATAATCATCAGCAAAGACCACCATTACTTCATTTTTCTGCTCTACTTCTTTTGGTAATGTAGGATCGACACCATCGACAATAATTTTTGAACCATATGGATAACGAAAATCATCTTGAGCTAAAATTGGCTTTGTTTCTCCTGGGCGAAGAACCCAAACCTTTCCTGTAACCTTAGCAACGCGGAAAAGAGGATCAAAATAATCAACAGCAAATGCATTTGTACAAAAACAAACAGCTATAGTTACGACTGCCAATATTAAACCTTTAATTTTCATGATTATGGTCTCCAATGAATAAAATGCTTACAGTTAAATATATCAATTGGGCACAATAAACCCTTTCACATATAACTAAATAATATGATAGTAATTGTTGACATTAAAGTCAAACAAAATTGCTTGTTTTAGAGCCCTTTTTTTTAGTTTTTTGACTAATTTGTGACAAAAAACAGTAATCAGCGTATACATTGATTTAACGAATGAATAGAAACACATAAAAGACAACAAAAAAAGGGCAACAATCTCATATCAAAATAAAAGCAGAGTAAACATTAAATTTTGAGCAAAAATGCAAAAAGCGTGGGAGGCCCACGCTTTTTATCATCTACAAATTCGTGCCACTATTGCTGTAGCTGTCAATCCTTCTTGCTCTTGAAGATCCTTTAGGCTACTAGCATGTGGCATAAATGGATTTTTCCAACCACAACGCACTGTTCTAGCCTTACCTCCAAGGAACGCCTCAAATTCAGAGCCAAAGCCCCCGATTTCTACACCATCTTCAATTGTAACAAATGTAGTAATTCCTTGCTCAAGTTGCTCTTCTATAAGCGCTGTATCAAGAGGTTTGACAAAACGTGCATTTACTAATTCAGAAGCAACGCCCTTAGACTGAAGTAGTTCACAAACCTCCTTAGCAAGAGTATCCATATTACCCAACGACCAAACGGCTATCTTTGCTGAAGAGCCATATTTCGCAAGCCGCTCTGCCTTACCAATAGCCACAGGTGGCATAGTCTCACTCACTGCAACTTCTTTATCAAAGCTTGCTGGTTGGGCCACTCCTCGCGGATAACGAATAATTGATGGATATGGAAGCATTAGACTCGTTGAAAGCATTTGATTTAGCTCTGTTAATGTGCGAGGTTGCATTACAGCAATACCAGGGACAGAACGAACCAATGAAATATCAAAAACTCCATGATGTGTTGGCCCATCACCTGGCACTGCACCAGCACGGTCCAAACACACAACTACAGGTAGCTTCTGTAGAGCAACATCATGAATAAAGCAATCTATTGCACGTTGGAAGAATGTTGAATACACTGCCACAATTGGCTTTAAGCCATTTGCTGCCATACCAGCAGCAAAAATCATCTGGTGCTCCTCACTAATTCCAACATCAAAAAATCTCTTAGGGAATTTCTCTGCAAACTTGGATAAACCTGTACCATCAGTCATACCAGCGGTAGTTGCAACCACACATTTATCATTATCAGCTAACTCTACGACAGCTTTACCAAATGCGGAAGACCAACTAGTGCCAGTTGATTTTTTCTTTGGCTCCCCGGTTGCAATATCGAATGGAGCTGGGCCATGCCAAGTGGACGGATTTTCCTCCGCATATTTATATCCAAGTCCTTTAATCGTAGATACTTGCATAAATACAGGCTCTTTTGATGCAAGTGCAGCTTTAAATGCATATTGAAGCTGTTTTATATCATGCCCATCTACTGGACCAATATATCTAAAGCCAAACTTTTGCACTGTTGCACCCAAAGCCAGTAAGCCCTTGATTCGAGCCGTAAGCCAATGATAAGGATTAGATAGCCAACTCAAGCTATGATCAAAATAATAACGCCAGCGTGTATAACTTGGACTAACCATAAGTCGCCCAAATCCCTTACTCAAAGAGCCAACATTTTGTGATATTGACATATTGTTGTCATTCATGACAACAATCAAACGTTTTGTGCTTTGTGCTGCATTATTTAATGCTTCTATTGAAATACCATTACAGATTGCACCATCACCCACCACTGCGATAACGGCATCATCTTCACCCTTAGCATCACGTGCTACAGCCAATCCAATTGCGGCAGAAATTGCATTGCCTGCGTGACCAGAACCAAAGGCATCACATGTACTTTCACTAATCTTTTGAAAGCCTGAAATTCCCCCTGTTTGGCGTAATGTTTTGAACTGCTCTTTTCTACCTGTTAAAATTTTGTAGACATAAGATTGATGTGAAACATCAAAGACCACCTTATCCTTAGGTGGATTAATACAGCTAAGCATAGCAAGGGTAAGTTCAACAACACCTAAATTAGAGGCAAGATGACCACCATTATTACTTACCGTTGTAATAATGTATTCACGTAGCTCTTGAGCCAAATTCTTTAACTCATCTAGCGATAATTTTCTCAAATCATCACAGGAGTTGATTCTATCAAGAATCCCCATAAATCCTCAAAAACAAAAAGTTTTTAGTATATAAAATTCTAAATTAATACAAACCTATAGACCTGCAACAATCTCTAGTGAAAGATCTGCAGCTTTTACAGAATGTGTTAAGCAACCCAAAGAAATAGCGTCAACGCCAGTTTCTGCTGCTGCATGAATTGTTTCCATTGAAATACCGCCTGAGGCCTCTAGTTTACAACGCCCTGCTACAATATCTACTGCCTCTTTCATTTTTGCTGGAGGCA
Organism: Kiritimatiellia bacterium; assembly: GCA_045589455.1. Taxonomy (GTDB): domain Bacteria; phylum Verrucomicrobiota; class Kiritimatiellia; order RFP12; family UBA3636; genus RGIG990. Next base: position 95,423 of record JAZNPC010000088.1, read on the forward strand.
TATTATCAAGCATAATCCACTCTGGTTTACCCTCAAGCGCACTTGCTAGCTCCTCAAAGGATTCAACCTCTACCTCAACAGGCACATTAGGAAACTTTGCTCTTGCTGCAGCAACGGCTTGATCTAGACGATTTGGGTCACCACCCTTCCAAAGCTTACGATGATTATCCTTGATAAGCACCATATCATTCAAGCCCATGCGATGATTTGTACCACCACCAGCAGCAACGCTATATTTATCAATTAAGCGAAAACCTGGCACTGTTTTACGAGTATCAAGAATTTTGCAATTTGTACCCTCTACCGCTTTTAAGAAAGAGCGTGTAGCTGTTGCAACACCTGTCATACGCTGCATAAAATTCAATGCGGTGCGTTCTGCAATCAAAATTGAAGCTGCTTTGCCTGTGATTACCATTAGCACATCATTGGCTTCGATATCGGAGCCATCCTTGACAAGTATCTCCACTTTAAGAGATGGATCTACCTGACGAAACACCTCTTCACCAATAGTTACGCCAGCAGTTCTACAAGAGTGACGCGTAAGAATGTGTGCGGTAACAATAGCCTCTGGGTCAACAAGAGATAGAGTTGTTACATCACAATCGGCACCATCCTCTTTAAGAGCCGATGCTATAAGCTGCTTTACAGACTCTTCCTTTTCAATTGCCATCATAAAAGCCTCCTGAATTATTTGCGAAACAAAAAAGCTTAGCCTCTAATTTTCTTTACTAGTTCAGTTGCTAATGCTGCATTTGCCTTAATTGTAGCCCAATCATCAGCATTAATTAGCTTGCTAGGAGCAATCCATGAACCACCGCAAGCAGCTATTAGAGGGCTTGCAAGATATTCCTCTGTTGTTTCAGGATTCAAGCCACCTAGAGGAATATACTTTAGACCAAGATGATTATATGGAGCTACCAATGTCTTAATAGCCTTTAGGCCTCCAATAGCGCCAGCTGGGAAAAACTTTAGTAGTTTACAGCCTAGCTCAACAGCACCTTCAATCTCAGATGGGGTCATCACACCAGGAGCAAAGCTAAAGCCCATTTCCTTTGCAGCAGAAACAATACGTGGGTTAAAGCCAGGAGCAACAGCAAATGCTGCACCCGCTGCCTTTGCTGCAGCCAACTGATCAAGTGTGAGCACTGTGCCGGCACCAACAATCATTTCTGGACGCTTTGCTGCTACTTCAGCTATAGCCTCAAGAGCAGCAGGTGTACGAAGTGTTAGCTCCATAACCTTCACTCCTCCCTCCAATAAAGCATCTGCTAAAGCAAGAGCCTTTGATGAATCATCTAAAACAACAACAGCAATATTACCGCACTCTGCTACCTTTGCTGCCAATTCTTCATTAAATACACACATTTTGTTTACCTTTCAAAAGGGTCCTCACCCAATGTCTTGTTAAATTTTAAATCAATTTTATACCTGACCTGCAAGTTTAAAGAATAATGGACCAAGTAAAATTATGAAAACTGCAGGGAAAATGAATACCATCAATGGACCAAGTAGCTTTGTTGGTGCTTCGTTTGCTAGCTTCTCTGCACGCTCAAAACGACGCACACGAATCTGATCTGATTGGATTCGAAGAATAGAACCAACAGCAACACCTAATTCATCCGCCTGTACCAAAGCATTGACTAGTGCACGCATATCTGGCAAATCCACACGCTCAGACATTGCTCTTAATGCATTCTTTCTTGTGGTTCCCACTTGAATCTCACGAACCATACGAAGAAGCTCCTCACTAAGAGCATCTAATTTATCTCGTTCTGTTGCTCTTTGTACTGCTGACATAAAATCAAGACCAGCCTCTACAGAAAGTGTTAGCAAATCGAGAACAAAAGGCATTGCTCTTAAGATTTGTTGTTGTCTTATTTTTACAGCAGAACGCAACCATATCACAGGATACATGTAAAAAAACACAACACCAAGGATAGTCAAAATTGGCAATAATCTAGAAATAAATTCACTCACACCTCCAATTTGATAAAGGATCAAAATCCAAAGAGGTCCCAAGCAAACAGGGAAAACAACTTTAAGAGCTAAAATCTCCCAGCCTTCTAGAAGGCCTTCCATGCCCGCTGTCACAAGCATTTGGTCTGTCTTTTCCCTGAGTTTACTAAACCTAGGGCCTTGCATCAACCCTTTAACATTGGGAGTAAGCGGGAGTAATAATTTAAAAATTAAGGGGATACGACGCTCTTGCTTTCTTCCATCAGCGAGCGTTACATAGGTTATCTGTTTCGCTACTCCCATGGCATACCATGCGAATAACGTGACTGATGCCATCCAAAGGACAACACCAAACCATCCCAATACATTTGTCATAAAATTAATTATGCAAATTTAATTAATGACCACTCACTCCAAAGAATGAACACTAAAACTACAAATAGAATTGTTGACACAATTGCAAGAACTGCAAAAGGCGTAAAATTCTCTTTCTTTTTAGGAGCAGCATTATTAACTGCAAGAGGATTTTGATGTCTATCGGAAATTACTGGATTATTATTTACATTGATCGAACTCATTATTATCTCCTTAACGATTTAATTCTATCAAAAACGAAACCTATTTTTCAAGTATTATTAATGGTTGAAGAAGGAATGGTAAAATAGAAATGATTTCTTACCTATTAAAGATAAAAATTCGCTATTTTTTGCAAAACCAATGTCACAAAACATAATCTAAAATAATAGCAGAAAAAGTTATTCTAATATTGTCAAATGGGAGACTTAAAATAAATTATTACTTAAGTCTTCCAAACCAATAATTTAATGCAATATCTGGGCGGATATGACGCTCATCCAAGTAAACTATAAGCTCATCTATTTGGTTGATACAGGAAATCGCCGTTTCAGGAGTGAGTCGCGCCCCTTTTTTCTCTAACACCTCGCGATATTCTTCGTAAAAGAGAGGTTGCCCCTCTCCAGCTGTTGCGACAACAAGTAAATCTCTATACCAATCCTTTAAAGCAAGGTATACATAGGTACGCATTTCTTTAGCTCTTGCACCTATCCATCCATCTAGCACATCTTTAGAAATATTAAAATCTGTTGTATTTTTCTTTTCTTCAAGAGCTTGATCTTCTGCAAGCCCTTTTATTTCATCAAAAAGAGCCGTAAAACGAGCCGCTGTTGCAAATGCACGAAGCTCAGACGCAGTTGTATGTTGTGACATAATTTCACCAACACATTCACGCCATTTAGCTGGTACCGTTTGTTTACCTGTATTTAAATCTATTGTTTGACAACGAGAAACAATTGTCGGCAAAAGCATACCCGGGTTGTTTGTCACTAGAAGAAACACTGTTTTTACAGGGGGTTCTTCTAATGTTTTAAGAAAAGCATTAGAAGCCTCTTGATTCATACAATCAGCAAAATAGATTGTGGCCAACTTCCAACCACCAAGATATGATGTGCGCACAGCCCACTCAATTAATTCATCTCGAATGCGATCTACCACTATTTTGCGACTTTTTGACTCCGGCTCAATATGTATAGAATCAACATGCGTATGTTCTTGGGCAAGAATACATGCATTACAATAGCCACATGGTGCTTGATCTCTATTTTCGCAAAGCAACAATTGAGCTACTTTATCCGAAAACTGACGTCCCTCTTCTCTTGGGTTTCCAAGCACCAAATATGCATGTGGCAAACGGCCTTTTTCCCACGCTCGGCGCACTATTTCATATGCCGCAGATAGCTCCATATATTACACCTCAAGCCCAAAGCGAGCACGTATTACATCTCGTATATCAGACTGAACCTTTTCTGGAGTTTGAGAACCATCTATAATAACAAAACGATCTGGCTCTCTAGCTGCCATTTCTAAATATCCATCATGCAATCTAGTATGAAATTCTAAAGGAGCTTGTTCAATACGATCTTTTACACCATCGCCACGCTTGGAAATTCTAGAAAATCCTTCTTCAACTGAAATCTCTATCAGAAAAGTTATATCTGGCTTAACTTCGCCGGTTGCAAAGTCATTAATATTTCTTAATTGATCAACATTAAATCCTCTGCCATAGCCTTGATATGCAAGAGTTGAATCTGTAAAGCGATCAAGAACAATCCATGTGCCCTGCTTTAATGCTGGAGCAAGGACATTTTTGCATAGCTGCGCACGGCTAGCACAAAATAGTAATGCTTCTGTTGCATCACATAATGGCTCGCCAGATAAATCATGCTGCAATAGTTGACGAATAACCTCGCCTGTTGGCGTACCACCTGGCTCTCGAGTAGTAATGACTGTAAGACCAACAGTCTCTTGTAACCATTTTGTCAATTCGCGGGCTTGGGTAGATTTTCCAGCGCCTTCTCCACCCTCAAATGTAATCAATTTACCATTCATAATAAAACCTTTACTGATATACGTAATATGATAGTAAAAAAGCCAAAAAAATGCAATCAACAATAACTGGTCTTAATATTAAAAAAGACTAAAACTGATTATTAATGGCAGGCACTGATTAAATTAAGAATAAAACAAACAAAACTACTTAGTTAACCAATAAGCTAAGCCGACTACTAGTGGCATTGTCACCATTGATATGAGAGTAGAATATGAAACAATAGCTACAGAATGCAAGGTGTCTTGATTGAATTTTGCAGAAAACATTGTAGTTGCTGTAGCAACAGGAGCACTAGCCGCTATAACAAGAGCAACAACTAATACATGATTGTGAACACCCATCACATATAGCAATCCAAATAATAACAATGGGACAACTATTAAACGAATGAACATCATATTGTATGCTCTTAAATCCGTAAAGACCTTACCTATTTTTGCATTTGCTAAATAAAATCCAATGATTATCATTGGTATAGGCGTGTTCAATGATGCTAAATATCTAACAGGTTCAGCAACAACACTAGGCAAAGTTATACTTTTAAAGAAAAATATTAGGCCAAAAATTACACCAATGGTTCCTGGATTAACAATACCAGCACACAAGGCGAATAATAATTTATGCTTTGTTGACTTTTTTCCATTTGAATCAACGAACTTACCAGACATAATCCATACGCCATAGGTCCATAACAGCACATTAAAAACAGCAATTATAATTGCACCAAAAAACAACCCTTTTTCACCTAATATTGCCTCTTGCAACGGGAAGGCCATATAACCAGCGTTTGAAAATACCAGACCAAATCGCATAACACGCTTTCGGCTCTCTTGCTTCTCAAATATGCAAGTATGAGCAAAAAGAATGTTCAGTGCATGATACAAAATAGCAACAAAAAGCGCAACGCCTAAAAGCTTTAAATCGTTTGGATTAAATTCTCTTTGAAAAGAATTTACAATAATGCATGGCGTGACAATATAAAGCATCATATTTGTCATGCCTCGAATAGCTTCTTCTGAGAAAATCTTAAGTTTATTGCATGAGAAGCCAACACCTATAAGAAAAAATAGGATTGTAACTTGTTTTGCTACAATTAAAAAACTTTCTAACATTTTGTATATTGTTTCTAGTATTGATTATAAAGATTTAATATAATTATACAAAATTTAATTTTGCTTTAAAACGAAAAACAAATAAATAATATTCGAGTTAATTATTTTTACTACCATTGCTCGCTTGACTTATTCACAATGGGAGACATTGGGAGTGTAGCAAGCACTTCTCGTATGGTTCGCTTATCATCCCCAGGCAGGCGTAAATCTGGAGCAACATCACACAAAGGCATACATACAAAACGCCTATTACGACATTGGGGATGAGGCAAATGTAAGTGTGGGCGTTCCATCACTACATCACCAAAAAACAATAAATCCAAATCAATTGTGCGAGGAGTGTTACGCACCTCACTCCGCACACGCAATAGTTTATCCTCTATTGCATGCACTTGATACGACCACTCCTCAACATCTAGTTCTACGTCAAACAACAGCACTGCGTTCAAAAATGCCATGTGTGCATATTCTGCAGGCACACCTACTGGTTCTGTTTCATAGACATCGCTTGCTACAAGTAACTTTACGCCATCTAATGCTTCAAGCTCTGATCTCGCATCTTTCAAATGTCCTATTCTATCCCCTAGGTTTGTACCTAGGCCAATTCCAGCAAGTGTACCCATAATTTATAGCTACTCCTATCGGCCTAGAACAATTACCTTGATAAACCAATATAGACAGTAAATATCAATTATAGCTAATATAGTGAAGAACAGATTGGCAAAGAATCGCTTGCAAGGAGTTCCTTGTGCTTTACATGGATACTTTGCCTTGCTTGTAAACTGCTTACGAAGCTTCTTTGTTAATCTCATGCGTTGATTAACAGCCCAACCACAGCCTTCAAGAATAGAGCTCAAGTCCTGACGTGCCAACTTAATAAATGCAACAATGATAATTGGTATTAGCACAGCAAGGAATGCGATACCTAAGCCCTTAAGAATTGTAAGATAATTCATTCCTCCTAAAGCCTGAGTAATAAAGGCCAAGGAAGAACCTAATGCCGCAACAGATAGGCTTATTCCCATCATCATATTTGCTGGTGAATTACCTCCTTGAGCTGCTGCTGGTGGTGTCTTAGTTGTAGTATCAACGGTTGAAATCAAGTCCTTTTCTGCCTTTGCTGATTTTCCTTCAATTTTACCAATCAAGAAATCTCCTACTTTTTTGAATGGAGCAAGCATAGCCTCACGCAAGCTAATTGGAGCCTCAATAATCTTTGTAATTATTGCATCGTGCTCTACACCCTTCAAATCAAAGAATACACCACGCTTACCAACAGATAGATTTCCTCGTGTGCCAGATGTTGCTGGCATTGCCACCTTCAATACTGGAGATTTATCATTAGGTAGTACATCTAGATAAATAATAAAGATACCACTACTCTTTGCTATTAAGCTATGTGCATTTGCATCTGCAACAGGTATTGCCATATTAAACCAACGTCCATCGATTACAGCTCGACCAGTCTCAAATAGCGCTGTATCCTTTGGACTATAAAGTTTACTCAAGTTTACATAGTTATTTACAAACTCAATTAGATGCATTCTGCAGAGGATTAACTTTTCAAGCTTATTTAATGCAGCAGCACGATTTGCAATATCCTGATCTATCGTTGTTAGTTCAACAATAGCTTTATGATACTTTTCATCAGTCCACTTTTCTAAATCTGCTTGAGCCATACCTTCAACAATAGCACCCTGCTTTGCTGCTAGATATGCACCATATGGAGCAAGTGTAGACTTAATCTTATTCCAGTCAGACTCAGTCAAAGCGGTCTTTCCTTCTCCAAGCACAGGTGTGACAACAGCATCAACAAACTCGTTAATTAGTGCACGATGAATTGGGTTAATACCAGCTCCGATTAGTGGAAGAGCCCCATTATCATCTGGCTTTGCTATAGGAGCAGCACCAAGGGCATCACCTGCTGTATCTGCAGCTGCAGAAGCAGAAATAAAGCGAGCAGAATTTGTAGGATCAAAATCACGGAAACGAGCAACAAGGAAGAACTTATCTAGCTTTTCCTCGTACTTTTTCACTGTATCCCATGCTTTTGGTGTTGCTACACCAAGTGGCATTGCAGGACTATCTTCAGCTCCATTATTCTTCCACTCCAAGAAAGCTTTTATTGCATCACGAAAAGCTTCAAGTTGAGCTAGATTTACACCTGTAGCACCACTAATATCTGGTGTTCCTCCTGTTGCCTTGATTGCAGATGCTATATAAGCAGAAATCTCTGCATCTGTTGATGACTCAGGAACGACAACCCCATCACCATTAAGTGGCTTACCACGAATTTCCTTCATACAAAGACGAACATTATCTAATGTAGTTACCGAGCCATCTGTTTTATATTGCTCAGCTACGTAACCAATAGTTACCTTTAAACCTGGACCATCAGCTGATGCATCATTCACAAGGCTTGTTTCTAGCTCTGACTTTGGCTCTCCAAAGCAAGATACATCTGTCACTGTATCTAGACACCATTGTACAACCCCTTTAATTTCATCAGTACGTATACGACCATTAGCATCTACATCAATATAGTCTAAAAAAGCCTTATCCATTAAATATGCATTTATTGGCGCACTAGAAATTGACCATAGGGATTCATCTAATCCAACAATTTCTTTTAGTGCTTCTGGTGTATCAATACATAGCTGATATGATTTTCCTAATCGAATAAACTTCATAACTTATTCCTTCGTTTATTTAGATTCTTATTTTGGTTTGTTTAAAATAGCGTAAAAGTGTTAGCTTTACAGAACGCTCACCAGGAACGACTGCTGCAGAAGCATCAACAGCATAGCCTGGCAACCACAAAACCTTACCATTTGCGGTTGCAAGCAATGGGACGCTACGACGTATTTCCTTAGGAAGCTTTAGGTCTGTAAAAATATCTGAAAGCTTTCGAGTAAAATTACCACCCGCTGGAGAAATCTTATCTCCATATTCATAGGAGCGTAAAACAAGTGGCTCATTAAATACAGAGGCAGAAATCGTGCATTCAACAGGATACTGCCCCAAAGGTGAGCGAGGTGGTTTTATCAGCTGACGTGATGGCTCAGTTGCCAATGCGATATGAAGCATTTCACCAAACTCATATGTGCCAATACATACGCGAGACATTGGAGCTAAACGCATAATTTCAGGCAAAGCATGATAAAAGCTTTGCTCACCATCTTGCTGTTGCTTTGAAAATATGTCATGTGGCAATAGTTTAAGCAATGATCCCTTGCGAATTGCCACACAATTTTGAGCCAGTGTGGCCACCCGTTGCTCAGAGCCATCACCTTCACAAAGTGCCCAAAGTCTATCAACTATTTGCTTTGTTGCTTTATCTATTAAATGACTTGAATAAACAAATTCTAGTAGCACGCGACTACGAATTGCTTCGTGCAATTCTGCAAATCTATCAACACAAATCGTTGCATAGCTTGATTCATCTGCAACACACATCTTTTTTAGCTCTATTTGTGCTATGGAATCAAGACAATCTGCATCCTGACGCAACAACTCCATTGTGCGTAGCATCGGTTGTTCAAAGCCTTCTCCGAAATTTTCTTTAAGTATTGGAACTATTTTTTTTCGTAGCTTATTTCTAAGAATATCTAAATCATTATTGGTTGAATCTTCACACCAAGCCTGCTGATATTTTTCTTGAAGATACTCCTGAAGTTCTATATGTGAACAATTAATGATTGGGCGGAAAAATATAATCCCATTTTCGTCCGTCGTTTCGTGGCGAATTCCACCTAAACCACGCAAGCCAGCACCACGAAGAAGTCGCAAAAACAAGGTTTCCACCTGATCATCCCGATTATGCCCTGTTGCTATTGCTTTACAATTATTTGCTAATGCTGTTGAAACTAAAAACTCACGGCGCATAGAGCGAGCAGCCATCTCTATTGATTCACCACTCTGCTTTGCTGCTGTAGGAACATCACCAGCACCTAACACAAAGCGTATGCCAAGCTTTTCGCACAGTTCGCGTACATGCGCCTCATCACGAGAGGCTTCTTCTCCTCTAATTCCATGATTATAATGTGCCACAACAAGACGCTCTTTAGCAAATTCCTCAAACAACACATAAAGCATAGCAACAGAATCAGAACCGCCTGACACTGCTATTAGTATTGAATCAGTTGAGTCTCTCAACTTTTGTGGAACAAATATTTTCATATTAAACACAGAATAGTATTCAAAATTAAATAATATTAAGGTTTCAACTCACTTTTAATATTAACATCACATTGTGGGAATGGAATTGTTATCTCTGCCTCATCAAGGCCGAGTTTAACTTCACGAGATAAATCATGAAGCGCATCCCAATAGACACTTTTATTAACCCAAACACGTAGCACAAGATTAACAGAGCTTGAATCAAATTTATTTACAAATGCTGATGGTTTTTGCTCCGAAACCATTGTGCGAGAATCCTTCTCTGCTATTGCAAGCAATACACGAAGTGCCTCAAGAACAGAATCACCATATGAAACACCAACATTAATATCTATGCGACGCAATTCATTACGGGAAAAATTCTTTGCCGCATTTCCCCACAATGTACTATTTGGTGCTTCAACAAAAATTCCATCTGCTGTTGTTAACCTAGTTGTAAACAAACCAATAAAATTTACAGTTCCATTCACAGGTCCACATTCAATATAATCGCCAACCTTGAATGGATGCAATATTACTATCATAAGTCCCGCGGCTATATTACTTAAGGTATCCTTTAAAGCTAAACCAATAGCTAAACCACAGGCGCCAACCAAAGCGAGTAAGCTTGAGGTATCTATCCCAAATAAATCTAAAATAACAAGAACAGAAACAACATATATCAATGTTGTTGTTGTTCCAACCGCCAAACGAGCTATAGTCGGATCAAGAGTTCCTCCCCTAGCTTTACCAAGTATCTTTTTCAAAATGACCTTCAAAATAAAGCTACCTATAAAAGCCACAACAAATATTATGGCTGCTTGAAAAAATCTATTTTGAATTAGTACCTCAATATTAAAATTCATTTGCACACCTCACCATTTAGGTACCTATAGTACCCATCTAAATATATAGAATATCAAAAAAATTATTTTCATTCTACAAAATAATCTAAAATCAGATGGTTATATGAGATATTTGGAGACTTTTACCAAAGCCATTATAATGTAGCAAATCGAGTAGGAGGAGTTTTAACTCCTCCTCTCACACCACCGTACGTGCCGTTCGGCATACGGCGGTTCAACCCATTTTTTTTTTTTCTTTTATATACTTGATGTCATAGCTACTTGTCTTTCAAGATAGTAATCTAAA
>JAZNPC010000089.1:0-50411 GCA_045589455.1 Kiritimatiellia bacterium
CCAAAATGTTTTTCAAGCGATTCTTCTATAATCTTTCCAACCCCAGAGTCTTCCAAAAGTTGAAGGTAATTGTCTAGTTTTTGCCTTTCCTCAAACGGAATGTCTGAGCAAAGGAATAAATACCCTTGAAAATTAGTAAAACAAGCCATAATTTTCTCCTATCATGGCTTATTATACGTAAATTTTCAACTCAAACAATAGAAAAAGGCTGTTGCAAATCTTTTGAGTTTTCCAACCGCCCCTTTTTCACCGTCAATCATCCAAACAACTTGTTGGCTATTGATGATTGGTGTATTTTACGATTATCCAACGCGTAGTACACTATTTAAAGTACCTAGGCCATTCTGAGTCCAATCGCGATCTGGATCTGGATCAAGTGTCCATACACCATTGATTACGAACTTATACTCGTAGATTCCTGGAGGTAGGATAATTGTTGCTGTGTAGATGCCATCGCCCTTCTTGTCGACTAGCTTCTTATCTGTTGGATTCCATTCGTTGAAGGAACCAGCAACATAAACTGTGCTACCTGGCTCAGCCTTAACTGAAAGCACTACGCGCTTTTTCTTAGGCTCTGCCTTAACAGCAACCTCAGTTGTGCTCTTTCTTGAGCGAGTTGTCTTTTTTACGCATGCGTTCATTGTTAAATAACCTTTCTTTGCATACAATAGTTCTTATTTCCTCTTTGAATGCGGGCGTATCCTATACTAATTCATCAAAAAAATCAAGCAAAAACATTTTTCTCATCTCCAAACTAAATAAAATCCATAGGTAGCACAAGCCTTTACAATTGAATAAATACAACAATGAAACGAATTTCTATACGATAAGCGAAAAATGATGCATCTAAGTTATTCATACAATCAGTCACAAATTCAACAATTAAAACTAAATTATACTAGCGTGATGGCAAGTTATACGCCGACTCACACTCAAGAAATCCAATGTGTTTGGTAGGTCTGTGTAATGATTAGATGTGTTTGGTTTAACTTAACTAAACCCACAGAAAAATTATTTTAAAAAAACGCTTGCAACGTGCTACTATGTTATGCTACTATGTACGCATCTTTTCTGGGGAGGTAGCTCAATTGGTTAGAGCTCCGGACTGTCGATCCGGAGGTCGCGGGTTCGAGCCCCGTCCTTCCCGCCATTTTAGGCCACCACTAGAAATGTCTAGGGTGGCTTTTTATTTTAATGATTTTCACTATGGATGAATTTATTAAACTTATCGTTCTTGCAATAGTACAAGGTGCTACAGAATTTCTTCCTGTAAGTAGTTCTGGTCATCTTGTTATTACCCAATCATTCATAGGTCTTAAAATCGAAGGTGTTCTTATTGAGTTGTTGCTTCATTTAGGAACAATTCTCTCAATAATTATTTTTTATAGAAAAAGAATTGCTGAACTAATTTTAGGTGTTTTCAAGGGAGAACGCATTTCTTTACTTTATTTCCTTTGGGTTATTGTTTCAATGATACCTGCAGGCATCCTTTACTTATCGTTTGGAAATTCATTAAAACACATTTATGACAACCCAATTATCGTTGCATGCTTATTATTCATAACCGGTGGATTAATGCTTTCATTTAAGTATTTGGACAAAAGAGAATCAAACAAATCTCTTTCCCCGATTAAAGCGTTTATTATTGGTTGTGCACAAGCATTTGCGGTTCTTCCTGGTATTAGCCGTTCTGGCTCGACAATTTGGACTGCTCGCTTGCTACGTATTAAACCTGAACAAGCAGCCGAGTTTTCTCTTTTCATGTCTATGCCGGTAATTATTGGTGCGACTATTGCTGAGTTTGTTGGCGCAGAAAACACCAATGCAATATTCGAGAGTTATAGCATTATTGAACTAATTATAGCAATGCTCGTAACCGCATTCGTTGGTTGCCTTGCAATTAAGCTATTGGTGCAAACTCTTGTTAATCGCAAATTCTGGATTTTCGGAATTTACTGTATAATTGTTGCGATATTAACTCTCGCTTTTTCCTTTATCAAGTAATAGCAAAACCATAGTAAATGCAAGGGAAAAGCATTTATTTAAAAATAATTTTTGTTTTTAAAAACAAGATTTTTTTAAAATTTCCTAGCCATAAAAATCCTAAACCCCCATATTTTTAAGGGGTTTTAGCAAAAAAATGCAAAAAAAACATAAAAAATCCTTATTTTTTGCATATTTTCTATTGCAAATACTTGAAATAAAGTGTTTAATTTATTGTATGAAAAGTGTTTATTGCATGTGCAATAGACGAAATTATGAAAGGAATAATAATTATGGCAACAGCAAAAAAGGCACCATGCAAGAAGGCAGCTCCTTGCAAGAAGGCAGCATGTAAGAAGGCAGCTCCAGCTCCTGCAAAGGAAGTAAAGAAGGCAGCTCCTAAGGCAGTTAAGATCACAAAGACACCTACAAAGGCAGCAATCATTGACATGGTAGCTGAGAAGGTTCAGATCACAAAGCCACAGGCTAAGGCAGCAATCGAAGCAGTAGTAGAGATCGCTTACAATGCAGCTAAGAATGCTAAGGACGGCTTCGTACTTCCTGGTATCGGTAAGCTACTTGTTAAGAAGCAGGGTGCTCGCAAGTGCCGCAATCCTAAGACAGGTGAGACAATCAAGATCAAGGCAAAGAATGTTGTTAAGTTCCGCGTTGCTAAGGCAGCAAAGGACGCAATCCTTGGCTAATTGACCTTGTCTAATTAGATTATTAAACCGTATTGCCCATTGGACAATACGGTTTTTTTATTTTTTCTACGTGATAGTTAAAAGTGTTGCGACATTATGCAACCATCATCCTAAATCCGGTAGTTAGATTTTACTTCATACCTCTAACCTAATAAAAAAGGGCTGCATCAGCAGCCCTTTTTTATTAAAACTCAGACCAGTCTGGTTTTCTACCGAAGATTGCCTTCAGTGCTTCAGCTGGAGCCTTGTCCTCACGCTCGTAGGTATAAACACCATTCTGCTCCTGCTCAACGTCTGTTAGCTGTGTATAGCAGTGACCTGCAACACAATCGTCTAGACGCATTAGCTCAGCTTGATCCTCAATGTACTTAGCAAACTCCTCAGGAGACTTGATGTTGATGCCATTGTAGCCCCAGCCTTCAACATTTACAGCCTTTGGTACATACTTAAATCCACCCCACTCATCTACAAAGTATGGCTGACCATCGTAGTCACACTTAATAAACTTAGAAACCTGACCACCTAGCTTGCCTGGCTCATCCTTGTTTGGATGGATAATATCACGCAATGCTTCTGGAGATGGCATATAGTAGTGAACTGAATATATTTCACAATTATCCACATGAACATATCCACTTGTGTCATGCCATGGGCGAGTTGAATCCATTGCCTTAGTCAATGCACCAATCTGCTTAACAAAGTTAATGTAGCTTGGTGTATTCTTGCCCCAATCAAATGCAGCAATATCACAACCCTCATTACCAACCCATACTGTCTCGTTTAGTGGAGTCCACATAACAATAGATGGATGTGAGAAATCGCGCTCAACGCAATCACGCCACTCGTTCATAAAGTTAAACTGTGCCTCAGGAAGCTTCCAGTTCATACCCCATGAGCAGTATTCTGCTGATGTAATATAGCCTAGCTTATCTGCCCAATAGTGGAAGCGCTCCTCAAATACCTTCTGGTGAAGACGTGCACCATTAAAGCCAACAGCCATTGACATCTCTATGTCATGACGCAATGCCTCGTCGCTTGGAGAAGTCCAAACACCATCTGGATAGAAGCCCTGGTCAAGAACCCAGCGCAAGTAAATTGGCTTGTTGTTTAGATAGAAGCGATTTCCACGAATATCAAACTTACGCAATCCAATGTATGATTCAACATAGTCATACTGTACGCCAGCATCATCAACCATGCGTAGTTCAATATCGTATAGATATGGGTCAAAGGTTGACCATAGACGTGGATTTTCAATCTTAATAGTTGTTGCGGCACCAGAAGCACAAGCAACTGTCTGCTTTGCAACCTCAACGCCATCTCCCTTAATAACGATTTCTAGCTTCTTACCCTGTGGTACACCATAGTAGGTAGGAACAAGTGTAACTGTACCGTTATCAATATCTGTTGTTAGCTTGCAATTCTTTAGACCTGTTGTTGGAACTGCTTCCATCCACACTGTCTGCCAAATACCTGTAATACGAGTATAGCTGCAGCCCTGAGAATAATATTCATGGCACTGCTTACCATATGCCTGAATACCTGTGCGCTGATAATCCTCTGCATGAAGCTTTAGGATGTGTGTTTTGCCAGGTGTCACAAACTTTGTTAAATCAACTTCAAAGCTAGTTGAGCCGCCTACATGATCAAAAATCTTCACATCATCAATATAGATGTGTGCATAGTAATCAACCGCACCAAAATGTAGTATAATGCGCTGATCTGCCCACTCTGCAGGAATTGCTAATTCCTTACGATAAAATACTGACTCATGAAAATCTACATCTTCAATTCCTGATAGCTTTGTTTCTGGAGCAAATGGAACTACGATTGTCTTATCATAAAAATCATCATTTTTCCACTTATTGCTTGAGATTGCACTACGATTATGATCAAATGCAAAGCCCCACTCACCATTTAGGTTTACCCATGATTGAGTTCTGCGGAATTGCATACGTGGATATTCTGGTTTTGGTTGCATAATTGTACCTTAATTTATTTTGTTATTTTAATAGAAATCCGTTTAATTATTTTGAATGTCAATTTTATTTTTTTGAGTATTATATCATTAAGCAGTTAAGCAATTCAATTGATTTTATGCAATACAACTCTATATAATTGACGTGTGATTGCTAGAACACCGAAGCTATCACAAAGTTATACACACTTATTACCCGACACTATGCTACCAGCTGTAATTATGCGGGACTCATTTGTGGCAGGGTCTATGATGATTAGCTCTCCTGCAGGTGTAATACCTGAAGCTATGCCTTCAACTAAACCTACATCTGGTGTTTCAACCGTTATGGTTGTACCCTTTAGCACATCATATTGCATCCAAGTAGAAACGATTTCTTTTTCTTCATAGAAGCGTTCAAATCGGCTTTGTAATGCTTGTGCCACTCTATCGGCTAATGTGGCAGGGTCTACCTCTATTCCCTCTATGGCAAGCGATGTGGCAGGGTATATTAAACGTGAAGGAAGCTGCTCTTTTGTGGCAGATATATTTATTCCTATACCGACAATAACACTTACATCACTACCTTGAAAATCTGCTTCACAGAGGATACCAGCCACCTTGCAGCCATTCATCAAAATATCGTTTGGCCACTTAATGCCTATGCAAGACTCTGCCACATGTGGCAGGGTCTCTAACGCCTCACACAGTGCCACGCCAGCCACAAGTGTAAGCTGTGGCAAATATTCGGCAGGCATTTTAGGACGCAATATCATGCTCATATAAAGCCCAGCACCTAAGGCTGAGCTCCAGCTATTACCATTGCGACCACGTCCATTAGTTTGCTCATCCGCTATAATATATGAAAACTCTGGCACATCTAGCTGATGTGCCAGCTTCATTGCTTCATCATTCGTTGATGGAAGTGAGCTATAATGAAATGTTTTCATATACTAATGCGCCCAATACTGCGACAAGAATGCCGCAGCACAGAACAAATTGTTGGCTATTGATTGCTGTATTGTTGGTTTATGTCTATCCTAGACATAAACCTTAAAGGTCTTGAACTCAAATGGCTTTAGTGTAACCTCTGCTCCATTTGCTTGTTCAGAACCAAGATTATTCCATTCGCAAATATCACACTCAACAAAGCGTGCGTTTGGATATACATCAGAAGAAAGCTTAGCAACTGTATTATGACCAGAAGTCTCAGCCACACGGATTACAAAGCAATCCTCCTTCTCTGCCTTCTTAACAACAGACAAATCTACAAAGCTGCCCTCTACCTTAACTGGTAGCACTGCCTTGCCCTCAACGCCCTCAAGCATTGCAACACCCTGGTTGATGATTGCAGCCTGAGCAATTACTGGGCACTCTGCCATTGTTAAATTGCCTGCATGTGGTAGGAAGCTATATACAAAGTGGTGCATGCCTCTATCTGCAATTGGGTCTGGCTCTGTTGGAGCACGTAGTAGAGAGATTGACATTACATCATTCTTTACGCTGTAGCCATACTTGCTGTCTGTTAGCAATGCAACACCTGCATCAAGATCAGAGTAATCAACAAAACGGTGACCTAAGCACTCAAATTGAGCATATTGCCACTTGGTGTTATTGTGAGTTGCACGACCAATTGTGCCGTACTGTACCTCATAGCGTGCCTCTGCTGCATGTACAGCAACAGGGAATTCAACACGTGCTAGCTTATGATTCTCGTTCCAATTTACGTCGTTAACAAAATCAAGACGCTTGCTATCCTTCTCTAGCCATACATGCTGAACAAATGAGCTTTCATCACCTAGCTTCATCACAGCCATAATACCTGTACGAGCAGGACCTGTTAGCTTCTCAAGAGACTCAATCTCTGGCTCATGAGTTGGCATTCTTACTGCATACTCATCAATATCCCATGCATCATAGGTATGAGGATGATCATCGTATAGAGCAAGCTTATTACCAACTGCATTTGGAGCAATAAACTCACGCTTTAGCTCCTTATCGTATGCACTAATTAGTTGTAGCTTATTGTTGAAGCGATAGGATACCAAATCATTCTCAAGAATTGTGATGCCAGAGTCAATTGGCATTGACTCAACAACTGCAGGAGCTGCCTTACCAAGCTCTAGCACAACAAAGCTCTGAGCAGGAACTGTTACCTTTGCTAGGCACTCTCCTGCCTCGCACTGAACAACCAATGCTTCTCCATTTACAGCTGCACTTGTAAACTCGCCTGGCAATGTAACCATACCAGTAAAGTCTGTTGTAGATGGATTAAACAATGTTGCAGCTTCCTTGTTCTCCTTGAATAGACGCTTTGCAACAGCATTAGCAATATCATAGCACTCTGCCACAATGCGCTTCATCTCAGGGATTGCCTCAGCATAAACACGGTGGATTGAAGAGCCAGGAATAATGTCATGGAAGTGATTAATTAGGAAGCGCTTCCATAGAGCCTTAAACTGCTCTGCTGGGTAATCAGCAATACCACCAATAGATGCCATCATTTCTGCTAGGCGTAGAGCCTCCTCGCAGCGACGATTCCATAGCTTTACATCTGCCTGGGTTGTGAATGTACCACGGTGGAATTCAAAGTATAGCTCACCCTCCCATGTATCTAGTTCATCCTTATAGGAAGCAAGCTTCTCAAGAGTTGTTTGAGCAAAACCAAAGTGTACGCGTGGGCAACCATTTAGATTCTCAACACGAGAAACTCTGTCAATATATGTGTAAGATGGGCCACCACCGCCATCACCAATACCATACAAGCAGATAGCCTCATTGATTAGGCCTGCCTCCTGATTATTCGTCTCATGCTTCTTTAGCTGGCTAGGGAGCATTGGTGAATTGTAGTTGTCCTCTGGTGGGAAGTGAGTAAACACTTCACTTCCATCAATACCGCGCCACATAAATGAATTGTGTGGGAAGCGATTATAACGGTTCCAAGAAAGCTTCTGTGTTAGGAAGTAATCAACACCAGCCTTCTTCATAATCTGAGGTAGATTTCCAGAATAACCAAATACGTCAGGAATCCAAAGATTCTTTACATCCTGACCAAACTCATCCATGTAGAAATGCTTACCAACAAGCATCTGACGAACTAGAGACTCACCATTAGGGATATTGCAGTCAGCTTCGACCCACATGCCGCCCTGAAGCTCCCAGTCGCCATTAGCAACAGCCTTCTTAATCTTCTCATAAAGTGCAGGATAATGCTCCTTTGTGAAGGCATATAGCTGAGGCTGAGATGCACCAAACTTGAAGCCTGGGTATTTCTCAATATTATGAATTTGAGAAGCAAAGGTACGGCCTGTCTTACGGATTGTCTCACGAACAGGCCATAGCCATGCAGTGTCAATGTGAGCATGACCAATTGCTGTGACATCAAGAGTTGCAGGATCAGCGCCTAGTTCAAAGATTGGCTTAAGAGCTTCACGTACTGCTGCTGGGCCACCACGCTCCTGTGGTAGAAGATCTAGTGCACGGCTAGCAATACGAATCACCTGAAGCTTGCGAGGATTCTCTGCTGGCAATGCGTTAATCAAATCGATAATAACTTCTAGATCAACGAATAGTTCATGAACAACCTTATCAAATTGAGCGATATCAATACGAATTACAGAGGAGGTATGTTTACCATGCAAATCCTCTGGAGCACACTCTTCACGATGTGGGTTTGCCTGACGAGCAATACCAAACAAAGAGTTTGCTGCAGCATCTAGCCAATAGTCAATCTTCTCTCCTCCCTGACACTCATCGATAAGAATCATTCGATCCTTGCGGTAATCTGTATCAAAGGTTGCTGCATCAGTAAATGCATAGATTGGGCAACCTGTCTCATCAAAAAGAAGGGATTCGCCATTTGTTTCAATCTGAAGTGCAACTGTCTTGCCCTTCCAAGATGCAGGGACTTCACCTGTCATATGGAACCAAGCACAGTCAAACTTCTTACCCCAAACCTCGCCCTGCTTAATTGGCTTATATTCAAGCTCTAAGCGCTTTGCATAAGGGACTGGCTCTGGAGTAACAGCGACCTCAAGATTTAGCTTAATTCTCTCGCCATAAAGATCTTCGCGCTTAATACGCTTATGTGCTTCTCTAATTCGGTCAAAATGAACATCTGGATAAAAGTGGGACATTGGATAAACCTTTCTTAATTATTGCTCATAACTTATTGTTGAATTTGTTATATTTTACCATATTCAAAGAAGGTAATTCAATAATGAAAGGAAAAAGAGTAAAAATGAGGGTGAAAAACAAAACAACAATAAACCGCCAACAGTCAACAAATCTTATAATTGCAGTTTATTAGCCGCAGTCTTATGAGTTTTGCACATATGATTCTGGTTCTTTTTATGCGTGGAAGTGCGCGCTGCAATAATCTGTGTATGTGCAAGACTAAAAGGCTTGCACCCCAGTTATGCCGTAGCGCACAACAATCTTGGTGCATCCAAAACACTGGCGCATGGCAATTGCATTATTGCTTCAAGGATTTTGCAATAAACAAGGCAACAACAAGCGCTAGTGTCTTGAATCAGGCATCACGCACACCACCACACAAGCCACAGCATCCTCCCCAGCTTCCAAGCTTCCTTAGGCGAGAGCCAGCGTGGGATAGTAGGATAAGCAATCACGCTAGGCGTCTCGCTAGAGATGCAAAATTCAACTGCAGAATTTAGGTATATATATAAATATTATTTTTAACTTCCGTTTTTAGGATTATACCAAAAGAGCGTGGCAGTTTTCCCTGCCACGCCCTTTAAACATAATTTATAAGAACTATTGTTGTTCGAACATTACTTTTGTTGCCCAAACATTGCGATGCATGAAAATATCACTACATTGTTTAGCACCAAAGCCTTCAGCCATATCATTCGCTATAGTTTGAATGTCTCTAGGCGAATCATTTGGATTGTCCTCTTCAACAACGAGATATGACAATAACGCGCTTGAAACATATTCAATCCATTCTACAGGAACATCATGATCATTGCCATCACCACCGCGTACAGAAACATATGCTGTACGTTTCACTGCAGAGTAACCATGTGCCTCAATTGCAGCCAAGCCTCTCTTATCATGGCGCATAACGCTCTTTGCTTTTAAAATTGTTGGAGTATCAAAAGTTCCGAACATCTCTGCACCCATATAATTTGCAATAGATTCAATATCCCAAAGAGACGCTTGCGTCTCAGATTCACCATAAATTTTACGCAATGGGCGCATTTGTTGGTAAATAGGGATTGTAAGCAACGGTGCGAATGCAAAATAAATAGACTTAAAGAAGTCTTTGTTATATGCCTTAAATATTTCTTCACTTTTTCTAATATCAAAATTAAAATAGCGTTGTGGTGCTGTACGGATATCTTGATCAACTAAATGATCAGGATAAATCATATTTATCTTCTGATTTTTTTCGAAAACAAAATCATCACCATAACCAACCTTCTTATCCTCTAATAGCTTCATCATCTGAGTTTGAGCTAACGGAGTAAATAGCATACGGTATTGCTGCTCATTTGTTCGATCAAGAGTCTTAAATAAAAGCTCAAAATCATGATTTGGCATAAGAGTATAATTATTATTTTTCTTAAGGTTTTGAGAGTGCTTAACTAGCTCTTTGATTGCTCCACTTCTTCCAGATTTAGAACCAGAAAATTGAGATTGTTTACGAGTAAAGGACAAATCTGGAGCTACTTCACTGCCAAAGCATAGAACAGAACGATTAAAGTATACTGGGACATCTGCTTCATAAGATGCTCGTAGAGTTTGAAACTTAGTTTCCCAAACATACTCTCCTTCAGAATTGAGAACACGCTCCTTCCATTTTATATCTAAAGAACCATGATACGTTTTTCTTTCCCAGTCTTGACAAAATAATTGAGCAATAACAAAAGGGTTATCGTTTATTGCTCCACTTTGTGTAGCGACAATTGAGGTGAAATCACCGTATTCCCCTAGATTATAATCATTAATCAACTCAAGAAGGCGACCTGTATGGAAAAAACGATCAAACTCTATCATTGGAACTGTTTGATGAAACATTCTTGTAGATATATCCCAATCAAAAAGATCATTTAGCGGTGCCATTTGGGCCCAAGCATTATCCTTCAATTCATCAATCTTATTACCTAAATTTTTGGATTCTTCATCGAGCTTCAAAATTGGTGGTCTAAGAACTATGAATGCGATAACTCCTAGGATACCTCCTCCAACAATTTCAAGAATAGGAACAAGAGGAGCCACATCTTTAGTTAAAGACCAAATACCATGCCCTATAAGACCAATCATTCCAAGAATGCATATCCAAAATAATATTTGTAGAATTCCTAGTTTCCCATCAACCTTGCCTTTGTTTTTTTCTAAATCAAGAATACTATCACAAAGCTTAATATTCTCTTCGCGATTAACCCCTGATTTAACTTCAAGCTCTTTAAAGGTATCATCTACTACTTGGGAAAACTTTTCTGCGTATTCCTCTTGGTATTTTCCTAGAGGATCATAGATATCGTCACTCATAGTTTCAACCCCACCTTATAAATTAAAAGAATGTACTACTTGCAGTTGCCTTTTGCTCTGCACTAGCAATAAATGGGATTTCTGTTGTATAACCAGCGCGTGCAGCAACAATCTGCTTTGTTGGCCAACTAAAGAGATCACGATTCCACTGTAGAATAGTATCATTGTAGAGACTACGTGCAGCAGTAATTTCACGCTGAAGATAATCATTTTGCTGCATAGCAGAAGCAATAGCCTGATGAGATTTTAATTCTGGATATGCTTCAAGATGAGGAATCAAGCTAGCAAAGCCAGCATTAATATTCTTTTGAACTTCATTACGATTTGCATCAGGAGACATACCACCACGATATGCTGCTACACTCTTCATAATATCAGTATCTACACCTATTGCTTTTTGTACTAAGCCAGCGACATTCTTTAGTATCTCTCCACGCTGTACTAAATAATTATCAATTTGAGATGCTTCAGCCTGCATTTTTTGAGATAGCTGTAGGAAATAATTTTTTGCACCAATTTTCATGAACAAGAAAATTAATCCTGGTAGGATACCACACAACCAAAGACATATCTCAAAAATTGTAGAACCGACACCAACAGTTACTGGAACTTGTTGATCAATAACATTGATATCACGTCCTGCTTTATTGATTGGACCATTTACTCTATCTAGTGGATTTGCCATATTTTTTTCTCCTTTTAATTTGTTAATTTACTTATAGAACTGAAGTTTTATTCACAAAAATAATTGTTGTTCTTTTTTCTGAATGCGCATTATAGCAAATTAATTTTAATAATGCAACCCCTAAAAAAATATTTTTTTATAATCACCCTCAGATTTAATTTTATTATAGTCCTCTTAAAGAATATAAACAAGAATAAAACAAACTTTATTTGGAAAATCGGGAAATAAATTTTGCTATTAAATGTAAATTTAAGGTTCGGATTACTACATTTATCTATAAGACTTTGCAAAATAAACAAAGAACAAATGCTAGAACATTATTTAAAGCACTAAATAGCCATAATAACCTACGGTGTATTAAACAACCTCAATGTTATATGGGAAAAACTTATACCTACTTAATTTATAGAAGACACATCTACCTATTTTCAAATAATAGAATTAAATATTCTATCAGATAGATGGGAAGTACGATGCATTAATCAATTTAATATATAGCTTCAGCAATGTATGTTTCTATAAATTAAACAACACTAGATGGAGGCACACATTACCTTTCGTCTACTATATTTTAATTAAATCTGACCTTATTAATAGTAGGCGCTCCTGTAAGCACCATAATTAAACGATCAATGCCCAAAGCAGCTCCCCCGGATGGAGGCATAGAACCAAGAGTCGCTAGAAAATCTTCATCAAGTGGCATTGGTGTTTCTCCACACGCGATTTTTTCGTCGCGCGCAGCAACAAATCGGGCACGTTGTTCAATAGGGTCAATAAGTTCACCAAAAGCATTGCATAGCTCAATACCAAAAGCATAAGCTTCCCAACGCTCAGCAACCCTGCTATCCTTTGCCGAAAGCTGTGCTAATGCCGCAGCTTGTGCTGGGTAATCCATTAATACAACAACCTTATCCTTTGGCAGCTGTGGCTCTACCTTTATCCCCATATCAAAATCAAATCGATCCTGATCATATTCTTCAAGAGGATCCCAGCCTGCATACTTAATCATTGCAGCTTGCACAGTAATTATTTCCCAAGGTTCAGCTAAATCAAGCTTTATGCCGTCGCGCTCAACAATTGTTGTATTATTTATGGCTTGTGCTGCTGCGACAACGTATTTACGCATATCATCTAGCACATCCATATATGTGGCATTAGCTCGATACCATTCAAGCATTGTGAATTCAGGAGAATGTCTATCTCCTGACTCACCTTGTCTAAAGCATGGGCCAATTTGATAGAGCTTGGTAAAGCCCATAGCAAGTAAACGCTTTAGCTGAAGCTCAGGCGAAGCACGTAAAAACCACTCACCACTAGCAGGCGGAATGATATGAGGTTCATTTGCTGGTGCAGGGATTCTCACTGGCGTATCCACCTCTACAAAACCTTCTGCATCAAAATATTCGCGGATTGCTCTAATTGCAAGTGCGCGCTTTGGAAAATATTCTAGCCACTCGTAGCTCATCTCGCTACACTCCTATTCTGCCACGATATTTTCCGTTATATAAGAAGGTAAACGCATTGGGCGCATATTCTCTGTTGAAACACATGCATGAATAGTATAGCCAGAAGCTAAAAGCTCTTCACCTCTCATTACAACACAACACACCTTAATGCGCACACCACCTGCTGCAGCCAACCAACCATAAATCGTTAAGTCATCATCATAACGAGCTGGCTTACTATAATCAACATGTGCCTCAATAACAGGAAGCATCGCTTTATCGCGTTGCTCCATATCTTTATAAGTAACACCTGTTGCGCGCATCACTTCGTTGCGACAACGTTCAAAAAGTGTAAGATAATTTCCATAATAAACAACACCCATCATATCAGTATCAGCATATGGCACACGATAGGTAATTGAAGCTGCTCCATTAGGAATTGTTTTTATCATAATTTTCTCCACCTTTGTATTAAAATTAACTTGTCAAATGATACATAAAAAGATTACATCTTGCAATAATATTATATATAATCAGGCTTTAATGGACATAGTCATTTTGTAAAAATATTTTTATTGTACCGCTATCATTTATCACTGAATTCTAGGTTTATAGACAGCTAAGAAATAAGCCAATAGAAGTTATGGTATTTTAGATCAATCACTCAATCACAGCACCACCAAGAACTATATCTCCATTATAAAAAACAGCAGATTGTCCAGGAGCAATGCCATTTGCTCCTGCATTTGGCAGGCGCACAGAAACTCTACTGTTAACTAGAGGCAAAACCTCTGCTCCCTCGATAATTGGTGCTGCCGAGCGTAGCTTCACCCCACAAACAAATGGTTTTTCAGGCTCTAATATTGATAACCAATTAGCCTGGCCAGCTTCGAAACAGCATTGCATACCCTCACTATGTGTGCCCACAACAACTTCATTCCTTTTAGCGCGAATTTCAAGCACATATAGTGGCTCTGGATATGCAATACCTAACCCCTTGCGCTGACCTATTGTAAAATTCCAATATCCTAAATGCTCACCGACTACTTTTCCTGAGGAAAGAACAAATTTTCCACGTCTTGCATCTATACCTAATAATTCTTTACGATCGCCCCTATAAAAATCTTGGCTATCTGGTTTATTAGCGGAAACCAAACCATGGCGCTCAGCAATAGCTCGAATTTCGGGCTTAGTATAATCTCCTAATGGGAAAAGGTGCTGTGAAAGCTGCTCTCGAGTGATATTATAAAGAAAATACGACTGATCTTTATTTATATCTTTACCCCGAAGCAGCTGCAATTCTGGAGCACCCAATGCAGAACGCCTTGCATAATGACCTGTTGCATAAAAATCAAATTCAAGACCACTAGCACGAGCAGCCTCTGGCAGCAATCCAAACTTTATGTACCTATTACAATGAACACATGGATTTGGTGTTCTTCCAGAAAGAAATTCATTAGAAAAATATGCTAGAATTTTTTGCTCAAATTCTTCGGCACAATTAAAAGCATAATGTTCAACACCTATTGCATCACAAGCCTGTTTTGCTGCAGCAACGCATTCCTCTCCGCCAATACTAAAGCATGAGTTATTAATATCATTACGATATTTACCCAGCTGACGAATATTCATTGTGATGCCAATTACATCATAGCCAGCTTCCTTTAATAGTAATGCAGCAACAGAAGAATCAACTCCCCCACTTACACCAACAACTACTCTGCCACAAGCCATTACCATTAATCAACAACTCCACGAGCGGCATATCTGCGACGAATAGCGAGGACCTCCTTATGCACTTGAGGGAGTATCTCTGGCCCAATAAGACCATTTAATTCTGGCACCTCAAAGCCAGAAAAAATGCGTCTAGGTGAATCTGTCTCAAAGCGCAAGGCTTCTGGAGGAATTCTAGCAACAAGCTCTCGCATACGGACAAATTCTTCTTTCAAGACAAAAACGCTAAATGAAAATACGGCACCTAGCTTCAAAAACTTTTCTGCCATTTCATAGGACATTGATGGCGAATGGATCAAAAGCTCTGGAAAGCAACCCTGGTATGGTTTTAGCCGTTCATAAAGCTCATTCACTAAGCCTAAACTATGTACAGCAATAGGTCGTGAATATTTTTTTGCAATTTCCAATTGCTGAGTTAAAATATAATTTTGATAGTCGAAATTTGCAGCCTTATAGTCTAGTCCAATTTCTCCAACGCCAGCATATGGAATTTTTTCTAGCAATGATTCAAGAAATTCAAAAACATTCTCTACATCTATTTCATGCTCTGAAACATACCAAGGGTGTATACCAAAATACGGAAAAACTATATCTTTATATTGTGCGGCTAGATTTGACACTCGATTCCAATCAGAAGGCATTGTACCACAGCAGTCAAAGCGTTCAATTCCACGAGACATTGCTCGCTTAACCGCCAAGTCAAGCTGTTGATGACTATATTCTTGTAAATGAATATGTGCATCACGCTTGAACACATCTGTAGAGGCAATTCCTTCCCAATCCATAAGGCTTTATTCCTTATCGAGATAATTTCTTACGTAGTCAACTACTGCATCCTCAAGAGCATGAAATTCAATATCACATCCAGCATCACGTAGTTTTTGCATTTCTGCTTCCGTGTGATACTGGTATTTATCACGCAAGTGCATTGGCATATCAACAAATTCAATATTTGGCTCTTTACGCATACCAAGGAAAATTGCCTTTGCTAAATCAACCCATGTACGAGCATGACCGGTGCCACAGTTAAATATACCGCCCACCTCAGGGTGATCATATAACCAAACTGTTACTCGTGCAGCATCCTTTACATAAACAAAATCACGATCTTGGCCACCATCTTCGTAGCCTTCACGATGAGATTTAAACAAAGAAATTTTTCCTGTTTCACCAATTTGTTTATATGCTTTATTTACAACAGAACGCATATCTCCCTTATGATTCTCACCTGGGCCAAAAACATTAAAATATTTTAAACCGGCTATCTTATCTAGCACACCATTTTCCATTGCCCAAAGATCAAATTTCTGCTTAGACCAACCATATAAATTTAGAGGCTGTAGCTTTGGTGTAACTTCATCAGAATCGCTATAACCAAATTCACCTTCACCATAGGTGGCGGCACTAGAAGCATATACGAAGCGTGCACCATTTGCTAAGCACCAATTACAGAGATCAATTGTGTAACCAGTATTATTATCATCAAGATATTCTTGATTTGTTTCTGTTGTGGAGCTACAAGCTCCTAGGTGGAAAACGCCTGATGCAGGACCGATTTCATTAGCCAAAAATGCAGCACGGAAAGCATCACGTTCCATATAGTCTACAAACTGAAGTCTATCTAGATTTTTTTGTTTTTCAGGGTGAGTAAGATGATCTACAACAAGGATATTTGTCTCACCACGAGCGTTAAGTAAAGAAACGATATTTGAGCCGATTAAACCAGCACCACCAGTAACAATAAACTTATATGTTTTCATAGAAAAATAATTAAATAGGTGACTATTTCATTTATGAATTAGATTATAACAATTTTAACAAAAAATTGTCTAGATTTTTTTTATAAAAATAGATGCTTTTGCCGGCCTCTTTTCTAAAAGCAGTGAAGTAATAATAAAGCATGCACAAGCCTTTAATTTATTGCCTAATAAAAATGGGTATATATGAGCATCAGCGATAAGTGTACACCATTTAATTTCTGGATTTTTGGGGATTGATTAGTACTTACTAGTTTAAACTAACACTACGATCTCTTCTGACCCCTCATAGTTAGTTATTACCATAGGTTTAACTATCTATGAAGCCTTGCTGAATAACCCTTAGGAATCGCTTTAAGGTCGGTCGGCAACTAGCTGAGGGTTTTTACTCTAGAGCATACACATGCGAGTTGTACCTAAAAAAAAGGCGCCCCGAAGGACGCCTTTTTGATTATTAGTCACGTGCGTTTGAGCAGTAGTGAGTGTGTAGTAGGTGGTGAGCCTTCTCACCGCCTGGCTCACCAAGGAATTCCTCGTAGAGCTTCTTAATATCACTATTCTCATGTGATAGGCGCTTCTCCTTGCCTGCATCCTCAGCATAAATGCCTTCCATGCGAGCTGCAAGTGCTGCCTTACGGTCACCATTGATGTATGGCTGACCACCACCATTGATACAGCCGCCTGGGCAAGCCATGATCTCAATTGCCTGGAAGCGATTGCGATCTGCGCGAACCATATCAAGAACCTTACGTGCGTTACCCAAACCAGAGCATACAGCTACGTTTACTGATACGCCAGGAGCAACATCAACCTTTGCTTCCTTAACGCCATCAAGACCACGTACTGCACGGAAGTTGATTGCATCGCCCTCTAGGTTCTTTCCATTTAGCATCCAGTATACAGAGCGAAGTGCTGCTTCAAGCACACCACCTGTTACACCGAAGATAACAGCTGCACCAGTTGACTCACCTAGTGGATTGTCATACTCAGCATCCTCTAGATTTGCTAGGTTGATACCACCCTCACGGAACATACGTACTAGCTCACGAGTTGTAACAACATAGTCAACATCCTTAATGCCATCGTGCTCGAACTCAGCGCGACCTGCCTCGTACTTCTTAGCCTGGCAAGGCATGATAGATACAACGATTAGATCCTTTGGATTTACGCCAATCTTCTCTGCATAGTATGTCTTAGCAACAGCACCAAACATCTGCTGAGGTGACTTACATGAAGATGGGATATCTAGTAGATCTGGATAGTGATGCTCTAGGAAGTTAATCCAACCTGGGCAGCAGGATGTTAGAATTGGTAGATTCTTACCTTCCTTAACACGATTTACTAGCTCTGTACCCTCTTCCATAATTGTCAAGTCAGCAGAGAAGTCTGTATCGAATACCTTATCAAAGCCAAGTGCCTTCAAACCAGCTACTAGTTTGCCTGTTACTGGCTCGCCAGCCTTGAAGCCAAACTCCTGACCAACTGCTACGCGAACAGCTGGAGCTGTCTGAACAATAACTGTCTTTGTAGGATCGCAGATTGCAGACCATACCTTCTTAACATAGGATACGCCTGTAATAGCACCAACTGGGCAAACATTTACGCACTGACCACAGAATGTGCAAGATGTATCAGCTAGAGGAATCATGCTAGCAGTACCAACCTTAGCAGCAAAGCCACGGCCATTACCAGTTAGAGCACCAACTGTCTGAACCTTGTTACATACTGTTTCGCAACGACGGCACATTACGCACTTATTTAGGTCGCGCATAATAGCTGTTGATGTATCGATTGGAAATTCGTTCTGAACGCCCTGATATGAAACCTCGCGAATACCGAACTCCTGAGCAAGCTTCTGAAGCTCACACTCGCCATTCTTTGCACAAGTCAAGCAGTTGCCAGAGTGATCTGAAAGCAATAGCTCTAGAACTGTGCGGCGAGACTTCATAGCACGCAAAGAGTTTGTAAATACCTCAATACCATCACGCTCAATTGGTGTTGCACAAGCAGGCACTAGAATAGCACGTGGGCCACGGATACCTGTTGCCTCAACAAGACATAGACGGCAAGAAGCTGGTTTATTTGCTACACCACCACCAACATCTGGGCAATAGCACAAAGTTGGAATGTGGATATTTACTTTATTAGCAGCCTCAAGAATTGTAGAGCCTGCTGGAACGGAAACCTTTAGTCCGTTAATTGTTACAGTGACATTAGCCATGATAAAAACTCCTTATTCCTTTACAATTGCCTTGAATGGGCAGCTAGAGATACATGCACCGCACTTAATGCACTTTGCAGGATCAATTACATGCTTCTCCTTGATTGTACCTGTAATAGCACCTACTGGGCACATACGAGCACACTTTGTGCAGCCCTTACATGCATCTGTAATAGTAAGTGTATATAGCTTAGAGCAAGTACCGGCTGGGCACTTCTTGTCACGTACATGAGCTACATACTCATCACGGAAGTAACGAAGTGTGCTTAGGATTGGGTTAGGAGCTGTCTGGCCAAGACCACAAAGAGCTGTATCCTTAATTGTATTAGCAAGCTCTTCTAGCTCAACAAGCATTTCCTCTGTACCATTGCCATCGCAAATCTTCTCTAGCATCTCAAGCATACGGCGTGTACCGATACGGCATGGTGTGCACTTACCGCAGGACTCATCCTTTGTAAATTCTAGATAGAACTTAGCCATAGCTGGCATACAGTCCTTATCAGAAAGAACAATCATACCACCAGAACCCATCATAGAACCAATCTTACCTAGGTTCATATAATCAATTGGAGTATCTAGGTTCTCTGCTGTGATACAGCCACCAGATGGACCACCTGTCTGAACAGCCTTAAACTGACGATTATCTGAGATACCGCCACCAATTTCATAAATAATTTCGCGAAGTGTTGTGCCCATTGGAACTTCTACTAGACCAACATTGTTAATCTGACCAGCCAGTGCGAATACCTTAGTACCTGCATTACCGGAGATTGTCTTTACGAAGTTACCATTCTCATCTAGCTCACGCTTCCAGTTACCGATACCTGCATACCAATCAGCACCCTTAACGATAATCTGAGGAATTGAAGCATATGTTTCAACGTTGTTAACGTTTGTTGAGCAGCCCCAATAACCACCACCGATATTTGCTGGGAATGGTGGCTTTGTTGTTGGCTCACCGCGCTGACCTTCCATTGAGTGGATAAGAGCTGTTTCCTCACCACAAACGAAAGCACCAGCACCAAGCTTAATCTCAATATCAAATGAGAAGTTTGTGCCAAGGATGTTCTGACCTAGTAGACCAGCCTCACGAGCCTGATCGATAGCCTTCTGCAAACGGTTAACTGCTAGAGGATACTCTGCACGAATGTAAACTAGACCACGCTGTGCACCAATTGCATATGCACCAATAGCCATTGCTTCAATAACGCTATTTGGGTCACCTTCCATGATGGAGCGGTCCATAAATGCACCTGGGTCACCTTCGTCAGCATTACATACAATGTACTTCTCCTCTGCCTTAACGCCAGCAGCAATCTTCCATTTTAGACCTGTTGGGAAGCCTGCACCACCACGACCGCAGATACCTGAGTTTAGCACTGTTTGAACAACCTGATCTGGAGTCATTTCAAACAAGCACTTTGTAAGACCTAGATAACCATCGTTAGCAATATAATCCTCAATCTTCTCTGGATCGATAAGACCGCAGTTACGTAGAGCAATACGGCTCTGCTTTGCATAGAAGCTCATCTGTGCATAATCATGAATTGCCTGCTTAAGCATTGGCTCAACGAATAGTAAGCGCTCAACTGGCTCATGATTTACGATGTGCTTTGCAACAATCTCTGCAGCATCCTCTGGCTTAACCTGAACATAGAAAATATTGTCAGGCATTACCTTTACGATAGGACCTTGAGCACAGAAACCGAAGCAACCAGTCTGAACAACATTTACATCATTCTCTAGACCTGCTGCCTTAATTTCAGCACGTAGGTTATCCATAATTTCCTGGGCACAAGATGCGTGACAACCTGTACCACCGCAGCATAGAATGTCCTTCTTTTTGGAATCAAGAGAACCACCTGCAACGCGCAAAGCTAGAAGACCCTTGCAAGAGTCAAACTTTGCCATAAATTCTTCTTTAGATGTTAGCTTACTCATAGTGGCTTAACCCTTCTGCTGATATTCTTTAATAATTTCAACTGCCTTAGCAGGAGTTACCTTACCGTAAACCTTGCCATTAACCATCATAACTGGGGCAAGACCGCAAGCACCAACGCAGCGTAGAGCAGAAACTGAGAATAGACCATCTGGTGTTGGGTCTGTATCAGCCTGAACACCTAGAACGCGCTCAATCTCGCGTAGTACGCCCTCAGCACCCTTAACATAGCAAGCGGTACCTAAGCAAACATCAACAACATACTTGCCTTTTGGCTTTGTTGTAAAGTAGTTATAGAAGCTTACTACACCAGAGACTGCTGCCTCAGGGATTGCTAGCTTCTGTGCGACATGCTTCTGCACTTCTCTTGGTAGATAACCAAAGATGTGCTGTGCCTTATGCAGAATTTGGATTAGGCTACCGCGGCGACGCTCGCTTGACATATCAAGGTTAAGGCCTGCGATAAACGCATCCAGTTCAGCGAACTTTTCGGCAGCTGCCGAAGATATGCATTTTTCACACATAATTGCTGTTCCTTCGTTTTCGTTATTTTGTTGTATTTGTTAAAAAATCGAGATTTTTTTATCGAATTCAGATTCGAGGCATATTAAGATTATATCTTAATAAGAAAAAAATATGCCATCAATCGGATATATGATGCCATATTTACGGATTTTTTACAAGCAGAAAACAACGAATTTATGCAAAATTACGCATATAAAAAAACATGTATTTTCTATCGTTTTTCTAAGCTAGAAAATCAAATCCGTAACAGCCCCAAAAACACCAAAAATTTAACGTTTTGGGGACGTTTTTTGGTGTTTTTAATTATTATTGCTGTACAGAGCTTACTTTTTGAGCAACAAATTTTCCAACACGTGAAATTGCACCCTCTACTCCAAGAGAATCACACACCTTTTGTAGCTCTGCAAGCTGTGTTTCGCGAGCAGCCCCTCCCTTAATTAAAGGGATAAGCTCTGAGGCCATGCGTTCTGGTATAACGGCTTCCTGCAGAAGTTCTGGAGTAATCTCTTTCCCAGCAACAATATTTACTATTCCTATATTTTTTACGCCCTTGATAAGGCGACGTAAAATCATACCAGAAAGCTTACTTACTCGATAAATCACAATATGTGGGCACCCCATTAACGCAGCCTCTAATGTTGAAGTACCAGACTTAATTATTGCAGCTGTTGACTGCTGAAGAACATGGCGAGAATTCCCTGGACAAAGCGCAAGCTGCTTTGGAACAAACCTACACTTAGCCAATTCTGCACGAACAAGTTTATCTATTTGGTCTGTAGGCGTTGGGATAATAAATGAACACTCCCCTACCTCTGCCTCAACAAGTGTAGCGGCTTCAAGAATGCCAGGAAGAAGTCGCGCAATTTCATTACGGCGGCTTCCTGGAAAAAGCGCTATACGATGACCATTACCCCATGGAAGATTAGGGGATGGCTCTCGTTTAGTTTCAGCAATCACATCTACCATCGGATGACCTAAAAACTGACAATCCAAATTGGTTCCATCAAATAATTTTGGTTCAAATGGGAAAATTGTGATTAGATGATCAAATATTCTAGCAATTTTAGGGATTCGTTCTTGGTGCCAAGCCCAGACCTGAGGACAAATAAAATGTATTGTAGGAACACCTCTATTGTGAGCATATTCAGCAAGTCTCATATTCATACCAGGATAATCAAT
Source organism: Kiritimatiellia bacterium (assembly GCA_045589455.1). Classification (GTDB taxonomy): domain Bacteria; phylum Verrucomicrobiota; class Kiritimatiellia; order RFP12; family UBA3636; genus RGIG990. The sequence goes on from JAZNPC010000089.1 coordinate 22,646, forward strand.
AGTAAATAAGACATCCGGTTTACGAGTATCAATCATAGATTGAAGCTGCTTCTTAAGCTTTGTAAAAAACCTTGCACGCTTTAGTACTTCCCAAATACCAATCACACCTGTTTGAGAAACATGGGCAACAATTTCTGCACCCTCAGCGACCATTTTATCGCCACCTATACCAAAAAATTCTACCTTATAGGAATCACCAAGCTCGCTTTTAATTTCACGCATAATGTTAGCAGCATACAACTCTCCACTAACCTCGCCTGCACAAATCATTATTCGTAGGGTCTTTTTTGTCGACTCTTCCATAATTAAACCCTCCTTATTTAATGCGAGCGATAGGTGCGCTTGGATATTTTGTCTTTACGGCAACTATTGCAATTCCCGCAGCCTCTGCTTTTTCTATTACCTTTGGTAAATTTAAAACAACAGTACGCCCCGCTTGAATACTAAGTACAGATATTCCTGCTTTTTTCATTATCTTTATAGTACGAGTGCCTATAACAGGGATATCAAAGCGCATGTCATGATCTTCCTTTGCAACCTTGATAACTATCGCGCCTTTGCCGCAAATCTTTTTGCAGCGTTTAATGGTTGCATTTGTCCCGTCAATTCCTTCAACAGCAACAACGACCCCATCCTTGACAATCGTAGTTTGACCAACATCAAGGTTACAAACCCCCATTGCAACTTCATTGCCAAACTCAATATCTTTTTGTTGAGCAGGAGTTGGAGCTAGTTTTGTGAGCAAGCCTGCTTTTGGAATATGATCCCCCATAAAGAAAGAAGCAGGAAGGACCTCAATATTGTGTTCATTAAGAATTTCAGAAAGTTTTCCAAAAAGAGTATGTGCATTACGCAGGCCAACCTCTTTTATTAAGTCCATAATCACACTATCAAAGCGTGTTCTAAATAAAGACAATGGATTTATTTGACCAGCAAGAACTGCTGCATCACAATCGATTTTTGGTAGCTTTTCTAAAAAACCTTTACCATCACCAATACCTTGATAAATTACCTCATCTGCTGCACGCAACACACCCTTTTGAGTACTTCCCTTAAAGGCCATTACAATAATTTTTTCAACGCCTGCTTTACGAGCGCCTTCTACTACAAGCTGGGGATAATCTCCCCAGCCAGCCAACAGCAATAATTTTTTAGGTATTTTTGACATAGGTATTCTTGCCTATCCTAATAGAGTATTTAGTATTGCAATTATGAGCGTGCAGTAGCACGAATAGCAATTAGCTCCTTCATCACAGCAGATAAATCTTGGCTTGTGCCCTTTACTCCAAAGGAATCGTGTAGCTTCATATAAAGCTTAAATAGCTTTGCATAAACCTTCACGTTTTCTGGGATTGGCTTATAAACAATATCCTTTGTACCTGTCATAGCCTTTTGTGCAGCATAAATATCGCCACCAAACTCGCCAGCAGCTACAGCACCAAAGATTGCAGCACCAAGAGCACATGATTGTGCGCTACGGCTAATGCGAATCTTACGGTTCAAGATATCTGCATAAATCTGCATTAAAAGAGGGCTCTTCTCTGCCAATCCACCACAGGTTACAACCTCTTTAACCTTTGTGCCATACTCCTCAACGCGCTTGATAATTACAAGTGCGCCGAAGGCTGTTGCTTCAATCAATGCACGATAAATTTCTGGAGCAGTTGTATAAAGAGTTAGACCCATAATATTACCTGTTAGCATTGGATCAACAAGGATTGTGCGATTACCATTGTTCCAATCCAAAGCAAGAAGACCAGACTCGCCAGGACGAAGCTTTGCCGCTGCCTTCTCTAGCTTTCCATAAGGATTATCACATACAAAATCTGCAGGAAGTAGGCGGTCAACATACCACTTAAAGATATCGCCTACAGCTGACTGACCTGCCTCAATACCTAATAGGCCTGGAATTACAGAACCAGGAACAATGCCACAAACACCAGGAATATCAACTGTATTTTCAGTTGGTTCTGCAACCATGATATCACAAGTACTTGTGCCGATTGTCTTAACTAAAGTACCAGGAGTTACTCCAGAGCCTACAGCACCATGATGACAGTCAAATGCGCCAACAGCAACAGTTATGCCTTCCTTGAGACCTGTTAGCTCTGCTGCATTCTTTGAAAGTTGACCAGCTGGCCAGCTTGATGGAACTGCCTGTGTGTAAAGACGGTCGCGGAGCTCTGCAATTTCTGGTGCTAACTTCTTTAGGAAATCTTTAGAAGGGAGTCCACCCCACTCCTCAGAGAAAAGAGCCTTGTGGCCAGCAGCACAAATGCTACGACGCATAGTTAGTGGATTTAGGTTTCCTGTAATGAATGCAGGAACAAAATCACATAGCTCTACCCATGAATATGCTGCATCAAAAACCTTACGGTCAACATTGTAGCAATGCCATACCTTTGCCCAGAACCACTCTGAAGAATATGTACCACCGCATTTGTTAAGATATTTTACCTTATACTTAGAAGCTAGCTTTGTAATCTTTGCAGCCTCTTCGAATGATGTATGATCTTTCCATAGCCATGCATGAGCATTAGGATTCTTTGCAAAAGCCTTCTTTAGCGCTAGTGGTGTACCATCCTTATCAACTGGGATTGGAGTAGAACCAGTACTATCAACACCAATACCAATTACTTGATCAGCAGAGAAGCCCTTACATGCCTTCTTAGATTTCTTAAGAGCATCTGTAACTGTTGCAAAAAAACCATCAATATAGTCTGCAGGATTTTGACGAGCTAGCTGTGGATCCTTTGCAGAAAGAATAACACCATCTGTGCCTGATGGATATGGATAAACACTAGCGGCCAATTCCTTGCCGTCTTCAATATCAACTACTACAGCGCGAACGCTATTTGTTCCATAATCTACACCGATAGAATATTTTTTCATATACTGTTCTTTCTTTATCTTAATGATACTGAGTAAAGGTTATTAACAAAATTCTTTACTTATATTTTAAATATAATTTACCTAATATTTTAAATTGTGTCAATGTGGTTAGTCAGCAAAGCTCAATAACTAAACCATTCATGGAATCCTCCCTTTGCACTTGGACAACCAGGTGAACTTGGGCGACTTCTTAAATATGCTTTAACACCACATTTTTTACAATAAAAAACTTTTTCTCCAACATCGCCTAACTTATACCAGTTATGATAACCATGGTTATCACTATAAGCGCTATTAGGACGAGACACTGTATAAACTACCTTATTACACTTTTGACAAATAAACGCAGTATTACCAACACGACCTAGGTTTCCCCAATTATGGTATGTTGCCTTAGAGCAGCCTGATGAACTTGGGCGGTTGGGTGTTGCTATTATGAGTTCACATTTTGAGCACATGTAAACGTTACGATTTTCAGCAGCGCACAAAAGTAAAGGAGCAAGAACGACTAGCAACAAAAGCAGAAAAAATTTAGTTTTCATAGCACTCACGTAGCTCCTCCTCTGAGATTGGTCCTTGTCTAAGTATCTTCAACACTCCATTTGGTGTTACCTCACAAACAGTACTAGAAACACCTATAGTAGCAATTTCTCCTAAGACGACAACATCTGCTTCAGGTATAGCTGCCACTGCTTCTGCTGCTGTTAATGCAGGTGCTTCTCCACTAACATTTGCACTAGTTGTTCTTAAGCTACCACCAGCAGCCACACATAGCTGTTGGGCTATTTCTGAGGCTGGCACACGAATACCTTCTGTGCCTCCATTTTCATAGTGCAAAACCAAGGTTAGTGCCCCGGGCCAAAAGCGTTTTGCTATTGCCCTTGCCATAGGTGGCACAATTAATTTAGGAAGCTTATCTAGTTCTTCTACACTTGCTAGAAGAAGCTGCATAGGTTTATTTGGATCACGAGCTTTTAGCTCAATAATTCTTCGAATACCATCAAGCTTATTGGGATGTGCAGCAATGCCATAAACCGTCTCTGTTGGGAAAAGCACTGTACCACCAGCGCTTAAGCAGCTGGCTATGTCATCGAGCATATTAGCTGTAAGTGGTGGTAAAAGCTTTTTCATATTAACGTGGAGATAGTTTTAGGAAAGTCAACCAGCGATGAAACTCTTGTGGCAATGGAGAGAAGACCTTCTTAACCTTATTCTCAAATGGATGCTCAAATTCTAACTCTACTGCGTGCAAAAGAGGATAAGTAATTTTTTGAAGCTGAGGATTTTCAACAACCTTAAAGCCATAGGTACCATCACCAAGAACTGGATGACGGGCCATTGCTAAATGTTTACGAATCTGGTGTGTACGGCCGGTTTCAATGCGTACCGATAGATGACTAGCATCCATATTTGCTTGAAGGCAATGGATATTAGAAAGTGCACGCTGACCATCAATAGCTAAATCGATAGTTGATGAGGTTGCATCCCATCGTCCATGTACAATGGTACGATATGTCTTTGCTACACAATGACGCTTAAACACCTCGACTATTGCTGAATGAGCCTCCTCTGTCTTAGAAACAATTAAGCAACCAGTTGTATCTCTATCAAGACGGTGTGACACTTGAAGTGTAGGAATACCTGTTTGCTCTCGTAAAATTGTTTCTACAGAAATCGCTGCTTCATTCACTAGAATTCCACGAGGCTTGTCTACAACAAGATAATAATCATCCTCAAAAAGTATTTTGATATTCTTTGGGCGAGAAGAAACTGCTGTCGGTGATTTTACAACTGTTGCTACAGCAATATTATCATTTGTGCGAACCTTATGACGAGCCATCCAAACTAGCTGACCGTTAATTCGTACCACCTTTGCATCAATCTGTTGCTTTGCAACACGCTTTGATACATTCAATTTTTCTGCTAAATAATCTTGGAGTGTCATACCATTTTCTGGCTTTTGAACAACCCATGAATTATTATTTTTATTCTGCTTTTTTATCATGGCTATACTCATCTCGCTCGGCAGCTTCACAAGCTTCTGCCTCTGCCATAGCTGTTAAAACGTTATTGTAGTATTTATCAAAGGAGGCAATTACATGCTCCTTCGTGATTTCTTTAATTGTGATATCTGTTTTATTAAAATCAATTAAAGGGGAGCCTGTACGGCTCACGCGGAAGTTTCTACTTCCACGCTCTTTATTCTTCACCTCAACATATGGGAAAATGCGATTAGGTAAAGCATAACGATAAATATGGTAACAAATCTCATCTGCACCATTGTATGAAACAGTGAATGATATTCCTGATACTGCCATGCATATTTCTGTTGTTCTTCCCTGCTCCTCGAGGCGTTTTGATATTTCTTCAAATGCTACCTTTACAACATCAGTAAGAAAGGAAGAGAACTCGGCTTGTTCTGCTGCTGCACGAGATAGCGGAGCATCAGGATTTGAGCCATTAACCGGCATACGTAATCGCCAATTTGCCATAAATTTAATTAGTTTAGATTTTCTTGACTAATCATTAAAATTAAAAAATTATTGTTTAATTCTAACGCGACGTCCCTCAATTTCCAATTTGTCTGCAGCAAGCAAACGCAATGCTTCTGGATATGCTATATGCTCCTGCACTTGAATACGTGCATGTAAGCTTTCTGCTGTATCGCCATCCTCAATAGGGACACACTTTTGGACGATAATTGGACCCGTATCTGTTCCCTCATCAACAAAATGCACTGTGCAACCAGCAACCTTAGCACCATAATCAAGTGCTTGCTTCCAGCCAGCAATACCAGGAAATGCTGGCAACAAAGCAGGATGAATATTCAATACACGCTGAGGAAATGCTTGCAACAAGCCCGGCTTAATGATACGCATAAATCCAGCTAAAACGACAACCTCGGCACCATGTGCCTTTAAGTAATCAATATAGCGCTGCTCTGCCTCTCCCTCTAGCTTTGTCTTAAATGGAGCTGGATCTAAATAATCAGCAGGAATATTATACTTTGCTGCACGCTCAAGAATTTTTGCACCTGGCACATCAGCAATCACACATACGATTTCTGCATCTAATGTTCCAGCAAGAATTGCATCTTGAATCGACTGCATATTTGAGCCAGAGCCAGAGCCTAGCACACCAAGCTTCAATTTAGCACACATTATTTATATGCCTCCGCCATTGCTTGTTCAATATCCGCAATAATATCTTCAGGTGCTTCAATACCAACAGACATACGAATTAAATCTACAGGAATTCCTGCCTCTGCTAGCTGCTCATCTGAAAGCTGACGATGTGTGTGACTTGCAGGATGGAGAACACAAGAACGAGCATCTGCTACATGAGTAACAATTGAAATAAACTTCAATGAATCCATGAATTTAATGCATGTTTCTCTACCACCCTTTAGACCAAAAGCAATAACTCCGCAAGTACCCTTTGGCATATACTTCTGTGCTAAAGCATAATCCTTATCTTCCTTAAGTCCTGGGAAACGAATCCAAGATACCTCTGGGCGAGCCTGCAAATACTCTGCCACCTTTTGTGCGTTGCTACAATGTCTAGCAATACGTAGGTGTAAAGACTCAAGGCCTAGATTTAGAACAAATGCATTCATTGGTGCTGGTGAGCTACCTAGGTCGCGCATTAGTTGTGCTACAGCCTTAACAATATAGCCTGCTTTGCCAAACTTCTCTGCATAGATTAATCCATGGTAGCTATCATCTGGTGTTGTCATTCCTGGGAATTTATCAGCATGAGCAAACCAATCAAAATTACCACTATCTACAATTGCACCACCAACCTGAGCAGCATGACCATCCATGTATTTTGTCGTAGAGTGAGTAACAATATCAACACCATAATCAAATGGGCGGCAGTTTACAGGTGTTGCAAATGTATTATCAACAATTAAAGGAACACCATGGCTATGTGCTAAACGAGCAAACTTTTCAAAATCCAAAACATTTAAGCCTGGATTTGATACGCTCTCACCAAACACAGCCTTTGTATTTGGGCGGAATGCTTTTTCTAATTCCTCTTCAGATGCATTCTGATCGACCAATGTAAATTCGATACCCATCTTCTTCATTGTTACAGTGAAGAGATTTGATGTACCTCCATAAAGAGATGCTGTACTTACAACATGATCACCCGCATGAGCAATGTTGAAAATTGCAAAGAAATTTGCTGCCTGACCAGAGGATGTAAGCATTGCAGCAACACCACCCTCCATCTCGCAAATCTTTGCTGCTACAGTATCACAGGTTGGATTCTGTAAGCGTGTATAGAAATATCCACTTTTCTCAAGATCAAAAAGCTTTCCCATTTCATCACTTGTTGAATATTTCCAGGTTGTATTTTGAATGATAGGTACTTGACGAGGCTCACCATTACCAGGCTTTTGACCACCCTGGACACAAATTGTATCAATTGAATTCATTGCTTCTCCTTTTACCTTCATATATTTAGGCAATATAAATTAAAATTTTATTCCTCTTCTTCTTGTTGTGTAGACACAGCCATTTCTGTTGTAATTGCTTCAGATGACAAGCCCGTGCTCTGTTCTAAATCTATACGAAGAGCATCAGCACCTTCTGAATCTGATATAACTGTTGGTGTAACAAAGATTAAAATATTTGTTTTCTTTTCTTCTGTAGAGTTCCAACGGAACAACCATCCTAAAAGAGGAATGTCACCTAGTAAAGGAATCTTCTTTTTGACCTCTGCTTTATCATTTCGCATTAGTCCAGCAATAACAATTGTTTTGCCATTTTCAACTATAACAGTTGTTTTTACCTTACGCTTAGAAATCGTTGGTGCATAATCTGAACTAATGCCTTTATCCGTTACTGCCTCAATGCTTGGCTCTAGTTCTAGCTGTACAAGACCACCTGGGATAATATGTGGAGTCATTGTAAGCTTTACACCAACATCCATACGTGTGATATTTTGGATAACATCACGGTCAGAGCCACTACCTGTAATTGTTGCTTCTGTAATAGGAATGTTATCTACAACAGAGACCTCTGCCTCAACATTATTTTGTGCCCCTAGAGATGGATTTGCCAAAATTCTAACCTTGTCACTTCCTTTAATTGCATCAATATTAAACACACCTGGATAATCTGTCACAATATTACCATTTGCGTCTAAATAACTACCATGAGCAATACCAAAGGTTAATCCCTGACCAAACATTCCTGAAGAGAGCTGCGTTATTAAACCTGCATTATCTGCCGCAGACCGAGTTGCGCCAGCCAAGGCATTATCACCTAAAGAATCAGGTGCATTAAGCGCAGTAATTGTTACTCCAAGTTGATCCAAATCTCCCTCAGACACCTCTGCTATAAGCACAGATATATGAACCTGCTGAGGCTTAACATCTAGCTCCTTAATTACTGCCTCAATTGCCTTAAAATCTTCTGGTGTTGCATTAACAAGCAAAGTGTTTGACTCCACAACAGCCTCAACAGCAACTCGACGAACCAAGGTAGCATCTCCACTACCTGCTGCAAATTTTTCAACAACGGTTGAAATGTTCTTTGCAATATCCTCTGCCTTTACATAGTTTAAGCGAATAATATGAAATGAGCTTCTACCTGATGGTGCAGGCACATCAAGCTTTGCAACTAAATCCTTAACAGCTTGAATTTGGCGCTGTGTTCCCGTAACAACCAAACCATTAGAATGTGTTGAAGCAACAATTGTTGGAATACTCATTGAAACATTATCTGCATATGCAGTACCAGCAGCCATACGATCTGTTAACTGCTGAGCACGAGAAGGATTTTCAGCAAATGAAGCCGTAATCTGACGAGCTAGTTCTGTTGCATTTGCATGTTGCAATGCAATTACCTCAGTTGCTCGAGCCATACCTGGCTTATCAAGCTCTCGAACCAATTCCTCAATCTTCTTCACAGAAGAAACTGTATCGGTGATAATAAGATGATTTGTTTCCTCTAGTGTACTAACTACATTCTGACGATTTAGCTGCTGCTCAAGCATTTTTCTCATTTCTGCAACAGAAACATGCTCCAAACGCATAATACGTGTTACAAGTCCATATTCAGGAGATTCACTATCATCTGTAACAATTGTTCCCATGCTGGTTTTACGCTCTGGCATGAGGACTATTCGATTCATCTCTCCATCTTGAACAATTGTAAAACCAGATGACTCAAGCACTGCAGAGAATAATTTTTCTGCATCCTTTCTTGAAACATTTGGAGAGATAACCGTCAAGGTTCCAGTAATATCCTCTGCAACTGTATAACGTTTACCAATAAAACCACCAACAACCTGAGCAAAAACGCGTACATCTACTTGCTCAAAGTTAAACATTATGGTATCACCATCTGCCTCATTAGCAATTGGTGTTGGTTGTGGTGCTGGCGTAATTTCTTGAGAAAAACAAATTCCGCAAGCTATTGTCAAAAGAAAAGAAAATGCTGATAATTTTGAAAAATTCATTTTTCCCTCATTCTCAATGCATCTATAATGCATAATGTTCGGATTTATGTGCCACTTTTAATTTTAAAGCTAAAACACACAAATGCCGAACACCTCAATTATGACCTTTAGGTCTATTATTTTATTAAGCAACCACGCTTAGATGCCTGAACAAATTCTACAAGATTTTTTACTTCTTCTGTTTGCTCAACATCATTTTTTATAGCCTCGATTGCTTGGCTTACATTTAGGTTAGAACGGCAAAGAATGCGATATGCTTCCTTTAGTGATTTAACACTTGCCTCAGAGAAGCCACAACGTGTTAAACGAACAATATTTAAGCCACGTGCGACGCCCTCATCTGTAATCATATATGGAAGTACATCCTGTTTAATTGCAGATGCAGCAGCAACCATACAATAGCGTCCAACGCGAGTAAACTGGTGGAAGCCGCACAAGCCACTGATTGTAGCATAATCCTCAACAGTTACCTCACCTGCTAGCTGTGTGCTGTTTGAAATAATAACGCGATTACCCAATACACAGCCATGAGCTACATGGCAATATGCCATTAATAAACAATCCTTACCGATGATTGTTGACTCACCATCTGAGGTGCCACAGTTAACTGTTACATACTCGCGTAGAACAGTGCGCTCGCCAATTTCTACATAGGTCTTATTGCCTTCTGCAAACTTAAGATCTTGAGTCTTTCCACCAATATGAGCAAAAGGAAATACCTGAACCTCATCATGCAAAATTGTGCTGCCACTAATCATCGCATGTCCATGAATTTTTACGCGATTCCCAATAACTGCCTCTGGGCCAATCACTGCGTATGGACCTATTTCTACGTCCTCACCAATTTTTGCACCATCCTCAATAATTGCTGTGCTATGAATTTTGCTCATAATATTTTCCTTTATTAATGAATTAACTAAAAAATTAGACTTTTACAAAAGATTGGTAAATTTTATCTACGCTCTTTAGGAACAAGCATAAACATAATTTCTGCTTCTGTAACAACCTTGCCATCTACACGAACCAAGCCCTTAATTTTAGCAGTATTTCTACGTAGAGATAAAAGTGTTGTTTCTAGAAACAACTGATCGCCTGGACGTACAGGCTTACGGAACTTTGCTTTTTCTACACCCATTAGAAATGTGTCAAAGCCACCAGCTGGAACGTCCTCTTTACCCTCTAGAGTAAGAGCCATAATACCACCTGCCTGAGCAAGAGCCTCAATTTGGAGTACACCTGGCATGATTGGGAACCCAGGGAAATGACCTTGGAAGAAAGGCTCATTAAAGGTTGTATTTTTTACAGCCACTTGGAATGTCCCATCTTCACTTTTCTCAATAACTTTATCTACAAGTAAAAATGGGTAACGATGCGGAATAATCTGTTGAATTGCATCGATATTCAATATTGCGTCCATCTGAATCCTTCAGTTTTAAGTTTTTCGTATTTAGTATTTAATTATGCGATTAAAATTTGTAAAGATTATACAAAAAAATATGTATTTTTTCAATGAGTAATTAATGTTTATGCGCTAATTAGTGCATCTCAGGTTTTCACCAAATCAATTCTAAATTCAATGGTTAAATGATGAAACTTCTAACACAACAAATGGCAACTCTTTCAAGAAATTGGTTCTCTACACTAATTATCTTTTATCCATTTAGTGTTTAATTATCCTTTTCCTCTCAAAAAAGGGCAAAATTTCTATTAAAAACAGACAACGCTTAAAGCACCAACTTAAACTACCTATATTCCATTTAGAGCAATTTTTTCTCTTTTGGGGATTAGAACAGTAGTAGTTATACTAGAATTATCGCCAATCTCTACCCTACTGCAAGATAATATAACTAATTTTGTAAAAATCAAAGCTTTTGCTTTGACAAGCGGGTAAAAAACAATATCTAAACAATACCTTTTTATTCTGCAATTTAAATAATATTTTTAGTCTAACTGCCGAATACTTGGTAAAAACAACCTTTTAGATTTTTATCCAATTATTTATATATAGCATGTTTTATACATAAAGAGAGCTACATATATACATTGCTTTTCTAACAAAGTTAACCCTTTAATAACGAAAGCTTTACAGCATCATAGCCAGCCGCAATCAACTCATTAGATTTCGAAAAATCAAAGGTAGAAAAGTTTTTAGATAACGGCTCTATAAGGATATCGGGTGACTGCTTACTGAGTGATCTATCTACAGCAATACGTTCTGCTAATCGCCAGGTCCGTTGGATAATATCAAATAAACTAGGTGGATTAGATTTTTTTGGTAAATCTTCATGCAATTCTGAATTTACATTTATTGCGATGACCTTAGTTGCGCCTAGCTTTCTAGCTAGATTTACTGGCACAGGATTAATCAATGCACCATCCACTAAATAACGCGAGTCTTTTTTTACTGGAGTAAATATTCCTGGAATTGAAATAGATGCACGAATTGCATCGGATATACTTCCCGTTGTGAGCAAAACCTCTTCTTCTTTATACAAATCTGCTGCAACCGCTCCAAACTTGATATCCAGCGACTCTATTCTAACATTAGGCACAAATTTTGATAGCACCTTCATTGCGCGCTTTCCTTCTAACAAACCACCATTATGTGGAATACGTAGCTCAACAAAAAGCGAAGCGGCCTCTATTGGTGTAAGTTTTTTGGCAAACTCGATTACCTTGTCAACTGTGCCTAACGCATAGATTGCGGCAGCAACAGCGCCTATACTTGTACCCGTAACTACCTTGGGTTTTATTCCAAGCTCATTTAAAGCCATTATTGCGCCAATATGACACCAACCTCTGGCGCCTCCACTACCAAAAGCCACGCCTAAAACTTCTTTCGTATTCTTTTGAGACGAAGTTTTCCAACTAAACTTTTCTTTTATGGAGTTAAAATTCATTTGACAGCCTTAAAACAAAAAGGCGTGAGCTTTGCAGCCCACGCCATTTTTAAGAATTAGTTGCTCTTGCGTCCCTGAGTACCAACCTTGCTGTCGCGAGCCTTCTCATGTGGACGTAGGCTGCGGCAAACCTTGCCAGCTTCCCAGATTTCGCTGCTGCCCATCTCATCTAGCTGAGCATCAAGCTTCTCCTTGTAGTCAGGAGCACCGCAGTCGCGGATAACTTCCTTACACTCTGTACCAGTAATAACGCTCTTGTAAAGCTGCTTAAATACAGGTAGAAGTGCCTTCTTGAACTTTGGACGCCACTTTAGAGCACCATGCTGAGCTGTTGCTGAGCAGTTCTTGTACATCCAGTCCATACCATTCTCGTCTACTAGACGAATCAAGCTCTGTGTTAGCTCCTCGCAAGACTCATTGAAAGCCTCAGATGGTGAGTGACCATTTTCACGTAGAACCTCATACTGAGCCTCGATCATAGCTGCCAAGCAACCCATTAGAGATCCACGCTCACCTGTTAGGTCAGAAGAAACCTCTTTCTTGAAGGTTGTTGGGAATAGGAAGCCAGAACCGATTGCAATACCTAGAGCTAGGCAACGCTCTTCTGCCTTACCAGTTGCATCCTGGAATACTGCATAAGAAGAGTTGATACCTGCACCTGCTAGGAAGTTACGACGTACATTCAAACCAGAACCCTTTGGAGCGCAAAGTACAACGTCGATATCTTTTGGAGGAACGATACCTGTCTGCTTCTGATACTCAATGCCAAAACCATGTGAGAAGTATAGGCACTTACCCTTTGTCAAATACTTTGCAATACGTGGCCAAATCTCACGCTGTGCAGCATCTGTAACTAGAAACTCAATAATTGTTGCTTTCTCGCAAGCCTCTTCAATGTCGAATAGTGTCTCACCAGGAACCCACTGATCCTTGATTGCACGACCCCAGCTGCTATTCTTCTTATTTGACTTTCTCTGGCCAACGATTACATTGAAGCCATTGTCACGCATATTTAGAGCCTGTGCAGGACCCTGAACACCATAACCGATAATTGCGATTGTCTCATTCTTGAGAACCTTGCGTGCTTTAGCAAGAGAGAACTCTTTTCTTGTGACGACCTGCTCTTCAACGCCGCCAAACATCATCTTTGCCATTGTATAGCTCCTTTTCTTTCTTATACGTATATAAAAAAAATGGTTGCCTCGCATAGATTCGAACTATGACAAACTGATCCAGAGTCAGTTGTGCTACCGTTACACCACGAGGCAAAAACTGTGGCATATTATACACCAACCTTTTGAGCAATTGCAACAACTTTTTAACTTTTATTTAATTTTTTTTTCGTGTATAATCTTATACACAACAAGGCAAATTCTACTTGGTTCATTTTGAGTTTGAATTTGCAGCCAAGTCTTATTTAGTAGTTTAACTAGCACCACTTTTTTAAAGATTTTATGAATTTTAAAGGTCTAATTTCTAAGTGGACAATCTCCACTACATTAGTTGTAATATCTATAGTATTCTTTGGAATCGGTTGTCAAGCAGAGAAAACCTCTACTCCCCTTGCAGAGTTTAAACTCGAAGAGGGAACTGGCGAGGCTATGCTTAAATACGTAGAGCGCTTTGTCGAGATATCTCCACGTGATTCTGGAACAATAAATGCTGGAAAAGCAGGACAATGGCTTTCCCGAGAAATTAAAAATTGCGGATTAGTTCCTCAAGCAGACACCTGGATTGAACAAACAATTGATGGAAGAAAGGCTTTCTCAAATATTTTTGTAGATTATCCTGGTGAATCTCCAAAAACAATTATTATTGGCTGCCACTACGATACAAAAGCAGGAATTGGTGAAAATTTCCAGGGCGCTAATGATGGTGGATCAACCGTTGGTGTAATGCTTGAGTTAATGCGCCAAATGGTTAAACACAATGTAAAAACACATCATACCATACGCTTTGTATTTTTTGATGGAGAGGAATGCTTTGGTCATTCATATAGTATTCATGATGGATTGCATGGTAGTACACGAATGGCTGAATATTATTTCAACGAAGCAAAAGACATATTAGAGCATGTCATCATCATTGATATGGTTGGTGATAAAAATTTGGTTCTCGAAATTCCACGCAATGTAACTCCTGACCTAGCAAAACAAGCAATGCTTGCTGCTATGGAGAATCCTGATGCTGCTCGCGTTTCTTTAGCATCAACCTATTGTATTGATGACCACTGGCCATTTGTGGAACGAGGCTTCTCTGCTATAGATTTAATCGATTACACATATGGTTCAACACCTACATCAAGAGACTATTGGCATACGCTTGAAGACACAGTAGATAAGCTATCTGCAGATTCTCTTGAAAAAACAGCTATTCTTGTTGTTGAAATATTAAAATTAATTGACCCACCAAAAACAAATACAAAGTCTAATTAAAGCAACAACAAGTAAAGTTAGACATAATGTTTGTTTATGCAGGGCCCGCTAGAAAACTAATATAGGCCTCGATTATTGCTTTTCCCCAAAAGATATATGTTATAGCGCCTGCGGCAAGATATGGACCAAAAGGAATCCTATCTAACAAATTACGTTTCTTTGTGCATAGTAGTGGCAAAGCAACAAGAGTACCAAACAATGCACCGACCAAAATTGTAAACCCTGCTGCTTCATAGCCCAAGAACGCACCTATCGCCCCCATTAGCTTAATATCGCCAAAGCCCATTGCATAATCATCCTTCTCAATTCTGCCACGCTTTCTAAAATACCATGTAAAGGCTAAACGCAAAAGTTGTAATGGAACAAAGCCTGCTGCGAAACCGATAATTCCATATAAACCACCTTGCCTCCAAATACTCTGCCCATGAAGCTCAGGAACTAGAAATGAAAAGATTATACCAATAATACATCCCCCGATAGATACGCTATCTGGAATAATAAAATGGTCAAAATCTACAAATGTTGCAACTATTAAGCCTGAAATAAATATCCAATATATTGGAACCAATGCAGGAAATTGTATTTCTGTCATCCCCATTATGGTGTGTCCACCGATTGGTGGATATGCTGCCACAACCATCACAAAAAACATTGCTGTTAATAGCTCTACAAAAGCATATCTAAAGCTAAATGGCGCCTTACAATTAAAGCATTTTCCTCGGCAAATAAAATAACTCAAGACTGGCAAATTATGATACCAAGGGATAAGCTTTCCGCAGCTCATGCAATGGGAGCGTGGTTTTACTACAGATTGATCCAATGGAATACGATAAATGCAAACATTTAAAAAAGAACCTATGCAGGCACCAAACACAACAGCAGAAATTGCTGCTAACAACCAAAAGTCAATTGGTAATTGAAACATAAAAACCTCAACCATTTATTGTTCTATAATGTAGCGGCGCTCTAACTTATATAGCCGACCACAGCAATTACAACGATACTCATAACGATAAAGCTCATAGACTTCTGTCTTTTCCAAACAAACACCCAATTGCTTGAATTCAGAATCAGAAACTTTCTTATATTCTTCTCGCAAACGCTTTTCACTACAGGTACATCCTGGCTGTATTGTCAAGTTTGGTCCAGACATCAAATCAAGTAAATCTAGCTCAATACGAAATGCGCTTAAAGAAGGACAAAGTGATAATAATTCTTGAATCCTTGAAATATTATCCTTTGATGTAATTCTTTTAAATACTTTTTGAGCTGTAGGAACAATAGAATTTAAAATAATAACCGAATGGCTTACATTTTGAGTATTTGGATTACCGAAGCTTACAATTACCTCTGCTTCTCGCTTCATGTAATTTTGAATACAATGCTTAAGTAAAACATCTGGCCAAGGAGACACATCAGACACAGTAAAAATATCTGTCTTTTTATTTTCACTATTAAATCTTATAACATCTAGCTTTGCTCTGCGGCCAAAAATAAAATTAAAATATTCGGCATCATCAAGTTTTTGTTTGTTATCCTCAACATTTACTCGATTATGTAAATAGCCGCAAATTTCTCCCTTTGCCGTAATCCTAACATGAAACCCACCAATTGCACCATCTGAGGAGCAATTAATTTCTGCGGCAGCGCGTCCCGTTGAATTTAAAACTAATGCAAGCGTAGAGAACGCAGAAAAAAGTGCAGCTAAAACATCTCTCTCTGCATTGGAATAGCCATGACGTGCTGCAATAAGTGCAGCACTATCTCCTACCTCTGAATATAAAAATCCGACACCACTCTCTGGGCTAAAGGCTTCAACGCAGGCATCGGCCCAACGCTTCATTACCATCTTGTATCTCCTGAATTTGGACGCTGTTTTTGTACCTTTGGTAGCACAGCATCATTGCGTGGAGCTGCCTGTGGACGAGGATCAAATGTGCGCTTTCGCTCTACTGGTTTTTCTGTTCTTGGTGATGCTCCTACGTTATCACGGCGGCGTACATCGCCTTGGCGTGGTCTACGTTCGTCCTTGGCAAATGGTTTTCTATCAGTAGAAAACAGTTTTCTATCAGTAGAGAAGCTCTTATCACGAGATGCAGATGGGCTAGAACGACGTGAATCAAAGTCCCTGCTTGACTTACTACGCTGTGGACCACGCTCACGAGAAGAATTACGCTCACGTGGAGGGAAATCACGCTTATCTACCCTTGGATATTTATAGTCTGGATCAAGAATTAAGCATGCAGCATAGGCACCATCCATTCCAGAAACTGCTGGCATTGAGAAGCGGACTTCTCCACGTGTAAACTCAGGATGCTCCTTTAGAAACTTACGGACAATATCATCGTTCTCTTCTTTTTCAAGAGAGCATGTGCTATAGACTAGTTTACCACCTGGTTGAAGAAGCTTAGCTGCATTTGAAAGAATTGCATATTGAGTGTCATTAAGCTCCTTAAGGCGGTCAGGAGAAAAGCGCCATTTAGCATCTGCTCTACGACGTTGCACACCAGTGTTACTGCAAGGCACGTCAAGAAGAATTCTATCAAAGCGTTCCTCAACATCAAAAATAGAAACACGGCGAGCATCAAGCTGGCGTACCTCAACAAAATTAGTCAAACCAAAGCGAGCAAGATTTTCACGTAGTGGCTCTAATCTATCTGCCCAGCAATCACCAGCAAGAACATAGCCATCTCCACACATGCGCAGAGCCAATTGTATGGTTTTTCCTCCTGGTGCGGAGCAGGCATCAAGCACGCGCATTCCTGGTGCAACATCTAGTAATTCAACAGCGCCCAATGTGGCAGGGTCTTGCACTGCAAATGCGCCTTCTTCAAATCCAGGTAGCTGCTCAACGTGTGAGCCATGTGGCACAACAACTGCATAGCTTGGTGCTGCCTCTGCTGGCTCTGCAGACACACCCGCTTCTTTAAAGGAAGAAACAAGCTCTGCCACGGTTGCTCCACCTGGAACAGTACAAACGGTTACATTGGCAGAGGTATTATCCCATTTACAAAGAGCCTCGGTTTTTTCTTCACCAAAGCGTTTTATCCAACGTTCTACCTGCTCATCTGGATGTGATTCACGAATTGCCAAAGGCAAAACCTTCATATTTATTTCTATCACATCGCGAGCTCTAAGTAGGTTACGGAGTACAGCATTAACAAAGCCTGCAGAATTTGGCTCTCCTGCTTTTTTTAACGCCTCAACTGTAGCATGCACAGCAGCATGCTCTGCCATATTATCAAGCTTAAAAATTTGACAAGCACCAAGAAGTATTGCCGCCATTACAGTATGGTTTGGAGTACGAGTAATATAATCAGAAACAATGCTATCTAATAAACGAACGTTACGCAATGTCGTGTAAACTAAATCCATAGCAAATCCACGGCAAACAGGGGCAACAAATGAAAGCTGTCTGTCTGGGAAATCTCCAGTATCCATCCATTGAGCTACAATTTTTATAGCACTTACTCGTGCCTTAATTCCTTCATTTCCTGCTGGTTCTTCTATTGCTGACATAATGTTCTTTTCTTTCTACTTTTTATTAATATACGTTGGATTTGATTTACTGCTGAGATGCTGATTTTATTCTTCTTGCTCGCTCACCAGACTGATATACTAAATCTGTGCGCTCAATTTCAGCAAAATTTTCTGAATTCGCATTTTGAATTGGCAAGACTCCTCCATTATCAGCTTGATCTACACCAACACTATAAATACGCCATGCGGCACCATTATTTTCTGATTTATATTTTAACTCAGAAGCTCGATTAATTGAAAATGGATCAACCAAATCCTCTTTCAAAATCAAACCCTCGTCAATTAATACACTTAAATCTTCCGGGTATTTACCATTTACATGCTTATACGCATTTAATGCAAAACCTATCATAGCAACCCGTAGTTCTGTTTCATAATGACAATTAATTGCAACAATTGTGCGCGCCTGTGTTAGATATGCAGATACTATTGTTTCGCCAATCGGATCCACAGTATATGGGCCACTTTCTATGCCATAACACCACTTTGGCAAACCTTCAAGAATACTATCTGGAGTGTATGGATTACGTGAATTAACTATTAGATAAGAGAAAACACTATCAATATTTTTTATAGTTACTTCTCGAGTTCCACCCAACCATCCAATATAAACCTTTGTCATTCCTCCAATTGGCTTTCCACCATATATTTCACTTGGAGGAGCATCATTATCTATTTGATCGTATACTGCTGCTGCCGCGTTTACAAAAGAAATATGATCATCGCGAATAGCCTGTTCAAGAGAATCTGGGGAAGTCAAATATTTACGAACCTCAGCATTAACACCCTTCACTTGATCATACGTGAATGTATGCGCTTCAGAACCCATACAAATTTCAGATGCAAAGGTTCTAGCAATTTCTGCTGCAACACCACGACCTAAAATACCAGTACCACGTAGTGAAGTATGCATATAACGGAGAGGCTTAACCCAATATTCAATTGAAGCCTCTTGATAATTCGTTATTGAGTGTGTTGTTAACATCTCTGCTGCAGCAATATTTTGAAGTAATTGGTATTCAACTAATAGAGATATTGTATCAGCAAAAGGAACCGCACCATATTTAGTTGAATCAAAGCCTTGATTTTCATCTAAAAGAGATAAAAGCTTATTATGAACAGGCTTTAACTCCTCTGCTCTTTTTAGATAATGTGGAGCAACCTTTTCTTTTGAATAACCATAAATGAGAAAGTGACGATATGATTCTGTAACTTGAGGAGTTGGACTATCATTGGGTGGCACAATATCTTTTATCTCTTCATAAGTAATAAGATCTAGACCAGCAGGTGTTCCTCCTACACATTCACCAACATCAAGTTGTGATGGCCACGCATCCTTATCACGCTCTCGCTTTTGAATAAAAGCAACAATAGCAAACACTATAATTGATAAAACAATGGCCAAAAACCATCTTGCTTTACGCGACATTTTTTTCTTTTTTTCCATATACAAAACTTCCACCCTCTAGCGAGGTTTATGGGTTATTAAAATCCTAAATTTCCAAATGCATTACCAAGACTACCAAAACCACCGCCATTGCTGCGATTATTATCTCGGCGACTATCATTTCCCCTGTCGCGACGATCGAAGCGACGATCATCACGGCGAGCTCCATTTTGACCTGCTGGAGCATCACGGCGTTCACGGCGAGCACCTCCCATTGCACCAGAACCTGGAACACTCTTCATTGAAAGAGATATACGGTTACGCTGTTCATCAACAGCTAAAACCGTAACCTGAACCTTCTGACCAACCTTTAAAACATCGGCAGGATTCGAAACAAAATTATCAGACAACTCGCTAATATGAACTAGCCCATCCTGATGAACACCAACATCAACAAATGCACCAAAGTTTGTTACATTTGTAACAATACCAGGAAGCTTCATTCCTGCAGACAAATCAGATGGCTTCATAATGCCTTCTGCAAAATTAAAAACCTCAAATTCCTTACGAGGATCACGGCCTGGCTTTGCAAGCTCAGAAACAATATCATTAAGTGTTGGCAAGCCGATATCATCAGTTACATAATTCTTGATGTTAATTTTAGAAATCATTGATGAATCATTCATTAACATTGCCACGTCACAGCCCATATCCTTTGCCATACGACCAACTAATTCATAGCGCTCTGGGTGAACAGCACTTGCATCAAGAGGGTTCTCTGAATCAGCAATACGCATAAAGCCAGCACATTGCTCAAATGCCTTATTACCTAGGCGTGGAACCTTAAGCAAATCCTTACGTGCTTTGAATGGACCATTTTCATCGCGATACTTAACAATATTCTCAGCAATTGTTGGACCAATACCAGAAACATATGTTAAAAGCTGACGGCTAGCAGTATTTACCTCAACACCTACTGAGTTTACACATGACATTACTACATCATCAAGTGATGCCTTTAGCTTTGTCTGATCAACATCGTGTTGATATTGACCTACACCAATAGATTTTGGATCAAGCTTTACAAGCTCAGCCAATGGATCCATAAGGCGTCGACCAATGGAGACACTGCCACGAACTGTAACATCCTTATCTGGAAATTCCTCACGGGCAACTTCTGATGCTGAATAAATTGATGCACCACTCTCATTAACCGAAACAATTACCATTGTTTGTGGCAAACCGATAGAGCGAACAAAATCTATCGCCTCACGGCCATATGTACCATTACCAACAGCGATAGCCTCAATATTGTAGCGCTTGCACAATGCCACAATTATTCCAGCTGCCTCACGGCGCTGAACATCTGAAGCAGCCAACTGAATTACGCAATCATACAAAAGCTTTCCTTGAGGATCAAGACAAACAACCTTACAGCCTGTGCGAATACCTGGATCTATTGCAAGCACCGCCTTACGCCCAAGAGGAGATGCCATTAGTAGCTCGCGGAGATTTGCAGCAAAAACAACGATTGCTTCTTCACCTGCCTTGTTGAACAAATTCATACGTAGCTCCACCTCCATTGATGGAGCCATTAGGCGCTTGTAGCCCGCCTCTGCGGCTTGAGCAACTTGATTAGAAAGACTGCTATTACCTGAGACAAAACGACGCTTAAGTAAATCTATTGCCTCCTCTGCCTC
Source organism: Kiritimatiellia bacterium (assembly GCA_045589455.1). Lineage (GTDB taxonomy): Bacteria > Verrucomicrobiota > Kiritimatiellia > RFP12 > UBA3636 > RGIG990. Next base: position 43,971 of record JAZNPC010000089.1, read on the forward strand.
TGGGCGACAAGAAATTGAAATAAAGCCCTCTTTCTCTGCACGGAACATAGCAAGTAAACGATGTCCTGAAATTCCTGCAACTGGGTCTGCACACTCAAAGTAATCGCTAAACTTTGCACCCTCTTCTTCTTTGCCATCAATTACCTTCGTGGTAATCACTGCACTACGGGAATAGAAATCACGCATCTCTGAGCGTGCCTCAGAATCCTCATTAATCTGCTCTGCAATAATATCTCTAGCGCCAGCTAATGCTGTTAGCACATCAGGAACATCCTTTGATGCATCAACAAATTGCTCAGCAAGTGTCTCTGCTGCTTCGTCACCCTCTTGTTTGAAAATAGCTGTTGCAAGAGGCTCAAGTCCACGCTCACGCGCAATCATTGCCTTTGTTCTACGCTTTGGCCTAAATGGCAAATAAATATCTTCCAACACTGTGAGTGTCTCAGCAAGAGCTATTTTCTCTGCCAACTCGTCTGTAAGAAGATTGCGTTCTGTTAAAGATGCTATAATAGAATCACGACGATCATCAAGCTCCTTTAGCTTTGCCATACGATCTCGCACTTCTGCAATTTGCACCTCATCCATGGAGCCTGTTTGCTCCTTACGATAACGTGCAATAAATGGAACAGTTGCATCAGCCTCCAAAAGTGATGCAACAGCCTCAACCTGAAATTCCTTTAATCCTAGCTCTACAGCTATTTTTGATGAATATTTCATCAGTCTCCTTTAGTCTATATCTTAAGAATATTAAATTTTGTTTTATTAATTAAATATCTATTTTCACAATTTTGCGGATTGATAGCGCACCCAAAATTAACATAATGGTTACAACAATTAAGCAAATTATACCAACCGTTGATTTCAAAAACGGAGCAAAAAGTCCTGGCTCAAGAAAATGAAGTACCAATCCTATTACAACAGGCATTAGACTCAAAACTATTCCCTGAAGGCGACCTTGGGCAGTTAATGTATCAATACGCTTTTCAATGCGCATACGTTCACGAATTGTATGACCGATAGATGCAAAAATTTCTGTTAAATTACCACCCGTTTTGCGGGCTGTTTCAATTGACAACACAACAAGTGTTAAATCCTCGCTACCTACGCGACGGTCCATATTACGCAATGCCTCTTGAAAACCAACGCCTACTCTTGTCTGGTGCAGCATTGTTTCAAATTCCTCAGAAATTGGGCTTTCTCCATTTGCAACAACATGCTCCATAGCCTGCATAATACTAAAGCCAGACTTTAAAGCATTACTCATATTTGTCAAAGCATCTACTAATTGAACATTAAATCGATTTCTGCGACGAATTTTTAACCATTTGATTATATGACGAGGTAAAAACAAAACACCAGTCCCTAAACCTAGACAAAAAACCAATCGAATTAGCACTTGCATAAAAGAACCAGACACAAAGCCTGTCATAATAAACACTAAAAGCGATATTACTATAGCGGATAGCCAGGAAATTTCTGCAATTCTTCTAGGTGGAATAAATAGGAACATATCCTCAAGTGAGCGAGAAGTTTCTTTAGAATATGTACTATTGTATGATTGTGCTGCATTAGAGAATGCGGACAATGAAGAATAAGCGAGCCCGACAAAGCACGCTGCCACAAGCACCATAATGAAAATTGTTAAAATAGACATACAAACCTCGCAACTATATTAGAATGCGTTAAAATACTTTAGTATTTTAGCATAAATCAGGTTTTTGCGCAACGTCGAAACCTAGATTATATGGCGGAATTAAATTTACCTTTTAATGAAAAAATTATGAAGTAAAACAACAAGCTATTTTAACACTTGGAGCCGTTTCGATGGTCAAAGCTAACACTAGTAAGACTCTAGAAATCAAGAGACAATAGTTTGTTATAAGAGAGAACATATGTGCTATGCAAATCCGCCTCAAATAGAGCTGATTTGACCAATTACCTCACACTTAGTGTGCATGGCGAGTACCCCCGCCAGGGCCACCTCCTGGTGGGGAAATAACACACTTCCAATTGTTTGAAGCCAGCCATTCGACACCACTGATTCTAAACTCAGGTATCTCCCAAGTCATCAGCTGCCTACAATAAGTGCAGTCTGGGAATAAAGCAGACGGGCCTACCGCCATATACCCTGGCAAATGATATTCTTTATGTCGGCGCCACTTCATATTAAAGCTACCACCATCAGGTGCATTTGATGCATCAATTGGAATTAAATTAACAGATCTAAATGCTGGCAACACAAGGCCAACCGAATTCGGAGTTGCTTTACCATCTTCTGTTTCTAAATAACCAAATGGCTTTGCAGCACCGGTCCAAATAATTGTATCATGAGCATCTGAATCTTCCATTAATCTATGAGTGTTTGATTCAACACGCATTACAGAATCTGCTCCTTGATAATTATATTCGTCGCGCACATCTCCTTCTATTGGGAAGGCTGGATCTAGCATAGTTTCCCATCTTCCCCAACGCCCAGGGCTATAAAAGAACCAAGTCTCAATAGCTTCTCCTATATAGCTTGATTGCGCTTGCAAATCTATACCTAGCTCTTCTGCAACTTCAAGAGATTGATGCCCCTCTCCTGCAACAGAGCTAAGTCTCACCTCTACTGGACGCAAATACAAAGGCAAATATTCTGGAGACATTAATGCAAGCTCTTCTTGCTCCGGTAATGCAGGCCACCATGTATACCCATCATATTCTTCTAATAAATGCATCCCATAAAAATGGAACCAACACCAATTTTTTCCACGGACTGCTTCATAAAATTCTATCTGTAAAAGAGGATGTGCCCCCATTGGATCTGTATAGAAAATAGCATTATCCACACCAGCTGCAACACCATCAATAGCGATAGCGCGAACCATATCTGCATATTCATACCAAGCGCCTGGCCAAGGCTCAGGGAAAGCAGTATCTCCGTTCATGATATTAGCATAATCATTCTCGATTTTATCAGCATGCTCCATCATGAAATCCGAAAAGTCTTCATTAACATGAATTCCATTGAGCTTAGCTGCTTGCTGTGCCGAAGCAACACCTGTCATAGGACCAGAAAAACAAATTCTTAGCTGTGTATTTGTAATAACATCAACTGTAATATCATCACCCATACTTGATGCAACTGCATGCATCAAATTTAATTCTCCTATAAAATTAATTGATGTTGCTTGCCAACGCGCCGCAGAAAGAGCTGCGGCATCGCCTGCATTTTGGCTTCGATCCTTTAGATGTATAATTCTATGGACATCAACCATCCAGAGCATAGCAAATACAAGAATACAAATAGCCATAACAATAAAAATTATTGCTTGGCCTGAACGATTTGTTGTCTTTGTATTAAGCTTTGTAGACGCCATAATATTATTTTTCTAAATAAAGTGCTGAATGATTCCCTGATACAGCTTCCCCTTGCATTCTTATACGAGACACATTGTTTTCATCCCTATAACCAGCAAGAGGATATAAATAACTCGCAAACGGCATCCTCTGTGGAAATAGTTGCTGAACATTAACTCTAATTGTACCATGCTCAGAAAACGACTCATCTACATGATAGGTTATCGAACCCCGTTCCCATTCTTCATAGTTCAATATGTAGGTTGAGCGCCCATAATTTTCAGAAGATAAATATTCTGGGATTCTAGCTGATTCAATAGCTGCTGAAGGGGAAGAATGCACTGGACGTTTAGAAAAAGCCATATCCATTGCTTCTCCAGGTGTCGCATTCGCTGGTATACCGCTATCTACGTAATCAGAAATTATCGGCTCAAGACGCTCTCCCGCATTAGGAATTGTGGCCACACGTACGGCCTTTTCAACCATCCAATCATTAAAACCAACAGATTTTGCACGAGCAGCACGAGCTGCAGCATGATGTAAAACCTCTTGTGCAGTATAATTTATTGCAACCTGTAGAAGTCCAAAAAGGACAAGGCAAACTGTTAGAATCACAATGATTGATTCTAGCATTGCCTGTCCTGATTGAGCCACAGATTTTTTTCTGATTGAATATTTCATCATAAAAAGACCGGGCGTATATATGTCCTTAACGTTTTCGGACAGCTATTACATATTTCCGTCTTCGTCAAGAGACTTAAGGGCTTCAGATGTGTTTTCCCCAGCAACAGCTGCTGCCTCTGAACCTAAATCCTCATCTAAAGCAGATGTAGCACCAGCTGTCTTCTTTGTGATTGCACCACCAAAGTAACCAAATACGGCGATAGCAGCGATGGCAATAAGAACTACGATGATTATATACTCAACCATTGCTTGTCCAGAGCGTTTTTTGTTATTTTTCATTTAGAACTACCTTTCCTATGGATATTCTGAAGAAACGAGATCTAGAACTCGTACTCCATTTTGTCTAAGAGCATAAAGGAGAATTGCTAAGACTACTATTACAGCAAAAAAAGAAACAAAAACGATAATATACTCAAGCATTGCTTGACCAGAGCAATTATTTTTCTTTAATTTACTTGACTCTCCATTCATACCTAAAATTTACCACGAAAACTTAACAAATGTAAAGAACTTTATTTAAGTCTTCTCCCGTTTAAGGTCTATCACAAGCATTTACTCCTTGCACATCAAAGCGAGCACGCTGTGCCTTTAGACGCTTTAAGAAGCAGCGATAATTGCGACGTGATTTTTCTGACCACAAGACCTCAGCGAGCGCTGTAACACGTGGAAAAGCCATATATTCTAGATGAGCCATATTAGGAATATATTCACGCCATATTTGACCCTGACAGCCAAGAATGTGTGACTTCTGCTCTTCTGTTAAATAGCTTGGATATGGAACAAAGGAATATACATGCTCAGTTGAGTATGCTCTTCCATTTGGATCATTGTTAATTGCTAGTGGCTCCTCATCAATTGGTTCACATTGAGCATAATCAAAATACAAATATTGATTGCTGCACTGGATAATATTAAAGCCACGATCTAGAAGCTTTATATAATCTGTGCCACCCCACCACCAAGCAGGAATAACAGTTGTATCATTAAAATCACCATGTGTAATTTCAGCCCAACCAATTATTCTTCTACCATTTTCTTTAAAGAATTTATTCAATTCTCCTGTATACCAGCATTGAAGATTGCGTGCATCACCCTTAATACCACGCTGAATCATTAGCTCATAAACATGCTTAGAATCGTCCCACATATTTGATGGGCACTCATCACCACCAATGTGACAATATTTGCTTGGGAAAAGAGCAAATACCTCGCGCCAAATATCCTTACATGCCTCAACAGTGGAATCCTCCATATTTAACACATGGTGTGAAATATGCCATCTTGTGCGCACTTCAGGAGTTGTAAGGGTTGCCATACCAAACTCTGGATATGCAGCAATCATTGCTTGTGCATGACCAGGTGTGTTAATTTCAGGAATAATCACGATGTGGCGGCGTGCAGCAAAAGCAACAATCTCTTTTACGTCCTCTTGTGTATAGAAACCACCATGTGGCTTACCATCAAAGCGATGTGGTCTATCGCGGTGGTCATGACCAATTAGTGTCTCCTTACGCCAAGCACCTACCTCAGTTAGCTTAGGGTATTTTTTAATTTCAATACGCCAACCCTGGTCATCAGTCAAGTGCCAATGGAAAATAGAATATTTGTGCTGAGCAATCAATTCAATAAAGCGAAAAACCTCATCCTTTGGAGAGAAATGGCGAGAAACATCAAGATGCATACCGCGCCACTGAAGCTCTGGCTTATCTTCGATCTCTACCTCAGGGAATTCCCAAGCAACATTTTGTTGAGTTGTTGCATAAATTTCTGCAGGGAATAGCTGACGGATTGTTTGGATAGCACGACCAAGAGCAGCGCTTGATTCACCTGTAATAGAAATCTTTCCGTCTTTAGCAACAATCTTATGTCCTTCTGGCTTAAAGCCCATATCATTTGCTTCTGGCTCATTAGCAAGAGAAAATGTGATTGTTCCCTCTCCCTCATTTACAGGAAGAGCAAAGCCTGTTGCTGGGCGCAAATATTCTGCAAGAAATTCTGCTTCTTGCTTTGCTGCAGCATTACCATTCCACGCAATAGTTGCATCACTATTTAACACAAAAACACCATTTAATTCCTCTAGCTTTCGTGGCTGTGGAATAATTGCTATTTTATTCATAGTTACCTCATTATAGAAATTATTGATTTTAGGATATTTGGCTTCCCAAATTTTCTTTTAGAATTATATCAAATAACTGAACGCAAATACAACATCTTTTAGTGCAAAACACTCTAAAAAACGATATAGTAGCACAACAAAAACAAACACTATATTTTATCAAAATCGAGTAGGAGGAGTTTTAACTCCTCCTCTCACACCACCGTACGTGCCGTTCGGCATACGGCGGTTCAACCCATTTTTTTTCTTTTATATACTTGATGTCATAGCTACTTGTCTTTCAAGATAGTAATCTAAAAGGC
>JAZNPC010000090.1:0-23677 GCA_045589455.1 Kiritimatiellia bacterium
ATTACGACAAGAGGCTGAGAAAAAAATAAAAGAAGCCTTCCCTGAAATAACAGAATCTGAATTGGTGACCCGCTTAAATAAATCAGTTGCTAATCGCAGCGGACATCTTACGGGCGGAGCCGTAGATGTGCTTCTATATAAAAATAATGAGGTGGTGTCATGCGGAAGCAAATATCTAGAGTTTAATAATGAAACGCCTTCATTTGCTCGACTAAATGATAAAACAATCTGCGCGAATCGAAGAATTCTTCATAAAGCAATGAAAAAAGCAGGATTTGTTAATTACCCAGCAGAGTGGTGGCATTTTTCTTATGGCGATAAAATGTGGGCAGCATATGCTAATAAGCCATCTGCCTTTTATGGAGATGTAAATAATCTCCAATCCGGTGTCTAATCCTACGCTAGCACTCGCCAAAGGGAAGATGGGGTGCTGGGGAGGATGGGACGCTTGTGTGATGGCTAGAAGTGCGTGGCGTAATGGGTGGATAACTCAGATGCGCCATTTTTTTTATAAATAAGTTCAAAAAATTTTTTTGCTATGGTATAATATTAAGAAAAGTTTAATAAAAACATCGCAAATCAATTATTGATATAACAAAAGGGTGTGTCATGGAATACATTTATGTATTACTTATTCTTAATGTGGTCTTAATTGTGGTTGTTTTAATTGGAGTATTTGGGAAACGAAGCTCTGCTAAGACTATCCAAGAGTTACAACAGCTAAAAAATGAGCTTGCAACAAGTAGCTCCAATGAATTTGCTAAAAACCGTGAAGAGCTAAATAGAAATTTTTCGGCCTCTCGTGTGGAATCGCAACAATATTTTACCCATCAGTCACAGCTAATAGATGAAAAGATGCTTCAGTTGAAAAATGATGTGCTTGACGAGAATCGTAAATCACGTCAGGAACAGCTTTCTTTTCAAAATAATTTCCAAGAAACTGTAAATCAGCAGCTTACAAAGAGCCGAGAGGAGGTCGATTTACGTTTAAAGGAAATCCAGAAGATGAATACAGAGAAGCTTGATGAAATGAAAAAAACCGTCGATGACAAGCTTCAAGAATCTATGGATAAGCATTTTAATGAATCCTTCAAGCTCATTAGTGAACGTTTGGAGCAGGTACACAAGGGATTAGGTGAAATGCAGAACCTTGCAGAGGGTGTAGGAAATTTAAGTAGGGTTCTAACCAATGTAAAGGTCCGAGGAAATATTGGAGAAATACAACTAGGAACACTACTTGAGCAATATCTATCTCCAGATCAATACGAAAAGAATAAGGTGATTGTGCCTCAAAGTACTGAGCTAGTAGAATTTGCTATCCGTTTGCCTGGACACAAGGGTGATGAGCCAGTATATCTACCAGTAGATAGTAAGTTCCCAGTTGAGGATTATCAGCGCTTGATAGATTGCTATGAGAATTTTGCTAGTATGTCGCCCGAGGTTAAGGCTGCACAAAAAAGCTTTGCAGCTACTGTGCGTAAATGTGCAGCCGATATTAAATCCAAGTATATTTATCCTCCTGTTTCAACCGGGTTTGCTCTAATGTTTGTGCCAAGTGAGGGAATTTATGCAGAGATATTGCGTCTGCCTGGTCTTTTTGAATCATTACAAAATGATTATCAGATTTCAGTTGTTGGACCATCAAATCTTGTTGCCTTCTTAAATTCTCTACAAATGGGCTTTAAGACCTTAGCAATTGAAAAGCACTCAAATGAGGTTTGGCAGGTTTTGGGTGCTGTTAAAACAGAATTCGGCAAGTTTGGAGAGGCTATGGAAGCCACACGTAAAAGCTTACAGTCTGTTGTAAACCATGTTGATAAAATTGGAACACGTACGCGTGCAGTGGAGCGTAGACTTCGCTCTGTTCATGAATTGACAGAGCAGGAGGCACAAAAATATTTTCCTGCCGATGATTCTAATGATAATGATGTAGATTAACCAAAATACGGTAGTTAGATTTTACAGGCTTATCGTGCTGCATGTGACGGCTGGTGTGCTGGCTAATCCTACGCTGGCTCCCGCCTAAGGGAAGTGTGGGGGCTAAAAGTGCAAGGTTTAACGGGAGAATAACTCAAATGCGCCCAATAACTCAGATGAGTCCGTTTTTATTTGATTTTAGCAATTGCGCTATGCTATACTTTTTCATATGAAAAGTTTATTAAATAAATGTGTGAAGAATGTCTTCCAATGTGTGCTATTTGCGGCCTTTGTTTTGTTATTAAACGGATGCTGTGTTTCTGATATTCGCGTAATTACAATTGACGTCCATGATGCAAATGTAAATAATCCAAGCTGTGTGGAATATATGGAAAAAGTCATAGTAAACGCTTATGCTGGACAGCTCGTAGGGACAGATTCTATAAAGGTAGAGCCTGGTGAAAATGGTAACGAAATTTTTGTTACGTATGATGCTATGTCAATTGGTAGAAAAAACATAGAAGACGTACTTGCTCAAAATGGATTTAATGCTGGTAGTTACAAGGCAGATAGTAATGCTCGTAAGCTCCTCCCATCTGATTGGTTTGTAAAAACAGCTGGAGAACAATAAAGTATGATTTTATAGGATTTGCGCTATGGATGAGCTAAAGGAGTTTCTTGACTACCTAGCTCTCGAGCGCGGTCTCGCGGTGCAGACTTGTTCTGCCTACGAGACCGATCTTGAGGGGTTTATAGGTTACATAAAGGAAAAATTTCCAGAAAAGGTGAATTCTCGTGGCAGTGTTGTCATTGAGGAGATTAATTCTGATGAAATTTTAATGTATCTAGAACATATTGGTAAGATTTTTACCGATTCTACAGTTGCTAGAAAATTAGTAGCAATTAAAAGCTTTTTTCTTTTTCTTGTTATTGAGGATATCATTAAAATAAACCCAGTAGAGGTTATCTCCACTAGAAAACGTGAGCGCCGTCTTCCACATACAATTTCTGAAGAAGAAGTAGAGCGTTTAATTTCCGCAGCTAATGTAACAATTAGTTCTAATGAAGGGTTTTCTAAAGATCCTGAAGAAGAGGAAGAAAAAAAGGATACCCCAATTCATCAAGCAGTAGCATTGCGTGATGTTGCAATGCTAGAGCTGTTTTATTCTTGTGGTTTGCGCGTTTCTGAGCTTGTAACACTACCATTTAGCGCATTGCATTTTGATGAGGGATTTCTTAGAATTCGCGGTAAGGGCTCAAAGGTTCGTATTGTGCCATTAGGGAGAAATGCGGAACTCCTATTAAAAAAATATATAGATGAAGCTCGTCCTATGTTTAATAAGTGTGATGATGCAATTCATGTTTTTTTAAATTCTCGTGGTGGCTGTATTTCACGAGTAACAATGTGGCGATTGATTAAGAAATATTCAGCTATTGCTGGAATTGCTCCAGAGGTTTCTCCTCACTGGTTGCGCCACTCGTTTGCAACTCATCTACTTGCACATGGAGCTCCAATACGTGTAATTCAGGAGTTGCTAGGCCATGCAAATATTGGGACAACACAAATTTATACCCATATTGATGCTAAGCGCTTACAAAGTATTCATGGTCAATTTCATCCAAGAGCATAATGTGATTTTTTATTTAAAGGAAGATATTTATGGAAAAGAATAAGTATTCAAAAGTAGAGCAAAAGCTGGGGTATAAATTTTCTGATATTAAACATTTAGAAGAGGCCTTTACCCATCGTTCTTATAGATTTGAGATGAAGCTGGATTACGATAACCAACGATTAGAATTTTTGGGAGATGCTGTTTTAGGCTTTCTCTTGGCAGATTTTGTGTATCGCAAGCAGGAGGATCAGCCAGAGGGAGTTTTAACAGTGCTTCGCTCTAATGTTGCTAGTGGAGTTGCTTTAGCAGAATTGGCAGCAGAGCTAGAGCTTGGTGAATATCTTGCCTTAGGCAAGGGTGAAAAGCAATCCGGGGGAGAGAAGCGAGAATCAAATCTTGCGGACCTCATGGAGGCAGTTTTGGGTGCTGTATATATTGATGGCGGGCTAGATGCTGTTCGCTCTGTATTCGATAAGCTCTTTAAAAAGGGCTTAAAAAATATGAAGAACGATATTTGGCAAGAAAATCCAAAGGGATTTTTACAGCATATTGCTCAAAAATATTATGACGTGGCCCCAGCCTATGAAATTATTTCAAAGGATGGCCCAATGCATAACCTTGTTTTCACCGCAGAGGCTATTATTCCCGGAACAGGGTTTAAAGGACAGGGCAGTGGTTCTACAAAGCAAATGGCACAGGTAAATGCAGCAATAGAGCTTTTGAAGCAGCTTCCGGAGGTTGAAAATGAGCAAAATACTTAATTGGTTTAAAGGTTGCATTGCAAGGTTTAGGGAAGAGGATGAGTCAGGTGATTCAACGCTATCTATTTGGCGTATGATATTTCTTAGCGCATTAGTCGGTGCGGTTGCTGGACTAGGTGCTGTTTTGCTTGTTTCGATGCTTGAATTTTCTCAGTGGCTTTTTATGGGGAAATGCGTTGGCTATTTTCCCGAGGGTGCCGCAAATGAGCCAATAATGTTTGAGAGCCTTCATAAGCTTGTGGAAGGAGATTCAACAGTACTTCGGAAATGGTTGATTCCTATTCTTCCAGCATTAGGTGGTTTAATTACATCTTTTCTTGTTCTTAAATTTGCACCAGAAGCGGAAGGACATGGTACAGACTCTGCTATTGAAGCGTATCATTTTCGTGGAGGTAAGGTTCGCCCTATAGTTCCACCGATTAAAGCAATAGCAACCTCCATTTTAATTGGTACTGGTGGCTCTGCGGGCTGCGAGGGACCTATTACACAAATTGGTTCAGGCTTTGGTTCAACATTGGCAACACTGTTAAAGCTTCCTGTGGCCCAACGTAGAATGCTTATGGCTGCAGGAATGGCAGCTGGTGTAGGTGCATTGTTTCATGCTCCTATGGCAGGTGCACTTTTTGCCGCTGAGGTGCTATATAGAGATTTAGATATTGAGTATGAGGTGCTTGTTCCATCTATTGTTGCATCTGTTACAGGCTATGCAGTATTTTCGACTATTTTTGGTTTTCATCCTTTGTTTGATACGCCAGAAGTAACCTTTAACCAGCCACGTATGATTTTCTTGTATATCATACTTGCATTGGTAATTTCTGTTGGTGCTCGTTTTTATACTTGGTTTTTTTATGTTGTGCATGAAGGCTTTTCAAAGCTTAAGGTGCCACATGTCATTAAACCAGCTATTGGTGGTTTGTTAACAGGTATTATTGGCTACTTTTTCCTTCCTGCGCTTTGCTCTGGCTATGGTACAATCCAAGAAGCATTAAGCTTTAATGGTTCGAATATAACTCTTTTAGTTTTGCTTGGAGTGTTTTTGTTTAAGACATTAACCACTGCATTCTCTGTTGGTTCTGGAGGTGCTGGTGGTATTTTTGGCCCAGCAATTGTTGTTGGAGGTGCCTTAGGAGGTAGTGTGGGTATAATCTTGGATGCATGGCTTCCGCATTGGAATGTGCCGGTTGGTGCTTTCACACTTGTAGGTATGGTTGCATTCTTTGGTTGTGCTGCAAAAACGCCAATTAGTACAGTGCTTATGGTTAGTGAAATGACGGGCAACTATAAACTACTTGTTCCTTCTATGTGGGTTTGTATTATCGCATATGTACTTTCACGAAAGGTTTCATTATATAGAAGTCAGTTGCCAAATCGTTTTGAGGCACCGGTTCATCGTGGAAGTATGATTTCTGGTGTGATTCGCAATTTGAAGGTTGCAGATATTCTCCAAGTTCACAAAAAAGAACCTATAACAATCAAATATGATACTAGATTGGATGAGGTTATTAGTATTTTAGCGAGTGGTAAACAAACAGTTTTTCCAGTGGTTAATCAAGAAAATTATCTTTCTGGTGTATTAACAAAGAATGATCTTTCAACATTGCTTGATACAGATCCAGTATTTCGTAGAATGCTTATGGTGAGTGATATTACATTAAGAAATCATTCTTTAGCATTGCCAACAGATGCATTAGCTGTGGCATTAAAGATTATGGATGATGATGATGCGGAGGAATTGGTTGTTGTATCAAATATTAATCAACCACATAAATTCATAGGTATTATTTCTCATAATGATATAGCGGAATCATATCAATGCGAAATTCAGGAAGCACGCTAAAAGTTAGCACCAAAGTGACGCAGAAAAGTGCGAGGCTTCTTGACAGGAATTACAGGGTTTGGGCAGATGCGTTGCCGCGCGCCATTGCTATGAGCGCAAGAAAAGCTTGCGTCAAAAGCGACTTGAAGCCGCTTCTTCATACTTTCTCGCACTTTTCGCCACCACACTAGCCAAAAAAATCCGAGAATATCTATGTATAACAATCCTTGTTTTAAACGGAAAATTATAGTAAAATAAATGTAAATAAATGGTTAATTATTGTTTTCTCCTATTTTATTGAATTTTATGAATAATATGCGTCCTAAAATTGGTATAATGAGCGAGCTGGTGCCAGATGCAGCAACAATTGATGCAGCTGCAAAATATGGTCTTTCTTGCACCCAGGTTGTTAGCTGGAATCTAGAGCTAGCAACCCTAGATATCGCTCGTACATTAAAGAAGCGTGCAGCAGATAATAATGTGCGATTAACTGCAATTTGGGGTGGCTATTCTGGTCCACAGGAATGGAATTTCACAAAGGGACCTGTTACTCTAGGACTAGTACCTTGTGCATATAGAGCTATGCGTGTGCTCGAGCTTAAAAAATGGGCGGATTTTGCTGTAGAGGCTGGTGCGCCTGCAATCATTACTCATTGTGGGTTCTTGCCTGAAAATATGACAGATCCAACATTTGAAGATATCCTTGTTGCGATTCAGGATGTGGCAGGGTATTGTAAAAAGCTTGGTATTGAATTTTGGTTTGAAACAGGACAGGAAACACCGGTAACTCTTTTACGCTTTATTCAAGCAACTGGCCTAGATAATCTTGGCATTAATCTTGATCCAGGTAATTTACTTATGTATGGAAAGGGAAATCCATTAGACTCACTACGCGTTTTTGGTAAGTATGTAAAAGCAGTGCATACTAAGGATGCTTTCCCTCCAACCGATGGCAATGAACTAGGCGCAGCAGTTGTGGTAGGAACTGGATGTGTGGATTATCCTCGATTTCTTCCTGCATTGCTTGATTTGGGTTTTACTGGAGATTTGACTATTGAGCGTGAAATCACAGGTGAACAGCAAATTAAGGATATCCTATACACAAAGGATTATCTAAATAAGTTGCTAGATGAATATTTTAATAAATAAATTTCGAAAGGTTTGTTATGTTATATCCAATGCTTTTTAAGCCAGTCTATAGAGATTATATTTGGGGTGGTACTTCAATTGCAGGCAAGTTCTCTCGTGAAAGCACGCCAACTCCATGTGCAGAATCTTGGGAAATAAGTGCTCATCCAGATGGAATGAGTATAGTTGAGAATGGTGAATATGCAGGTAAGCCACTTCAAGAGCTATGCAATGAGCTAGGTTCTGATCTGCTAGGCAGCTTCTGTGAAGGAAAAGTATTCCCATTGTTAATTAAATTAATAGATGCTAAAGAGCGTCTTAGTGTTCAAGTTCACCCAAACGATGAATCCGCAAAGCGTTATGGTGGTGAAGCAAAAACAGAGATGTGGTATGTATTAGATGCTAACGAGGATGGAAAGGTTTGTGCTGGACTTAAGCAAGGAACTGGTCCTCGTAAGTTTAAGGATGCAATTCATGATAAGGTTGTTACATCATTGCTAACAGAGGTACCTGTGGCAAAGGATAAGGCTATTTTTATTCCAGGTGGACTTGTTCATGCAATCTGTGAGGGTTGTTTAATTTATGAGGTACAGCAAAATTCCAATACGACCTACCGTGTATATGATTGGGATAGAGTAGGCGCGGATGGAAAGGGCCGCCAGCTTCACATTCGTGAGGCAATGGAGGTAATTGATTGGCATGCACCAAATATTGGATTATTGAACGCTATTCCAATGTCTGCAAACTCAGTAGCTAATAAGCGTGAACGAGTATTGCGCTGTGACTATTTTACAATGGAACGCTATACATTGGCAGAGCCAGAAATCTTTGAAAATGATGGAACAACCTTTGTCTCTTTGTTTGCCCAAAATGCTGCAATTGTTGTTACGGTTGAGGGTGTAGAATATCCAGTACCTGCTGGGCGCTCTTGTTTAATTCCTGCTGGAATTAAGAATTTTACTGTTGAAGGTTCAGAGCCTTCTGCACGTGTATTGGTGGTTCATCTATGATAAATCATAAACGCGACGGAAAAATTACATTTGTCGAGCTATTGCTTATAGTTGTTATCTTGGCTTTTGGATATTGGGTGATGTTTTCACCAATAACAAAGACAGAGGACATGGTGAAGGAAGAGTGGATATTAAGAAATCTCATGACGATTAACGATGCTGTTGGTCTTATGGAGAAAGATTTAGAATTTTCCCTAGAAGAAATGTCTTTAAATGATGTGGATATTCTTCGTTCAAGATTGAAAAAGCCACCATTGGAATGGCCAGATGGAGTGGATATTGATTCATTTATTGCTTCGTCAAATGGCGTTTCAATTGCCGCTGAATTTTCAACTGGTATAAGAGAAGTTACTTATGTACCTGAGGAAATTCAAGAATAATTTTACAACTTGTAATTAAAAGTAAACCTATAGAAAGGAAATAAAAATGGCAAAACCTATTGCAGTTCAGTTGTACTCCCTACGTGAGTATTCAAAAACAAAGGAAGATTTTATCAATGTTATTAAGCGTGTTGCAGACATTGGTTATAAGGCAGTAGAGCCTGCGGGTCTACATGATATTCCATGCAAGGAATTTCGTGCACTTTTAAATGATTTAGGCCTAGAGATGTATTCTTCACACTCACCATGGGCACATAAGCTAGAGGATTGCTCAAAGATTATTGATGATCTAGGTGAGTTAGGTCTTACAAATTGCGTTTGTGGTTATAGCGCTGATGATTTTAAGGATATGGATGCTATTAAGCGTACAGCAGAGAATACAAACAAGATGTTAGAAAAATTCAAAGCTGCAGGCATAACATTATTCCAGCACAATCATGCATTTGAGTTTGAACGTATTGATGGCAAACTAAAGTATGAGTATTATCTAGATTTGTGCCCTGAAGTAAAGCTAGAGATGGATAGCTTCTGGTCAACAAATATCGGTACAGAGGATGCTGTAGAGATGATGAAGAAGTTTGCTGATCGCACAGTACTTGTTCATATCAAGGATGGTACGCTATTCCAGAAGGAAGCTGAGCAGGTTTATGTAAACGGAATCCTTGATCGTAAGATTTCATTGTTACCATTAGGCCAGGGTGAAATGCCTATTGCTAAACTTGTTCCTGAAATTCCTGAGCAAGTATCAAGCATCGTTGTAGAGCTTGATTACTGCGAGGTAGAAATGTGGAAGGCTATTGAGGAGAGCTATAAGTTTATGACCTCAAATGGCTTTGCTGAAGGTAATAAGTAAGTAATAGGATACGAAATGTTTAAATCTTTTCAAAAGCTACTTTTAGTTGCGGTAGCAGTAGCAATTGCTGGCTGTGAAGGCGGTGGTGATAGCAATTCAGGTCCATATGGTAATGCAAATACATCTGGTTCATCTGTATTGACCCCACCAACAATCACAAATACAGAAATTGTTGGTACTTGGAAGCTGACAAGTAAGGATGATGGAAGTGTTTGGTATATCCACTTCACTAAAAATAGTAGTTGGAATATTACTGATGATTCTTCCGGTTCAAAATTGCGGGTTTATGGAACATATTCTATGGATGGGAATGAGTTCCAAGGTCCAATGATTAATCCTAATGTTGGTGAAGGAAAGATCGGTGGCAATATATCTAATGGCAATATGGTGTTATATTTTAGAGAATATTGGCATACACCACATAAAACCATTGAATATTCAGGTACTAAAGTAAAGTAATTAACAAGGCACTAGGTTTCTGCTTAGTGCCTTTTTGTTTGTTGGGTTTTGTGCGCATATTTAGGAGTGGTTTAGGTGTGTTTTCAATTGAACCACAATTAGAAATTATGTTAAAATAATTTTGTATTGAATATGTAACTTTTGTTTGTAGTTAATTATGAAAACTTCTGATATTTTAAAGCGTATATTATTTGTTGCTTTAGCAATAGCATCATTATTTATTCCATCCGGCTTGGCTTTGGCATTGGGTCTGTTTTTCGCATTGATATTTGGTTCAGTGTGGAGTAAGCCAGTTAAGAAAGCTTCTAAATATTTGCTTCAGTTCTGTGTGGTTGGCATTGGTTTTGGTATGAACCTAGTGGAGTCACTTAAGTCTGGCAAAGAAGGTATGCTTTTTACAATTGTATCAGTTATTGTGGTAATGGTGCTAGGTGTGTTGATTGCTCGTCTATTAAAGGTAGATAAAAAGGCGGGCTACCTTGTTTCTGCAGGTACAGCTATTTGTGGTGGTAGTGCAATCGCTGCAACAGCTCCTGTTGTTAAGGCAGATGATAAGCAAATGTCAGTTGCTCTAGGTACTGTATTTGTTCTAAATGCAATAGCTTTATTTATTTTCCCATACATGGGACATCATTGGCTACATATGGACCAGCTTCAGTTCGGTGAGTGGGCTGCAATTGCTATTCATGATACAAGCTCAGTAGTGGGTGCTGCTGCTGCATTTGATGCAAGCTACTATGCCACAGCTTCACAGCCAAACCTTGCACTTGATACAGCAACTCTAATTAAACTAACGCGTGCACTATGGATTATTCCTTTAGCTTTTGCAACTATGTTTATTTTCAAGGAAAAGGGTAGCAAGATTTCAATTCCTTGGTTTATTTTGTGGTTTGTTGTTGCAATGATTATTAATACATATTGCGGATTACCAGAGACGGTTTCAAAGTTTATAGTTGATATCAGTAAGCGTGGCCTTGCTTTAACAATCTTCTTGATTGGTACGGGCTTAAGCCTTAAGACAATTAAGGAGGTTGGTCCTCGCCCTCTAATTCAGGGTGTTCTATTGTGGGCTGTAATCGGCGTAATGAGCGCTGCTGTTATCAAACTAGCCTAATTTAAGTAAATTATTTGGTTTCCTAAAAAAAGGAGGGTGCTATGTCAATTAAGGATGTATTAGAAAACCCAGATAAATATGATTTTAATATATCTAGCCTAGGAGAATGTGAGATTGCTACTCCTGTTTCTAGAACAAAGTATGTTGAAGAAAATGAGCGTGTGCTTATTTCCCATGATAGTGTTTATTTGGCAGATTTAGTTCAGCGAGGACGCAAGGTGCCATCCTTTGAAAAGGCAGGTCCACGTAGAAAGATTTTTCATGACCCAGCATGGTCCAAGGCTGCAATTGTTACATGTGGTGGTCTTTGCCCTGGGTTAAATGATGTTATCAAGGGTATTGTTCAAACACTTTGGTTTGAATATGGTGTAAAAAATATTGTTGGTATCCGTTATGGTTTAGAGGGATTAATTCCTGAGTATGGCCATGAGCCAATGGAGCTTAATCCAGACATTGTAGATGACATACATACTGTGGGTGGCACAATTCTAGGCTCTTCTCGTGGAGGTCAGGATACAGAGCAGATAGTACACACACTCGTTCGCCGTGGTATCAATATGCTTTTCTGCATTGGTGGCGATGGCACATTGCGTGCTGCACGTGATATTTCTGAGGAGGTTATCCGCCGTGGGCTTCCAATTAGCGTAGTTGGTGTCCCAAAGACTATCGACAATGATTTGGCATTTATTGGCAGAAGCTTTGGCTTTGAAACAGCTGTATACGCAACGGATTCTGTCATCACAGCAGCTCATGCAGAAGCAAAGGGCGCACACCATGGTATTGGCTTAGTAAAGCTAATGGGCCGTGATTCTGGCTTTATCGCAGCATATGCTTCGCTCGCAAATTCATTTGTAAATATGTGTCTCATCCCTGAGGCTCCATTTGATCTTGAGGGTGAGCATGGACTATTAGCCGCATTGGAGCGTCGCTTTAATATTGGCAAGACTCATGCAGTTATAGTGGTAGCAGAGGGCGCTGGTCAAAGCTTAATTGAAGGCGAAGAAGAGCGCCGTGATGCATCTGGTAATGTCCTAAAGAAGGATATAGGAGAATTCTTGAAGCGTAAGATTGAAGAGCATTTCAAAAAGAAGGGTGATAAGGTTTCCGTTAAATACTTTGATCCAAGCTATAGTATTAGAAGTGTTCCTGCCCTAGGTACTGATGCAATACTTTGCCACCTGCTTGCTAAGAATGCTGTTCATGCAGCAATGGCAGGTAAGACAAATTGTGTGATTGGTAAGTGCGCTGATATCTATATGCATGTGCCAATTGCTCTTGCAACTATTGAGCGCCAAAAGGTAAATGTTAATGATACTCTATGGCAAGCAGTTCTTAATACAACTTGTCAGAATCGTTACTTTGGCTATGAGCCAATTGTTGAGAGCAAATAGAATATAGCTCTAGACCCTGCCACAAATTTGGTTTAAAACAATGAAAACAGACTTTGCCACAATAACAATGTCCCCGGCGATTGATACTACGCTTGAGATTGAGGCTTTCCCAACCAAGAATGCTGTCATTAAGGCTGGCAAAGAGGTGTATTCAGTTGGTGGCAAGGGATTAAATTCCGCAAATTGGCTTTCTAAGCGTGGTGCTAGTGTGCTAACCACAGGCTTGCTTGGTAAAGAAAATGCAGCAGATTTTGAAGCCTTTATGCACGATAATAATTTGGTGGATGAATTTATTCGTGTGCCAGGCTATTCTCGAATCAATGTGATGTTTGTTTCTCCAGAAGGTATGTTTAAGGTTAATCGCTCCGGCTTTCCTGATTTAAAGCCGGAGCAATACAGCATTCAGGCAATTATTGATAGCTGCAAAAAGGCGAATACATGTATTATGGCGGGCTCTTTACCCAAAGCAATGCCTGAGGATGTATATGCACAGATAATTGAAGCACTCCATTCAGCAGGCTCGGCAGCGGTGCTAGATGCTTCTGGAAAGGCATTTGCAGCTGGGCTAGAGGCAATGCCAGATGTGATTAAGCCTAATCGGCAGGAGTGTGCAGAGTATCTTGGCAAAAGCATAAACTCCGAGCATGATGTTTTTGCAGCACTTGAAGCATTGGGAAAGAAGTCCAAGCTTGTTATTCTATCAGATAGCAGCAATGGCTGTTGGTTCTTTGATGCTGCGGGCTCTGGAGAAATCAAGTTTATGGCAGCACCTGAGGTTGAAGTAGTTGACACAACAGGTGCAGGAGATGCACTTTTGGCAGAGTTTTCATATAGGTATTTTGGGCTTGCTTCAGGCGAGCGAAAATTGACGGAGGAGCTTATGGCCCACGCTGTTGCTGCTGGCTCTGCAACTTGTACGCTCCCTGGTGCAAGAGCACCTTCTGCCGCATTTGTAGATAATTTAGCAAAGAATTTAATGCTTAAAAAGGAACAATAAAATGAGCTCAAAAATTGATAAATCAAAATTATCAAGACTCTCAGATATACTTAAACGAGATTTCGATGATGGACTAATACCTGGTGCCTCTGTAATCCTAATAAAGGATGGCGAGGAGGTTTTTTATGATGACGTAGGCTATGCTGATATTGAGGAAGGAAAGAAAATTAGCCGCGACACATACTTCCGTATGTATTCACAGACTAAGCCATACACAGGACTAGCTGCTGCAATGTGTGTTGAGAGGGGAATCTTTTCTCCTCGTGAGCCTGTTTATAATTATTTCCCTACCTTTGCAAATAAACAGTATGAGGTTGATGGCTCAGGCGTATTTAAGCCTACACCACGCCCTGTGCTTATTTCGGATCTACTTAATATGACCTCCGGTATCTCGTATCCAAGCGAATGGGATGAGGCTTCTCGTCAGGCTGGCAAGCTAGTAGAGGATGCACGCAAGGCTCAAAATGAGGGTATACCTTTCACAACGCGCGAGTTTGTTTCACGTTTAGGTGAAATGCCACTTGCCTTTGCTCCAGGTGACCGCTGGGCTTACGGCTATTCTGCCGATGTCACCGGTGGTGTGATTGGGGAGGCAAATGGCTGCACCTTTGGCGAATTTATGAAAAAAGAAATTCTTGAGCCACTTGGGATGACTCATACGGGCTTTGATATGCCAAATTCAGAACGCCACAAGCTTGCAAAGGCTTATCGCCTTTATCCAGAGGGGCTACGCCCAGAGGGAGAGTTTGCAGATAGGCATCTAGGTTTAAATGCTTACAAAGAGGGTGAGGTTTTCTTTGAGTCAGGAGGGGCAGGCTTTGTTTCTACTATCGATGACTTGGCTCAATTCTCAAAGCTTATGATTAATCGTGGCAAATTAGGCGATACAAGGCTTATTTCTGAAGCTGGCTTTAATTGGTATACCTCTCCACAGCTAACGCCTCATCAGGCACGTACCTTCAACTGGCAGGATTTCCCTGAGCATAACTACGGAAACTTCATTACAACGAAGATGATGAAGGGCTGCTACTCAACACCTGACAATGTTGGAACCTTCGGTTGGGGTGGCTGGCTTGGCACAAACTGCTTTGTTGACCCAGTAGAAAATATGTCTATGGTATTCCTCGTTCAGCGACTATTTGCGGGAGATCCAAAGGTCAAGGTGACCGAGCTTTATTATCGCTTGCGTTCTGCAGCATATTCAGCACTTGTATAATTTATAACGAATGAGGTAATTATGAAGCTAGATGTTAAAAAGTTAAATTTACTTTCAAGATTGATGCGCCGTACCATTGATGAGGGGGAATTACCAGGTGCATCAGTAATGGTAATCAAGGATGGCGAAGAGGTGTTCTTCGATGCTGCTGGCTATGCAGATATTGAGAATGGCGTGAAGATTGATCGCGATACGTATTTTCGCCTTTACTCCCAAACAAAGCCTTTTACGGGCTTGGCAGCTGCAATGTGCGTTGACCGAGGAATCTTTTCTCCTCGAGAGCCGGTCTATAATTATTTCCCAACCTTCGCAAATAAAAAGTGCATAATCAATGGAGAAATACGCCCAGCCCCACGTCCAATTTATATCTCTGATTTGCTCAATATGACCTCAGGCATTTCATATCCAGGTGAATACGATGAGCCATCACGAGAAATTATGAAGCTTCTTGATGAGGTTAGAAAGGCACAGGATAGGGGAGAGCGCATTACAACCCGCGAAATCGTTTCTAAGGTAGGTGAATTCCCAACAGCCTTTGCTCCAGGTGATAGGTGGAACTATGGCTTCTCCGCAGATGTTGCAGGTGCAGTAGTGGAGGTGGCAAATGATTGCCGCTATGGCGAGTTTTTACAGAAGGAAATCTTTGACCCTCTTGAGATGAAAACCATTGGCTTCACTATCCCAGATAAAGAAAGAGGAAAGCTAGCTAAAACATACATCCGCACACAGGAGGGATTGAAGCTCTATGGAGAGCTTGAAAATCGTAATATTGGCATGAATTCCTACAAGGAGGGGCTTGTAGATTTTGAATCAGGTGGCGGAGGACTTGTTGGTACAATCGATTCGCTAGGAAAATTCTCCAAGTTCCTTATTGCACGTGGCAGGGTGGGTAATGAGCGCTTGATTTCAAAGTATGGCTTTGACTGGTACACCTCTCCGCAGCTAACAAAGGAGCAGGCTCGTTCCTTTGACTGGGCAGATTGCTTGAATCAGAATTATGGCAATTTCCTCAATATCAAGACAACAATGACTGCTTGCTCAACACCTGATAATGTTGGCACCTTCGGTTGGGGGGGCTGGCTTGGCACAAACTGCTTTGTTGACCCAGTAGAAAATATGTCTATGATTTATCTCGTACAGCGCCAGTATGAGGGTAATCCTAAGGTCCACTATACTGACCTATACTACCGTTTGCGTACGGCATTGTATTCTGCTCTAGTTTAGTTAAAAAATAATCATAATAATTTTCAGTCAATAGCTTTTGGTTCTATTCAATGTTTTGTAGGATTTTATATGAATTCTCATAATTTCATAATTCAGCTTCGTTCAGCCAATGGAGAAAAGCTTTGTCTTTCTGCATCAGATGCGTCTGCTATTAACCAAATTGATAATGATGTAATATTCACTGGCTTTGTAGAAGGAATTTCTGTTGTTACTACAGCTACGCCTATATCTTCAACGGAAACAGAGTGGAGCATCACTATTGATAACCCATCTGCTTATGCTATTGAGTGGGTTGATTATCCTTGTGTTAAGTGTGGAAAGCTAAAGCGAAATGGGGGGGATGCCAAAATCCTTTCCTCCTATAATGAAGGTGTGATAATAGAGGATGCTTTTGCCAGAGATACATCATCGCCATTCCCTCAAAAGCAAGTAGAATACCCATCAGAGGGTGCATATTATATGTTCCCTCATATGCTTTCTGCTCAGTTTATTGCGCACCTTGACCCAGCAGGTAGCTTATATCTTGGGGCACATGATCCTGAGCGTGGACCAAAGTCCATCGACTACCGTGCCACAGAGGAAGGAGTAGAGCTTTTTGTTAAAACCTTTACCGGTGTATCATACGGTGAAAATTATTCGCTCACATATCCAATAATAACAAAAAACTTTGAAGGAGATTGGGAGGACGCTGCCACAATTTATCGCGATTGGTTTGAGGCAAATCTACCTGCTGGTGCCGTTAAGATACCAATGAATCCGCACCTGCCAGAATGGTATGCAGATTCTCCTCTAATTATTGCTTATCCAGTGCGTGGTATTCATGATATGGATGAGATGACGCCAAATGCGCTTTTCCCATATATGCAGGCAATGCCTATTATTGAAGAGATAGCTCGAGAGACTCAAACACGTGTTATGGTGCTGCTAATGCATTGGGAGGGAACAGCACCTTGGGCTCCTCCATACGTGTGGCTTCCATACGGCGGAGAGGCAAGCTTTCGTGAATTTCTTGATGCCCTACACAAGCAGGGTCATCTCTTGGGTGTATATTGTTCAGGCTTTGGCTGGACAGAGCAGTCAAATCTTATTGCAGAATATGCTCGCTCTGCAGAGCAGGAGGGCTTGCTAGATGCAATGTGTGCTGGCCCTGACGGAAAGGTTTTGCTAAGTAAAATATGTACCTTTCAGCGCTCAGGTTACGATATTTGCCCAGCCTCTGAGAAGGGTCGCAAAATATTGCGTGATGCATATTCTCCGCTTTTCTCATCTGGTGTGGATTATGCACAGATACTTGACCAAAATCATGGTGGAGCACAGTATTTCTGCTATAGCCGTGAGCATGGACATCCAGCAATGCCAGGTAGCTGGATGACAAAGAATATGCAGTCTCTTCTAAGCGAGTGGAATCGACTTGCTCCAAGTATGCTCATGGGCTGCGAATCAGCAGCCGCTGAGCCTTTTACGCCAAACCTCTTGTTTAGCGACAATCGTTTTGAATTAAACTACTATTTTGGCCGCCCAGTACCGCTTTATGCTTTCATTTACCATGAGTATTTACGTAACTTTATGGGCAACCAAGTATCATGCCCATTCCCTGTGCGTGATGGCACACTTTGCATGCGTATGGCACACTCATTTGTTGCTGGTGATGCTCTTACTGTTACACTTATGCCAGATGGTGATTTAATGCCAAATTGGGGCTGCAGAGATTTTTCTGCATTACCTGATAAAGCAACTCATCTTGGCTTTATTAAGCGCCTAATGGAATTTTATCGTGGCTCTGCAAAGGATTTCCTCTTTGCTGGACGTATGATTAAGCCACTTCCAGTTGAGTGCCCTTCAGTTTCTGTGAAAACAATCTTTGGCTATGAACAAGAATTGCCTGCAGTATTCTCTACCGCATGGGAATATAATGGCAAGCGCGCTCAGATATTTGTAAACCACACAGCAAATGATGTAGCCTGCCGCTGGAACAACCAAGAGTTTACTATCCCAGCCCTTTCTGCAGAATTACGAAAAATTTAATTTGAATATTTTAAATAAAGAAGGGTTTATTACAATGAATAGCTCAAATGATGACGTTAAAACATGCGGTTCAAAAAAAATGCTAGAGATTCTCTCTGGAGATAAAGATATTGATACCATTAAAAATGAGGCAAAAGAGGGTGATGTTTCTGCACAAGTAGCTCTTATGCTTTTGTATTCTGCGGGAAATTTTGTAGAAAAAGATATAAATCAAGCCTATAAGTGGGCTAAGTTAGCCGCAGAAAAAGGAAATGAACTAGCTCAAACAAATATAATAAATTTTAGTATTGCAGACACAATAGAACAATTAGATTCAAAATTAGCACTGAAATATGCAAAAGAGTTAGCGAAAAAAGATAATAAGGTGGCAATATTAGGTTTGGCTATTTTTTATTACATAGGTAAATATGTAGAAAGAGATGTTGATAAAGCAGTTGAGTATTTAGAACATCCTGCTGTAAAAGACGATGTTAAGGCTCAACAGCTGCTCGCAGAAATCTATTTTAGGGGTGAAAGTTCTAGAGGAGTAAATTATAAGAAGGCTTTAGAATGCGTGAATATAGGAATTCAGGCTAAATCCGCCCAAGCTTATTTGCTTTTGGGGAAAATGAATGAAAATGGATTAGGCGTTCCTAAAAATGAAAAAGAGGCATTTCGCTTGTATAGATTATCTCTCAATGGGGAAGAAGCATTCGGAGCATTTCGCCTTGCATTGTGTTATAGAGATGGAATAGGAACAAAACGCAATCCAGAAAAAGCAGCAAAGTGGTTTAAAGTTTCAGTGGATGGAGGTTATGAATACGCAAAGGAACATCTTGCTGATATGTATTTTTCTGGTGACGGTGTGCCAAAAAATTATAGTGCAGTCATAGATTTACTTAAGGATATGGCAGAATATTTAGATGGGTATAGCCAGTGTATGTTAGGGCTATCTTATCTCCATAGGGAGAAAGAACCAGATGACATTGAAAAAGGCATTTATTGGGTTCAGCGGGCTGCGGAACAAGGTAATGAAGATGCAATAAGATTACTTCCTGATTTATTTGAAACATTCCGATAAACCCAAATCCAGCAGTAAAAAGTCCGAATTTTGTGATTTTTTGCTCAAAAAAAGTCCGAATTTTGTGATTTTGCTTGAAATTGTCTCGTGTGATGTTGTATTATACTTCTGAAATACAAACACTTGGGAGAATAAAAATGTATTTTAGACGAAAACTGGACTTTTTTTTAGATGAATGGTGTAAGGATGTTAACAGAATGCCATTGATTATTCGTGGAGCTCGTCAAGTTGGAAAGACAGAAGCAATCCGCCATTTTGCAAAAAGCCATTATGAGAATCTGGTTGAAGTAAATTTTGTAGAAGAACCACAATATTTTGCAATTATTGACGAAGGATTTAAGCCCGAAAGTATAATAAAAATGCTTTCGTTTCTAAATCCAGATTTTAAATTTGTTCCCGGAAGAACTTTGATTTTCTTTGATGAGATTCAGGCCTTCCCTGAAATAGCAACCTCGCTCAAGTTTTTCAAGCAATTAGGAATGTATGATGTTATATGTAGTGGCTCTTTACTGGGTGTCCACTATAAAAAAGTTTCATCTCACAGCGTGGGCTATAAAACTGACTATGAAATGAGATCTTTCGATTTTGAAGAATATCTTTGGGCATTAGGGTATTCTGAAAATTTAGCAAATGATATGCTTGATCATATGAAAAAATCTTTACCATTTACTAATGCAGAGATGAATAAATATTCTTCCTTATTTATGGACTATATTCTGCTTGGGGGAATGCCGGCTGTAATCAAAGATTTTGTACAACACAAAACATTTGAACGTACTCTAAAATTGCAAAAACAATTGTTGTTTGACTATCAGGAAGATATCCGAAAATATGCCGAGGGATTGAATCAAACAAAGATACAGGCTGTCTTCAATCATATTGCCCCTCAATTGGCAAAGGAAAACAAAAAATTTCAGCTCTCAAAGGTTGCTAAAGGAGCAAGGAATAGAGAATATTTTGGATGTGTGGAATGGTTGCTAGATTCTGGTATCGTTTCCATTTGCCGCTGTCTTAATTTTCCGCAACTACCACTAAAAGGCAATGTGGATGAGTCGAAATATAAATTGTATATGGCAGATACTGGTTTATTGATAGCAATGCTTGATGAAGAAGCGGGGATAGATTTACGCAAAAATCGTAATCTAGGTGTTTATAAGGGAGCATTGTATGAAAATTTTGCAGCAGAAGCACTTTCTAAATCAGGTTATGAACTCTATTATTACCGTCGGGAAGATGGATCTTTGGAAGAAGATTTCTTTGTTCGAACAGCCGATGAATTGTTGCCTGTTGAGGTTAAAGCAGGAAATAATGTATCAGCATCCTTGAGAAACCTAATTAAGCAAGAACAGTACTCAATGATTAAACAAGGAATAAAGTTTGCTCATGCAAATATAGGAAAGACAAAAACAATAACTACATTCCCGTATTTTTGTGTTTTTTTGCTTAAACGTTATTTAGCTGAAACATTGTGAAAATGTTTTAATAAATTTTAATCCTAAATTTGTCATTAAAGTTTGCATTTTTTGATTGGTGCAAAACTAATGAGAAAAGGTCGCGCGGTATACCGCGCGCCACTCTTTTCGGTTGTGGGAGGTGCATCAGCTTTTGCGATAGCAATGCACTCCTCCCACAGTTCGGCACTCCATGAGGGTGGCGGAGCTGCCCGGTGGTACTGCGCAGGAGCAGCCAACGGATGCTCTTGCTTCGCACTTTTAGGCGCACGCGCGCTCTAGCCGTAGGACAGAGCGCACAAGGAGGGTGGCGGAGCCGCCCGGTGGTACTGAGGCGGGAGGAGACCAAAGTATCCTCCCGCTTGGCGCACCAGCAACGCTACGCTCGCAGGTGCGCCGTCTAGAAAACGGCCCTGACGCAATGCGCTCGCTCTGCGAGAATCTGTGTGTGTGCAAGGCTAAAAGACTTGCACCCCAGTTAAGTGTAAGACTAAAAGGCTTACACCCCAGTTAATTGGCTCTCTCTGCGGCAAGAATGCCGCAGCACGGAACAATCTTGGTGCATCCAAAACACTGGTGCTTGGCAGTTGCCTTATTGCTTCGCTAGATTTTGCAATAATTAAGGCAACAACAAGCGCTAGTGTCTTGAATTCTCCTACCACCACACACGCCGCAGCATCCGCCCAAATCCAGTCAATCCTGTCGAAGAAACCCCGCACGCCCATCCCGCAAAAGTCACTTGCCTATATTCTTTTAATGTTTACTTTGAGGATGTCTAAATGGTAAAATACCATTAAAAATGTGAAATTTATTAAAGTAGGTGAATTAATGAATATGAAAGCAAAAATTTCAGCAAACAAAGATTTTTTAGTAGGCGATATTGATAACCGCATCTATGGCTCTTTTATTGAGCATTTAGGTAGGGCGGTGTATGGTGGAATTTATGAGCCAGACCATCCAAGCGCTGATGATTGTGGATTTCGCCAGGATGTCATTGACCTTGTAAAAGAGCTCAATGTTCCTATCGTCCGCTATCCGGGAGGAAATTTTGTTTCTGGGTATAATTGGGAGGATGGTATAGGTGATAAAGCTAAGCGTCCTCGCCGTATGGAGCAAGCATGGTTCTCACTTGAAACAAATGAGGTTGGAATTGATGAGTTTCAGGAGTGGGCTAAGCGTGCTAATACAGAGGTTATGATGGCTGTAAATTTAGGCACACGCGGACCAGATGAAGCAAGAAATTGTGTTGAATATTGCAATTCTTCTACAGATACGCATTATGCAAATTTACGTCGTGCGAATGGCTTTGAAAAGCCTTTTGGAATTAAGGTGTGGTGTCTTGGCAATGAAATGGATGGAGATTGGCAGATTGGCAAAAAAACTGCTGAAGAATATGGTAGAATTGCTCACGAAACCGCAAAGGTGATGAAGTGGGTTGATCCTTCTATTGAGCTGGTTGCTTGTGGTAGCTCAAGCCAAAATATGAGCACCTTTGGTGAGTGGGAGTTAACAGTTCTTGATCACACTTATGATGATATTGATTATCTATCCTTGCATTGCTATTATGCAAATTATGATAATGACACACCTGCTTTCTTGGCAAAAGCAGAAGAAATGGATCGTTTTGTAAAAGGTGCAGTTGCATTTTGTGATGCTATTAAAGCAAAAAAACATAGCAAAAAAACCATAAATCTATCTTTTGATGAGTGGAATGTGTGGACGCAAGATGGTGCTTGGGAGAATCAAAAAACACCATGGCAAAAGGCTCCACGCCTTTTGGAGCAAAAGTATACCTTTGAAGATGCGCTTCTTGTTGGTTGCATGCTTATGGTTTTACAAAATAATTGTGACCGCGTAAAAATGGGTTGCTTGGCTCAGCTTGTAAATGTGATTGCTCCAATATTTACTGAAAATGGTGGTCCTGCATGGGTTCAAACCATCTTTTACCCATTTATGTTTGCCTCCAATTTTGGTCGTGGCAGAGTGCTACAGGCAAAGTTAGAGTGTAACACCTATGATAACAAGGGAGAGGCAATCCCATATATAATGAATTCCATAATCGATAATGGAAAGGGTGAGCTGATAGTATATGCGGTAAATCGTAGCCTAGAGGATGATATTGAGCTAGAACTTGCAATTTCTGGTTATGATGGAGTAACACCTATAGAACATATTGAGTTATATTCTGATGATATTAAGGCTGTAAACACAAAGGATAATTGTGCAATAAAGCCAGCAAATGTACCTATAAAAGATAAAATTGTTCTAAAGAAGCATTCTTGGAATATGGTTCGCTTGCAGTATAAATAAAAAATTTTTTTAAAAAATTATTTACATAAAATATATGATAATGATAAAATTATCGCATTAATTTTTATCTCTTAATAGGAGTCAATATGAAAATAGTTTATAAAGGTAAGACAAAGGATGTATATTCCTTAGATAATGGTAATGTTTTGTTGAAGTTCAAAGATGATTGCACTGGCAAGGACGGAGTTTTTGATCCAGGTGAGAATTCTGTTGGTTTGACAATTGATGGTATCGGTAAAGCAAATCTTGAGACATCAATTTTGTATTTTGAGCTTTTGAAGAAGGCAGGTATCAAGACTCACTATGTTTCTGCAAATATTGATGAAGCAACAATGGAGGTTCTACCAGCAGAGTGCTTTGGTAAGGCTCAGGGTGGTAATGGTCTTGAGGTTATCTGCCGTTTGGTTGCAACAGGTAGCTTTATCCGCCGCTATGGTGAGTACATCAAGGATGGTACACCTTTGGAGGGTGGATATGTTGAGTGCACATTTAAGAATGATGCAAAGGGTGATCCTCTGGTAACAGGCGAGGGTCTTGCTGCACTTGGCGTTATGACACCTGCTATGTTTGAGAGCATGAAGGAGCAGACACTAAAGATTACAAAGATTGTTGCAGATGACTTGAAGAGCATCGGTCTAGATCTTTGGGATATCAAGTTTGAGTTCGGTTATAACAATGGCGAAGTAATTTTGATTGACGAGATTGCTTCTGGCAATATGCGCGTTTATAAGGACGGCAAGATTGTTGAGCCAGTTGAGCTAACAAAGCTAATCCTAAACCGCTAATAAAATAAAAAAGGCGTCCTTCGGGGCGCCTTTTTTTATGTATGACGGGCATGTCATAGTTCTATGGTGAAAGTCCAACGGGGGGTAGTTACCGACCAACCCAATAGCGACTCCCAAGGTTTATGTTGCGAGGCATAGGCGAGAAGAAGGGATAGCGAAATCGTAGC
>JAZNPC010000091.1:0-4284 GCA_045589455.1 Kiritimatiellia bacterium
GGGTTTTTGGGGGTGCTGGTGTGATGGCTAGAAGTGCGAGGATTGGCGTGCGGGGCACGCGAGTGCGCTCTCGCGCAGGAACAGGATTGGCAGGATTTTGCATGATTAGCAGGATTGTGTTGGGGTGTGCGCAGCGCACGACACTAGCGCTTGACGTTGGACATGGTCTTGCTCTCGTTATCGCAAGGCCAACTTACAAGCGCTAGTGTGGGGGCAACCCATGTGCTTGTGTGATGGCTAGAAGTGCGAAGGTCAAGAACACGGACACACGGATAGGTGAATATCGTAGCATGGGTAGGCTCTGCCCTACCATGAAACCAGAAATGGGTTTTTGGGGTGTTTGACCATTGTCTTAAGAGTTTTGCTCCTAATACTATTCCGCGTAGCAAACGCGCTAAAATAGCAACAATTTAGTATTACTTGCCTTCTTTTGCGAGGCGCTCAGCTTCCTTATATGTATTGCGGAAGAAGATGGTCCACTCACGCATGCATTCCATAGTATCCAATTCAGAATTCTCTAGAGATGAAGTCCAACTCATTGGATATGGTTTTGATGGCATACGCATGAGGGCTTCCATTGCTTGTGGGCATTTTTCTGGACCACCAGCATCAATGATTGCTTTTGTTGCTGCTCTTAGTTCTACACCTGAGTCCATGCACATTGCACGAATAAACTGCCTAAAGAAAGAAAAATGCTTTCCTGTCCAACGGTAGCGATAAGTAAAATTATTTGCAAGACTATATGCGTCGACAGTTGGATCCAACAAATTATCTGAAGTATGCTGAGAATGCTCAAGTGCTTTAGCATTAATTGTAGCATTTTCTGCTGAAGGATAAAAATCACGGCGGACTGGTAGACGACGCAATGCAGATGATGTTGGACCTCCTGGTGTACCAGGTTTGTAATTCCAAAGCTTTTGGCCTTCCTCTGATAAAACATATTCCATGAAGCGTAGTGCAAGCTCTTTATTTTCTGAACCACGTAATATACTTATTGGATCTCCGCTAATGCTTGAGCCTCCCTTTGGATTAACAAAAATAAGTCGTTCTGCTCCTGTTCGCTTATCTCTTGTTACCTCGGCCTGCACACGGCTATAAAAATCAATAGAAATACCAACTGCAGCATCTCCTGAAGAAACATCCACAGGAACCTTGCCAGATGCATCTGTGAAGTAGCGTACATTCATTCCCATTTGACGAATTAAATCTAGTCCGCTCTTCCAACCACGTTCAACATCCTCTTGATATTTTTGTGGAACGCCTTCAGGCATTTGTCCATCTGGAAGCTTCGCTGCAGCAATTTTTGCTTCAAATTCATCAATCTGTTCATCTGTCCAGCCTGCCTCATAAACCACACGACGACATTCTGTATGAATAATCATTTCAAAGGTCTTAGCAACAGAGCCGGACTTGGTAGGATCTGCTAGAGCTAATTGACCAAAATAACGCAAATCGGTTAAATCTCTCCATTCTTTAGGTGGATTATCAATACCCATTTCCTGTAGTCTATCTGGATTGTAACAAATACCAAAGCCAGACAATACTGCACTATAAAAATATTCGTTTCGCCAATCCTCACCACTTAGGCCTTTAGGGAAAATACATGTACCGTCTGGATATTCTATCAAGCCTTCTGGCATTGTTTCGTCTGTCCATGGAATAATGGTAAAGCCTTGTCTAGCGGCAGAGGAATGGTCATATGTGCCTCCTCCGAAGAAAACGTCAATCTTAATTCCATATTTTGCTGGATCATCATGCAAGCGGAAATCATCCCATAATGCTGCCTCTGCAGGATCTTTTGGTCTCCGTTTCTCTGTGACGACACTCACTCCTTCTGTTGAAAGGCCTTGATTTGAACGATATGCTTTATAAGCGGATATATATTCACCATTTATATAGCGCATAATCTCTGTCGTACCACCGATTGAGCGCCAATCAATTTTAACTGGTTGTCCATATTTTTTATTATGCCAATTAGAAAAACCGATTGCAAATTCATCGCGAATAGATGCAATATGAGGAGAAACAACAACAAGCACAGGATCGCCTTCTTTCCATTCTCCTGTAGGTTTTTCTTTTTTAAAAATAAATGGTAATGCAATAACAACAACTGCAACTAAAATAATTAAAAAATTCTTAACCATTTGTTTTCCTCTCAATTAATTGGCTTTATAAATTGATTTGAAGACTAAGCTTTTTCAACCTTAAAGACATTTTCTATTTCAACATAAGAATCAAGCTCTATAACTCCAGGCAATTTTTCTTCTACTTCTACGCCTTGTGGTTTTATCCAGGCAGCGTACATTCCTGCGCCAATAGCTCCAGCGATATCTTTTTTATACGAATCTCCAAACATGATTGCCTCTGATGGAGGACAATCACCCGCCTTCTTTAAACAAAGCTCAAAAATCTTATTGTCTGGCTTTTCTATTCCTGCTTCTTCACTACTTACAATAAAATCTAAATAATCTACAATACCAAGCTTTACAAGCTTTTTGATTTGCCAGTCTGCAGTCATATCTGTGCAGATGCCGAGCTTAATTCCTTTTGATTTTAATGAGCTTATAAATTCAATAATTCCTGGGAATGGTTCTGCTGCAGCTATAAGTGTATTCCAATACATATCAGAAAGCTCGGTAGCAACACCTAGTGGCAAACGAGCATCTCGCTCTGCAATACGCTGGAAGCGCATTGTGCGGCTATGGCAATTAACAAATTGAGGATATTCGCTCATTTGTCTTTTTAGCTCTGCCTTATATTGTTCTTTTATTTCGTCCGCAGCAATTCCATAGGTTTTCTCTACATACTCTGCCACATGCTGAATTGCAATTGCATGGCATCCAGCAAAATCAAAAAGAGTATCATCTATATCAAAAATTGCAGCTTTTAATTTTAGTATCATAGTAGAAAGCTTAATTTATCAAATTATGAGTTTAGCTCAACAATATCCTTTGGTGATACCCAAGCAGTAACCTCGCGAGAATCATCGCGAGCAAGAATTTCTGGATTTAACTGGAATACCTTAAGAGTTGAGGTTGTGCCATCTGCACCAACAACATCCATTTGGTGCTGTGCTGTTTCTCCTAGATATACAGTGCCATGAATTTTACCCTTTAGTTCAATATCGTCAGCACTAAGCTTATCAAAACGAATTGTCTCTGGGCGAACAGATAGATGCTTTGTATCTGCTTTAGGGGCAAATGCTGCACCAAAGAAGCTAGGAGGAAGGAAGTTTGTTTCACCAATAAAGGAGGCAACAAAGGAATTTGTTGGCTTACGGAAAACCTCAAGAGGTGTGCCAATTTGCTCAATCACACCATCGCGCATAATTGCTAAGCGATCAGCAATGGAAAGAGCTTCCTTTTGATCATGTGTAACATATACAGCTGTTAGACCTGCTTCTTTACAAATACGACGAATCTCTATGCGCATTTCTAAACGAAGCTTAGCATCTAGGTTTGAAAGAGGCTCATCAAGAAGCAAGCAACGAGGCTGCACAACAAGAGCACGAGCAAGAGCTACGCGCTGCTGCTGTCCACCAGAAAGCTGGTTTGGCTTACGCTCAGCCTTATCTCCCATCTTAACAATATCTAATGCCTCTGCTACGCGGCGCTTGATATCGGCAGCAGGAACCTTGCGCATCTTTAGACCAAATGCAACATTTTCTGCAAGTGTCATATGTGGCCAAAGCGCATAGCTTTGGAAAACCATACCTGTATCACGTTTATGAGGAGGAAGCTTTGTAACATCCTCATTATCAATGAAAATATTACCTTCGTCTGGAATATAAAAACCAGCAATATGACGAAGAAGGGTTGTCTTACCGCAACCACTTGGTCCAAGAAGGAAAAATAGTTCACCAGGCTGAATATCTAAAGTGACATTATTAAGTGCTTTAACTGCACCGAAATTCTTCACCAAATTCTTAATATTAATTGAAACCGCCATATTGGAATCTCCCATATTAAAACATAAACTTATGACTTACTTATATTTAACCATTTTGTATGTTTTTTCTCAAGAAAAAACATACTAATTTCCGTTTAATAAAAGCGGAATTTAGAAACGATACAACGATCAACAGCCAACATACACGGATGTGTGGTTTTCAAGAACACGGATGGACACGGATACACACGGATGGGGTTTTTGGGGGTGCTGGTGTGATGGCTAGAAGTGCGAGGATTGGCGTGCGGGGCACGCGAGTGCGCTCTCGCGCAGGAACAGGATTGGCAGGATTTTGCATGATTAGCAGGATTGTGTTGGGGTGTGCGCAGCGCACGA
>JAZNPC010000092.1:0-103477 GCA_045589455.1 Kiritimatiellia bacterium
GTTGGCCTTGCGACAACGAGAGCAAGACCATGTCCAACGTCAAGCGCTAGTGTAGTGCGCTGCGCACACACCCAACCAATCCTGCCAATCATGCAAAATCCTGACCATCCTGTTACTGCGCGAGAGCGCACTCGCGCGCTCCAGCGCGCCACGACGCACACAAAGCGACTGGAAGTCGCTTCTCAACATCTCAAAAAAGAAGGGCACCGCCGATCACCCGACCGACGATGCCCAAGGAATAATAACCCAAAATTGTTTTTAATCAACCGCTAAATAAAGCTCTTCTGGACTGCGACCAAGAGTTTGTGCTATTGACTCCAGTTGCTTCTTTATTAAAGGCTCCTGCTCCATTCGCACTTTAATAGTTTTGCAACCATGTAAAACAGTTGCATGTGTCTTATCAAAGGAACGAGAAATCTCTGGTAATGAGCCCTTTGTAAGCTTGCGGCACAAGAACATAGCCATTTGTCTTGGCAATGCAATGTTTTGGCTACGCTCCTTACTCATAATATCATTTACAGTGATATTAAAGAAATCAGCAACAACCTTTTGTATATGACCAAATGATAAATCAGGTTGTATCTCCTCATCTAACATATCCTTAATCAAATTACGAACATCGTCAATTGTTGGCTCTGTACCTACAGAAAAAGATTCAGCATATACAGCTACACGCTTTAATGCTCCTTCTAGCTGACGAACATTTGATTTAACATTTTCAGCAATAAACTGTAGCACTTGATCAGAAATAGGCATGCGTGTATTACTATTGCTTTGCTTGTACCTGATAATTGCAAGACGAGTCTCAA
Source organism: Kiritimatiellia bacterium (assembly GCA_045589455.1). Lineage (GTDB taxonomy): Bacteria > Verrucomicrobiota > Kiritimatiellia > RFP12 > UBA3636 > RGIG990. The sequence continues at coordinate 810 of JAZNPC010000092.1, forward strand.
AAGCTGGAGATTCCACTGATGTAATTAAACCAGCTTGGAAACGTGATACAAGGCGTTGCTCCAATCCATGAATCTCCTGAGGAGTGCGATCACTAGTCATTACAATCTGCTTGCTCTTCAGAGTAAGATCATTAAACATATTGAAGAATTCTTCTTGAAGGGCGGTTTTGCCTGCCATAAAATGAATATCATCAATAAGAAGAATATCGACACTTCTATAACGCTGACGGAATGAAATCGATCCCTGCTGCCCCTTTTGAATAGATTCCACAAAATCGTTAAGAAGAGCCTCAGTTGTTGTATAGCAAACAACAATATTAGGATTTTGCTTTAGTGCTTCATGTCCAATAGCTTGCATCAAATGAGTTTTTCCCAAGCCTGTATCACCATAAATAAACAAAGGATTATATGATTTACCTGGGTTATCAGCTACAGCACGAGCCGCTGCAGCAGCAAAACTATTTGATGGACCAACAATAAAGTCCTTAAAGCAATAATTTTCGTTTAATGGAAAACCTATCTCTTCTACTTCTTTAGAAGGTACTGCACTCGTTGGTTTTATAGGATCATCAACCATAAAAGGCACATCAGGAAGTTCCTCCTGCTTGGCAGCCACAAAAAGTTCAACAGAAGAAAACCTATTCCCTAATGCACGACGAAAGGCCTCTTCTATAATGCCCAAATAGTTATTTGAAATCCAGGTCTTAGAAAAATTATTATCCGTCTCTATAGCAACAATGCCATTATCTGACAAACTCAAAAGCTTCAATGGCTCTATATGGCGCTGGAAGACATCTTCTCCAACCTTTGCCTTTATTTCAAAGCAAGCTAACTTCCAAAAACCATCCAATTCTGTTATGTTCATAAAAAAACAAATCCCCAAATACTTTTTCTTTTATTTATTTACAGAAATATATTCTCATAAAACAGACACAGCAACAAGAAAAAAGAATTATAAGGATGTTAACAACTTATAAACATAGTTATTAACAGCTTATTAACAACAAAATTCCCCTTCGTATTTGAATAACAAATAGCAAACTCATAAATAGATAGAATAAATTCACGCTTTACAACACTCGCACACCTAGATATAGCTATAATCAACAACCTATACACGACACATGGATGGGCGCGCGATGTGGAGCGTACTTAGAGTGGATTTGATGCTTGCACTAGAACACACTACACTCTCTTATTTTATTCCAAGTAAGCGTTGCGCATTACCGCCTAAAATAGCAATTTTCTGCTCAGCGGTTAGGTTCAGCCTGTTAACAGTAGATATACCATCAGCCTGAGATTCCCATGGAGAATCACTAGCCATAAGTATCTTCTCATAGCCATGCTCTAGGATAATATCAACCATCTGCGCTGGATCCTGGTCATCATAACAAAAGGCTGTATCGTAATAAAATTCAGTGTCCTTTAATAAGCGCGCTACATCATCCAAATAACCTCTGGACCCCATATGTGCAAGCACTGTACGGTTTTGCGGAAGAATATCAGCCACACGCATTATACGCTCTGGTGTAAGATGAACAGGAGGTGGATAGCCGGGATCCTCACCGGCATGGAAAACAACGATTAACCCCAGCTCCGCAATTTTTCTATAAATAGGAAGCATTATTGGATCATCGACATAAAATGACTGATACTCAGGGTGTAGCTTGATTCCTCTAATTCCTGACTCAGCAAGACGCTCAAGCTCTGGCTCCCAATCCTCACTTCTAGGATGCACACTACCAAATGCTATAATTCCAGGCTCATTACGTGCTATTGCCCAAGAATTCACTGTGTGATTTTGAGTTGGCTTTGTGGCTATTTGCAAAATTACAGAGTAATCTACCCCATTTTGCTTCATAGATTCTAACAAACCACTTATCTTGCCGTTAGAAGCCGGAACCACCCCACCCTTTTCTGCAAGTATCGGTAGAGCTCTATCCGCTATTGCATCAGGAAAGCAATGTGTATGAAAATCAATTATCATTCAAACACAACCTTTCCCAAATTATCAATCAATTCAATCACACGAGGGCCTGGTCTACGAGCCCAAGACTCAGTAAAAACTTTAAATTTAATTGAACGATTTGCTTGCTCCAAAGACTTTAACTTGCCATCCCATGAGGATTTTACATCTAACTCAAATTCTGCACGTTGCGATAAATTTGAAGGAACTGCTATGTCTATAACTATATCAGGGCTAAGTGCGATTAATTCTTCAAATGTAAGTACTGCTGTATCAACGGCTTCTAGAAAAGCATTCTCGCCTCCTGCCTTTTCAATTACGTCACTATAAAATAGTTTTGAGCCAGCGACAACAATTTGACCAGAAAAATCTGGCTCATGACTGAGAATAAAAAGTACACGTGGAGCAGAATCTCCTCTTGCATCACGCATAACTGTTTTCTTTTTTAAATCTGTTAAAACTTGGTCTAATTCAACCATCCATTGAGTAACTACTTTTTCCTCTTTAAATAACTGACCTAATGCCCACATATTATTAATAATCGAATCCAAAGAAGCAACATCTCCGACTATTACCTTTTTACCTAATTGTACAAAGCGAGCATGCTCTACCATATGAGATTGGGTAAGCATTACAATATCTATAGGAAGACCCTCAATCAGCTCCCAATCTAAATTTAACGAAGAACCCAAATTGGGAAGAGTTGTGGCATCAGAAGGATAATCACATCCGTCAGTGACAGCCATAATGTGATCTTCTTTGTCTATGTAATACATAATCTCAACAAAACTTGGAGCCAAGCAAAGTACAGATGGTGAGTTTGGAACACGTTTAATATCTTCCCTTTTTATTCCAGTAGAAGTCTCAACCACAACTACATCATTATTAAACTCTTGTTCTTCTTCAAAGGTATTTGTGGAACCAACTACACTAAAAATCACAAAACAAATTAATCCTACTAAAATAAAAGCTACTATTGCCGCTGAGAATACTTTTTTATTTCCCATAATGAACTCATTTCCCTATAAATTTTTTAACGGCTTGAGTCATCACCTTTGACCCAAGCCGCTATACATAATTAAATTAGTTATGCACTGTAGTACACCAACGCCTTGATTCTAATAAACGTACAGAGCAAAACAAAAAGAAAATCAAAATAGATACTACGCCAAAAAGCATTCGAGAATCTAATGTACCACGAGCAACATCTGCAAAATCAATAGCATCACATATTCCTGATGGGTCAAAGCCCGGTATATTGGCAGTAAATGCAGCAGCTGTGGATAAAACAATTACAAGTGTTGCAGCGGCTGCCACAGATTGATGTCTACTCAATAACGAAATAAAAGTACCTATTGAACACCACATCGCAGCTACTACAAGCACTGCAATTATACCACCATAAAGTGAATTTTGACTATATGCTGGAGGTGGATTAGCTATATGTAAGTAGCATGGGAAAGCAATAAAACAAGCTCCTATTGAAAGAAGCACAAGAGTATATGCGGCAAAAAACTTACCCATTACTACATCCACATCACGCACTGGAGCTGTCATTAGCATTTCAATAGTGCCACTTGTTTTTTCCTCTGCAAACAAACGCATTGTAAATAGTGAAATAGGAATACACAAACACAAATAAACTTGAACACAAAACATAGCTGGTAAGTGTTCAAATGTATTATCACCGGCCCTAAGAGCTGCTGTAAACAAAAGACTTACAAGCGCAGTAAACCCAGCAAACACGCACCATGCCACAGGTGAACGTAATGCTGCCTTACACTCTCTTTTCCAAATAATTCTTGCGCAACTCATAACATTAGTCCAACTTTTCAACTACAGCTTGTTTTTCTTCTACTGCATCATTTTCTCTAATCCAGTTTGTAAAAAGCTCTGAAAGAGTATGCTTCTTAAATAATTCCATATCTGTTGTTTCAGCAACAATCTCTCCGTGGTTTAAAAAAATGACTCGGTTAGCTATAGATGAGATTATTTCACGATTATGTGACGAAAATACTAGCGTCGTAGACCCAAGCACTTCATTTTTAAGAAGTAACTTGGTAAATGATTCAACTTGATATGGATCACAATTTGAAAAAAGAGAATCAATCATCAAAAGGAGTGGCTCATGAACAATAGCATCTGCGATACCTACACGTTGTTTTATCCCTTGTGAAAGAGACGCTATAGTTGTATTTGTATATGGAGCCAAATCACAATATGAAATCACATCATGTAGTCTACGACGTCGTGTTTGTGTAGGCAAATGCCGTAGCTTACATTTAAATTTTAAATATTCAAACACACGCATTTCCTCATAAAGAGGAACAGATTCTGGTAGATATCCAATGCTGCTTCTTAATTCGAGTGCATCGCGCATAGCATCAAAGCCTAAAATCTCAACAACACCAGAATTTGCAGGCAAAAATGTAGAAAGAATGCGCAATAGTGTTGTTTTACCAGCTCCATTCTGCCCAACAATAGCCACACGCTCCCCTTGTTCTACAGAAAAGGAGACATTGCGTAGGGCTTCTTTTGAGCCGAATTTTTTATTTAATCCATTAACAACAATTGCTTTCATAACTTGGTATAGATTTTACTATTATTTGGTGGTCAAAATCAATAGTTTTATTGTCTTAGGTCGCCCTCCATATGTTATAATTCTTGCAAATATATGAAAAACTAGCAATAGACTTTTTAAAATTAAATTGGTATCATTTTAACAAATCATTTAATCACACATTAAGTAGGATAAATTTTTATGAAAACACCACCACTAATTACAGACGATTTTGTATTACAAACACCTGAGGCTCGTACTCTATATCATGAGTATGCAGAAAATCAGCCAATTATTGATTACCACTGCCATCTTTCACCAAAAGAGGTTGCTGAGGATATCCGCTGGGATAACATTGCTCAGCCTTGGCTAGGCGGAGACCACTATAAGTGGCGTGCTATGCGCTCAAATGGTATTGAGGAGCGTTTTTGCACTGGCGATGCATCTGACTGGGAGAAGTTTGAAAAGTTTGCAGAAGCAATGCCATACATGCTTCGTAACCCAATGTATCATTGGTCACACCTTGAGCTAGCACGCTATTTTGATATAAACGATTTACTACTCTCTAAGGAAACTGCTAAGGAGGTATGGGAGCGCACTGCTGCAAAGCTTGCTGAGCCAGATTTCTCTGCTCGTGGTCTAATGAAGAAGAGCAATGTAAAGGTTGTTTGCACAACAGATGATCCTTGTGACTCTCTTGAATATCATGCAGCAATCGCTGCCAATAAGAGCTTTGATATTAAGGTTCTTCCAGCATGGCGCCCAGATAAAGGTCTACAGATTGAGAATAATGAAGCATGGAACACATGGGTTGATAAGCTAGGTGCTGCGGCAAATATGGACATTGCCACATTGGATGAATTTATCAATGCTCTACAAAAGCGCCATGACTTCTTTGATTCTATGGGCTGTAAGCTTTCTGACTATGGTCTATCCACTGTATATGCTGAAAAGTATACAGAGGCAGAGATTAAGGCTATCTTTGCTAAGGCACGTGGCAAGCAGGCTTGCGATGAAAAGGAAGTGCTACAGTTTAAGTCATTCATGCTACACACCTGTGGTAAAATGGATGCTAAGTCTGATTGGACATGGCAGATTCACTACAATGCTTTACGCAACAACAACACAAAGATGTTCCGCTTGCTAGGTCCTGATACTGGCTTTGATAGCATTGGCGACTGGCCAATCGCTGAAGGTCTTTCAAAGCTCCTAGATGGTCTTGAGCTAGAGGATAGCCTCCCTCGCACAATTGTCTATACACTTAACCCACGCGACAACGAGCTACTAGGTGCTATGATTGGCAACTTCCAATCTGCCCCTACTCCAAGCAAGATGCAGTTCGGCAGTGGCTGGTGGTTCAATGATCAGATGGATGGTATGACTCGCCACATTGAAGCTCTTTCACAGCTTGGTATGCTAAGCCGCTTTGTTGGTATGCTAACCGATAGCCGCTCATTCCTAAGCTACACTAGACACGAATATTTCCGCCGTATTCTTTGCAATATTCTTGGCAACGATATGGCTAAGGGAATTATTCCTCATGACTTTGAGTTAGTTGGTCGCATGGTTGCAGATATTAGCTACAACAATGCAAACAACTACTTTAAGTTCTAATTATACAAAAAGCTGTGGTGGGACAACTCGCCACAGCTCAATACCATAGTACAAATGTACGTTATTACTTAACACGAACCCAATATTCAAGAAAAAAATTATGAAAAAAATCATTTCTTTCATTTCGATTCTTGTATTAGCATTAGGCACAATAGCAAAAGCAGAGGATGCCCTTCCTCGCCCAGACACCGCTATTGCTGAATTTTTCCGTTCAATGAAATTTACTGTGACGGGATATGAGGGAACAGAGACACTTAAAAACTTCCCTGTTCTTGTACGCATTTCAGAAGACACTCCAAAATTCTCTTATAATGAACTCCTTTCAGACACAGGCGAAGACATTTGCTTTATCGACATGAACGGGAATCCTCTTGCCTTTGAAAAGGACACCTTTAATCCTAACGGAGAATCTTTGTTCTGGGTTATTATTCCAGAGCTAACTCAAAACACCGAGTTTGTTATGTGCTACCGTTCATTAACAAGTGGCAAAACAATTTGCCCACAAGATCCTTGGACGGCATACACTGGCGTATGGCACCTTAATGAAACTGGCAATGGTACAATTACCGTAGCAGACTCAACAGCTAATGAGCTTTATGGAACAACACACTCCACCTCAAAGGCAAAAGCAGATGGTGTAATTGGTGGTGCTCGATTTATCACAGAAAGTGACTCAAACACCAAACCTACAGACACTGGTATTGTTGTTGACATAGTTAGTGATGAAACAAAGCTTGCTAAGGTTGATGCTCTAACTCCTGCATTCACCGCTTCTTTTTGGATGCGTCCACAAAAAAGCAAATCAAGATATTGGTACCTTATTAGTAGAAAGGCATCCGACGCTACTCCTGCATGGGGACTTCAATTCGATAAAGACGATGCTAATTTCTCACCTATGCGTGTCTTTTCTGCAGGTACCACAGACAAAGAATGTGCATGGGCTAATACCCCAGGAATCAGCAATGGCAAATGGTCAAAGGTTGACCTAATCTACAAAGAAGACGCAACCTATGAGCTTTATATCAACGGCACACGTGTTGTTGAATCTGGTAAACTTCACAATAATAAACCAGCAGCAAATGGTTCCCATAACCTAGCAATTGGTGGTGGAGTAGGAAATGGCTCAGAAAAAGGAACACGCGGATTATATGGTGATATGGACGAGGTTCGTTTAAGAGCCTTCAACCCTACTGCAGATTGGGTTGCCGCTGATTATGCAACAGTAACAAATCCAAGCTTTTTAACTTCAGGAGAAGTAACAATATTTCCTGAATCAACAAACCCAATAGCAGCAATTCTTGAAACCGAGCCTGGCTACACTAACGTAACATCCAAGGTTTTCGTATCTGACTTTGGATTAAACGCCTCATCTGTCACCCTCGTATATGAATTAAGCACTAGTGAAGACTTTAGCTCAATTCTTACAGAAATAGCTTATGATGAGCCTATTCTCCAGCAGGGTGAGCTTTCCATTCCTTTGTCTGGATTAACAACAAATACAACATACTTTGCAAGAATAATTGCAACAAATGATAAAGGTGTTTCAGGAACATCAAGAATCGCTTCCTTTACAACACTAACTCCTGATTATCCTGCTTTCACAGCAAAATATACCATAAATGGTTACACGACCGCAGAAGCAAAAATAACACCAACAGACCTTGGTGCAGGTTCTGGTTCTGCAGAAATTTGGCTTGAAGCTTCACTCACAGAAGATTTTTCTGAAATTGCTGCGTCATCAAATCCTGTTGCCGCAGAAGTAAATAATGAGCAATTACTCACAATAGAAGGCTTGGCTCCTGATACTGTATATTTCTTGCGAGCTAAAATGAAAAACTTCTGGGAAAAAGAAACAACTGTTTTCATTTATCGCATTCAAACCCGAGATATAGCAGCTTCTGCGAGTGGAATCTTCTGGGAGTTTTCTTCCGACCTCTCTCTTATTGATATTTCATTTGAGGTAGAAAGGATTTTTGATAATGCAACATGTACAGCTACTCTCTCCTATGGAGGAAAAACAATTAGCACACAAAGCTTTACAGAAGCAGGAAGCATAAAATGGGAAGCTATTCCAGCAATTGCTCCATCTGCTGAAGCAACTGTGGAACTTTCTGTCAATGTAGATGGTACAACCATTACACAGACATTTCCAATAACAATCGCTATTGGAACAACAAATGAGTATGTATCTGACATATTTGACTACACCTCTAGTAGTGATGCAATATATGTAAAGCCTGGAGACAAAATAACTCTACCAGAAAACATTACCACCAATATGTATATGGCAGGAAACCCATTATTCATATCTGTAGAAGGACGCACTGCTACTGCCCTACGCCCGGGCATAACAAGTGTGCACTTTGCATCTACCCCAACAAATGTGCTTCACTCTTTACCTATAATTATTCTTCCTGAGAAAATCTCAGGTGGTGATATTTATATCTTCGATGAAACAAGCTCTTCAAGCAATAGTGGCAGAAAGCAATGGCGTAATTCTGACTCTTGGGAAAAGTATGGGAGCGACACACGCGAATCATACCCTAAAAACGAAAATGACATAGCTATTATCCCATTCTATACAACAAGATCACAAATACTTGAAATCACTGAGGACATCACATTAGGAGGTCTTTATGTAGGTCAATTCTGCGACACAAATGCACACCTAACTGTTAATGCTCAAAATCTAAATAACTCAAGGAAGATTTCTTTTAAGAGAACAGATGGCAATCCAGTGCAAATTCAGCTCTCTTCAAACACAACCGACCTAGACAACAATTATCGAAGAGTTAAATTGATATTCGGAGGCTATCTAAATAATGTGGAATTTTTAACAGACACACATTTAAGCAGCGGATGGGGAAAAGCTAAAGCACGAGCACATCAAGGCCGTTTCGAATTTAATTCCTTAACAAACACTATTCCTGAAGGTGTAATGGTATCATTGTATGATATGGATACACAGGGACAAAATATGTCTACGACATATGACCCAGGTGTATTACATGGTGCAGGTACATTTTGGAATCGTTCATCCGCTATGGTCAAAATTTCCAAGAATATTAGCAACTTTACTGGTGTGTTGCGTGCTTCCGGAGGTTACAATGCTCTAGACGAAAGTAGAACTGGTCCATTGTTTATCCGTACATCTTCTGCAACAAATTGTTCTTCTGAGGTTATAGGCTGGATTGGAAGAGACACCGATGGAGATCCATTTAGCAGTTTCAATAGGTGCTGTGGATCTTTAGTTCTTGGATGGAATCACTTCTTTAATGCCAAAGGTCCTCACGACCCATACTTCACCAATAAGGGACTATTGATGCATAATAGTCTATTCATAAATGGTACTGAATTTAGTTCCACATGGACAAATATTATCGACTACAGAATTGCAGATAAGCTTACAATAAATGGAGGCTTTAATTTCATTAAATCCAATGCAGGTGACAACTATCCTCTAACATGGTTCGAAGCAAAGTCTCTTGAGCATAATGGTAAAGCAACATTACGAATTGATGACACATCACACTATACTCTCGCAAGTACTGCTACAAAAACAAATCAGGTAACAATTATTAATGGCATTGAATCTCACCTTATTGGTGCAGGAGAAAATCCAGAAGAATCTTCTGCATACTCTATTGTACCATGGATTATTTCTCCTGGAGCATCTAATGACAACGGAGATTCTAATCCTATATTTGCTACATTCAATAAGGATAATCGCCTAATTCGTCAAAATTATTCAAATCAAAATCTTGATGCATATGGAGAAAATGATAATGCATATTGCAGAGACAAGAATATAACCTTAAGTGCAGACACTACATTTAATTCTCTTGTATTAGAAAATTCAGGCAAATCTCGCACTAAAACACTTGGAGCAGATAAGACACTGACAATTAAATCAGGTGGTTTAATTCTTTACGGAAATAATACAAGCATTGGTACTGCTGAAGGCGGTATTGAAAATGGAAAGCTTGTTCTTGGCGATGAGAATTTACCAGCATATGTTTGGGCAACTCGCTCATCAGAAGAATCCCCAATCCAAATCTGGGCAGAGACAACAGCTAAAGGAGGCTTTGTTTTTGCATACACAGGCTTCCTACGACTAGGTGGCAATCAGACTGGCATTGCTAAAGAGATCATCGTAAATGCAGGTACTCTAATTTTAGGTAATGCTACTGAGCCATGCTTATTAGCAAATGATTTACCAATTAGCATATATGCAAATGCTGTTCTATCATTGCCAAATGCAGACTCAACTAAAAACACAATTATTAATTTTGAGGGTTGTGCTGACTGGTATGGAAAGATTGAAATACCTGAAGGTGTTGATGCTTTGTGTAGGAAAATTTATACTCGCGATTATCCTGAATTCCCTGAATTCATTTCACTAGCTCGCGGCAGATATACTGGTGACGAAGCCACAGCAAAAGCTCTGGATTGTATTTATGATCCAGTACACTTCTCTGGCTCTGGCACAATAACTGTAACCAGCGACGATACAATTATCCCAACAACTATCATTATTTGGTAAAGCCAAGTTTAACTAAATAAAAAAACAGCACACCAAGCTATCTAACAAAGCCTGGTGTGCTGTTTATTTTTGTAAAAAAGAAAACAAAAAAGGCGATGCTAAAACCTCAGCATCACCTTTTATATTATCTAAGCTTTTAGTAAGAAGAAATTACTTAATTGCAACTTCCTTACCAGCTGCTGCAGAACGATAGATACCATCAAGCATCTTCTGTACTGCTAAGCCATCATAGCCAGAAGCATCTAGCTCTGTGCCCTTCAAGCAGCCGTCAACCCAGTTCTGAAGCTTACGAGCAAAGATTGTTTCCCAATCATTCTTACCAATGAAGTTTGGCTGAGTATTAACCATTAGACCATTGTAGTCTGTATAGATTTCAGCTGTGCTCCACTTGCAACCGCCCTTAGTACCAACTGCCTCCCAATCATGGATATCTTCCTTGATGTGAGCAGCAAATGAAGACTCAATCTGTAGGATAGCGCCATTCTCGAAACGAATCTGACCAGCAGCAAAGTCCTCAACTGTATATGTCTTCCAATCCCAACCTGGCCATGTTGACAATGTCTCAGATGGCTTGTTGCCCATATATGTCCATACATTAGCAGATGCAGCAACTGGTTTTGGGCAACCCATAAACTCATAAGCAGCCTCTAGCATGTGTACGCCAATATCGATTAGAGGACCACCACCCTGAAGCTCCTTCTGACCGAATACACCCCAGTTTGGAATACCACGACGACGTAGTGCCTTTACCTTAACGAAGAAAATATCGCCAAATACGCCATTGTCACGAGCCTGGTTCATTGCGAAAGAAACATCGCGATAACGCTGCTGGAAGCCAACAGATAGCTTTACCTTTGCCTTCTCAGCTGCAGCAATCATCTTCTCGCACTCAGCTGGTGTCATAGCCATTGGCTTCTCAACCATAGCATGGCAGCCTGCCTTACATGCATCTACAACTGGCTGCATGTGCAAACCGTTAGGTGTGCAAACATCAACAGCATCTGGCTTAACCTTCTTTATCATCTCAAGCCAAGCTGTCTCAGAAGTTACCTTGCCAGTCTTCATGTTAACACCGAAAAGATTCTCTTCAGGTACGCCCCACTTATCGCGCATTACCTCTAGGCGATCCTTTACTATATCTACACCAGCAACAATCTCAACCTCTGGCATATTCTTATATGCATTTAGGTGTGACTGTGCAATACCACCGCAACCGATAATTGCAATGCGTAGCTTCTTACCCTTATAGACCTTCTTTGGTCCATCCATCTTTGTTGATACACTTTCGTTTGCCATTTTTATTATTCCTATTTATTTGTGTTTAAGCCTTCGTTAAGAGCGTAACGAAAACCAATGTTATTAAAATAAAACTTTTTAAATTAATTCCTTTAGATACTTAACAGTGTCTGCAATATCTGCATTCTGTCCTTCCTGCTCGCTAATCTCGCGCTCAATGATTAGCTCACCAGTAAAGCCGATCTCCTTTAGCTTTGCAATAAATTCAGGATAACGCACCATACCTGTGCCAACCTTTACCTCAGGACCTAGCCACTTACCGTTTGTTGGAACCTTTCCATCCTTTGCATGAACATTGCGGACATACTTTCCAAATACGTCAAGAGCATCAATTGGATTGCCCTTACCATACATTAGAAGGTTTGCAGGATCTAGATTGATGCCTAGATTTCCTGTGCCAACCTGCTCAATATAACGCAATAGAGTTACAGGTGTCTCTTGTCCTGTCTCAAACCAAAATTCTAAGCCTTTACGCTTACAGTAGCTTGCAACCTCAAGAATTGCCTCAGCAACATTTACTGCCTCTGCATCTGTCATATTCTCTGGAAGAAAACCACAGTGTGTAATAATTGCAGGAGCACCTAGCTCTACAGCAAAATCTGCCCATTTCTTTAATGCCTCAATACGTGCCCAACGGAAGGCTGGAGGAACAATGCCAAGAGTAATTGGACCACGCTGAAAATCCCAAGACTGAGGCCCAGGAACACCTGCCCAAAATGCTGTTACTCTAACGCCCTTTTCAGCAAGCTTCTTTTTATTTGCCTCTGCAATTTCCTTCGTGCATTGGTTCATATTCCAAGAAACTAACTGACAGCAATCCAAACCAAAGTTTGCAATTTTATCAATTCCTTTTCCATCATCGGTTAAACCACTCAATACACCGATTGACATTTTCTTTTCTTCTGACATACCTTTTTCCTTATTTTTTTCAAAAGTTTAAAATATTATAACTGAAAACCACCTGCAACTGCAATATCTGCCCCAACGACATAAGAAGCAGCATCTGAGGCTAAAAATACCGCAGCTCCAGCACAATCCTCAGCTGCACCAAATCGTCCCGCCGGAATCTTTGATAGAATTTGCTGGGCAAAGGCTTCATCGCTTAGTGTTTTTGCATTTCTATCTGTATAAATTACACCAGGTGTGATTGTGTTAACCGTAACACCAAATGGTGCAAAATCCGCAGCACAGGTTTTCATTAAATTCAATTGAGCTGCCTTTGTAGCAGCATAAACACTTAATCTTCCAGCAGGACGCTCTTGATTAACACTACCAATGCTGATGATGCGTCCCCAGCCCTGTTCCTTCATATATGGAACATACTGATTGATAAGCTGGAAGCAAGAGGCAAGATTAGTTCTAAACATTTCTTCAAAGGTTGCAGAATCAAATTCATGCACCTTCATGTAGCATTGTGTGGATGCATTTAGAACGAGAATGTCAATGTTTGCGTCACCTTGAAGCTCAAGCTGCTTTTTCATTTCAGCTAATTCATCTGCAGAACCAATTGCTGAGGTAACCATAGAAACTGACAAGCCTTCTGACTGTGCTTCAGCAACAGCAGAATCTAATGCGCTGGAAGGCTTTGATCCATGCAAAACAACATGAGCACCAGCGCGTGCTAGTGCAAATGCGATTGCCCGACCAATTCCCCTGCTTGAGCCTGTAACTAAGGCTTTACGCCCCTTTAACGAAAACATTTTTTACTTAACCTCTTTAATAAATAATGTTTAAAACATTACTCAAAAATTTATATTTATAAATTATCCTTTTATTTGCACATAAAAGTCAAGGATAAAGCAACACTGTTTTGTTCAACAATTTACTATTTACAAAATTTATAGAACTATTCTGTTGGACCAAGAACTAGGTCTGGAGCAAATTTGACTTCATCGCTATCTAGTTTTTCAAGCTCAAGAACAATGATTTCATTTACTCCCTTCTTTAATATTGGTGCTGGAACATACAAGGTTTCTGTTGGTCCAATATTCCAATAGCGTCCCAGATTAAATCCATTAACCCAAACAACACCCTTTGTTCCTGGACGCAAGATGAAGCAATCTGCAGCCTCTTCAAGCTCAAGCTCTGCCTTATGGAAGGTCGCTGCTTTATCTTCAAAAGCACCAAACTCTAAGCCATCAAGTGATGCCATTGGAAGCATATTATACTCCCAATCTCGCTGATGCTGAAGCTCAATAGCAACACAGCCTTGAATGCCCTTTAGATCTTTACCTATGCGTGGTCCATAATTGATATGACCGCAATTCTCAACCAAGATGTCAAGTCTTGCACCCTCAGGACCAAAATCCGGTAGAACAACACCATTCTCATGAGACTGAGTGGAGTTTCTAGCTCCAATAAACTCCCCATTCACCCAAACAAGAGCATAGTCATTCACTTTATGCAGACGCAACGTTTCTGGCCATCCCTTGCCAGAAATGATTGGCATTGGACCTTCTAGCTTCTTTGTATAATGGATAAAGCCAAAGCTTTCACCTAGCTGCTCCATCGTTGGTGGATTTCTAGCTTTACCAGACTGTGAAGCGATATTCTTTAAATTACTTAGTAATGAGGCACTTTGTGTGAATTTAATAGGCTTTGGGCAAAGCTTCTTGCCCTTCTCTATTGGTTTAATGCGTGGATTGTCTGTATATTTAGCAATAACCTTCTGACACTCATAGAACTTCTCTGTTGGGTCACCACATTCATTAATTGGAGCCCCATAATCATAGCTTGTAATTGCAGGAGCATACATATTTTCAAAATCGCCATTTGCTCCATTAGTAAAGCCAAAATTTGTTCCTCCATGAAGCATATAGAAGTTTACATTTGCTCCTGCTGCAAGCATTTTGTCTAGCTCATAAGCAACACCGCCCTCATTCATTCCAGGGTCTCTTGTATGATGCTTTTCTCCCCAATGATCAAACCAGCCATTCCAAAATTCCATGCAGAACTTTGGTGAATTTGGTCTAAATGCTTCAACATTCTCCCAAGCACGCTCAGAGCCACGTCCAAAATTAACTGTCACCATTGCCTCTGGGATTGTTCCTCCAAGAAGGAAATGTCCATAATCGCCATCGCTTGTAAATAGAGGAATTTCAATGCCTGCATCAAGCATTAGCTTACGCAAATACTGGAGATATTCCTTATCATTTGCATAGGAGCCATATTCATTCTCAATCTGCATCAAGATAATTGGACCACCTGCTGTATATTGCAAGCGAGCAAGCTTTGGCAGAAGCACATCAAAATAGTTTTTAACTGCGGCCAGATAAGGCTCATTCATACAGCGTAGCTCAATACCTGGCTCAACCATTAGCCAACCAGGAATACCACCTGCATCCCATTCAGAGCATATATATGGACCTGGGCGTACAATCATCATAAGACCATGCTCTTGAACTTTTTTAATATAAGCCTCTATATCAAGCATTCCTGAAAAATCAAACTCACCCTTATGCAATTCATGAAGATTCCATGGCACATACGTTTCTATGCAATTAACACCCATAGCAACTGCCTTATCTAGGCGGTCGTCCCATAAATCTGGATGAATACGAAAATAATGCATAGCACCGGAAATAATTCGTGTCGGCTTACCATCCACTAATATTTTATCCTCGCGGATTTCTACTGTGCTCATATATGTTTCCCTTATTTTGTCTTTAATAAATTTCTCTTACACCGTGCCACAAATGGCATTGTTTACCACCACTACAGGCTATTATTCTTTATTCCACTTTTCTTTTGCCTCTTCAAAGCCACCAAGATTATACATATTGGTGTAGCCGAGACCTGACAGTATTTCCATAGCTACACCAACCCTGCGTCCACTTCGGCAATACATGTAAATAGGGGTTGATTTATCTGGCACAACCTCAGCAATATTATTTCCAATAATATCGTGTGAGATATTTACTGCGCCCTCAATATGCCCAGAAGCAAATTCTTCTGGAGTGCGAACGTCAATTAAAACTCCATTTTTGTCTAACATAACATCCTCCTTACTGAAATTGCATCCAACACAAAAGCAAACAATGAATAAGCCTATTGCAAAAAATTTCTTCATAGCACACACTTAAACTATTTATAAAATATATACCCTTGACAGGTTAGGCTATGCTTTCTTCCAGCATCGATTTTTATTGTTGGTGGATCAAGTATATACAAAGATTTAACAACCAATGCTATATTGTCTGATATTTCCCATAGAGCATCACTATCTGATATGCCAGTATTTGGGCTATAGCTATACGATACTTTCGCGGTATCTGTTTGAGAGTCCTTTTCTTCTGAAATACTCTCAAGTAGCTTATCAACAAATTTTGTCACATCATACTCTACACATTCTGAATCAGTTCTAGCATTACTTTCTAGCTTAATAAAATATTTGCCATCCTTATAGAAAAATTCTTGTTTATCTACATCTGACCTTTGCCATGAATATGAATCATAAAATCTAATATAAGAATAACCACTGCATGATAAAGGCTTAGATTCATCACCATAGCTTGACGCACAATAAATTTCTGTATTAACACTTACATAAGGATTGTCAATGTTCAAAATAGCTAACAAATCTGTAACACCATTATTCTTATCCTTTGAATAAGATAAAACAGCCTTATTTACATCAAAATAGTCGATTAAAACCTTAGAACTAGGGTCTCCGCAATAATACTGAAGCATTTTCCAGCTTCCTTTTATGATTTCCTTATCCTCATCGCTAAGCTCAAGCTTTTCTGGTATAACGAGCTTTCCTTCCTGCAATAATGAATTTTTAACGAGAATTTTTTCTACCCTATCATTTTGATTTTTTACTGATATGTCAATAATATTTAAAGGGCTAATAGAAAAAACAATGGCAGCCACTGCAATTACAAGCCAAATAGACTTTAAGGATTTGTTTCTAGCTGTGATATATAAGCCATAAATACCTATTGCTAATGTGACCATCCCTGCCATGCGTAATGGTGTTAAGCCATAAGCATTATATCGTATAATTATGCCAGTAATCTGTGCAATCACTATTGGAATTATTGGAATCCAACACCAACGCAATAGAAAGGACAATGGTTTAGATGAATTACCTTTAATTGCAGCATACATAAATAAATACACAAGTATGCAAATGGAAGCAAAAATATTTAATATATTGGATGGCATATCAAGCGTTAAAATTATCTTCCCAACATAAATGCAGAGAATCGCCAATAATAACACACAAGGAATTGCCAAAAATGTAAAAAATTTAACATATAACTTTGGTCTTTGAACTAAATTATCTTCTCGAGGAATACGAGAAAGAATCATCATGGGAATCAACCCGATCCAAGAATAAGCTGCAACAATAGAATATGGCCTTTCTTCTATAGGCATAATCAAAGAATCAAAAGCAATAAGGCAAACCATTACTCCAAGAAACAGGACAAAAATAGACAAAAAGGAATATGAAACAGCCCATAATAGCTCCATATAAATTGTATCAATATTTTCTTTTTTACATAACAGCCACACACACATTGAAAACATCGCTATCATAGTACCGATATAAAAAGCCATTATAAAATAGTCATTATAACTAAAATAATGCTTCAATAACTGCCACATAACTATCGACGAAACTGCACCTAGCACAACGGGAATAGCCTGTAAATATGCGTTCTTTTTTACCTTTCGCTCAATTATGAGGGTTGCTAAAACAGAGACAAATATTCCATAAAACAAACCGCCTTCAAAATACACATTTGAAAAATCATTATTTACATTGATTTCAAATGCTACTGCTAAAATAGCAATCAAAATATATGTAATTGGAAATCTTTTAAAGCCGTCAAGCAGCAAGCGGGAGCTATCTTTAATAAAGCTAACAATTTTCATTTATACTTCTCCTTGTTGGTAAAATAAAACGATAATCAATCATTACCAACAATATAGCAAATCATATCGATTCAATGCAAACAAAAAAGGCATAGCCGTAAGTAAAGCCATGCCATTTTTGTTTTATTTATGTTAATAAAGATTATTAACTATTATAGCTTGTCGTTTGAGCCAAGAACATTGATAATCTTGTGCTTGTAGAGCTTCTCCATATTGTCTCTAGCAGGACCAAGATACTTACGTGGGTCAAACTCAGCTGGCTTCTCAACAAATGTCTTGCGGATAGCAGCAGTCATAGCCAAACGAGAGTCAGAGTCAATATTGATCTTGCAAACTGCAGACTTTGCAGACTCACGCAACCACTCCTCTGGGATACCGATAGCAGCCTTTAGAGCACCACCGAACTTGTTGATTGTCTCAACCTCCTCCTCTGGAACAGAAGAAGAACCGTGAAGAACGATTGGGAAACCAGGAAGCTTCTCTTCTACAGCCTTCAAAACGTTGAAAGCTAGTGGAGGAGGAACCATCTTGCCTGTCTCTGGATCGATTGTGCACTGCTCTGGAGTGAACTTATAAGCACCATGAGAAGTACCGATAGAGATAGCTAGAGAATCGCAGCCTGTACGTGTTGCGAAATCAATTACTTCCTCTGGGTCTGTGTATGTGTGGTGATCAGAAGAAACCTCATCCTCAACACCAGCCAAAACGCCTAGCTCACCCTCAACTGTTACGTCAAACTGGTGTGCGTACTCAACAACCTTCTTTGTAAGAGCAACGTTCTCCTCATATGGAAGATGAGAACCGTCAATCATTACAGAAGAGAAACCAGAGTCAATGCAGCTCTTGCATGTTTCGAAAGTATCACCGTGATCAAGGTGAAGAACAATCTGAGGATTCTCGCAGCCTAGCTCCTTAGCATACTCAACAGCACCCTGTGCCATATAGCGAAGAAGTGTTGCGTTAGCATACTGACGTGCACCCTTAGAAACCTGTAGGATAACAGGAGACTTTGTCTCTACAGCTGCCTTGATGATAGCCTGCATCTGCTCCATATTGTTGAAGTTGAAAGCAGGGATAGCGTAACCGCCTTTGATTGCTTTAGCAAACATATCTCTTGTGTTTACCAAGCCTAGTTCTTTGTAATTTACCATAGTAGTATTGTCCTTTCTAATGAAAAGTATTATTTAAAGCCTTTGATAAATGCAATTAGAAACCATCTTGAAAAGTATAAATTGCACCACATCTCAAAAAGAAATTGTTCTTAATTATATCTAAAATTGAACTTTTGTTCAATAGAGAATGAAAGTTTTTAAGCAAAAACGGATTTTTTTTGTAGATTTTACTTTATATATTAAGGGGATAAGAGTAAAATTTTTCGTCAATATTCAATTTTTAAAGGAAAAAGTATGCTAACAACAACAATTATTCTTATTATTTGTGGCGTTTTTGTTCCTCTTGCCATAAATAAAAATTCACGCATAGTAAACATATTTGGAGCTGGTTCAATTATAGGTTTATCAACCCTATCAATCTACCAAATAATAACAAACCAAATCTTAATTACTACTGATGTTTCTTACGGTGGAGAGACAACTTTTACCATCTTTTTTAAACTACCTATCATAATCCTTGGTGTCGCTGGTGCATTCCACTCCATTGGATACCTACGAGGTCATTGGGAGCATAGACGTGGTCTATATTGGGCTCTATATTTCCTCACTATTTTAGGTATGCTTTCAGTAATAGACAAATTCTGTTCCGGTTCAATTTTAGGTGTACTCCTTGCTTGGGAAATGATGAGCTTAGCTAGCGCTGGTCTAGTAGGCTTTGATACTCATTCAAAGCAAACCCAACGCGCATTTTGGACTTATATGCTCGCTTCTAATGCTGGTGCCGCATTTATTATGCTAATGTTTGCTGCTTCACCAGCAAACCCAATCCTTTGGATTATATTCATGATTATTGGCTTTGGTCTAAAGGTTGGCTTCCCTATCCTACACGTTTGGCTACCACAAGCCCACCCTGCAGCTCCTGCCCCTGTTTCTGCAATTATGTCGGGTGCAATGCTAAATCTGGGCGTATTAGGCATAATATTATTCAGTGTTCCAGTAGCTGGCGAATATAGTTTACTAATTGGTTATATATTGGTAACTCTAGGCTTAATTGGTTCTCTAGGTGGTATTCTTTTTGCGCTAGGTCAGAAAAATATCAAGACTCTCCTCGCCTTTTCAAGCATTGAGAATATGGGCATCATTTCTATGGCGCTTGGTCTATTCTTTATTACTAGAAACAACATTTCATACCAAACCACATGTGTATTTGCTCTAGCTGGCGCTATTTATCATATTATTAACCACTCCTTGCTAAAGGGAGGCTTATTCCTTTCTGCTGGTTCTATCTACAAGCAAACCGGCACACTTAATATGGAAGAGCTCGGCGGATTGATGAAGCGTATGCCAATATTGGGTCGCTGCTTTGCAATAAATTCAGTAGGTATTTGTGGCATTCCTCCAATGAATGGCTTTATTGGCGAATTTCTAATTTATGTTGCTGCATTCTATGGTGTAATCAATGGCAATAGCTTAGTAGCAACTATTTCCGCTACAGTTGCTATCGTACTTGCACTTACTGGTGGTCTTGCATGTGCAGCATTCTCCAAATGCTTTGGTGCATGCTTTATGGGTGAGCCCAGAACAGAAAAAGCTAAGAAAGCAACCGATGGCTCAGCATTTATGTCTACACCAATTGTTGTACTAACGATTCTAACAATACCTGCAACATTTTTAGCCCCATTAATTTTCACACTCATAAATACAGCATTTAATTTACCAACATTTATGAAGGACATAAATATTATAAACAATTTGATTTGCATCATTTTGTTGTTATATATGGTTGTTGGTTTTATCTACTTTGTCCATAACTATATTCTTCCTGGTGGCAGAAAGATTAAACGTGGCCCAACATGGGATTGTGGTTATGCAAAGCCTACAGCTCGTATGGAATATACAGGAACAGCATTTGCACAACCACTTGTTGATTTCTTCTCTCCATTTCTTAAAAGCACTCGCAAGCTTTCACGGGTAAAAACAAATCTTTTCCCTAAGGATGCAGAATATAGCATCGAAACAAAGGATGCAGGAACAAACCTCTTCTGGGATCCGATATTTAAGCTTTTCTCAAAGGTTTTTAACAAACTTCACGAGTTACAATCAGGCTCACTTCATTTCTATATATTAGTTATGGTTATTGCTATTTTAGCAATGCTTATTTGGGCTTTTGCATTCTAAGAGAGGAACAATTTTATGAACTGGTTAATTTCTTTTCTTATTTCACTAATTGCGGCACCACTTCTTGTTGGTATCATAAACAAGGTAAAGGCATTATTTGCTGGACGCCATGGTCCACGACTACTTCAGCTTTACTATGATATTTTTAAGCTCCTTAGAAAGGATAGAATCCTAAGTAGCACATCAACAATTATCATGGAGCTTTGCCCAATCATTAATCTTGGTGCCGTGATTGTGGCGGCTGCCCTAATGCCTATTGCAGGCTATGATTCTCCACTAGGCTTTAATGGCGACATCATTCTTTTCTTCTACCTATTTGGCCTTGGAAGAATCGCTACAATTTTTGCTGCATTAGATACCGGCTCTGCATTTGAAGGTATGGGTGCTTCTCGTGAAGCGCAATTCTCTGCAATCGTAGAAATTATTGTTTTCACAATCATCACCTTCCTTGCATTGCTTTCTGCTGGTGGCTTCTCTCTAGATTTGCTACAGCAAATTTCTATTTCAAACACTGGCGTTGGCTTAGCTGTCACACCACTTCTTCTAATTGCACTAGCATTTCTAATCGTTATACTTTGCGAAAATTGCCGTGTTCCATTTGATGATCCAGAAACCCACCTTGAGCTAACTATGATTCATGAAGCTATGATTCTAGACAACGCTGGCCCAGACCTAGCAATCATCCACTATGCTGCAGCATTGAAGCTTTGGACGATGTGTGGCTTCCTTGTTGTGCTTGTACTCCCAAGTCTAATTGTGAATGGCCTTGTAACAATTTGCTGCTATCTTGCAGGTATTATTATTGTGGGCATAATTATTGGCGTAATTGAGTCAATTCTTGCTCGTGCACGCTTCCTTAAGGTGCCACAATTATTGTTAAGTGCATTTACAATTGCTCTTATTGCAATCCTACTTCTTTCAATTTTTAAGTACTAATTTAAATAGAGAATATTAGCTATGATTACAAATTCAATAGAAATTATTTTAGCAATTATATTGCTTACGGACATAGTGCTTGTAGCATCAAGCCGTTTGTTCCATTGTATTAAAATTACAGCAATCCAGGGTATTGCAGTTGGTCTACTACCTCTATTTATATGGGATTGGTCAAATAGCACTCCAACGCTTCAGCTATGGATTACATCTATTATCAATGCGGGAATTAAGGGACTTCTCTTACCAGTCCTTCTTTCTAAGGCCATGCGCCACTCATCAATCAAACGAGAGTTAGAGCCATTAGTTAGCTATTCTGCATCTGTATTTATTATCCTAATTATTATTGCTGCATCATTCTATTTCTCACAATTTATGAATGCACCTGCAACAGATATCTGCAGATTCACAACACCTACTGCACTTTCTACCATTGGTGCTGGCTTATTTATGATTATTGCTCGCCGTAAAGCAATTACACAAGCTCTTGGTTTCTTGATGTTTGAAAATGGCATTTCTGTCTTTGGAAATGGCATTGGAATAGAATATGGCTTTATCATTGAGTTAGGCATCTTGCTTGACGTACTTGTTCTTGTATTTATTATGGGTATTACAGTATTTAACATTAACCGTGAATTTTCTCACATTGACTCTGATCGCTTAAATCAGCTTGGCGATTATGATCATAGCAAACAGAAGTAGGTGCAACATGCTACTATATCTTTCCGTTATCATTCCCTTCATATTTGCACTAGCAATCTATTTCTGCAAAAAAAGAGATGGTCTTGCTCGTAAGCTTATACTTACTGCAGCAGGCCTACACGCTCTTTGTGTTATATTAATATTATTTTTAAAGAGCAATCCTAATCTCGTTTTTGAAAGCACAAAAGAAAATCCAACTCTTTTAGGAACAGACACTATTAGTTGGATAATACTTGCTATTACATCTATACTATTTCTATTTTGCACGTTTCATTCAATTGCATGGATACCTGTTGCCAATAAGCTTGAATGTGGAGATGGGCACTCAGAGCCAATGAAGCTAAATGTATTCTACAGCTTTATGGCAGCATTTCTTGGTTCAATGTCATTAGTAATTTTATCTCAGAACCTTGCATTAACTTGGGTTGCTATTGAAGCAACGACACTTGTTAGTGCTCCATTGATTTGCTTCCACCGCACAAAAGCAAGCCTTGAAGCAATGTGGAAATACCTTCTTATTTGCTCTGTAGGTATTGGCATTGCTCTATTTGGCACGATGCTATTAGTTAACTCTATTATTGGAGCAGCACATGGTGACCCTATTTTAAATCTAGCATATTTGCGTGAAGCAAGCTTTGATGCTGGATGGTTTAAGGCTGCATTTATTCTTGCTTTAGCTGGCTATGGAACAAAAATGGGTCTCGCACCATTCCACACATGGCTTCCAGATGCACATAGTGAAGCCCCAGCAATGGTTTCTGCTCTACTCTCTGGCTCTCTACTAAATTGCTCATTTATCGCAATCTACCGCTTTACTGAACTAGTACCTGTTGAGATAGCTAGCTTCTGCCAAAATCTAATGTTTGCTATCGGTATTTTATCTGTAGCAGTTGCTGGCATATTCATTGTTAAGCAAAATGATTTTAAGCGTATGCTTGCATATTCAAGCGTTGAACACATGGGCTTAATCTTAATTTTCACTGGCATAGTTCTTCTAGGTGAGCCAGAAAAGAAGCTCCTTTTACCTATTTTATACATACACCTTTTTGCTCATTCTTTAACAAAGATGACGCTATTCTTAACTGCGGGCAACATTCTTCTAGCTTATGGCACACGTGCGATTACATCAGTTCGCGGCTTGTATAAGACAATGCCTGCAACTGGTAAGGTTTGGTTCCTTGGCATATTCCTTATTACAGCTTGTCCTCCATCTCTAATCTTCTATCCTGAGCTTTATCTGATACTTAATGCACCACTATTTGTTGCTATCACTACTCTATTATTCCTTTTTGTTGTTTTTGCAGGAATGATGAATATTGGTGTTCGTATGACAAATGGTATTCCAGGAGACATTGAGGGTTCTATTATTGAGCCACACAAGCTTCCTAAAGGCGTCATTGCTACACCTGTAATGGCTATGCTATCCCTCGCGATTGTAAGCATACTGGCTTTCTTCATGAACTTCTTTGCATAATCTTGTAGCACATACGATTGGAGAATTTTGAAATGAGTGATTTATTTATTGAAGTAAAAAATGCTACAGCTATTAAATTAGCAACAATACCCCTTTTAAGCTATGATGCATTTAAAAGTGCTTTAATAGGGTCAACCAAAGATGATACACACCATATCTTATCGCTATTTGTAAAGCAAAACCCAATTTCGGCTTCAACACAATTTAATCTCTATGCCGTAATTGGAGATAAGACTAAACACTCTATACTCGTCACTTCAACAGGTATTGGATACGAATATCCTTCTCTTTCAAATGATTTAAGTCAATTGAGCTGGTTTGAGCGTGAGATAGCCGAGCAATACGGAATAGTCCCTCTGGGTCATCCATGGCTAAAGCCAATTCGATTCCATCGCTCATGGCACATTGGGCACGATGCATGGGGTCGCAAAGATACCGACCCAATTGATCCATGTGTAACAGACTACTTTACTATGAATGGAGAGGAAACTCATGAGGTAGCAGTAGGTCCTGTACATGCAGGCGTTATTGAACCAGGACACTTCCGTTTCCAATGTATGGGTGAAGACGTTTATCACCTAGAGATTTCTCTTGGCTATCAGCATCGTGGTGTTGAAAAGCTACTTATGGGTGGGCCAACACTTGCTGCTCAGCACATCCTTGAAACAACAGCTGGCGACTCTTCTATTGCACATGCATTGAATTACACATCTGTAATCGAAGCACTTGCAACCAAGAAAGAAGATGTAGAAGTTTCATCTGCGGTATTAAAAGCTATACTGCTCGAGCTAGAACGCATTGCAAACCATGTAGGTGATTTAGGTGCACTAGCTGGTGATGTGGCTTATTTACCAACAATGTCATACTGCGGAAGAATTCGTGGTGAATACTTAAATATGACCGCTGAGCTCGCTGGCAATCGTTTTGGTAGAAGCATTCTATTACCATTTGGTTCACGCCTTGGCATGACAGTGCCACAAGCAGAAAAGCTACTTGCTTGGGCGAAGACCATAAAGTCAGATTTAGACAATGCACTTGAGCTACTATTTGACGAGCCATCCGCTTTGGATCGCTTTGAAAACACAGGTATCGTTCCAACAGAAGTAGCGAAAGGCATTGGCCTAACAGGCTCTGCGGGTCGCGCATCTGGTCTAGCAAATGATGCACGCTGTGATTATCCTCTACCAGCTCTTGGAGAATGCTATGCAAAGCATGAGGCAATTTCAAATCCAACTGGTGACGTATATTCTCGTGCTCTGATTCGCTACAAAGAGCTAGAGGTTTCCCACAAAATCATATTTGATTTGTTAGAGAAATTCATTGCAAATGGCAAGGCTCTTGAAGCTGCACCAAAATATCTAACGACTCTGCCACAATTAGATTCTGAAAGCATGGTAATTGCTGTGACAGAGGCATGGCGCGGTGAGCTAGTGCATGTGGGTATTACCGATGAAAACGGCAAATTTGCACGCTACAAGATAACTGACCCATCCTTCCGCAATTGGTTTGGTTTAGCATATGCACTACGCAATGAGCAGATTTCTAACTTCCCAATTTGCAATAAGAGCTTCAATCTTTCCTATTGCGGTACAGATTTGTAATGAATAGGTTGAGAAAAGAATTTAAAAGAGTTTGGAGATAATTTTATGTTTAAAGCAATATTAGCACGAGTTAAACAAGGCTATAAGACAGGCAAATTCCCTCTAAAGGGCGAGCCTAAGCTTCCTGACAATTTTATGGGGCGCCCAGAGATCGCTGCCGATGCTGGTGAAGCAGATGCAAAGATAGCTGCTGAGGTTTGCCCTACTAAAGCAATTTCTTGTGAGGAAGGTAAGCTATGCCTAGACATGGGTAAATGCATCTTTTGTGGAAAATGTGCAGCAGCTTGCCCTAAAATTAAATTTACTAAGGATTGGAGACTTGCAGCATTTCGACGCGAAGATCTTATTGTCCGAGCAGGAGACAAAAATCCATTTACCAATCTAGGAGAGACACGTGTTCAGTTAACACCACCTAAAGAGATTGTTAAGCTATACAAGAATTCATTAAAGCTTCGCGAAGTATCTGCTGGTGGCTGTGCTGCATGCGAATTAGATTTCAATGTTCTAGGCACCTTAGCTTGGGATATGGGTCGCTTCGGCATTAGCGTTGTGGCATCTCCACGTCACGCCGATGGTGTGCTTGTTACTGGTCCAATCACAAAGAATATGGCATTAGCGCTAGAGAAAACCCATGCAGCGATGCCAGAGCCAAATGTGACTATTGCTTGTGGCTCCTGTGCAATATCTGGAGGCATTTATGCTGACAGTGAAGAAACATCTCCAGAGCTAATGGAGAAGCTCAAGCCAGATTTATATATACCTGGTTGCCCACCACACCCTGCCACAACGCTTGATGCGCTTGTTCGCCTCTGCGGCATATTGAAGTAGGCTGTCATTTTTACCTTCTGCGAACCACGAATAGAGTTTGAAGTCAACATAACACCTTAAGCTTTATCGTGGGTTGACATAAGGAAAAAGTAAATAGTATCATAATGATATTACAAACCTTTTTCGGAGATATTCATTATGAATCCAATTCTACCTCTCTGGGAATACATTCCTGATCCTGAGCCTCGCATTTTTGGTAATCGTGTTTATATTTATGGTTCTCATGATGTTCATGCTGGCATGGAGTTTTGCGACTATAAACTAAAAGTTTGGTCTGCTCCAATTGATGATTTAAATAATTGGGTATGCCATGGACATTGCTTCCACACTCGCCCAGACACTGATCACGCCTCAAGTGTTCCATATACAGACCATAGGTTATATGCTCCTGATGTAATTAAAAAAGGCGATAAATATTATTTATACACCTATATTGCTGGAGCAAAAGGTTGTGTAAGCGTAAGCGACAAACCTGAGGGTCCATTTAAGTTTTTATCCACCTACGAGTATTCACCAGAGGATGCAGGCGACGATGGAACCTACAATGACATTAGTGCATTTGTAGATGATGACGGTAAGGTTTATTGCTATTATGGCTTTGAAAAATCATGTATGAATGAGCTTGACCCTGAAAGCATGTATAAAGTGCTTCCTGGTTCGCTTAAACGCTCTGTTATAACAGATGGAGAAGATATACCTGAAGAACAACGCTTTTATGAAGCTTCTTCTCTACGTAAAATTGGTGACACATATTATTTGATTTATTCACCAAGAAAAGGTAGCCGTTTAGCATATGCCACAGCCTCATCTCCAATTGGTCCATTTACATATAGAGGCTACATAATTGATAATGGTGTTGATTATCCTGCTGGTAATAACCATGGCTCTATTTGCCAAATAAATGGCAAATGGTATGTATTTTACCATCGCATGACCAATAATTCTATCACCTCACGTAGGGCTTGTGTTGAGAAAATCAACATCTTACCAGATGGCACAATACCAACTGTAGAAATGACATCCTTGGGCTTTGAAGAGGCATTAAACCCATATAAACCAACAAAGGCAGAGCTTGCATGTGTACTCACTGGTGGCTGCTTTGTCACAGAAAAAGATGTATTTAATCGCCCAGTAACCTATGTTAAAGATGGCTGTGTGCTAGGTTACAAATACTTTGATTTTGGTCAAGACCATGCAACAAAAACAATGGAATTTGCTATAAAAATAGCCGGTACAGGATGTAAAGGAAAGCTACACATAATGATTGATGCACCAACAGAAGACAAAGGTGGCAAAGAAATTGGCTTGGTTGAAATTGGTTTAAGTGATGGCATATATCGCACTCGTATTCAGAATATAACGGGGCGCCATGCTATCTATTTGCGAGCTGAATTCGTACATGCTTGTCGTGAATGGATGGATGCATTCTTTAAAGATAGAGTCATTTGTGATATTGATGAATTTGTCTTTTTAAAGTAGCTAGTGCTAGCGTGATGGCTAAAAGTGCGAAGAAGGGACGCCGAGACGCAACCTCCTACGCCAAGGCTACGGAGGTCAGGAAGGTCGCGGAGGGCGCTGGGCTTGTGTGATGGGTATGATGTTGTGGCGCTGACGCGCACATTACCGCTTGTTGTTGCATCTATTGGTGCGAAATCTGACGAAGCAATAATGCAACTGCCAAGCGCTAATGTGTACGACCCACCAAGGCTTTTGAGGCACAGAGCGTAAAAACAATCAGCAATCAACAATTGGGTCTTAACGTCTAATTGTCTTATGTCATTTCGCGTCTAATTGTCTAAATATCCATTCAACGTCTATATCGTACCTTTTTCGTACCTTTTAGGTATCATACAAGCCCTTGATTCTCCGCGTCTCTGCGTCTCTGCGTGGGGCGTGAGCCAGCACAATCCTATCAAAAAACCTCCAACTTAGCTTCTTCGGTTTTTTATTTAATTTTTATATCATATATGATATAATTTTGACAAAATTTTTACAATTTCTCGCCATGAGGCACATAATGATTAGAAAATCAGTACAAAATCTTACTCCATATACACCAGGAGAGCAACCAAAGCTAGCAAAGCTCATCAAACTCAACACAAATGAGAACGCATACCCACCTTCCCCAAAGGTTGGTGAAGCTTTGTCACAGATGGACTTTGAGCGTCTAAGACTTTATCCAGATCCTCTTTGCGTTCGTATTCGCGAGCTTATTGCTGCCGAATTTGATTGTAGCACCGACAACATCTTTGTTGGAAATGGCTCTGATGAGGTGCTAAGCCTAGCAACTGAGGCATTTGTAGAGAACGATGGAACTATCGGTTTCTTCAATCCTTCCTACTCTCTTTATCCTGTGCTAACAGACATTCGCGATGCAAAGCAAGTTGAATTCCCTCTTCCAGAATCTTCTGTGGAATTAGCTCAGCTTTCAAAGAACAACAAGCTACCAGATTTGTTTTTCCTAACAAACCCAAACGCTCCAACATCAACAATATTCTCACTTGAAGCAATTGAGGAGTTTTGCAAGAACACAGATAGCGTAGTTATCGTTGATGAAGCCTACGGTGACTTTTCTACACAAAAGTCTGCTGCAACACTAATTAACAAGTATCCAAATCTTTTGGTTTGTCGCACACTTTCAAAATCCTACTCTCTAGCAGGTATTCGCTTAGGCTATCTTATCGGCAGCACTGAGTTAATTGAAGCACTTTACAAAATCAAGGATTCCTACAATGTAAACATGCTCACACAGGTAGCTGCTATTGCTGCATTGGAGGATACTGAGTGGATGAAGGAAAACTGCAAGCGCATTTGTGCTACACGTGACCGCATCAAGCAAGAGCTTCGTAACCGTGGCTGGTTTGTGGCAGAGTCTGAAACAAACTTTCTATGGGCAAAGCCACCTGCACCATTCACCGCACCAGGAATGCGCGATGCACTACGAGCAGAAGGAATCATCATTCGCTACTTCAGTCAAAAGGAAACTGCTGAGTTTATCCGCATTACCATTGGCACAGATCCACAGATGGACGAAATGCTTAAGGTAATCGATAGCTGCAAATAATTTCTAACAATTTTACAACAACAAAATAACCCAAAGGTTTTTTATGAACACAGAAATCGGCAAAGCTGCAATCACACGCAATACAAAAGAAACTCAAATTGAGCTAGCAATTGATTTGTTTGGAACAGGTAAAAACCAAATTGATACAGGCATTGGTTTTCTTGATCACATGCTTACCCTATTTGCAAAGCACGGCCTTATTGATTTGACAATCAAATGCACTGGCGATGTTCAGGTTGATTACCACCACACTGTTGAAGACTTGGGTCTTGCACTTGGTACAGCTATTGACCAGGCATTAGGTGAGCGCCGTGGCATCCGCCGTTATGGCTTCTTCCTACTACCTATGGACGAGTCTCTTTGTGAGCTAGCACTTGACCTTGGTGGTCGCCCATATCTTGCCTATAAGACAGAAGTTACATCAAGCTTTGTTCGTGATTTTGATACAAAGCTATTTGAGGAATTCTTCCGTGCTCTATCAGTAAATGCACGTATGAATCTACACATTCGTCACTCTGGTGGCAATGAGGCTCACCACGCTGCAGAATCTATTTTCAAGGCATTTGCTCGTGCCCTACGTATGGCTATTGAGAACGATCCTCGTGAGACCGGTATCCCATCTAGCAAGGGAGTCATCTAAAAATGAAATTGCTAGTACAACGTGTTTCAGGAGCATCTGTAGCAATTGACGGCAAAGTCCATGGTGCAATTGGCAAAGGCTATATGGTTCTTGTTGGTTGCTGCAAAGGGGACACTGAGGCAGATGTTGTGTACCTCGCTGAAAAACTTTCAAGCCTTCGCGTGTTTGAAGATGCTGATGGGCGCATGAATGAATCTATCAAGCAGATAAATGGAGAGGTACTACTTATCTCACAGTTTACGCTTTACGCTGACACACACAAGGGTAATCGACCAAGCTTTGTTAATGCTGGTGATCCAACAGTAGCAAAAGAGCTTTACGAAAAGTTTATTGAAAACATGCGTTTGCTTCTAGGAGAGGATAAGGTTGCCACGGGCTCATTTGGTGCAGACATGAAGGTTGCACTAATCAACGACGGACCTGTGACAATAGAGCTTTGCAGCGACACTTGCGCATGGCATAAGGAATAACTTGTTAATATGGGTTTATCATCTAGCATTAGTTTTAAAGAAGTGGAAACACAAGAAGAGCGAGAGCTACTTCGTGGTATAGCTGAGCCAGTATGGCGAAACTGCTATGCAGAAATCCTTTCTGAAAAACAGATGTGCTATATGCTTGACTGGATGTACTCTCCAGAAACAGTTTTTAATGAACAAGCAAAAGGAACAAAGTTTTTTATAATAAACTCTACTGACTCTGCCACGCCAATCGGTCTTATTTCTATAGACACTATTCCAAATGCAGAAACTGGTGGAGTTGAATTACACAAGCTTTATACTTCCCCATCATACTGGGGAAAGGGAATTGGGCAAGTAGCACTAAACTTTGCGACAGAACAAGCAGTAAAAGCAAATGCAAAATTTATCGAGCTACGCGTTAATCGTTGCAACACACGGGCGGTAAATGCATATATGCGCAATGGATTTTACAAGCACAGAGAAGATTGCCTTGATATAGGTAATGGCTTTGTTATGGATGATTTTATAATGAGAAAGGATATTTAGTGAAAAAGGGATTAAAATTTCTCACATTAACTTTTATGGTTCTAACTGCTATTATTGCGAATGCAGATAGTTTTTCATTAAAAAACACAAAAACATCAATTGTATATGGACCATTTGAGAATGAGCGAGGAACTCGTTTCAATATTGAAGGTAAGAATTGGGGTATATTAAGTGCTCGTCCAGGTCAAATTCTTTTTGCAGACTACCCTACCACAACATACTTCGGCCCATATGATTTTAAAAATGGACATATTATTAAACTTGGTAACGAAGCATTTGAAGTAGTAAATATTACCAAAACTGTTTCTATCATAGAAGCTCAAGAGCTGGCACCAAATAATCAACAACAAAACCCTGCCACGACCACTGTACAACCAGCAACAATTTCAAGCACCGATTCTGCTCCTGTTGTATCAACCACAGCACCTAAACCACAAACTGTAACTATTGCAGACAATCCTCAACTCAAAAAGCGAGAACTAGCACCAGCACCAAGTACAAATCCTGCTGATTATATGGAACCTGAACTTTTTGAATTTAAAATGGAACGGAATCTGTTACCTCCTACAGGACAAGTATGGATTGAGCCAATTAATTCTTCAAAATATAATTGGAAAATTGGTAATTTTAATGGGGAAAAGAATTCTGAAATAGAACGCAAACGCATAGGTCTCTCTGCGAACTACAACGGCTGGTTTGCTGAAATCTCCTATTCTATCTCTGGCAAATCATCTGGCACCCTAGTTCCAAATGGAAGTACTCTTTCTGATTTAAAACTAGATAGTGGCAAAGGCTATATGTTCCGTGGTGGCTATAATTATCGCTTCACCATTGATGGAAAATGGAATGGATCCTTTAAAGCAATGTTTGAATATGCAAAGGAAGACTATGATTTAACAGCCACATCATTCCAGGAAGTGCATAATTCATATAATGACATCTATGACGACAATGGAAATCTAATTGAAAATCCAGAATCAGATAATCCTCTCATTTCTTTTGGCTATGTTGATACATCATCATCAATTTCAATTTCAGAGAAAACACTATCTTTTGGATTTGGTATTGATAGAACGACAGACATATGGGGTATTGGTTTTGAATTAGGTTTTGTTGCTTATTCAGATTTAAGTTCTAGTGGTTCTGTAATCGTAGGACAAAATGAATACAAGCTAGAAGCAGAACGAAGCCATCCAATTGTCTGTGAATTTAATGGCTGGTTTAAACCGGTAGATTACTTATACGTATTCGGAAATATATATCTAGGCTCGGACACAGGTCTTCGTCTTGGTATTGGTAAAGAATTTTAAATTTATATAGGACTTCTATGAAACAAAAAAACACAATTTCAATTGAGCAGGTTGCTGATGAGGTTTTAAGTCTTGTTTTTGAAAACAATTCATTCATGTCTGCAACTATTAAATTCAAAGAGTCATGCACACAGCTTGACAATCTTCAGGATTTACGTATTCGTCCAATCGAGCTTAAGGATGGCTTTGGATGGCAATTTAAATATGGCTCGAAATGTATCAATTATAATGCCAACAAGGGCAAAGACTTGCTAGGCAATCTAATTATAAATGCGACACTTGATCAGGCACATGTGATGACTGCAGAGCAGGATTATCACTGCCGCATTGGTAGAAAAGGGACAATCCTTGTTTCACGAAGCAAAAAGCAACTAAATCGTGAAGTAAACACAGACCACAATCATCAAAAAGACCACCCTTTAACACGTAAGAATTTTGATAAAATGCTCCGCGTTTTAGGTTTATATGATGAGCAAAATAAAGTTAAGCCATCAATGAGCGCAAAGTATCGTCAGGTAAATCAGTTTTTACGTATGATTGATGCTGCATGGGATGAGTGCTCTGCCCTCACACGTGCTAATAACAATCAAGAAAAGCCTATGGTAACTATTGTTGACGTTGGTTGTGGTAAGGCATACTTAAGCTTTGCTGTAAAAGGGTATGTTGAAGCCACACGAAATGTTAAGGTAAACTTTATAGGTATTGATAGAAATCCAAAGGTAATTCAAAGCTGCTTCCGTATGGCAGAGTCTCTTGAATGGGCTGATTCAATGACTTTCGTTGCTGAAGACATTGCCACATTTAAGCCACAAACAAATCCAGATATTGTTTTAAGTCTTCATGCATGCGACACCGCCACAGACGAAGCACTTGCCTTTGGCGTAGAGCATGGGGCCAAGCTTATCCTTTCTGCTCCATGCTGCCAGCATGAGCTACAAAAGACAATTGGTTCTAATGGCAAAAACAAAGCTATTTTACGTAATGGCATTTTAAAAGAACGCCTAGCAGACATTCTTACTGACGCATTTAGAGCACAAATTCTTCGTGCAGTTGGATATCGTACATCCGTATTTGAGTTTATTGAACAGGAAGCAACAGCTCGAAACATCATGATTCGTGCAATTCGCATAAATCGTCATGGCTCAGGTATGGCAATTGACGAATACCATGATTTAATTGACGATTGGGGTTGCGTGCCTTATTTAGCAAAGCGCTTGTTACCTACTCATCCAGAATTAGAATATGATGAGGCAACTAGTAAAAAGTCTTAACAAAAATCTAACTAATTAGTGTTCCATTTTTAGGCTCACCTTAAACTATTTTTATTATGAATTCCAAGAAAAAAGTTACAATTATTGGAGCTGGTGCTGTTGGAGCTACCTATGCATATGCATTAGCACAGGCTGGCTCATGCAAAGAAATAGCTATTTGTGATATGTATACATCCCTAGCTATTGGTCAAGTAATGGACCTCATGCAGGGCGCAATTTATACTCCAAACCTCTCAATCCATGTGGGTACAGATGAGGATTTTAAAGACAGCGATTTAGTTGTTATAGCTGTTGGAACACATCCTGCAGAAAAATGTGATCGAGACACCATTATCTATGAAAACGCCATGAAAATTGGCTCTATTGCAAAGCGTGTTGCAGACTCAGGCTGTGAAGGTGTAATGCTTATTGTCACAAACCCTGTTGACTACATGACATCTATAGCATATGCCTCTTCTGGATGGATACGTGGCAGGGTTATTGGTTGTGGAACAATGCTTGACACAGCACGCTTCCGTCACATACTTAGCCGTGAATTTAAGGTAGACATTCACAATGTTACTGGCTATGTTTTGGGAGAGCATGGTGAAAACGAATTTATCGCTTGGTCTATGACACAAATTGCAGCTCAATCTGTTGAGTCATATTCAAAAATCACTGGAGATTCTGGTAAACGCGTTGTTAAAAACAAGACCGATATTCTTCGAGAGGTAAAGCAGTCAACAAACCATATTGTTAACTACAAAGGAATTTCTTCATATGCAATTGCTACTGCTCTACGTAATATAACAGAAGCAATTCTACGTGATGACAATAAGATTATGCCGCTTTCTATCCATCTATCTGGTGAATTTGGTATCACAAAATGCTCGCTTAGTGTACCTTGC
Source organism: Kiritimatiellia bacterium (assembly GCA_045589455.1). GTDB lineage: Bacteria > Verrucomicrobiota > Kiritimatiellia > RFP12 > UBA3636 > RGIG990. Next base: position 35,673 of record JAZNPC010000092.1, read on the forward strand.
CTAGTTGGCAAAAATGGTGTTAAACGTATTATTACAGCAAAGCTTTCAAAGGACGAGCAGGAATCTCTAAAAATTTGTGCGAAATCTCAGATAGCACTATCTCAGCGCATGTATGAGCGCAATAAAAAAGAATTTGAAGAGGCAGAAAAATCTAAAGCAAATAAATCTAAAGCAAAAACAAAATAAGTGAAATTATTATGAAAAAAGATGTAAAATTCATCAAAAGTGGCAGCCCTATGCCAGATGCTCTTAAATTTAACGATGGCAATCCGGTAAAAACTCAAGAAGACTGGCTAAAGCGTCGTGAAGAAATCAAAGAGATACTCCAACGTGAATGCTACGGTCATCGTCCTCCTGATCCACAAGAGAAGCCTACCGTAAGAATGATTCAGCCTCCAACATCATTCGGAAACTCTGATATAGAAGCAACAAACTCAACTGGCACACTAAGAATTTTCTCATCTCGTCCATGGGCAGATAGCGAATGGTGCTTTGATTTTATGGTTTTCACCCCAGATAATTTAGCTCCTGAGGAAAAGATACCTGTAATGATTTGTGGCGATGGCAACTGGGCAAAAAGCATCCGCCGCGAAATTGTAAAGATTGCAACACTCAATCGGATGGCATTTGTAATATTCAACCGTTGCGACTTCGTAATAGATCCACCATTCCCACAGACCAATGTTTTACGCGATAGTTACCTTGAGCGTCGCTATCCAGAATACGATTTCGCCTCTATAATGGGCTGGGCATATGGTTTCTCTCGAGTTATTGATGCCCTTGAATTTGTACCAGAAATTGACACAAGCAAAATTGCTGTTACTGGGCACTCACGTGGAGGCAAGGCATCACTACTTGCTGGAGCATTTGATGAGCGCATCACCGTAACCTGCTCTAATGGTTCTGGCTCTGGTGGTGCCGGTTCTTGGCACTTTATTGCTGAGGGCGGCGAACCTTATGAATCTATCGGTAAGGATTTAGGTAAATGGTTTAACGAGTCTTTCCCTAAATATTTTAATAACACAAAGGATCTTCCTTACGATGCACATTTTCTAAAGGCATTATGCCTTCCACGTCCTCAGGTTTCAACAGATGGATTTGCTGATTTATGGGCAAATCCAGCTGGTGCATGCGTAACAACTGAGGCAACACGCAATATTGCTAAGGCTCTTGGATATGACCCTTATTCTGTAGCTATGCACTTTCGTGAAGGCAAGCATGAGCATTCTGTAATTGACTGGATGGCTCAATTTGAATTCTGCCGCCACATATTCTTCGGAGATCCATGTGGTTGGGTTAACTATGATTATCCATACAACGGCATTGAAGAATGCTGCAAATAGCATTAACTAAATGCCTACTGAATTCAACATATTGACCGGGTTTAAAGAACTGCACCTTAAGGCTATAAACAAAAACTATTCTGTTAGATTTGTCCATGCAGTTCTACCCTTTGACAAAATCACCATTTCTATAATGAATAATTCAGAAATGGTGATTTATATGAATTCGCCTGATAGACTTACAACAAGCACAAAAGCTATCGGTATTTTAGCAAATGCTATTATTAATTGGCTCAATAAAATTGCTCACAATACATATCCAGCAATAATTAGAGAATACTCCCAACGCTTCCAGTTCCCCATTCCTCCACACTTTCGCACCACAACTGCTAGAACAAAATGGGGCTCCTATAAATCAGATGGGACAATTTCCATTAGTCTTTGGCTCCTATTTTTCTCAAGAGAAGCACTAAATCACGTAATCGTCCACGAACTTTGCCATACAAGATGCATGGATCATGGTGCTGGCTTTAAGGCACTTTTAAACCAAATGTGCCCAGAGACTCCTCAAATTAAAAAAGAGCTTGCCACTTCTCCTCCACCAGAGCTTGCATGGATTGTACAACAATCATAGAAGCTAAAATCAAATGGTATTTTTTGCAATATATAATTTTTTTTTTGTAAATTACTGGCAAAAACAAAGATAATAAGGTTGATTTTTTTACATCTATTATGGTAAAATTGTCTCAATTTAAAAGCGCATGTTCAAATATTTGTCGCATTGCATCTTTTACTGAGGTTTAAAAATGAATAAAATTTTAGTTTTGTTTGCTATTCTAATTACTACACTTGTAACTGGTTGTACAACATTTGTTCCTCCTGAGAAGGAAGGCAAGGTTACTATTCAGGCTCTTGTTGATGGTCGCGATTTGATTTACATTAGAGGCGACAAAATTTGCATTCAACATATGCTAAATCAGTTTATCGGCGAATATAACGATAGTAAAATTCCAGTTTCCATCAATGGCACTGATTTGTGGTATCCTAAGTGGAATGAAGCAATCAGTGATGAGCATAAATTTAAAGAAGGAATCCCTGCTCTTCCAACAAGTGGAACTTGGGATGAATCTAACATGAGTATAAAGTTTGTAACAACAGGTTTAGGAAACATCGAAATTGTTACATATCCAAATGAAAATAACAACTACACTCTTACAATTAAAGCAGACGATCATCTTCCTTCAGGTGCCCATTGGTACTTCTTTGATATCGATTGGGAATAACCAAACAATAAATAATTAACGCAAATGGTCGTTCAATTAAAATAGGATTATCCTAGCGAATTTGATACCCCCGGCGGCCTAAAGGCATGTCGGGGGTCTTTGATTTTAGGAAAATAAAGCATTAAATTTTTATGAATAAGTTAAAGTTTACACTTACAACAATTTTGCTTCTATCTATAGCCACAGCATTATATTTTTACTTTATGGCTCCAATTGGAAAATGCTTTACAAAAGGCATCCCATATACCTCATATGCTTATGGAACAGAACAAATAGATGGAGAATATAAAATAAAAGCTATTGAGCTTGTTCAAGGCGATCATCTTCAATTGCAATACCACTTTGACCTTTTCTCCAAAATGCTTAAGGGTGAAATCCCTGCTTTTCATAATCTTTATGAATTTAATACAGGATCTGATGCTGAGCGAAAAATAATTGACCCATACTATATCCCATTCTCATTTACCTATGCACTAACCCAATTCTTCTCAAGTGATGCTTTTGCATGGAATTTTTCACAACTATTGAGTGTAATATGTAGTTTTGTTTTCCTATATTTACTTGTACGCAGATTTGCAGCAAGCGAAACACTCCAAATCACTTGTATTGCAATTACAATAATAGCAATGACTGTTCCATATCGTTGGGTAAATCTAGCTGCTGGCAGTCCAACTGGCTTTGGCATGGGGCTTGTTCCTGGCGTTTTTTTAGGCATAGATTTAGCAGTCCGTGGAAAACGCTTATGGGGCGGAATTCTTGCAGGAGCTCTTATCTTCCTTCTTTATTGCACTGACCTACATTGCTTTGTTTTTTCAGTTCTTGCAACACCAGGCTTTTGCATTGTTTCTTGGCTATATAAGGCTGAAAACAGGAAGGCTCTTATCCCATCCAAAAAGGATTGTGTATATCTAACAAAAAATTTAATTGCTATTCCTATTGCAGGTCTATGTGCAATGTTTTTTGCTCTTAGACTACGTGCTTCCTATACAACAACTGATGTTGCTGGTGGCAGAACTCTTGATGAGCTAAAAATCAATTCTCCTGTCATCGATAGTCTTGTTGACTATGCTTTCCCTTGCCATGGCGCAATGCATTTTAATATCGGCTGGGTTTTGACAATTTTAATTATTCTTGCTTGTGTAATAACTCTTGTAGCAATTTCATACTATTACGTTAGAGCATATAAAGCAAAAAAACAAAATGATATTGCTGACGAAACTCTTTCTAGAAAGCTTATTATTGGATTTACTGCTCTTGCTCTATGTATTGCGATTATAACAACAATTGTTCTTGCGCTAGGAACAAACGGACCAATCGATGGCATTGGACTACGAGCTGTTCGCAAACTCATACCACCATATCAGATGATTCGCCAGCCTGTGAAAATTTTCTGTTTACTTCCTACTCTTTTAGCTCCTCTTCTAATAATCATTTGGAATATTTTTAGCACAAAATGTCAAAAAATCCAGATTGCTAAAGGGCTAATTCTATTCCCAATCGTGCTTTTAAGTTTAATTTTTGCTCGAGAAGGAATGTGGTGTGGTATAAGCTTACTACCAGAAAATAAACAAGAAGCATACCAAGCTGTAATTGAAAATGCTAAAAATTTAGAGAAAACACCACGTGCATTAATTTTGCCTATTTGGCCTGGAGACTCTTCTTGGTCATCAATTTATGAATATCATGCAATGCAAAATGGGCTAAGAATGCTAAATGGCTATTCTCCTGTTAAAACATTTGATTATTTAGATGATGTTTATAGTCGCTATGAAACTGTAACTCATGGAATTATCACTGATGATAATATTGCTGCATTAAAAGACAAGCATTCAACAACTGCTATCATTATTCATGAGAATGCGTTCCCAGATAAAGTCAGCCCACTACCTGTTGGGTTTACTCTAAAGAGCTTTATAAACAATGAAAAGCTTCATTTTTTAAAGAATGATCGTGACACATGGAGCTTCTCTATATATCCTTTAAATAATAGTCCAAAATATACTATTGCTTCAGAAATTCCGCAAACCCTATGTCCTTCTCGCATTTGGTACTTCGACAAGCGCTCAAATGGTAAAGGTTTAGTTCCTGAAACCTTTAACGCAGAAAAGAATATCCCTTATTTATTGCGCCATCCAGCAGCAGATGCGAGCAATGGAGAGGTTTGGCTAAGTTTTGATGACGAATTAAAAATATCAGAACAATCTATCGATTGCTCTTTCCTGACAAATGGTTATCACCGCGCAGGAATGTGGGTAGCTCATACACCAGAACCAGAAAAACTCACATTTATTTCTGATGGCAAAGAGCTCCCAGCAATATGCTTAAAAGACAAATTTGGCAATCCTTTACCTTTGGCGGCATCACCTATCGGAACAACAAGTAATAGCACAAATGGCTTTGTATATCTTGAAATCAAAGGATCATCTCCAATTCACACAACGGCATTTATGCCTGTATTAGACATGATTGACCCACGTGAAACCCCTCGAAAAATCTCCGCCACAGATTTATTCCATGCAGGATACACAAAAACAACTATAGACGAAACAAACAAAACAATTTCTTTTGATTCTATCGTACTTGAACCACAGCATGCCCCTGCAGGTAAGGTTGTTTATGGTCCAAATCTACCAATTATTGGAGGAACATGGCAAGTAAAAGTTGAATTTGCTAAAGGTTCTCCAGAAATCGGTTCTATAAGTGTTTATGCTAACGGAACACAAATTGCTGTTGGTCCAGCAAAACAACCACTTAATTTTACTGCTGAGAATTGCGCGTTTATTTGTGTTTACTACGATTACCCTAATACAAATCAAACGGTTTCTATTAGCGCAATTACATTTTTTGCTCCACAATAATGTTTAGACAAGATTTAATGCCATGAAAGCATTGTTATATCTTTTTTTATTATTAACACCATTGAGTTTGGTATATGCAGACGTTGCTTATGTGGAACTAATAAATGGTTCAAAAACGGTGTATTCTGGGGAAAAATTTCATATCTTTGTGCGCTTACATGTAGAAGGTGAAGAACAAGAAAAAAATACCAATCCTCAAATACTTGCTCCTAATGACACCGATGATTATAAGGTAGAAATTTCTACCAATCCTTATGTTTTATCAACCGGACGTATTCAAATGTCTGGTGACAAGACAATATTTCATAAAGAAACTGCTTATTCGTGGGATGCTTGGATTACCTCAACATCTACTAATGATATTGAAAATTTAGTTTTTCAAATAGAATATAATGAGGAAAAATATGAAGGAACTCTTCCTACAGTTAAAGTTCTCTCTCCACAGAATTCTCCATATGCAGAAATTGAATTCTTTGTAAACAAAAATAATATAATCTGCGAAGATACCTTTACATTAACATCAAAAATTACATTACGCGCTGTATCAGATGGTCAATCAATTTTTTCACCTATTCCTATGCATAGGAAGCTAGAACTTATAATGCCACATCTTAATGAGTATCCAGATACTCTTGAACTCATTGCTGGAGGGAGGAATGAATTAATCCACAATTATCATGTTGACTATGGACTAAAGATTAATAATTATCCTCATTCTATGAATGCACGCAACATGGTCCCCTTCTCATTTGAGTTGCCGAATTCAACAACAAATATTAATGGTACTACATACATAACTTATTCATGGACAACAATTTATAAAGCTAAAAAACCAGGAAAAATAACATTTCAACCAACATCTCTACAAGGGCATATTCTTAGTATATCTTCAAATGGAGTTGAATCGTTAAATGAAATTTACATTCAATCAAAACCTGTTACAATTACTATCTCACATCCACCTTTAGAAAATCGTCCACAAAATTTCATCGGGGCAATATCTAATACGTTTAATGTTGATACTAGACTTGACACAATCACCTGCAAAGAAGGTGACCCGATCACTCTCACCATAGAAATTACAGGAGTTGAAAACCCACTGTCTGTTACACCTCCTGATTTGGATAAAATCTCAAATTTTTCCAACAATTTTAGAGCTTTTGGTAGTATTTTAACGACTCCAAGCGAGGAAGATAATTCAATAAAATTTGAATACAACCTTAGACCAATTGTGTATGGAACTATAGAATTTCCCGCTATTGAACTAAGTTATTTCAACATAAATTCTAATTCATATGTGTCATATACTACCACTCCTATCCCATTACGTGTAAATCCAGCTCCACAAATTGCCACTACAGAAACATTAAGTGAACCAAACGCTGTAGCTAACGATTTCCACGACAATCGGTATTTCCCTACAGCAATTTCTTTCAACACGACAGATATTGCTCAAACAAACACTTCTAGAAATATAATTGCATTAGCAATATTTGCTCCATTTATTTGGCTAACCATTTTAATAATAAAATCTATCAATTCAAACAAACAACGCATAAAAAACAAAATAAAAGATTTTTCTATTTTCAACACACTAGAAAACAAAATTCAATCCGCAAAAACGCCACAGGATATAATGGCAGCAATCTTAAGTCTGTTGAAGCATAAATTCAATTATAAAAGTTCCGGTTTAACTCCTAATGACATAGAAAAAATTCTAAAAGAAGAAAAAGTTGACCCTCAAACAATAGCTGAAATTTATACTCCATTGAATCATATTTTCAACCTTTCCTTTTCACCAAATGCAGACATCTCTTCAGAAATTGCCATTGCTAAAAACAAAATAATTCCTTCAATACAAAAATTAAACACAAAACCAAACTCTTTAGGGAAAAACTTTCTTGGTATTTCTATATTAATAGGATTGGTAATAATAATACTACTACCAATTTCTATGGCTCTATTAATGTATTTTAATTTACCACAAGATTCAAACAAAGCACATCAAGATAGTTTTGATATCCTACAGGCTAATATCCTAATAAATTCAGCTACAACTAAAGATGATTTTGCTATTGTCGCTAACACATATTACGAAAAACTTAATCTTGAAAATGGTTGTTCATCGCCAACAATACTACATAATTATGCAACTATTTTAACACTTTCTGGTAATCCACAAAAAGCTATTGAGGTTATTGAATACATAGAAACTATAACTGGTGCAACAAAAGAACTAAACAATAGTTTACTCTTTGCATTACAAACCCAACAAGAGCTAGATAATTTTGATATAAATGAAGAGAATCGAACAATAATTGAAGCTCCAACTCTACCGTGGTATAGAACAACTCTCTTTTTGCATTATAATTATTCTATCTTTACAAGAGGAAATGCTTTGGGAATTATTTGGTCGCTATTTTGGTTTGTTTTAATTATTTATATGTTTGCTCAAAAGAAAAAGTTATTAAAAATATCCTTAGTTATAATTATTCTAGCATTTGTTTGTACATCTTCAAGCTACACAATTTCTCGAATGAAGTTAAATAAGCCTATTCCTAATCTAGTTATAGACAATGATAAATCTAGTGTAAACACTAATAGTGAGGGAGGCTTAAAAAATGAATAAATTCTTAAAAATATCCCTCTTTATTGTTATTCTTCTAACAAATTTTATTTGCTTTGCAAAGAACGAAACAAAAAAAACAGGAGATATTCTTTCTTGCGAAATATTTCCTAAAAAAGAAGTTTATTATGTAGGAGAAACCGTTTCTGTTCGTTTTGAACTTGTTTTAGCAGAGGAAAATTCTGAAATTCACAATGGCACAATTAATATAAATGGTTTAAATAATGTACCTTATATATCCACAGAAAAAATTAAACCATTGAATGCTAATCATGACCGAGGTTATGCTTTTTCAAAGACCATAACCTTTATAGACTCAGGAAATTATATTATTACCCCAGCGGTCTTTTATACAAAAGCCGTTAGAACAAGCCACCGAGGATTCTTTTCGTCTATGATAGAATTTGAAAATACTGAAACATTTTCAAACCAAATTCATATACAAATTAGTGAACCACCAATACATGCGGGAGATTTTTGTGGTATTATTGGTAGCGCAGAAATTTTTTCTACAATTTCAACAAACAACATAGAAACCGGAGATATAATAATCATAAAAACATATGTTGAAACATCTAATTATATGAAAAACAAATTTATTCCTCCAAGTATAATTGATATTGAAGGTTTTAAGATATATCCTCCAAAAATTATAGAAACAAAACAAGAGGATGGTTCAATATACTTTGTTATAGAGCAAATGATTGTTGCAAATAAAGATGGCATATTTACAATACCTGCACCTGTCTTAACATATTTCGATTCTATTGATGGTGCATACAAAAACATTTCAGAGAATAAACCATTAAATATCACTGTTCGCAAGAGAAATATTGAAGAAGAAAACACTGTAGTTATTCCAATAACAGGAATTAACTCGGACACTGATACACCTAACGATTCTACTTATGCATTAAACACAGAAGGTTCTAGCACAACACATCTAAAAACTAGTTCAAACACTATTGCTAAGCTTGCCCCATCAACTACAGCACTGACGATTTTTGAAATACCTGCTAATAGTGATATAATAATACTAGAGCAACATGGTAGTTGGTACAGGGTTTTATTTAATGATACTTTCGTTTGGATACCTATCTCAGCAACAATAGGAGAAAAATAACATGCCTACAACTGATCAATCAACACTACCTCTTTTTGAACGAGTAGCACTTATTACTGGCGCAGCAGAACGCGTAGGCCGTGAAATTGCTTTTAGCCTTGCTGAACAAGGTTGTGACATTATAATTCACTACAACCACTCTGCCGAAGAGGCTGAGGAGCTCGCAAATGAGCTCCGCACACTTGGTCGTCAAGCATGGACACTTCAAGGGGATTTTTCTTCACCAGACGAAGGCGAAATTATACTTCGCTCTGCCTGGGAGCTTGCTGGCTGGGTTGATATTGTGGTTAACAACGCAGCAATTTTTGAGCGTATTCCATTCCCAGAAGCAACACTTGATGATTACCAGCGCTCTCTAAATATCAACACACTTGCTCCTATTGTTATGGCGAGAACACTTCATGAACTTGTAAACTCATCAGAAATTTTACCAGCAGATTATTGTGGTAAAATTATAAATATTACAGATCAAAGAGTTCATAAGCCAGCAAAGGGTTGTCTACCATATTGGCTAAGCAAAAAGGCGCTAGAGGACTTTACCCTCTGCGCTGCACTAGAATTAGCTCCACAAATTTCTATCAATGCAATAGCTCCTGGGCCTGTGCTTGTTCCCAAAGATGCTACGCATTCTGAGCCAGCAGGAGAGCTTCCAACAGTCACACGTTGCTTACCAAGCGACATAGCTAAAGCTGTCATCTATTTGGCTACTTCTCTAACTATTACTGGCCAAGTTCTATACGTAGATTCTGGACAACATCTCTTGTAAACAATACAATAGCCAATATGTTGTGCGCTACACCGCGTGCGGTGCAGAAATAAATAGGGATTTTTATGAAAAGCATTTTTCTTTGCAATACTCCATCTATTATTGATAGAGTCTATTCAAAATCTACAATTGAAGCAATACAACAAGAGGTAGATTTAAATCCAACAATCTTTACAAGCAAAGATCTGGATGCTAATGATTTTTCTAATGTTGAAACAATCTTTTCTAGCTGGGATATACCAATATTAACTGATGAGCAAATTAAAAAGCACTTCCCTAACCTACGATATGTTTTTTATGCTGCTGGTTCAGTGCAATATTTTGCAAAGCCATTATTCCAAAACAATGTGCGTGTCTTTAGTGCATGGAGTGCTAATGCTATCCCTGTAGCAGAATATACTGCTTCACAAATCATTCTTGCAAACAAAGGTTTTTTCCACACACTTAACAAGGTTAACTCTTGTGAAGGCTACAAAAAAGCACAAAAATTAACACAAGCCTTACCTGGAAACTTTGAGACATCTATTGGCATCTTAGGTGCTGGACAAATAGGGCGACGCGTTATACAAAAGCTACAAAGCATAACAGATCTCACAATTAAGGTTTATGACCCATTTTTATCTGATGCTACAGCTAATGAAATGAATATTACAAAAGCAAGCCTTGAGGAAATATTTTCAACCTGCCAAACAATTTCAAACCACATAGCAAATCTTCCAACAACCCAAAAGCTCCTTGACTACAAATATTTTTCTTTGATGAAAGAAAATTCTGTATTCATCAATACAGGAAGAGGTGCACAGGTTGATAGAGATGGCTTAATTAAAGCACTAAAAGAATGCCCTACTCGCTTTGCTATACTTGATGTCACAGACCCAGAAGAACCACCTGCTGATGAGCATGAATACTACAAAATGAGTAATATTTTAATTACTCCACATATTGCAGGCAGCTCAGGTAACGAGGTTCATCGTATGGCAGAGCTTATGCTAGAAGCATTCCGCGCGGTAAAAGAAGGCAAAGCCACCTCAACCGAGGTAACTCTAGAAATGCTAGATAGAATGGCATAGCCCCAGAGGGAACAATACAACAATCAACAATACAACAATCAACAAACGTGACGCCAAAGGGACGCAGCCACCTACGCCAAGGCTACGGAGGTCAGGGAGACGCAGTGAACGCGGAGAGCGCAGGGCTCTCGTGGTGCCACATCGACGGAAAACACTACCGCTTGTGGGTTTGCCTTAGGTATTGCAAAATCTTCGAAGCAATAAGACAAAACCTAAAGCGCAAGTGTGTACGGCCCACAAGACAATTAAGAAAATGAGCATAAAAACAATAACAAATGAACAAGACAGCGGGCAACAATTTGTTGTGCGCTGCATCGCGTGCGATGCAGTTATAAACAAAGGATTTTATGAAATTTGAGACAAAACACAAACTAAAATTTAGAGAAGATGGGACATTCCGCGTCGTGATGATGTCAGACATCCAGGAATCTGCCCAATACGACCCACGTTCATTACGCTCTGTTGAGGTAATTCTAGATGAAGCAGACCCAGATCTTGTCATCCTTGGTGGAGATAACTGCTTTGGTCCAGAAATTCATAACAAAGAAGATTTAAAGTCTTTTATTGATATTTTTACTGCACCTATGGAAAAGAGAGGAATCCCATGGGCACACATATTTGGTAATCATGATCATGATGTGGAGCTTGACCTAGATGAGCATCAAGCATTATACGAAGCACATCCTATGTGTGTTTCAAAGCATACTGGCTCCGATATTCACGGCAAAACAAACTTTGTTCTTCCAATCTTCAACAAGGACGACAAAATTGCTCTTGCTGTATGGGGTATTGATACAAATTGCCAATTAGAGCAAAGTGCAGAATGGGTTGAGCAATGTAAGCGAGATGGACACCTACTTCCAATAGAAATCAATTCAACTCCTGATGAATATGCATATTGGGGCATGGTTTGTGTAGATCAGCTCTTGTGGTACTACAACACATCAATAGAATTAGAAAAGACTGTTGGCAAAAAAGTTCCTGGACTACTCTGCATGCACGTTCCACCAAATGAATATCAAATTACACGCGATAATCCAGAAAAATATGGCCGTGGTGGCAACTATGACGAAGGCTTTTGTGGTATGGGACAAGACCCTGGCATTGTAAAACTAGTTCGTCATCGTGGCGATATATTTGCCATCAGCTGTGGACACACACATATGAACGATTATGAATCAGAATATGAAGGAATCCGCCTATTTTGGGATGCCTGCTGCGGTTATCGTTGCTATGGTGTTGATGAACGCCGTGGTGGCAGATTATTTGTTTTTAACGAAGCCAACCCAACCCAATTTGAAAGCCACATGATTCGTACACTTGGCAAATAGCAACAAATCATTTTATACCACCACGTGCATCACGCATAGAATTAAACTACAAAACTCTTTTCGTGTAATTTCGCGTACTTCGTGGTTACAATTACCCTAGAATATTCTCCGTGTCTCCGAGCCTCCAGAAAACCACACTACGTATGCTCCGTGTTTCGCCGAAGGCAGGAGTGCAAGCGACAATCAGTGTGCGTGCTAACAAGTCATTTCATAAGGCTTATAAGTCCTATAAGACTTATTAAAATATTGCGTAGCAATGCTTCATATTGCGTAGCAAATCTCCGTGCCTCCTTACCTCTCTGTGCTCCGTGTTTCACCGAAGGCTAGAAGCGGGAGCGTTTAAATCGTTTCACTCATTGCTTACGCTAAACACGGAGTACGGAGGACAAAGGAGAACTATGCAAGCAACAATAATCCCAGCACCCCTCCGTGTCTCCGTTCTCTTTATCCTCCGTGTTTCGCCGAAGGCTATAGCGAGAGCGTTTAAATCGTTTCACTCATTGCTTTCGCTCAACACGGACACACGAAGTGTTTCGCCGAAGGCCACAGCGGGAGCGTTTAAATCACTTTCGTTCATTGCTTTCGCTTAACACGGAGACTGGGGAGAACGGAGACGCGGAGAGGTTTGGGAAGATATTGGAGAAAGGGGCTACAGCCCTTTGCGTGCTGACAGTTTGACAGTTTGATAGTATGACAGTATGACAGTTAGATAGTTGGAGAGAGAAGATGAAGGTTAGCACCTTGCCACCTCTCATCCCAGCAACACCGGGCGACAGAGCCACCCTCAAATGGGATAAAGCTTACTTACTTTCTGCGTTTTATCAATAATGCTGCACCAGCAAGAGCAAGCAATGCGGAACTTGGTTCAGGAACAACACCAACGGTTATTGGATCGCCATCAAGATTTATTGCTGAATAAAGCATCTCAACACCATCAGTTGTGAATTGCATATGAAGCCACCCATAAACATCTCTATACCAGAAAGGTTCATCAACACTATTACTAAAACCTGCCTCGTAAACAAATCCCAAATAGAAATCATCGCCAACGTTACCTGTTATGCTGTATCCTGGATATGCACTCCCATCTGCAGTAGTAAGATATTCAAGGAAATATTCATCTTGATTTTTAGTCGTTGCTGCTGAAACAATATCTCCCTCATTAAGTTGGACGAAATTACAAGCATGCGCAGCCAGTTGTTCACTGGAAGCAGAAATTGTTCGCTTATTCCCATATTTTGGAATTTCCACTTCGACATCAGCCGCTGGAGCGACACAAATTGAATAATACCCTGCATAGTTATATAGATTATCGTACTCCGTCTTTGGTAAAATTTTATAGTTACCAAATATAGTCATATGATCCCATAATACTGTTGACGCAAAAGTATACGAGTAAATTAATGACAACAAAATTATTATTGAGCTTTTAATTTTCATTTACGTATCTCACTAAAACCAGCTTCCGCAACCAAATCTGTTAAGTCTTGCGTTAAATCATTAATTGTTATTGAAAAACACGTTCTAATGGTAAAAACAAATACTATGAACAGCAATGTTTTCTTCATATCATAATCCTTTTTGATACTTCTCAATTTAAGATTAACAAAACATGTTATTTTATTCAACTATTATTGTTGGTGTGAAACGAGATTAATTTACATCAAAATAAATTTTCAGAATTTAAATATCGTTAACAAATAGCTAACAATCCCTCCAAAAAAAACCTCCGTGTCTCCGTTCTCAGGAAAATCACACTACGTGTGCTCCGTGTTTCTCCGAAGGCTATAGCGGGAGCGTTTAAATCGTTTCACTCATTGCTTACGCTTAACACGGACACACGTAGTGTTTCGCCGAAGGCTAGATGCGGGAGCGACCACCAGTCCTTTGCGTCTCTGTGTCCCTTATTCGCTCACACAATTTCAAATCCCCTCACCTAAGTAAATCTTCCACCAACACATAAATTCAATTTTATCTATTAAAACGCTTGTAAAATCACTAGTTTAGTCTTTTTTTGATAAGCAATTTTTGATACAATTTTGTCAATTATGAGTACATCACAAAATTTTGACTTTCAATACGCTGTAGAGAATACAGAAATCATTGTAGAACCAAAGGGAATGTTGGAAACCTTTGGCAATACAATTCTTAACTATTACCTTGTCACAGAAGATTTAGATTCTATCAAAAAGACCACTCTTCGCATTGGTCGTATGCAGCTATTGCGTCCTCAAATCATCACCCCATCCCAATATTCACAAATATTTCTAGAGGGATTTAGTGAAGAGGCTCAGCAGTACGTTAAATCAATTATGGAAAAAGATGAATGCCGCATCCTACGCTATGGCTATACCCTAAAGCAGGAAGCATTCTCTGAGGAAACAATCACAGATACAGCTGCAAATGTAATTGACCATGTTAAGACAGACATCAGATCAAAGAAGGATCCATACATTGCACTTGTAAAGGGTGTAGAAAAGCCATGGGATGTTTCTCTAGTGCGTCTCTTTATGACTATGGTGCAGAAGTCTGTCCCAAAAAACATTATGGACATGACAAAGCAACACCTCTTTGAAAAATCTGAGCAGGTAATGACGCTTTCATTAAAGCAGGAAATTGAAAATGCTTTCCGAGCAGCGGAAAAGGACCCTTCTCTTATCCAATCGCTTGGTGCTTTATTGCAGCAGAAAAAAGTATTCCCGCTTTATGAGGAACGCTTCTTTAACCTGATGAACAAATCAAAACGTCGCTAATTTGAAAAAATAGTTTAGAAAACTTTAATTCAACAATAAGAAAAGTATTCAATATGAGCAAAATGACAATGACAGAAAAAATCCTTGCTAAGCATGCTGGCTTGGATTCAGTAAAACCAGGTGACAATATTTGGGTAAATGTTGATATTCTTTTAACCCACGATGTATGCGGACCAGGCACAATCGGTATTTTCCATCGTGAATTTGGTGCTGATGCAAAGGTTTTTGACAAGGAAGGTGTAGTAATCATTCCTGACCACTATATTTTCACAGCTGATGAGAAGGCACATCGTAATGTTGACACACTTTGTGAGTTTGTTAAAGAGCAGGACCTACCATACTTCTATGAGCCAGGCACACCACGCTATTGCGGCGTTTGCCACTTAGGCTTGCCACAGCATGGCCATGTTCGCCCAGGTGAGGTAATCGTTGGTACAGACTCACACACCTGCAGCCATGGTGCACTTGGCGCATTCTCAACAGGTATCGGCAACACAGATGCTGGCTTTGTTATGGGCACAGGCAAAATGCTTGTTAAGGTTCCTGAGACAATCCGCTTCGTTTTGAACGGAAAGAAGCCTGACTACATTTCTGCGAAGGATATGATTCTACGCATTATTGGTGACATCGGTGTAGATGGTGCTACATACTGCGCAATGGAATTTACTGGCGAGGCAGTTGATGCTCTAACAATTGATGAGCGCATCACAATTTGTAATATGGCTGTAGAGGCAGGTGCAAAGAACGGCATCATTCCTCCAAATCAGATGACACTTGATTATGTCAAGGCTCGTACAGGCAAGGAATTTACTCCTGTATATGGTGACCCAGATGCACCAGTGCTAAAGGAATATGTTTATGACGTATCAACCTTTGTTCCATGTGTAGCAAAGCCACATATTCCAAGCAACTACGCTCCTGCACGTGATTGCACAGACATAAAGCTTGACCGATCCTACATCGGTTCTTGCACAGGTGGTAAGCTAGAGGACTTTGTAATGGCTGCATCAATCCTAAAGGACCGCAAGGTTTGCATTGATACATTCATTGTTCCAGCAACAACTGAGATTGCAGAGAAGCTTCTAACAACAGAAATTGATGGCAAGCCACTAGTAACAATCTTTGCTGAGGCAGGCTGCTTACCTATCGCACCTCCATCCTGCGCTGCTTGCTTAGGTGGTCCTATCGACACCTTTGGTCGCACCCACGGTAAAGAGGTTGTTATCTCAACAACAAACCGCAATTTCATTGGACGCATGGGTTCAAAGGAAGCACCTATCTATCTTGCTTCACCACTAACTGCTGCAGCATCTGCTGTTAAGGGCTATATCTGCGATCCTCGCGATTTATAAAATGCGAATGTATATTAACTAGTTTTTTAGGAATAAGACTAACATGAAAATCAAAGCAAAAGTTTATGTTCTAGGTGACAATATTGATACAGACCTAATTATCCCTGCTCAGTATCTTAACCTTGTTCCAACTATCCCTGAGGAATATGCAAAGCTTGGCTCTTATGCTATGGCGGGACTTCCTGATTCAGAGATTCCTTATGTTGACAAAGAATCAGGCAAAACACCTTACGGCATTATGATTGCTGGCAAGAACTTCGGATGTGGCTCTTCACGTGAGCACGCACCTGTAGCACTTGGTGCTGCTGGCTGCAAGGCTGTTGTGGCAGAGTCTTATGCTCGTATCTTCTTCCGTAACTCAGTTGCAACTGGTGAGGTTTATCCTTTTGAAACAGCTATTGAGCTAACAAAAGAGTTCAAGACTGGCGATGAGGCTGAGGTTGATATTGATGCAGGTACAATCACACGCTGTGCAGATGGCAAGGTTTTCACACTTAAGGACCTTGGCGCAGTTGCTCCAGTGGTTGCTGCTGGTGGCATGTTCGGCTATGCTCGCCAGGTTGGCATGATTAAAGCAAAATAAGCTATCTATCAAATTTTAATTTCTCACTAGTTGAACTAACCTTAAATTAAAAGGTAAATACTATGTCATATGTTATCGCAATAGCAAACCAAAAAGGCGGAGTTGGAAAAACAACAACAGTTGTCAATTTTGCCGCTATGCTTGCAACAAAGAAAAAGACAGTTCTTGTGATTGATCTTGATCCACAAGCAAATGCAACCTCAGGTCTTGGTGTAGAGCCAAAGGATGGTACTAGCCTTTACCCAGCACTAATGGGTACAAAAGCTATAGACGAGGTAATTCTTGGCACAGTTATTGAGAATGTCAATATTATCCCTTCTGAGGTTAATTTGGCTGGTGCAGAAATTGAAATTGCTCGCATGGAGGATCACCTTCATGGTCTAGCAAAAATTCTAGAGCCAATCAAAGCTGCAGATGTATTTGACTATATCATTATTGACTGTCCTCCATCATTAGGTATCCTAATGTCTAATGCACTTGCTGCAGCAGATTCAGTTATTATTCCAATGCAATGCGAATACTATGCAATGGAAGGTTTAAGCGTCATTACACAGCTAATTGAGCGCCTACGCAAAACTGATGTAAATCCACGTCTAGTGCTTGATGGTATTCTTATGACCATGTACAACAAGACACGCCTTGCCGATGATGTTATCAGCCAGGTTCGTGAGCACTATGCTGATGCGGTATACGAGAGCGTAATTCCTCGTAGCGTACGTGCTGGTGAAGCACCAAGCTTTGGCCTACCTGTAGTTGTATATGCGCCATCTTCAACTGTTGCAGTTGGCTACTCCGAATTTGCTAAAGAATTTTTGAAGCGTCAAAAGGCAAAAGAAACGATTGAAAATGCAAGTGATGCTCCACTACCTAACTCAATATCAGAAACAATTGCATAATTTCACACAACTAAAATATTAAAATATAGGATATAAAATGTCACAAAAACGTTCAACTTGGTCAAGTCAAACTGCATTTATGCTTGCAGCTGCAGCTTCTGCTGTAGGTTTAGGTAATATTTGGCGTTTCCCTTACTTAGCTGCTAAATATGGTGGCGGTACATTTCTATTAACTTACATTATTCTAACCGTTACCTTTGGCTTTTCTTTAATGGTTGCAGAAATAGCAATCGGCCGTAAAACAGGTAAAAGTGCATTGAGTGCTTTTTCTGCTTTACGCAAACGTTATGGATTTATAGGTTGGATTTTAACAATCATTCCACTTGTTATTGTTCCATATTACTGCGTAATTGGAGGTTGGGTTGCTAAATACATAGTGACCTATGCACAGTTGCTTGTAAATCCAAAAGCGGAAGCAGCACAAGCACTTGTTGCAAATCCAGAAGCATTTTTCACTGACTTTATTGGTTCTAGTTCATCTGTTGCACCAATGATATATGGATTAATATTCATAGTATTGTCAGCAATTGTTATTATTTTAGGTGTTCGCAAAGGCATTGAGATATCAAATAAGGTTATGATGCCTCTTTTGATTATTATGTCCCTTGGTATTGCAATCTATAGTTTAACACGCCCTGGCGCAATGGAGGGATTAAAGTTTTATTTAATTCCAAATACTGATAGTTTCTATGAGGAAGTAGTTATAGAGGAAAATACTCTGGACGCATCTGCTAAAACAGGAATAGTAGATGTAGCTTCTGCTACAACTGAAGTTGCTGATGTAGCTTCAGCTACAACTGAAGTTGCTGATGTAGCTCCTACTACAACTGAAGTTGCTGATGTAGCTCCTGCTACAACTGAAGTTGCTGATGCAGCTCCTGCTACAACTGAAGGAACTGATGCAGCTCCTGCTACAACTGAAGTTGCCCTTGAATCAACACAAAACACAGAAGCGCCAGTTAATTCAGGACAACCTGAAGGGGAAGAATGCAATCCTAAGCCAAAAACTGAACGCAGATTCTCATTTGTCAAACTCTCTAAGACTATTCTTGGCGCAATGGGTCAGATGTTCTACTCTCTTTCATTGGCAATGGGTATTATGATTACCTATGGCTCATACTTTAAGAAAGATGGACGTATTGAAAAGAGCGTTCGAGTAATTGAAATTTTTGACACAGCCATTGCTTTCATTGCTGGTCTAATGATTATCCCTGCAGTGTTTGCATTCTCTGGAGGCGCTGAAAAGATAAATGCAGGTCCGGGTTTAATGTTTATCAGTTTACCAAGTGTTTTTGCAAATGGTCAAACAGAAATCACATCTGCATTCTCAGCAACAGCAATTATTGGCTTACTATTCTTTATACTCGTTTTCTTTGCTGCTCTTACATCAGCAATCTCTCTCTTTGAGACTTGCGTTGCATCAATATGCGACATCACACACATTAATCGCAAAACATCTATTCCTTGGTGCTTAGTTATTATTATCCTCCTTTCTATTCCAAGTGCCCTTGGTTATGGTGTATGGGGGAAAATTGAAATCTTTGGTCTTCAGTTCCTAGACTTTTTTGATGCGGCAACAAACGATGTATTGATGCCGATAGGTGCTCTTTTGACTTGCTTGTTCATTGGATGGGTTATTGGGCCAAAGACAATTATTGAAGAAGTAGACATTGACGGTCACGGATTTAGCTCAAAAGGTCTATTTATTGTAATGATTAAGTTTATTGCTCCACTATTAATAATCCTAATCTTCGCTTCTAACATCCTAAAGCTTTTAGGTATTTATAAGATATAATTAGAGCAATAAATTGGGTTTGCTTTAAATGATCAACTGGAAAATACAGCTTTCTAAGAGGCTAACTTCTCCACAAGAGTTAGCCTCCCATCTAGGGATAGAAGCCCTTCCTATTGGAGCCAATGAGGCCTCTGAAAGCTTTCCAATGGCTGTAACTCCTTATTATGCATCATTGATTCGCAAGCCTTATGAAAACGACCCAATCTTTCTACAATGCATGCCTAGCGCTTGCGAGCTTATTGAGGCACCCTGGCTAACCAATGACCCATTAGGCGAGCTTCCTTGCTCACCGACACCAAAGCTTGTGCATCGCTATCCTGATAGAGCTCTACTGCTTGTTAGTTCAGAATGCGCCACATATTGTAGACACTGCACACGCAAGCGCATCTCTGGGGAAGCACTTCCTCCAATTTCTGATGAAGAGCTAGCGGCTGCAGTAGAATATTTAGAGAAGCATCCTGAGATTGATGATTTACTAATTAGCGGCGGAGATCCCCTACTCCTTTCTGATGAAGCAATAGACAAAATTCTTTGTGAGGTCACAAAGGTAAAATCAATCAAAGCCATTCGGATAGCAACTCGTGTGTTAGCCACACTTCCAATGCGAATCACTCCTGAGCTAATTGATATTTTCTCTAGATACAAGCCTCTATTTGTTAACACACAATTTAACCACCCACGTGAGCTAACCCAAGAAGCACTCTCTGCAGCTGCAATGCTCATAGATGCTGGAATTCCTGTTGCAAACCAATTCGTGCTTCTGAAGGGCGTGAATGACACAGCAGAATGCGTGGAGGAGCTCTGCCGCACACTTTACCACAATCGCATCCGTCCATACTACATGTTCCAATGTGATTTAGTGCGTGGTGTAGAGCATTTCAGAACACCTCTTTCAACCGGTATTAGCATCATGGATCACCTACGTGGAAGATTAAGTGGTATGGCAATTCCTAATTTCTGTGTAGATATACCTGGCCTATCAGGAAAAATTGAGCTTCTTCCTAATTATATAATTGAGGAAAAGCCAACAGAAACTATTCTTCGCGACAATCGTGGCAGAGTCACTAGCTATCCTGCCCCAACTCCAATTCAGTAAATCGTAGAAACAAAATGGCATACGAAGTAATTAACCCACGCCTCATCCTAAAGCGCTTTACAGACATGAAGCTTCTTCGCAAGTTCTGGGAACAATATTTTCCCGATAAGGAGCTTAATTGGAAGTATTCTCGTGATGAGCTAGTTAATATTTTAGCAATCCCACCAACAGATGCTGATGAGGATCAGCGCTTAGCTTACATCAATACTCTTTATTCCTTTGACATAATTTTCAACAAGGCAATTTCCCTTAAAGGCTTAAAGCTTCAGCTTACCCATTTAAAGATTAAGCTAGATGCAAGCATTGAAAACTCACAAAAGACCATTGCAGACATTGTTCTATGGGTATACCTCAAATATCCTGAGAAATGGCAACAGCTTGTGCTTTCCTACGAGATTAAATCAATCGCCAAGTGGTCACGCTATAATCTTGAAGCGATTCGCGATGAGATCCCAATGGCAACCTCAATTCAGACCTTTATTGGAAATCTAAAGCATGTGCTTAAGATGGATAAACTAGCAGAAGACTCTGCCACATACGAAATCTTTAAGTATGACCCAACAACGACCGCATATGTTATTGTTTTAAATAATGCATACTTTGATGAAAGCACAACATCACTTGAGGTATTTTTAAAGAACAAGCTCTTTTTCCTACATGATGAGGATACAAACCAGCTAATGCTATATTCCTCAAGAATGGAGAAGGATATTGGATACTTTGCAAAAATCTTTGCACGAGACATCTTAAATTCACGCCCAATAGTTACACCTACACCAGAATATAACTTAAACATCTTCAAGACTATGAACCTTCAACTTGATGGTGCAGAATTTGGGATAGATTTTGCTTTTGTTTCTGAGCTACGCATAGATTTTATTGGTGTACAGGGAGCTTCTATCAAATTCACAAACAAGTATCGTTCTATTTACGAAACTATTCGCAGCAAATTCTCTGAAAGCTTATTTGAATTGGTGGAAATCCGCAAGGCTGGCCTTCATATTCAAATGAAAGATAAAAATGGCAATCTACGTGAATTTGACATTTATATAAACGATAAGGGAAGCAACATCTACGAGCTTCCTCCTGAGGTTTATGCTCCAATCAATGCACTCCTCAAAAAATACCGCATCATATAAAACGATGCAACAACATCTCGCATGATATAAAAATATTCCCGCAATAGGACTATATTTCGGCACCACCAATTGTGATGCCTAGGAGTATAAGACTAATTCCATTCAACAGGAAGCTTACACATACCATCAAAGCCAATAGATGTTGGCAAATATATAGGAATATGATTCTCAAGGCGATGATAATTAATCGTATGATTACGGTTATGTAATGAGAATGACATCATATAGTTACCTGAGCGAAGCACCTTTGCATCAACCTTGAGCATAAGCTTTCCTTTACCTTTAATATACGGCAAGTCAAAGCCCTCTAATTCTGTGTTACTACCGAACACTGTACGTCCTGCCTCATCTGTAATAGAAAAGCCAAAGGTTGGTGTTTCTATTCTCTCAGGAGCATCATACTCAAGCTCAAAGAACAGTTGTTGATCATCATTAACAATACTTATTGGGTTTCCACAAGAATCTACCAATTTAGCAGAAGAAATCCGTGCTTCTCCTGTGCCCCATTCCCTCTTTGCATCGCCATTTTTTCCATTAATCGTTGCAGCACCATATTGTGCTGCCATTTCATTAGGTGAGCCAATGCCTTTTAAAACTCCATGATCAAGATATGCTATACGATCTGAAATTGAACGTATTGTATGCATGTCGTGGGAAATAATTAACATTGATTTTCCCTTCGACTTAAACTCATCCATTTTATCTAAGCATTTACGCTGGAAATCTGCATCACCTACAGCAAGCACTTCGTCAACAAGTAAAATCTCTGGATCCACCTGAACTGCAACTGCAAATCCTAAGCGCACATACATGCCCGAGGAATAGAAACGGACTGGCTGATCAATAAAATCCTTCAATCCAGAAAAATCGACAATCGCATCAAATTTTTTGCGCATATCCTCTCGAGATATACCCATGATTGAACCATAAAGAAGAACATTCTCACGACCAGTTAAGTCTGGATGAAAGCCAGCGCCAAGCTCTAGTAAAGATGAAATTGTTCCCGAGCAAGTTACAGAACCAATTGTGGGGTACATAGTACCCGCAATGATAGAGAGCATTGTTGACTTACCAGCACCATTTGCACCAATAAGACCAAGTGTCTCTCCTTTATGCACCTTAAAAGAAACATTATCTAAAGCAGTAAATGTCTCTTGATTACGACGACGAATCAAATCTAACACTGCTGTTTTAAGAGATGACGCTGAATTAGAAAGCTTAAAGCGTTTTGTTACATTGCAAACGTCAATTGCGATTGGTGTTGTATCACTCATAGCACATCTCCAAAGCTTCTGTCACCCTTACGAATAGCGATAAGACCAGCAATAAACACAACAAAACAAATGCCTGCGGATAACATTAGCCACCACAAAGACACATTCTCTGGAACCGGACGCTGTCCACTCATAAATGCTGCTCTATACATTCCCAAGATACCTGTCATTGGATTTAGAAAAACAATGCCTTGCAATTGAGAAGAAGCAGACAAACCGAAAACACTTGTAATCGCAGATGTTTGCATAGTTGTGCGATAAAATACAGGCGACATAAAGAACCATGCAAGAGAACCAATTCCAACAATATGTTGAGTATCTCTAAAGAAAACATTGGCTACAGAGCAAAAACAACAAATACCAACACAAAGCATTAGCTGCATAAGTATTGCAGGCACTAACCAATAGATATTTGCACAACTAAATACCCCTGCAAGGATTAGATAAATTATTAAAACAACTAATGTAAGAAGGAAATTAACACCATTTGCTAATGCTGTAGAAAGCGGCAAAATAATTCTTGGAAAAGAAACCTTTTTTACAAGGTTTGTGTTTCCAACAATAGCATTTAGTGAATCATTCATGCATCCCGCGGTAAATTGCCAAATTACAATACCTGCGACTAAGAATGAAAGATAATGCGCCCCATCACTAAATTTAAGAATTTTAGCAAAGCAAGCGTACATTAAAATCATTAATGCAGGAGTTAGCAATGACCACAAAAAACCTAGTGATGAATTCTTATAGCGAATTTTTAAATTGCGCTGAACGAGAATTGTTAACAATTCACGTCTTTTCAAAAGTTGTTTAATTAAATTCATTTATTCAGCAAAATACAAGAGATAAATTTGATAAAATTATACCATAAAGATTATTTTTTAAGCAACCCTATTGAGTTATCACCTATACGCCAAAGCGTTTCTTTGCTTCCTCAAGAACTGCAGCACTGCGTGAGCAACCCATGCGTGTAGCTCCTGCCTCATACATCTCAAGTAATTGATCTAATGTACGAATACCACCAGCAGCCTTTACCTGAATCTCTGGCTTGGAATTCTCGCGCATTAAGCGAACATCATCAGCTGTTGCACCACTTGTGCCAAAGCCTGTAGATGTTTTAACAAAATCAACACCAACCTCAGAACATATCTGGCATAGCTGCTTCTTCTCATCATCTGTAAGGAAGCAATTCTCAAATATTACTTTAACTGATGCTCCTGCTGCATGAGAGACAAGAGTAACAGCAGCTATGTCTGTCTTTACATAGCCCCAATCGCCATCCTTAACCTTAGATACATTAACAACCATATCTAACTCATCAGCACCATCTGCAATTGCAGCCTTTGCTTCAGCAACCTTAGCAGCTGTGGAATGTGTTCCATGTGGGAAGCCGATTACTGTGCAGGTTTTTACCTCACTACCCTTTAATAGCTTTGCACACTCTGCCACAAAAAATGGGCAAATACAAACGCTTGCACATTCATTTGCCTTTGCAAACTCGCAAGCCTCTACAAATGTCTCGTGTGTTGCTGTATTAGATAGCACTGTGTGATCAATCATCTTTGCTATTTCTTTAACTGTCATAAGCCGTCTCCTTTATTTCTATATCATCGTTTCTTAACGAGTGTAATTATATCCTAACTATTAAGCCTTTGCAAGCGCAGACTTTACAGCAACTCCAGGAATATTTCCTAGTTTGCCTGTAAAGGAACCAATATCATCTGTTGTGGTGTCAACAACAAGAGTAATTACTGCACAGCCTCTCTCACGATATGGAATGCCCATACGTCCAACAATAATGGATGAATATTCTGACAATACTTCATTTACCTTTGAAACATTGTCATCTCCTTTGTCGATAATAATTCCAACAAATCCTAAGCGTTTATTTGTTTCACTCATAATATTCTCCATTTATTCTTAAACGATTAATTTTTTATTATTATCTACTGCTTGTTGTATAACTTTCACGCCCCGCGCCTCATTATTCTTGTGGGCCGTACACACTAGCGCTTGGAAGTTGCCTCATTGCTTCGAAGAATTAGCAATAAGCAAGGCAACAACAAGAATTAGTGTTTTGTCGTCAACCCCACCACACAAGCCACCACGAGAGCCCTGCGCTCTCTGCGTCCACTGCGTCTCCCTGACCTCCGTCCTGTCCGCCGTAGTTTTAACGTAGGTGGAAGCCTTGGCGTAGGTGGCTGCGTCCCTTTTGCGTCACGTGCATCACATTTATTGATTGTTGGCCGTTGACTCTTTTTCTTTAGGTGCTTGAGGTTGAGCAATAGCACCCATAAATAGAACACTATCTGTTGCCTGCTCACGAATTACAAAAGCAAAAGGTCTATTTACAACAAATGGCTTTGACTCTGGAGGAAGCATTGCACGCATTAACATAATGCCAGTCGCTGCAGCGGCTTCTGTTCCCTTTTCGTCAACTCGAATTGAAACATTCTGTATAACATCTGATATTACAAGTGGTGTAGGTGAAAGCTTAGAAAAATCTGCATTTGCTGAAAATGCTGAGCGAACACCTAGATCCTTTAAGGTTTTTGTTAGATTTAGTTCTGTATTGATTTCAAATTTTGGCAATACAACTTTATAATATTCATCCTTAAATTCAGGAAGCTGCTTTGAAGTGGCTTGATTTAAATATGCCTTAAGCGCTGTAGAGTTTGAAATATCTTCCTTTGGAAGAATAACAACCATCTCTGTTTTTGTTGGAGCCTGGTTTCCTGGAATATTTATATCCTGATATGGAAGAATGAGTGCAGAGTATTGCTCTGCCTCAGCACCTTTATAGAATGCAGAATTCTTCATATATGTAACCTTTATGGTCTCTACTGGCTTAACAAAGAAATCACCTTCACGAGACTTATCAGCGTCAAATTGATTTTGCCAATTTGCATAGAAATAAAGTGTATTTATAAGAACTGCCTGTGTAGCAGGATCTAACTCTTTAATGAACTCAGGTATAAGACCACGAGTCATCTTGTCAACGAATGAATTAATTTCTACCCTACCCGTTTCATTCATTGGAATACGCTTTGTCTGAAAGCAAAGTGCATCACGCAAGGAAGAGGTATCTGCCTTTAATTCAAAACTATTGGAAAGCCAAAGTGAATTTGACATAAGAAGCATATTTGGTTCAGTACGTTTTTGCCATTCTGCATTAGAATAGGTTGCGCTTAGACCCAACTGATTGCAGACACCCTGCAGAGTCTCTATGTCATATGGACCAGAAACTGCACCCAATAGCTCATCCGCTGTAGTACCATTTGCACCAATATGTGCAAGACTTGAGCAAGCAACACCCAAGCTAACTGGTGATGCTGCAAAATCAACATTCTCATCTGAATCAAGTGTTACATCCGCAAATGATGCTGGGAATGGAATACTTGGTGCTTCTGGTACTACAACAGGCACTTCGCTATTCATTTCTGGTGCTGTAGCTGAAGCATACTCTGCCACATTTGATGCTTCTTCAACACTATTGCATCCGGAAACCAACCCGATGGTCAATGCAACAAATCCTAGTATAAAGTTTCTATTCATAAAATTCATTCCCCTTTCTTTCGTTATAATAAACAAGGTTGAAATGAGCGTTTTTTAAAAAACATTTTGCTCCATTTCAACCTTAGTGACTTAGATTGCTTTGGTTTTTTATACTTGGTCAATCCAAGCCAGACCTACTCTACAGATTAAATGTAGCCGTTTTTCTTATACCAATCGTAAGCTAGCTTTAAGCCCTCATCCAAGCCAACCTTTGGCTCATAATCAAGCTCGCGCTTTGCCTTTGAAATATCAAAACCACGATTCTGGCGATACCAGTCAACACGGCGTGGGAACAATGGTGGATCGCTCTTTAGGAAGAGAATCTTCCATAGGCCTGCCACGATAAAGGATAGCCAATACATTGGATAGAAAGGCAAGCAAATCATCTTGCACTTAAAGCCAGGATTCTCTGCTGCATAAATATCAGCAATCTTCTGAACAATATCTCTAATGTAGAAGTAGTCATTATCAGCAATAATGTATGTCTGACCCTTTGATGCAGGATGGCTCATAGCCAATGTAAATGCATCGCAGAAGTTTTCAACATAAACTGGATGATAGAAAGCCTTACCCTTACCAAAGAATGGGAACCAGCCCTTCTTAACCTGCTTATAAATCATTAGGAAGCGAGCTGGATCGCCTGGTCCATAAAGAGCTGTTGGACGCAAAATTGTTACATCAAAATCAGGATTTGTCTTTAGGAATTCTGCAATAACCTTCTCTCCCTCGTGCTTAGTATATTGATAGTAGTCCTCTGGCTTGATTGGGGACTCCTCACTACCTGGACGAGGTGGGTTCTCTGACAATGAAGCAATATCACCATGAACACCTTGAGTTGAGCAATAGATAAGCTTCTTTACGCCTTCTTCCTTACAAATATCAAGCAATGTCTTCATAGCATGGATATTTGTGTCATCATAGACCTGCTTTGAAACATTAATCTTACGGAATGCTGCTGCAAGATGATAAACAGCATCACAACCAGAAACTGCCTTACGAAGCACCTCTGCATCTGTAACTGAGCCAATGATTACCTCTGCTCCAAGCTCCTTAAGCTCGTTAAGCATAATACCCTCTTGGTTATCAAGAACAATTGTTTGATGTCCTTCTTTAAGAACGTGCTTTACTAGATGACTTCCTGTGAAGCCTGTACCACCTGTAACTAGAATTTTCATTATATTCTTTTCTCCTTGTAAAATATTAAATTATTTCTTTTCTTCCGTTCGGATAATAACTGGGGTTCCCCACAATGCTGTAAAGCCAACACAACGGCAGCAAGCCTCAAGGAATGCTGAGATTGCCTTACACTTTAAAGCACGGTGAACAACCATTGGAAGGAAAAATTGTCCGAACTTACCTGTCTTAACAAAGCCAGCAGCTGCAAAGCCCTCTTTCACTTGCTTATGCTTAAAAAGGGTCCATGTACGAGTGTTTTTTTCGTACTTCTTCTTTGCGTTAAATAATGCTGGTGCAATTGCATTAAGGCTCTGGGATGTTGGATAGTCTGTAATAACAACACCACGAGAAACTCGGCACATTTCCTTAATTAGCTGAGGCCAAGCATCACAATGTGTAAGCATACGAACTGCAACTACAACATCAAAGCTCTTATCTGGATAAGGAAGCTCTATCACATTACCAACTTCAAAGCCACACTTGCCTTCATCAACAAGTGACTTAATGCGATGTAAGCAGCTGCGTGCACTACCAATCACATGCACTTTATAGCCTGCAGCTGCAAGTGGATATGCTAGCTGACCATGACCACCACCAACATCAAGAATAGTTGCACCAGGCTTAGCTACTTTTTTCAAAAGCTTGAGCACGCCCTTTTCCTGAACCTTTAACATCCATGCACCAGTTGCTCCTTTGAAGCGTGTGGCATAATCATCATTTGATGTCTCGATATCCGCAGTTTCTGGAAATGGCGAAAATGTATCGTTTTCTAAATTTATTTTATTTTCTTCACTCATGGGTTGAATTATACCTTATAATATAAGGCAAAATCAATAATTATTATTTTTTGACAAGATTAGAGCGTAAGTGATGGCTAAAAGTGCGAGGTTCTCCCCTCCCGCAGAGACGCAGAGACACAGAGAATTGTGCTAGCAATCATCAACAATAACCCCAGAACCCCTCCGTGTCTCCGAGCCTCGTTATCCTCCGTGTTTCGCCGAAGGCTAGAGCACTAGCGACCAATCTGTGTGCACGTGACGCCAATGGGACGCAGAGACGCAAAGACCGCAGAGATCGCAGAGCCGTGACGCAACAAATACACTAGCGGAATGAGCTTTGCCTTGGCTATTGCTACTCTTTCGGAGCAATTTGGCAAACCTCATCCTCTAGTGTCCTCGCCCAGAAGCCTATTAAGATGCGGAGGCAACGCATTATAATAAATGAAGAATGAAAAATGAAAAATGAAAAATGAAGAATTTAGGTAGAGTTAATTGGTTTTTTCTCCATTCTCACGTCTAACGTCGTTTAACCGTCTCGCGTCTAACGTCCCACTTCGCACTTCTAGCCATCACGTGCAGATGCTCCGCGTCTTTGCATTCTTGTGGGCGAACACACTAGCGCTTGGAAGTTGCCTTTGCGATAACAGAAGCAAAACTAGGCAACGACAAGCGGTAGTGTTATTATCGATACCACCATACAAGCCACCACGCAAGCCCTGCGTCCTCTGCGTCCTCTGCGTCTCTGCGTCCCTTTTTCGCACTTGTTGCTTACGCTTAACACGGACACACGTAGCGAAAGCAAGAGCGTCAGATTGAAATCTGTCTTATCGTCTAACGTCACGGTTGTCTTATCGCCTAATTGGTGGAGTCGGCCAGTGTTTTAGGGCAAAAGGCGGCAATCACTTGGGGTTACACATTGCAAGTAACTCTTCAACTGAGGTTGTGGCAAGAGAAACGACAGTATCTGCGGCTCCATAGTAAATTTTTACAGATCCGTCATCCTCAACAATCATCCCTCCAGGGAAAATTACATCATTACGGAAGCCATTCCGCTCATACTCCTCAGTAGGTGCTATTATTGGTTCGTCACACTTCCCTATTACTCGCCATGGCTCATTCAAGTCAAGTAGCATCACGCCAGCTTGATAACGCTTCTGCCACTTATCCTCCCAACCATTCTTACCTCTTGTTGTATCTAAATCAACAGCATGAAATAATGTAAGCCAGCCCTTATCCGTTTTTATTGGTGGTGCTGCTGGTCCTACCTTGTCATTAGCAAAAGGAACATCCTCTACACCTAAAACCAAATGTGTATTCCCCCAATACTCTAAATCTGGAGAATCAGAAAACCAAACATCAAATCTATCCTTCCACCTTGAATATACAGGGAAAGGACGCTCTAACCTACAATATTTACCATTTACTTTTTCTGGAAATACCACCATATTTCGATTATCAGGAGCAGAAAGTGATTTAACTTGCCAGCTCTTAAAATCCGTAGTTGTGGCAATTCCACCTCTCAAACCATGGCGTGTATCAAGAGCAAAGCAAATAACAACCTCCTCC
The DNA here is from genome assembly GCA_045589455.1 of Kiritimatiellia bacterium. Classification (GTDB taxonomy): domain Bacteria; phylum Verrucomicrobiota; class Kiritimatiellia; order RFP12; family UBA3636; genus RGIG990. The sequence continues at coordinate 65,974 of JAZNPC010000092.1, forward strand.
CCCACCACGGTTAGCCTTGGATCATATGCACGAAGAACCTCTTCATCGCGCCATTCAATCCATGGCTCCGAATGTGGTGTCCAATGAACTCCGTCATCACTTTCAGCAATTCCAATACAGGTTCCAGAAAATTGACCAGGTCCATTTTCCCCATACCCATAGTCATTTCTAAACAGCATAATATATTTGCCTCTATATTTACACACACCCGCATTAAATACTAGCGATGCAGGATATGGTATATCCTTTGCTGAAAGGATAGGATTTCCGATATATTTTTCCATGGCTTCCCCCTTTAAACGACAAGTCCTCAAAGCTACCTAATAATTACAACTGTTCCCATATCAAGCATTTCACCATAGACAGTCAAACCATCCTCACTTGTATAAACCTTGAAGTTAGGTGTTGCACTGACAAATATTGGCTCAATAGCTGTTTGAGCTTTAACTAGTGTGTATATACCAGGTTTTTCGCCTTCAAAGACAACGCCTACCTCGCTATCAACACCTATGACACTGCCACCAACATTTAATGCAGGAGTTAAAGCATCTGGTATAGCTGTTAATTTCAAGGTATTTGCACCACCAAAGCTTATGTCATTAGCAACGGTCATTGAGCCTGTACCCTCATAGCTCATAGGGATAAGTGTTGCACCTTGCTTTAAATCAATGGCTGTGCCCTCAGCTTTGTATGTACCAGCACCACCGAGTGTAGCCCCATCAGCAACCTCTACCCCTGCATTTACCCAAGATTCGTAGTAAAGAGCGCCATCCAAAACTGTTGTTTTACCAGTGGAAGAATTTTCACGGCGAATAATTTGTGTTCCCTTGCCAATCTTATCTAAATGCAAAGTTCTACCATAAATTCTACCACCAAAATCGCCATCTGTATCATTGTCGCCGACAATTAGCTTTGCCCAATCAGAATTTACAAATGTAACAATACCACTGCCATAAAGTCCGTTTACTGTTACTGTGTTATACCACAAACGCAATAACCCATCAACAACAGTATTTCCCAAACGATCTCCGTGTGGAAGAAAATCCACACTTTGAAGATTTACCGCTGTAGAGATAAAGCAATCGCTAGTAAATGTACCTGTACCTGTTACATAGAATATTCCACCATTATCACCCTTACTTACGCTAATGGTTGAGAGCACAACGCCCTTTGTACCAGCAATATTTCCTTTTAGGTATACGTATTTATCATTTCGTGCATTGATATAACCAGTTACATCTCCAAAGTCAATATTTGCATGCAATGTTGTTTTTTCGCCCCAACCCATTTGAATGCCTCCAGACAAAACCTTTAGCACTCCATTGGTTGCATATAGCTGTGCATTATTTGCACTACTCCAAATAATTGAATTTACGCTATTTTCTTCTCCAGTAATATCAAAAACAGAAACATCTGAAGTAATTCTTATATTTTCTCCTTGTGCTTCTAACTGACCAACATAATTTGTTGAATATGTACGAACCTCAGTTTCAAGATCAAGTGGACGCACACCTCTTGTAGAATCGTAGGTATAAAACATGTCATAGTTATAAACCAGCCATGGGAAAATTGGACAGGATGTTGTTCCTGCTGTACCAGGACAAGAGAATGCAGGTACTTCATCAAATAACAAATGACAACTATACGGTTCAAAATCTGTAACACCAACATCATAAGAACCTGAACGAACATTTATCAAATTGATGAGCGCATTATTTTTTCTTTCCAGTTTACCAATATGCAAAATTGGCAATTTACTTGCTGGTCTAAATTTGATTGTTGTTGTACCAATCTCAGGCTTTGTCTCTGCAACTAAAGTATTTATTTTTTCATTGCAGGCTTCACCATTTTTATGACCATAAACAGTAATCTCTGCACCCTTTGAGATTAGTTTATCAATTCGAACCGCCGGGGTTAGAGTATCGTTTTCTGCACCAATAGAAATCCAAGCATTGGAAACTATCAAAGTTCCATTTGGGAAAGATCCGTTTCTACCTTTTAAACCGACAGATACATTTATTAGCTCAAGATCACCATTGACGATTGGACTATAGAAATTAACGGTCGTTTTTTCGACCTCGAGCTTTCTTGTTTCTCCACCTAAATCAGTAGTTAAGCCCTCGCCTGCAATGCCGCTACCAAATGTGATAGAGCCCTTTTGGGTAGTTGGTGCAGAATACCAATCATTCGTGATGTATGCTGTAGAATCTGCTCCATTACCGATGAACTTGTATGAGACCTCACCACCATGACAAAAATACAAATCATTGATTATAAAACCATCGTTAACCAAAATCGTCTGCGTTGACTTACTTGTTAGATTTGTTCCGAAAACACCATTGATTTCGCCATTATTCCAGTTAGCTGTATCAGTGTATGTATAGGTTCCACCTACATTATTTAACCAACCAAGATTAACCTCTTCCTCTGCTAATGCGCTAGAGGCAAAAAGACCTAAACACAAAAAACAGATTATTTCTATTTTCTTTTTCATAACCATATTCTCCGTAATTATAACACTATCAAAAAATTATCTTATGCGTTTAATTTCAAATTGTTCTCCCTTTAAAGCACGAATAACAAACTCGCCCCAAAATGGTGTTGGTGTATACTCCCAATCAAGAACAAGCCTTGGTGTGGAATTTGGTGCCAATGAAAATGCTCCCCAATGAATCTTGTTCTTTTGAACAAAGCCTAACATATCTGGACAAAATGTATAAGGATCCTCCTGAATATCTAGGGGAAGGAAGCCCATCTTCTTTGTGTCACCACCAAACTCTCCTAAATACACCGGATATTTCTCCAATACTGGTAAAATCTTCGCCCAGCCACCATGCCAATTATATGTATGCCAAGAATACATAATACCATTGCCAGTCTTATCTTCTAATGCATAGCCATTAACAATACCAGACAAATCATTTGCCCAATGGCAGCCACCAGCAATAATTATATTACGAGCACCCGTGCTACGGACAACCTCAACTAGCTTTTGCATACCACAAGATTCAAAGCCTTGGTTCTTGCGTTTTTCCTCCTCACTAAGAAATGCTGATTCATCAATCTTGCCTTTTTCACCCACAAAGCCTCCATTGCGCCATACCTCCCATGAAATATCATGTGGTTCATTGAATATATCAAATAGCACAGCTGGATGATTTGCATAGACCTTTGCAGCTGCAGACCAAAAACGAATATCTCGCTCTCGCGGTGCTCGGAAATGATGCAAATCAAGGACAACGTATGCTCCGCGATTTGCGGTAAATGTAATGATATCATCTATTAGCTTCCGATATGCAGCTCCGCCATCTTTCTGATGGATGCTTTCACCAAACCAGAATTGCTCCTTCACCGTAAGACGTATGCAGTTGCTTCCCCACTCATCCACAGCGACTTGGGTTGATTTCATCATCTGAGAGCCAAATGGTAGTGACTCCAATCCAACAACATTGACACCTTGTAGCCAGACCTCTTTCCCATTAGCATCAATAACCTTATTGCCGACCACCTTGAGCTCTGCCGGCCATTTTGCTTTGTATGGTTGTTCTACAGGTATATTACGCATAGCTTCAATCCTTTCCCATTTTTTCTTTTCCGCAATAATTGGTGCTGGATCAATTGGTTTAAGTACCAAATCATCTATATCAAATGTCCCTGCTTTTGCTTCAAAAAGGCAAGGCATAAAGACAAAATATGTAGCATTATCAGGAACTAAAAAGCGAGTGCTTTTTGTAACCCAACCACTTGTATCCTTTTGAGTATATACTGGACCTGGAGCACCAGCAATTTTATTGCGTGAAGCATCCTTTAGTTCAAATATAAAACGAGCATCGAACCATGGTTTTTCACCGGTTTTAAGTCCAGTAACACGTTGACGCCAAGAAAGCTCAAGAGCTTTCGCACCTGTAGGGATAGGATATTCTCTATAAATATTTACCAATTTATTTGGTTTTGCTGTTATACGCATAAAATGATTACCAGCTTCAGAAGCAACAAAAGTATTTTCATTATTTGAGCCCCAATGCTTTGCACCCATACCATCTTCCCGCAGCTCCTCAAAGCTACCATTAGCAATAAGAGAGCCACCATTAGCTAGAGTTTGGGCAGCTTTATTGCGTATTTTTTCAGACTCTGCTGCTCTAGCCTCATTATATTGCTCCTTATGCTTAGCTTCGGCAGCCTTTAATTCATTTGCAGAGATAGGTTTAATTTGCATATCATCGATATCCCATGTCCCACTTTCTACATTAAACAAAGCTGGCATAAGCTTTAAAATCTTAGCATCCTTTGGTACAAGAAATTGTGTTTTACATTCGGTCCACTCTGCCACATTTTTTCCAAAGCTAGGGGCTTTCGGTTTTGCAGGAAGCCCTTTACGGTTACCATCCATAAACTCAAGCATAATACGAGCATCAAACCAGGATTTTTCACCTTTTTTCAAATTGCTAATACGGTGGCGCCATGTTAGCTCGAGAGCTTCAGCACCAGCTGGGACTTTAATCTCGCGATAGAGCATATGCATCGTATTTGGGGAAAGAGCATTCATCCGTAGAAAGTGGTTCGCCCCTTCCTGTTCATAGCTCATAAATGCAGTACGAGGCCACCCCTCTGCCCAGCCATTACCATCGGATTCCTCTAAATCAGAATTAGGAATAAGCCCATTTGCAGAGCAATTAAGTGCCAATACTGCTGACACTGCCACAAAAAAGAATTCCTTAAACATAATTATGCTATCCTTTCTTTTTTCATCCTCTTCACAGAGTCTCGTTGAATATATTCAACTGGCAATTCCTTTGCTATAGGAATATCGTTATCTAAAGTATTTGGTTCAAAATGAATAAGTGCATTAACAGCTTCCTCACCTATTTTTTCAAACGGTTGACGAATTGTTGACAAAGCTGGAGAAAGCCACTCAGCAATTGGATCATCATCATAGCCCACAACACTTATATCATCGGGGATAGACAAACCAAGTATTGAAGCCGCACGATAAACATACCTTGCAACAGCGTCACAGCTACAAAAGAATGCTGTCGGGAGCAAATTTGAATTCATTAATTTTCTTAAATTATGTAGCACATCCTGTTCCCAAATGGAGTCATCTGTAGAAAGACTTATAACATGACTATAGGTTAGTGCCTTCTCTGCTAGGACTATTGCACCGCCCCTAAAACGCTTCTCTGTTGTTGATGCCTGAACATCTCCAATAAACCCAATATTTGTGTGACCACATTCAAGAAGATTTTGAACAGCAAGCTTTCCGCCAAGAAGATTGTCTGAAGCAATTGATGGACTAGGAAATTCATTTAATATTTCATCAACAACAACGTACCTGTAATTTGCTAGCTCAAGCTTAAGCAATGCATTATAAAAAGCTTTGTTGTGGATAGAGACAAGGACAGCGGAACTATTTTCTTTTGATTTAGGCAAATCGACAATCGCTTTGATATACTCTTCTTCGTTTCCACTAAAGTCACAAAGGATAACCTCTGCATTATATTTTTCTGCTTGGAGCTTCATGCCTTGACCAATATAAATAGAAGGCATCCAGTTGAGGTTACAAGAAAGGAGTTTAATTTGGTGAATAGATTTTTGAATTTGTTTTACAAAGACGCCCTTTCCAGGTTGGCGTTCGAGCAGACCTTCATCAATAAGGATTTGTACTGCTCTGCGGGCAGTCATACGTGTGATAGAGTTATCTTTAGATAATTCAACCTCTGTTCCGATAAAATCTCCTGGTTTAAAGGAATTATCCTTAATGACTGAGCGTAATTTATCGGCAATCCGAATATATGCTGGAATTGAATTTTGTTTAGAGATTTTCGTTTTCATATTTAAAAGTATTGCACAAATTCTATATACATGTCAACATAAAAATTATACATGTATAATTATTGGGTGTAGTCGAGAAATGTTTTTATAACGCTTATCCATTTACAAAAAAACAATCTATTGATATAATTTATTCAAAAAAGTTTAATATTGAAAACAGCAAATGAGTATACCAATGAATCCTTTATATGATATTCCTGAATTTCCTGAATATGACAAAGTAAAGCCTGAGCACGTAAAGCCAGCTATTGACCAACTAATCAAAGAGGCTGAAGAGGCAATGGCTAAAGCAGAGGCGGCACCAGAACCAACATGGGAATTTGTGATTACAACCCGCAATGAAATTTGCCGCAAGCTCACAAGAAGCTTTGGTGTAATATCTCACATGATGTCAGTCTGTAATTCAGACGAATGGAGAGATGCATATGAGGCTGTTTTGCCAGATATAATTTCCTTTTCAACCCAATTTAGTCAAAGCGAGCCATTTTATAAGGCATTACAAGAGCTAGTGAATAGTAAGGAATTTGCTACTTTAGATTCAGTTAAGCAGCGAATCCTCACGAAGAACCTTGAGGATATAGAAAATTCTGGTATTGGACTTCAAGGGGAAAAACGAAAATGCTTTAATACTTTAACCCAAGAGCTTTCAAAACTAACAAATGATTTTTCAAATAATGTTTTAGATGCAACTAAAGCTTTTTCGATAACTATAACAGAAAAAACAAAAATAGAAGGCATGCCAGAGACATTACTCACAGCAATGGCTGCCTCTGCAAAGGCAGAGGGTGCAGACTCTGCCACAGCAGAAAATGGACCATGGAGAGTTTCTCTAGACCCAGCCATTTATGGGCCTTTTATGCAATATTGCTCTGACCGTGAGCTTCGTGAAAAGCTATATGTGGCAAGCATCACACGAGCTTCATCTGGAGACATAAATAATCAGGGAATCATTGAGCAAATTCTTGCTAAGAGAACTGAAAAAGTAAAGCTTCTTGGCTACAATAATTATGCCAAAAAGAGCACAAAAGCAAAGATGGCTGGCACACCAGACAAGGTCTTTGATATGTATGATAGGCTTGAGCCAAAGCTAACTCCTATCGCAAGTAAGGAAGAAAAAGATCTTGAGGCATTTGCTCGCGAAAATGGTTTTTCTGCTAATGATGAATTCATGCCTTGGGATAGCGCATTTTGGAGCCGAGTAATGCTTGAGAAAACCGTCGGTATTTCTCCTGAAGAATTACGTTCTTACTTCCAATTTGAAAAGGTGCTTGCTGGTCTATTTGCCCTACTCACTCGCCTCACTGGTTATAGAGTTGAGTTAGCAAATGGAATGGTGCCTGTATGGCATCCTGATGTACGCTTCTTTAAGCTACTTCCTCCTGAAGGAAACACACCATGTGGATGGCTATATCTTGATCCATATTCTAGACCTGGCGAAAAGAATAATGGCGCATGGATGAACGACTTAAATTCTCGCCGTAAGCTTAATAATGGCGAGCTAATGCTTCCAGCAGCATTCATAGTTTGCAACCAAATGAAGCCTGTTGATGGCAAGCCTTCTTGTATGACCTATGGTGAGGTTACTACCCTATTCCACGAGTTTGGTCATGCAATCCAGCACCTTCTTACAAAGCAAGATATTGAAGAGGTTTCTGGCATCAATGGAGTTGAATGGGACGCAGTTGAATTAGCAAGCCAATTTATGGAAAACTGGGCAACCCGCAAAGAGGTTCTTAAGGACATTTCTGAGCACATAACAACTGGCGAGACACTTCCAGATGATCTAATTGAAAAGATTAAGCTTTACGACCGTTTTAGAGCTGCATCAGGAATGCAGCGTCAGCTTAACTTCGGCTACATGGATATGCTACTTCATAGTCAATATCCTTCAGAAAAATATCCATCCATAGCAGCTATTGAGGATGAGGCAGCACGCAGATTCCCTCGTGCAAAGCGCATCCCTAACGAGCATTTCTTGTGCACCTTCTCACATATCTTTGCTGGTGGCTATGCTGCTGGATATTATAGCTATATGTGGGCAGACATACTTGCTGCAGATGCATATCGTGCATTTGAAGAATTGGGAGATAATGAGTCTGCAATTTGCGAGCTTGGACGCCGCTACACAGATACAATTCTTGGTCTTGGTGGTGCATATCATCCAATGGAAATATTTAAGAGCTTCCGTGGCCGTGAACCAAACCCAGATTCAATCCTTATTAACCTTGGTTTGATTTAAATAGAGACCTTTATGAGTAACCAAGAATTTGAAAAGACACTAGCTGGGTTAGACAGCGAATATCATGAGCGCTACCTTCAGTTAGCATATAAAGAGGCAGAAAAATCTGCTGCTGAGGCTGAGGTGCCTGCTGGGTGTGTTATTGTACAGCTTTCGGATGATGGCCTAGTCTCTAAGGTTATTGCTAGAGCGCACAACATGACTGAGGGACTTAAGGACCCAACGGCTCATGCAGAGATACTTGCTATTACTCAAGCAGCAAATGCAATTGGTGATTGGAGGCTTACAAATTGCATCTTGTATGTGACAAAAGAGCCATGTCCTATGTGTGCTGGTGCTATTGTACTAGCACGCCTTCCATTAGTTGTTTGGGGTGTTTCTGATCCAAAGCGCGGAGGGCATACGGAATTTGGTATTTTTGATAATCCTGGCATCAACCATCACCCTGAGGTAATTTCTGGTATAATGGAAGAAGAGTGCTTAGCCCAGCTTCAAGCATTCTTCAAAGCTAGAAGAAACGAGCGCAACAATTAGCCACAAACTCTACAGTTATCTTTATAAAAAACCAACAAGGTTAATATATAGGTTATTCCGAATGCTATGCGTTAAGCATAAATGCAAATTCTGCATCAACTTTTAAGCTGTAGAAAAGAGGCTGATCCTTTTTCCGTCAGTAAATATTTTTGATTAGGATGACGAGGACTTTCAGGATATTGTAAACGAACAAAGCCATTATTTATTGCTGGTTTCAAATAGTTCTTTAAGAAGTTCTTTCGATCAGAAAGACCTATCTGTTCCATCATAAATTTTAAAGTACAAGCGTCATTACCAATCACCAAAATCAACTTATTGATAAACGGATTGCCTAAGCTTAACATACGGGAAGCTTGTGGGGTACTTGTGGGGTCAGCTTGTGGGGTTAGTTCTTTAGGTGGATTAACAACCAAAAAACGGTTCTTTAATTCATTACTCTCACCTAATAATAAATTACGGAAGAATCTCTCAATATATTTTAAATCAGATTCAATCTTGAGAGCATAATTACGATAATTAGCACGAACCAAAGCATTGCGAAAATACCAAGAATGCTCTGAAAAAAGCTCATTAGTAACACTAAAACCCATTGCCCTGAGGTACTTTATTGCAAATACAGCAGTTGTTCTTGTATTACCCTCTCTAAATGGGTGTATTTGCCAAATATTTGAAATAAATTTAGAAAAATGGTTAACCATTTCCTCACAAGAGAGATTTTTATAACTAAACTCCTTCTCTTGATTAAAATCATATTCCAAAGCTAATGTAATTTCCTCAAAACTCACATAAAGAACAGTCTCGCCTCTTAACACCCATTCCTTTTTTGTAATGTTGCAATTACGAAATGTTCCTGCAAAACTAAATACACCATCAAAAATACGCTTATGTATAGCAGCTAATCCTGCTGGTGAAAATGAAAATGTTTGTTCACTTAACAACTTAGTTGTATTTGCCGAAACTTTATCTGCTTCTTCTGTACCATCTTCATTGTCATCACGTTCATTTTTATTTTCGTAATAAGAATTAATCAAATTACAAACATCATCAATAGAAATCTCGCCATCTATGTGACGCTTAGCGGTTTCCAAAAGATATTCAGATGGAGACAAACCATCAACCTTTTGTAGACCAATGGATGTCTTCCAGGCTAGAATCTTATCATCCTTTTCTGGTACGCTTTGCTGCAGATATTGATTAAATTCGTCGTGATTCATAAACTTTTAACTACTTGATTCTACGAGACATACGAAATTAGACTAATTAAAGTGATATTTTTAATAAATTTGACATTCAGTACTAATCTTGTCCCAGAACACTATTCTCTAAATGTATTTATAAATCTTCAAACATTTATATGGAAAATATTAAACCAAAACTTATTACTTATGTCAATATAGCCACATAGCATAAATTCTATTGCTAACAAATTTAAGATAAAAGTCTCTCTTGCACCTAAAAAACGATAAAACTAGTGCATTTCCTTTCACAAACACAACTTAGAATTAAATGCTATACGAAGAAAACAATTCTTGTTTTTAGCCTCTTATATATGGTATACTAGTTACTCACATATTAACAAGGAGTTTCTTACTATGGCAACAGCTATTGTCGGTGCAAATTGGGGCGACGAAGGCAAAGGTAAAATGACCGACCTTCTTGCTCGTGACGCAGATATTATCGTACGTTTTCAGGGTGGTAACAACGCAGGCCACACAATCATCAATGATAAGGGCAGATTTGCTCTTCACCTACTACCATCTGGCGTATTCAATCCAAATGTAGTTAATGTTATTGGTACAGGTGTAGCACTTAACATCCGTGCATTTAAGAAAGAGCTTGATGAGCTAATTGAGGCTGGTATTGAGCCTAATATCATCGTTTCTGACCGTGCACAGGTGCTTCTAGACATCCATAAGCAGCTTGATGCTCTTGAGGAGCAGCGCCTAGGTAAGGCTGGCTTTGGTTCAACAAAGTCTGGTATCGCTCCTTTCTACTCTGACAAGTATTCAAAGATTGGCTTCCAGGTTTGCGAGCTATTCCACTTGGATCAGATGGATCAGCGCATTCAGCTATTCTGCGATCGTAAGAACCCACTTCTAACAAGCGTATACAATCAGCCAGCACTTGAGCCTGCTGCAATTAAAGCAGAGCTTGCTGAGCTAGCAGAGATTATTCGCCCATATGCTCGCGATACAGGTGATTTCTTTAACAAGGCACTTAAGGAAGGCAAGCGCATCCTACTAGAGGGTCAGCTAGGCTCACTTAAGGATACAGACCATGGTATTTATCCTATGGTTACATCATCTTCTCCATTGGCTGGCTTTGCATCAATTGGTGCAGGCATTCCTCCATATGAGATTAAGGATATCATCACTGTTGTTAAGGCATATTCAAGTGCTGTTGGTGCTGGTCCTTTCGTATCAGAAATCTTTGGAGATGAGGCTGAGGAGCTACGTAAGCGCGGTGGTGATAAGGGTGAGTATGGTGCAACAACTGGCCGTCCACGTCGAGTAGGTTGGTTTGATGTTCCTGCAACACGCTATGGCTGCCAGCTACAGGGTGCAACTGAAGTGGCATTAACAATTGCTGATGCTCTTGGCTACCTAGATGAGATTCCTGTATGCGTTGCATACGAAATCGATGGCAAGCGCATTGACTACTTCCCTGCTACTCCATATCTATACAATGCAAAGCCAATTATCGAAAAGCTTCCAGGCTGGAAGTGCGATATCCGCGGCGCAACAGATTGGGATGCACTACCTCAGCAGGTTCGTGACTACGTTAAGTTCATTGAGAAGAGCATCGGTGTACCTATTACATTCTTCTCAACAGGACCTGACCGTAAGGATATCATTCGCTTAGGTAAGCGCGCATAAGCTTGCCTTTCAATAAGGCAAACTACTGAGCCCAAGCTTTGGGCTTTTAGTGCGGGGCGCTGCCTAGCAAATTGCTATGGCGACGCCCCTTTCAATTTCAAAACAATTAAATTAACATACCCATGATAGATCGTTACACAAGAAAAGAAATGGCTGCCCTATGGTCAAGCCATCATAAGTTTGAGGTTTGGTTAAAGGTTGAGCTTGCAGCTACAGAGGCTTGGGAAAAGCTAGGCGTTGTGCCAGCAGGAACAACTGAGCGTATGCGTGCAAATGCTAGCTTCACTGTTCAGCGCATTGATGAGATTGAAGCATCAACTCATCATGATGTGGTTGCTTTCACACGCTGCGTGGCTGAGAGTCTTGGCGAGGATTCAAAGTGGCTCCACTATGGTCTAACATCAACTGATGTGGTTGATACAGCAGCTGCAGTGAATATTCATGAAGCATGTGGTATGCTAATTGAGGGAACAAAGAAGCTTATCGCAACCCTTGGTGAGCAAGCAAAGAAATATCAGGACACACCAGTAATGGGCCGCACACATGGTGTACATGCTGAGCCAACAACCTTTGGCATGAAGTTTCTTCTATGGCATGAGGATATGAAGCGCTGCCTAACTAGACTTGAGGCTGCTGCTGAGACAATGCGTGTAGGCAAGCTTTCTGGTGCCGTTGGCAACTATGGCAACATTGATCCATTTGTGGAAAAATATGTTTGCGAGAAGCTAGGTATAAATCCTTCACCTATTTCTACTCAGGTATTGCAGCGCGATCGCCATGCTGAGCTAATGTGTGCTATTGCAATCACAGGCTCTTGCATTGAGAAGATTGCTACAGAGGTTCGTCATTGCCAACGCACAGAGCTACGTGAGGTTGAGGAGCCATTTGCAAAGGGTCAGAAGGGCTCTTCTACAATGCCACACAAACGTAACCCAGTGAAGAGCGAGAACCTTTGCGGACTTTCACGTGTGCTACGTGGCTATGCTGTAACAGCAATGGAGAATGTGGCATTGTGGCATGAGCGCGATATTTCACACTCCTCTGCAGAGCGTATTATTATTGCAGATGCAACAACACTTCTTGACTATATGCTAGAGCGCATTAACTTCATCGTTGGCGGATTACTAATCTACCCAGAGAACATGAAGCGCTCAATGGATATGAGCCATGGTCTTGTTTATTCTCAGCAGGTAATGCTTGCACTTGTAGCTGCTGGTATGCTACGTGAAAAGGCATATGATCTTGTACAGCGTTTGGCTATGCAGGCTTGGGCAGAGAACAAGGACTACCCAGAGCTACTAAAGGCTGAGCCAGAGGTTGTTGCTCACCTATCAGCAGATGCAATTGATTTACTCTGCAAGCCAGAGAACAGCTTCAAAAACATTCCTCAGGTTTTTGACCGTTGCCTAAATGGCAAATAATAAGTCGTAGAAAACAAATTGATTAAAAAGGCTAAATGGAAAAACCATTTAGCCTTTTTAATTGCGTGATGAGTCCTCTGCATCCTGTTCACATCACACACAGCATCAATTTGTAGAATGTAGCTCTATCCAGCGGAGAATGATGTCGAGGACGAGCTCACGCTCTTCGTAGGTTAGAGGGCGATTTTGTGGGATACGATGCCACTTTTCTAGGCATCCACGGCAGCAGGTTGCAGTTGCATGCTGAGCCACAAATACTGGGTAGCCACGCATAGGGGTTTGCTTGCCATCGTTTATTGGATTGGCACAAAAGAGCTTTTTATCTAGCCACTGCTCTGCCTTGCCCCTTAATTCGCCATTAGATAATTGTATCTTGGCTGTTTCTAAATCCTTACCGGTTAGTTTAAAGCGAGAGCGAAACTTTGATTTAGCCAGTCTTTCAGCGAGTGCATTCCATGCCTCATCAGTCATTTTTATGACCACCCTTTTTGCTCCTACCTGAAGAACGCTTCTTTGTGGCAGAGTCTGCTCCTAGTACATTTGCTTCTCCACCAAATGGCTTATCATGTGTGCGCCTTTTTTCTGATTTTGGTGCGCTTGCTTTACGCTTTGTTGATGGCTTATTTTTTGCTCGAGGCTTTCTCTTCTTCTTAGGACGCTTTGGTAATGGAGCATAATCAGAAATTGCAAGTAGAATACCGACCATAAGCATTGTGGCAATTAGTGAACTACCTCCATGAGAAAGCAATGGCAAAGGTATGCCTGTTAATGGTATGGCTGTAGAAACACCACCAATATTAAGCAATGCTTGAACTCCAATACATGCCGTAAGACCTGTTGCTATTGTGCGTTGATAAACAGCATCTTCATAGGTCTTACCTTGAGCATCCTCAGCAACCTTCATACCCGCAGCAACAAAAGCGATATATAACAAAACAACACATATGCAGCCAATATAACCCAACTCTTCACCAAGGACAATGTATACAAAATCTGATTCGACAATTGGTACGACAGTTGGTGAACCGGCACCAACGCCACTACCCATAAGTCCTCCGGAATATAAAGCTACAAGCCCTTGTAATTGCTGCCATCCTAGCCCTGTAGCAACACTAAATGGATCATGCCATGCGTCCATACGTGCAGCACCTCGTGTCGTCAAAGGCATTAGTATTATTGCAGCCAAAATAAGTGCAGCCAAACCAGCGAGCAAATACAACAAACGACGAGTTGATCCATAAAGCATCACTATTAATACAGCATTAAGCAATGCAAACATACCCATATCACCTTGAAGAATGAGTAAAACCATTGCAGGTGCCCATATAATAAAAACTGTTGAAATAATATTGAATGGTGGCAATGGAATTCCCAAGAAGCTACGTTTCAACATTATACAATGACCAGCCAAAATCGTGGATATTGAAACAATAAGTAATGGTTTAACGATTTCAACAGGATTTATATTACCTGGTAAATATACCGCACCGCGATATTTTCTACCAAATATCATAACAAAACAGATTGCAAGCAATGCTAGAGCCATAAATATGCCCCAATATGGCTTAAGCTTTGAAACCCTTCCATGTCGCCCCACTAAATATGTTACAAGCATTAGAACAATAGCTAATGGATAAACTAATTGGGACAAAGAAAAACCAAGCTGCAAGGTTCCAACGCGAAACTGAAGAACCATTCCTATTCCGCACAGAATCATAATCACACTTACAACAGACAAACTTCCACTGTATCTAGAAAAATATAAAATACTAGTAGTTGCTGCCAAAATTAAAATATAGAGAAGTAAAGGGGCAAGCTCAACAAAACCCAGTGTTGGTGAATTTGCTAGCCGAGTCGCTAGCAAACTAAAATACATAGAAAGGAAAATCCCTAGTGGCAAAATAAAACACCTTAAAATCATCTACCACCCCCTACAATAGATTGCTCTTTAGGTTGCTCATTAATTGGATTTGCCGCCTGTAAAACGCCTACAGCAACCGGCAATGCCGCTGAAGAACCATAACCAGCATTCTCAACAATTACAGCAACAACCAACCGTTGGGAACCAGTATTATTAAAGCATATAAACCAAGAGTGATCTTCTCCTCCTGGATTTTGCGCAGTACCGGTCTTTCCACAAACCTCAAGACCTGTAACATTTGCTCCTTTACCCGTTCCTTCTGTAACCACAAAACGCATAGCGCTGCGGACTCTCGCTGCAACCTCTGGAGTAAAACCTTCAGAATATACCGCTGGCTCCTGATCCTCAAGCAAACGTGGCGCCATTATATCTCCATTATTGTTTGCAAAAGCCGTAGTTAGCATTGCCATATGAAATGGCGTCATTGCTAATTTTCCTTGACCAATAGAAAGCTGAGAAAGCTCACGTATCATCCCCTTCTCTAAATGCGGAATTTTACTTTCACGCGAGGACACCATACCTGAATCACCCTCAAAAAGAACATAGCGCTTCTTAAAGCCAAGCCTATCAACTAAACCATTGAATGCATCTACACCAGCTTCCACACCAGCTCTGGCAAAGTATGTGTTTGATGATTTTGAAAGTGCTGTATTTAGATCTAGCTGACCAAAGCCATGCCATTTAAGTCCACGCTCCTCATACAAATAATATTCATGATCGCGAATTGGGCGATTTGCTCCGGGCGCATAATAACCCTCTGCAGGACATGGCAACACCTCAGAAACACCTTGTTCTAACATTAAAGCAGCTATCAAGGTTTTAAATGTAGAACCAGCGGGATAATGTCCATGAATGGCTCGATTTAATAATGGAGATCTTTCGTCGACAAGTAGAGAGCGAGTATAATTATTTGGATCATATGAAGGAGATGATAGCAATACGCGAATTGCACCATTATCTGGATCAATTGCTACAACAGCCCCCTTTCGACCATCCATTAGTTCATAAGCTCGCTGTTGCAAATCCACATCAATAGTTAAAACTACATTTGTTCCAACATTACGTATCTCTTTGAGAGCATTTTCTCCAACTTCCTTCAATTGTAAATCACTATCCAAGGTGTAGCCACTGAGCAAAAAATCTGCTGCATTCTCAATACCAGTTAACCCCTCAGTCGGGTGCCGATAACCAACAATATGTGCTGTCACAGGTCCATATGGATAAATGCGAGTAATAAAAGACCCAGGATGGGTTTTTGCAAGAACTCGACCCTTACAATCTAAAATTTCTCCTCTCACTAAATTATGGGCTGCATTATCTGGCCGTGGATTATATCGCTCCATAAAGCGAACAAATTCTTTACTAGTAAAGCCTGAAAGCTGCCATGTACTCTGATAAACAAGTATAAAAACAAAACCCACAGTAATAAGTAGCAAAAATGGCATTAATATTACATGTGTAATTGTTTTTTTCTTACCTTTTTTTGATTCAGATGTTTTTTCTCGATTTGGAGAAACACATAGAAAATACAACGATACTATGCATAAAATATAAAATGCAAACCGAAATAGTGTTAGTACCGATTTAAGTAACCCAGAATTTAAAGCATCACAAACTGCATCTAACATAACTCAATCCAAACAAAATAAAAAGGAAATGTTAAATGCGAATTATTTGATTTTTTCTGGCATTTAAACGTTCTGCCTGAAGCTTTTTAAGCCTACGTGCTCGGGCTAAGCGTTCAAAAATACCATATTTATGTGGCTCAGAGTGAAGCTCTTCTTGTAATGAGATTATATCTGTAACAATAGAAATTGCATATTGGCCAAACCAAGAATAATGACCAATGTATGAGGTGTTCTCTTCATCGGAAATCTCACAAAGACCAAGAGATTTCTCATTGCATACAATATTACAAAAACCACATCTAAAGCCAGTGCCTCGGACCTTTGAGGTCGCCTCCTTAAATGTCCAAAGAACTGTCTTGTCTCCAATATAATCGCCTTTTTCTACAAGATAATCTTTTTCTGAAACAAACTTTCTACGAAGACAAGGTATTCTCCAAGAGCGCTTTTCCAAATCTATCCCAACACGTTGCTTACTATTTTTTGCATATGCAGCAAAAACAATCTTATCTTTATGAGAAAGAGAACAATTAAGCTGAAGATAACGACCCGTTCCAGGCTCATAAATAACAATATAGGGAGCTCCCAAATTTGTTTTACGAACACTCATATGCTTAGGATTTTTAAGTAAACCATCCTTTATGAGTAAACGCTTTAGAGCCATTCTAGAAGCAATCCATTCGTTTTTTCGTTGAGTGTGAGAAATAGCCTCACACTCAACTAATTCTTCAGCTGTGAAGTAGCCAAGTATTTGGTCCTGGCTTAGCTTTTCAAGCATAGTGGTGTGCCACATTGCCGCACTAACACTGGAAACCTCTGGCATAACGCGACTAATGTCTTGAAACGTATTTTTTGCCATAGTTTACCCCCTATGCCTGATTTTTTTGTTATAACTATAACTTTTGATTAAAGTGCTGCAACTAGCTCAGCAATCTGAACTGCATTAAGAGCTGCGCCCTTAAGCACCTGGTCACCTGCAACAAAGATATCTAGACCACACTCATCATCACGAGAAATATCCTGACGGATACGGCCAACATATACATTACCCTGACCAGAAGCATCAACTGGCATTGGGTATACCTTAGCTGCTGGATCATCCTTCAAGGTTACACCAGCTGCCTTAGCTAGAACCTCACGAGCCATCTCAGGAGTTACCTTTGTCTTGAACTCAAGATTCAATGCTTCAGAGTGTGCACGCATTACTGGAACGCGAACGCATGTGCAGGATACCTTGATTGAATCATCGTGAAGCATCTTGCGTGTCTCGTTAAGCATCTTTAGCTCTTCCTTTGTATAACCATTATCGGTGAATACATCGATATGTGGAATTAGGTTGAAAGCAATGCGATGAGCAAATACATTTGGAGCAATTGGCTCTTCGTTTAGCACCTGACGTGTCTGAACAAGCATTTCCTCCATACCCTTAGCACCAGCACCACTAGTTGCTTGATATGTGCTTGCAACTAGACGCTTCAAACCAAATGCCTTGTGTAGAGGTGCAACTGCAACAAGCATAATGATTGTTGAGCAGTTAGGGTTTGCTATAACACCCTTATGGTTCTTAACATCCTCTGGATTTACCTCAGGAACTACTAGAGGAACCTCATCATCCATACGGAATGCGCTGGAATTATCAATCATAATTGCACCAGCATCAACTACACTCTGGCGATATTCCTTAGAGATTGAACCACCTGCGCTAAATAGTGCGATATCAACATCCTTGAAGGAGTCGTGTGTTAGCTCCTCAACAACAATGTCTTCACCACGAAACTTCATTGTCTTACCTGCAGAACGTGCAGAAGCAAGAAGCTTAAGCTTTGAAATTGGGAAATTACGTTCCTCTAGAACCTTTAACATTTCTACACCAACTGCGCCTGTGCAGCCAGCTACAGCAACAGAGAATTGACGACTCATTTTTATTTTTCTCTTTCTTGGATTTAGTTTTTATTGGGTTTTACCCACAATGTACTTGTCTTGTTTTTTAGAATTAATCCTCAATTCCTAGGCAGATTGGCTCAGCACCAGAAATTGCATTTTCTGCGATTTCCTTTAGGGTTGCATCCATATTTGCCTTTGAGGTCTCGTGTGTGATTATGATAACTGTAGCGAATCCATTGCTGCTACCAGAATCCTTCTGCATAGCGGCTGAGAAGCTAACAGCATTCTTAGCAAAAATTCCTGCAGTTGTTGCAAATGAGCCAGCTGCGTCCTTGATTGAAACGCGAACATAGTAGCGGCTCTTAACTGAGCCTGGATCCATTAGCTTATATTCGCGCTTTGTTACAGGCATTGCTGTGGCACGGTGTGTGCCAGCAACAAGATTACGTGCAACATCTGCGATATCGCCGATAACAGTAGAAGCTGTTGGCATTCTACCAGCACCACGGCCATAGTAAAGTGTCTTATCATCAAGATCGCTCTTAATAAGAGCTGCATTAAATACTCCTGAAACTGAAGCAAGCATGCTATCTGCAGGAACTAGAGTTGGAGCAACGCGTAGCTCAATCTCATCCTCGTGCTTCTTAATGATTGCAAGAAGCTTAATTTTGTAGCCAAATTCTGCAGCATACTTAATATCCTCTGCCTCAACCTTGTTGCGGATACCCTCAACAGAAAGCTGATGAACGTCTGGCTGAATACCAAATGCAAGCGCAGCAAGGATAGCGCCCTTATGAAGTGTATCAAAGCCATCAACATCAAGTGTTGGGTCAGCCTCAGCAAAGCCAAGCTCCTGAGCATTCTTTAGAACAACATCAAATGGCAAGCCTTCCTTCTCCATTGTGGTTAGGATATAGTTACAGGTGCCATTTAGGATACCATAAATTGTTTCAATCTCATTACCTACAAGGCCATCACGTAGGGAACGAATTACTGGAATACCACCACCAACTGATGCGCCATAGAAAATATCAACGCCCTTCTCTGCTGCCAGTGGGAAGATTTCATTACCATATTCAGCTAGGAGCTTCTTATTTGCTGTAACAACTGGCTTACCTGCCTCAAGTGCTGCAATAACTAGCTTCTTTGCAATACCTGTGCCACCAATTAGCTCAACGATTACATCAACCTCTGGATCGTTTACTACAGCAAAAGCATCTGTTGAAAGAATATCAGGGTCTACCGCTACTCCACGGTCTGTTGTAATGTCCAAATCAGCAATTTTACGTAGCTCTATATCAATACCTGTGCGCTCAGCCATTACGGAACGATTTTTAATAAGACCAGCTGCTACACCAGCACCTACAGTGCCAAAACCAAGAATACCAACACCTATTTTTTTCATATTTTCTATACCTATGAATTTGCAAGTAAATTTAAAGCCCATATTATAGTATAATATGGTTTGTTTAAGCAAGAAAAAACCATATGTGTAAACAATCAACAACCAACAAGTGACAAACGACAATCAATAGGTGTGGGGATGGTTTTGAATAAAAAAACTCCGGCATATTGGGGAATATGCCGGAGAAAAGAATTCAATTAGAAAAATGGAGCCAACAGTGGGGATCGAACCCGCGACCTGTGCATTACGAATGCGCTGCTCTACCAACTGAGCTATGTTGGCCGAAAGGAAAAACTAATTGAATTATTAAACAAAAACAAACTAGGTGTAAGATAACAAATTTAAGCTTAATAAGTCAACGAAATTATTCAATACTGAAACACGGATGGACACGGATTTACACGGATGGGTATATCGGAGCATGGTGCTTTAGCGCCATCAAGCGACAGCGCATTTCAAAACACGGATGGACACGGATTTACACGGATAGGGTTTTGGTGGTGAGACTATAAGTACAAGAAACCCAAATATATGCGTTGTATTGTTACTTATCAGATATTACTCTGCCTCATGGAATGCAAGCTCTGATGCGGCCTGCTCCCATAAAGTATTGAGTGTCTCAAGCTCGGCTTGAATTTCAGACATTCGGCGATTTATTGTGGCATAGTCTATATTTGCCGCAGTATCACTCATTGTAGCAACAAGCTCAGATTGCTCTTTTTCTAGCACTGCAATACGAGACTCTGTTGCCTCCACGCGTCGCCTTAATGAGCGTAGTAATGGAGCTTTTTTCTCTCGCTCTTCGGCTCTTAATTTGCGCTTTTCTTTTTGAGAAAGCGGAGCTTGCTTTGGTTCTGCTGTTGCATCTATTGCAGCAACTGTCTCCCCACGCATCTTCGCCTCCATTGCTCTAAAATCATCATAGCCACACTGATACTTGGTAAAACCAGTCTCAGTAATTGATAGAATTGTTGTAGCTATGTTGCGAACAAATTCTACGTCATGACTTACCACAAGCATTGAACCAGGATAAACCTTGAGCTCCTCTTCGAGAGCGCGTCTGCCATTAATATCAAGGTGAGTTGTCGGTTCGTCAAGAACCAAGAAATTAGGCTTTTGCGCAAACATACGAGCAAAGGCTAAACGAATCTTCTCACCACCACTCAATACACCAGCTGTCTTAAAAGCATCGTCACCACTAAAGCCAAAGCTTCCTAAAAGTGTGCGGCACTGGTTTTCAGACAAGGTATCATCTGCTAGCTTAACAACATTCATCAAGGAGCGCTCTGGAGGAATTGTTTCTGCAAAATCCTGTGAAACATATCCAGGAACAACCTTGTGACCAAGTATTACCTCACCCTCTGTAGGTGTTGCACCGCCAGAAACAAGTCGTGAAAATGTTGTTTTACCCATACCATTAAAGCCAACAACAGCAACTCGCTCTCCTCTTCCAATATCAAACGAGATATTGCGAAAAACAAAATTCTCACCATCGTAGGAATATCCCGCATCCTTGACTGTAAGGGCTGTTGTGCCGCAATGATGGAATTCAGGTAAGCGAATTTTTCCATTCTCAGATGCTTGGCGAGGAACAATAATTGGCTCAAGCTTCTCGAGCATCTTTACACGAGATTGCACCTGAGGAGCCTTTGATGCTGTGTAGCGATATGTATCTATAAAGCGCTGGTTTTGCTCTATGATGCGATCCTGATTGCGCTTGGCGGCAAGAAGTGTCTCGTAGCGACGAACTCGCTCCTCCATATAATAATCTAAGCCACCATTGTAGCGAGTCGCTGTCTGTCCATCAATCTCAAGGGTTACATTGGTTAGTGTGCGGAGCAGGAAGCGATCATGAGAAATAAGTAAAAGTGTTCCTTGATATTCCTTAAGGAAGCGCTGCATCCATTCTACAGCAGGAAGGTCAAGGTAGTTTGATGGTTCATCAAGCATCAATACATCTGGCTTAATTACTAGGGTGCGAACCATCTCTGCACGCATTTTCCAACCACCAGAGAATTCGGAAAATGGCCTATCAAAATCTGATGTGTGGAAGCCTAAACCACCGAGGGCTTCCTTTACACGAGTCTCTAAATCATAGCCGCCGAGATGCTCAAACTCTGTTTGAAGACGGCCAACCTGGTTGAGAAGACGAGCCCTCTCCTGCTTATCTTCGGTGTGGCTAATTTGGCGCTCAATTGTATTAATCTGCTCCTCAAGGTCTTTGATTTTTTGTGAGGAGCGCATTGTATATGATAGAAGTGTATCCCCTTCATCCCATTTATTAAGCTGCTGATGAAGGTGACCAATAGAAGGCTTTGCGCCTTCAAAAACGACATCGCCCTTTTCTGGGCCAAGCTCACCCGTAATTAGGTGAAAAACTGTAGACTTACCTGCGCCATTGGGGCCTACAATGCCAACACGCTCCCTAGGATTGATTTTGAAGCTAACATCACGTAAAACATCCTGTGTACCAAAATGGATACTTACATTTTGAAAGCTTATCATCGTTTTCCCTAGCGAGCGTGTTAGTTAATTACAAAATAGATATTGAATGAATCAATACTTATTTTGCCTTATCTTTTGCAATAGAATCTAAAATGCCATTAACAAAGCGAGCTGACTCTGAATTTACAAAGAATTTGCAAACATCAACAGCCTCGTTGATAACAACTGGCACTGGTGGCTTATTCTCAGCAAACAATAACTCATAGATGCCCATACGTAGAACGCTACGCTCAACATTGCCAATGCGGTCCATCTGCCAATTATCTAGCTTTGGAACAAGAATCTCATCGATTGCATCTAGGTTGCGCATTACACCACGAACAATCCCTTCAGAAAACTTACGAATTTGTGGGGTTGGGCGCACATCAGGATTTTCACCATTTACGCGAATTTGTCCTTCCCAAAATTCTTTGAAGATTTGCTCAGCTGATTGCTCCATATTAGGATTTAGCTCTAGCTGGAAAAGCATTTGTACCGCCCATTCGCGGCCTTCACGGCGTGTTACTGGCATTTCTTTACTCCATCAAAGTAATTGCTTAGAGCTGCTTAAAAACAGAAACCATCTCGATTGCAGCAGCTGCTGCATCCCAGCCCTTATTGCCTGCCTTTGTACCAGCACGCTCAATAGCTTGCTCAAGATTGTTAGCAGCAATTAGACCGCTCAATACAGGAACATTAGCATCAAGACCAATCTGAACAAGAGCACGAGAAACCTGTGTATTGATTAGGTCCGCATGTGGAGTTGCTCCTTGAACAACACAGCCAAGAGCAATAATTGCATCGTACTTACCAGACTTTGCCATGCGCTGTGCAGCATATGGAATTTCTGCCGCACCAGGAACGCGTACAACTGTGATATCATCACTCTTTGCACCATGACGCTCTAGGCAATCCTGAGCACCCTGAAGTAGTTGCTCTGTAAAGAAGCTATTGAAACGGCTAATAATGATACCAAATTTTGCACCTTTAACAGTTAGATTTCCTTCTATCATTTTCATAATTTTTCTCTCCTTAAATTGTATTTTATTTTCTATGCGATAAAAATTCTTGTGTGCGTTTTGCTGTTGGTGAATAAATAACCTCTTGAGGTGAACCTTCTTCTACAATCAAACCCTCATCAATAAAAATAATCTTATTTGAAACTTCTGCTGCAAAATTCATCTCATGGGTAACAATAACCATTGTTGTATGATTTTTTGCCAAATCACGAATAATTTTCAAAACCTCTTGTGTTAACTCAGGATCAAGAGCACTAGTTGGCTCATCAAAGAATAATACTTTTGGCTTCATTGCAAGTGCTCTTGCAATTGCCACTCGCTGTTGTTGCCCACCAGAAAGCTGGAAAGGATATGCTGATGCTTTAGATTCTAGACCTATGTCTTCAAGGAGCTGCATTGCCTCAGCTTCAGCCTGTGCACGAGGCACTCCTGAAACATGAATTGGTGCCTCTGTGATATTACGTAGTACAGAAAAATGAGGAAACAAATTATAATTCTGAAATGCCAAACCAATCTTTAAGCAAATAGCATTTAGTTCGCGACTTGGAGCATAAACACCATCCTTCACAAGATAGTCTCCATCAATCATAATAGAGCCGCTTGTAACTGTCTCCAAATGTGTAACACACCTAAGAATTGTAGACTTACCACCACCAGATGCTCCAATAATAGAAAGGACATCACCAGGAAAGACCTCAAAGGAAATATCCTTGAGAACCTGTAAATCACCAAAGCTCTTTGTAATATTTTCTATCTTAATTATAGGCTCCATATTTATCTTCCCTTACCTACTTGTAATAATTAAGCTTCTTCTCAATAAAGCGGAAGAAAATATCGACAATCCAGTTGAGCAAGAAATAAACAACACCAGCAACAAACAATGGAACAACAGAAAATTCTCGTGAAGAAATTGTTTGCGCAGCTCTAAACAATTCAGCTACGCCAATTGTCATTGCAAGCGCAGTATCCTTAACAAGTGTCATTACCTCATTAGCTGTTGATGGAATAATTCTCTTTATTACTTGGGGTAAAATAATTCTAAAAAAGGTCTGTGTTTTTGTAAAACCGAGGACCTTTCCTGCCTCATATTGGCCAACAGGTATTGACACTATACCGCCACGATAGATTTCCGCAAAAAATGCAGCATAGTTAATTGAAAATGCAATTATAGCTGCGCAAAATCTATCAAATTTAATATTTGGGAATAAAATGCTTGGAACAAAGAAAACAACCAACAGCTGTAAAATCAAAGGCGTTCCTCTCATTATTAAAAGGAACAATTCTACAGGTTTACGTATCAACCATAATTTAGACATTCTACCAAAGCAAATTGGTAGAGCTAAAGGAAGAGAAAACAGCAATGTGAGAAAGAATATTTCTAGAGATACAATTATACCATCAAATATTGGCTTATGAGACTTAAAAAACTCAGTGCAAGATTTCCAAAAGCCTTGTTCTACTTCTCCATTTGTACTTGGTGTATCATTTGATACATACACAAGGGAGTCTATATCTACAACATTATTAGTAGGCGTTGCTACAACATTATCTACAGTATTTGAGGAAGGAATTGTTATTGCCAAATGTTCAATCTGACTCTCTTGAGTCTCTTGGATTAAATTTGTAGAGACACTAGCATCAGCTACAACATTGCTTGTTAATGCAATATCGCTTGTATTAGCTTCAACTATTGGTGGTTGTTCAATTCCTGAAGAAGCATTGGGTGGTGTTATTGCTTTACAAAAAGAGCAAAACAAACAAATTCCAATGTAAAAATAAATAAACATTGACCTCATTTACGTATTTGCTCCCATTTGTACTTTATAAGTCGCTAGAAATATATTAATAAAACAAGCTTTTATTTAGTAAAAACTATTTACCTATAATTGAAATATCTGCACCAAAGTACTTTTCTGAAATTTTAGCGATGGTTCCATCTGCAGCCATTTCTTGTAGTGTTTCCCAAACTGCTTCCATTAGTTCAACATCACCCTTACGGAAGCCAACACCAAACTCTTCTGGAGCAAGTGCTTCATTCAAAATAATAAAATCATTTCCTGAACGATTAATGTTGTCATTAGCAACAAGCAAATCCATAACAACACCATCTACCTTGCCAAACTTTAGTTCCTGCAATGCAGATAGATTGTCCTTTAGCTCTACTAGCTGGCCAAGGCTTGCGTTAAATGCTTCTGCCTTCTTAATAGCTTCTAAGCTTGAAGAACCAGCCTGTGTTGCAACTGTTTTGCCTGCAAAATCAGCGAGTGTTTTAAACTGTGAATCTGCGCGAACAACCATTACCTGTGCATTTCTTAAATATGCTGGTGAAAATGTCATCTGTTCTTGACGTTCTGATGTAATTGTGAAACCATTCCAAATACAATCAATTTTTCCTGTATTTAGCTCCATTTCCTTTGCATTCCAATCAATTGGCTGAGCAACGAACTCCCAACCACGACGCTTTGCAACCTCACGAGCCAATTCTACATCATAGCCTACAATTTCGTTATTCTCATCACGATAACCCAATGGAGGGAAAGCATCGTCTAAACCAATTACAAACTTTGTACGTTCTGCAACAGGAACTGATTCTACCTCAGCCTTTGAACAGCCTACAAGAATTGATGAAACCGCAGCTAATGTAGCTAGTGAAAAAACAAAAATACTTTTTTTCATTTTTATCTCCTTATCAATGTTATTTAAAATTATTTTTCTTCAATAAGTTTCTTAAAATACTCAATTGTCTTAGGCAAGCCTTCACGTAGCTTGATGCGTGGAGCCCAACCCAATAGCTCTTTAGCAAGAGTAATATCTGGACGACGGCGCTTTGGGTCATCCTTTGGCAATGGCTCATACACAAGCTTGCTACCAGTATTAGGAAGCAACTCAAGAGTAATCTCTGCTAGCTCCTTAATTGTAAACTCGTCTGGGTTACCAACATTCAATACTGGCACATCCATATTGTGCTTCTTAAAGAAATCCTTTAACTCATTATGAGGGATTTCCATATACTTTTGAATTGCATCTAGCAAATCATCAACAAACTGGAAGCTGCGAGACTGATTTCCGTCTCCATAAAGAGTGATATCTTTACCCTGTAGTGCCTGAACAATAAAATTACTTACTACACGGCCATCATGTGGGTGCATATGTGGTCCGTATGTATTGAAGATACGAATCATACGTACATCAACACCATACTCACGCATGTAGTCAACACATAGTGTTTCTGCTGCACGCTTACCTTCATCATAGCAGCTACGAATACCAATTGTATTTACATGGCCCCAATAGGATTCTGGTTGTGGATGTACATCAGGATCACCATATACCTCTGATGTTGATGTATGGAAAACCTTTGCCTTTGTCTTAAGAGCAAGCTCAAGAGTATTCATCATACCTAGAAAAGAAACCTTAATAGTTTCTACTGGATTGCGCTGATAATGAATTGGAGATGCTGGGCATGCTAGATTATAAATCTCGTCAAATTGACCCCAGAATGGTTGAGTAACATCGTGCATCAAGAATGTAAAACGAGGATTCTCTAATAAATCATAAATATTTGATTTTGAACCAGTAAAGAGGTTATCAATAACTGTTACCTCGCAGCCTTGATTAAGCAAACGTCTTGCTAATTGAGAACCAATGAAGCCTGCACCGCCTGTAATGAGGCATTTTTTTGTTAAACCATTCATAAAATACTTTCCTTAAAAACAAATTGACTGATTTATTCAAAATATAGTACCAAAAATACTACATATAAATAAAGCAAATTTTATGTTAAAAAAGCAAGCAGTGGCATCTAGGTTTTTCACACAATCAATATCAAATTCAGCTATTGGAAACAAATTCTACTAGCGTGATGACTTGTTTGATGACTAAGACGACGTTGGCTCCCGCCTAAGGGAAGATTGGAAGCTGGGGAGGATAGAAGGCTTGTGTGATGATGGGTGTGGAGGGCTTAATAATTGAATAACTCAAATGCGCCCAAAGCAAACAACTACACTCCCCATAGCCAAAATAAGTTAAATTAAAGTTAATTTATTCGTAATAGTTAACTCAATTACAATTTCTAAAAGTAGAAAATTGTTAACTTGCTTTACACCCAAACGTGTTTTTGATAAAATATTTCATATTTTAATCGTATAAGGAGAGTTTCAAATGGCTGACACACTTGCTAATGTCACTGATTTAATTGAAAAGCACGGAAAATCACTTGATTTACTACGTTATGAGGTGGGTAAAGTGCTTGTAGGTCAAGAAAAATTAATGAACCGCTTACTAACTGCCCTCATCTGCGAAGGACATGTTCTACTTGAAGGAGTTCCAGGCATTGCAAAAACAACGGTGGTTCAAACACTTGCAAAAGCAATAGGTATGCAATTTAAGCGTATTTCATTTACGCCAGATTTACTTCCTGCCGATGTCATTGGAACAATGATTTATAACCCTAAGGATGGCTCCTTTGCACCTAAAAAAGGTCCTGTGTTTACTAACCTACTTCTTGCTGATGAAATTAATCGTGCACCAGCAAAGGTTCAATCTGCATTGCTAGAAGCCATGCAGGAGCGTCGTGTAACACTTGGCGATGATACATATGCACTACCAACTCCATTTATGGTTATGGCAACACAAAACCCAATTGAGCAGGAAGGAACATATCCGCTTCCAGAGGCACAGACAGATCGCTTCATGTTCAAGTGTATTGTTGACTTACCTCCACGTGAGGACGAGAAAAAGATTATGGCTCGTTTCACAGCCTTAAGGAAGCCAGAAGCGGAAACTGTTCTTTCTGCAGATGTTATTGTAGAACTACGCAAGGTGCTTGAGCTTGTTCATTGTGATGAAAAAGTTTGCGATTATATTTTAGACATTGTATTCGCAACTCGTGAACCAGCAAAACATAAATT
Organism: Kiritimatiellia bacterium; assembly: GCA_045589455.1. Taxonomy (GTDB): domain Bacteria; phylum Verrucomicrobiota; class Kiritimatiellia; order RFP12; family UBA3636; genus RGIG990. The sequence continues at coordinate 94,124 of JAZNPC010000092.1, forward strand.
AGCAGAGCTAGAAAAATTTATCACTATGGGAGCATCTCCTCGTGCAACTCTTTACCTAAATCTAGCAGCCCGCGCAAATGCTATGCTTAATGGTAGAGCCTATACAACACCACAGGATGTTAAAGATGTGGCACTGGATGTACTCCGTCACCGTATCCTCGTCACATATGAAGCAGAAGCTGAAGGCATTACATCTGCGGATATCGTTGCAAAGCTTCTAGATGAAATACCTGTTCCTTAATTTTACTGAACACTAGGAAATAATCAATTATGAATTACGACATTACAATTTATGGCGATGAAGTGCTTCGCCAAAAGGCAGAGCCAGTAAAAGAAATCACGCCAGAAATAAAAGACCTTGCAGCAGATATGCTTCGTATCATGTATGAAGCTAAAGGTGTTGGCCTTGCCGCTGAACAAATCGGCAGAACAGAAGCAATTTGTGTTATTGATGTCCCTGAGGATTGCCAAGATCCTGAGGATTACGAAAAAAACAAGTCTATTGAGATGCCTCTTGTAATGATAAACCCAGAGGTTTCAGAGCCTCTTGGAACCTCTCGTGCAAAAGAAGGCTGCTTAAGCTTACCAGAGCTTTATATGGATGTAACTAGGGCTAAATCTGTAGCTGTAGAATACACTGATTTAAACGGGGAACGCAAAAAAGTAAGAGCATATGGTTTTCTAGCTCGTGCAGTACAGCATGAAACTGATCACCTAAAAGGAATCCTTTTCTGTGACCACTTCTCTCCTGCACAAAAACTTCTTGTTGCAAACAAGCTCAAGCGCATGCGAAAGCACTAGTATTTCTTAAATTCAGACACGTTAATATGACTATTGAACAGCAAAAAATATTGACAGATAAAGGTGTCATTCTTAAGCAGCCAGAATCAATTTTTATTGATGATGATGTTTGCCTTGACAATATTTGTGCAGGTGCTGTGATTTATCCTGGTTGCAGAATCCTTGGTAGCACCACATACATTGGTAAAGGCGCAAAGCTTGGATTAGAAGCTCCAGTAACAATCAAGGACTCACAATTGGGCGATGGTGCAGTTGTTTCTGGTGGCTTTATTGATAACACTACTCTACTAGATGGTGCAAATGCTGGCGATGGATTTCATTCTCGTCCAGGTACCCTTCTTGAAGAATATGCAACTGTTGGTCATACTGTCGGTTTGAAGCAGACAATTCTTTTCCCATTTGTTACAACAGGAAGTCTAATCAACTTCTGTGATATTTTAATGTCAGGAGGAACTAGCGAAAAAAATCACTCAGAGGTAGGTTCATCATATATCCACTTCAATTTTACCCCGCATCAGGATAAAGCAACAGCATCATTGGTTGGAGATGTGGTCAATGGTGTATGGCTCGATAAAGACCCAATATTCCTTGGTGGTCAAGGAGGTCTAGTTGGTCCTCGCCGTATTGCATATGGAACCGTAGTAGGCGCAGGCATTATTCTTCGTCGTGACGTTATAAATGAAGGTATGCTTCTCTCTGGTGCAGATGCAGGAAGCAACCGCGAACGTCCATACAATTTCAAAATGTATGGACAAATTGGCGGCATTATTACTAATTGCTTAGAATATGTAGCACAAATTCGTTGCTTATACATTTGGTACAAGGAAGTACGCGCTCTATATCTTAGCGAGCAACTACTTGCTGGCGCAACAACCCGCCTTGAACAGGTTTTCGACGAGCGAATGAAACGTCTAAAGCAATTTGTTGAAAAGCTAAAGCTTTCCGTTGAAGAAGCAGGACCACGTAAAACTAGTGGTATATTTGCTGCACAACAATCCTTCGTGGATGCATGGCCAAAGCTAGAATCAAAGCTTAAGCATGGCTTCACCAATTGGGATAAACTTCCAGACAACATAGCCAGCGAGCTTAAAACATACCTACAAGCTTCTAATAACTATACAAAGGCTATTCAACAAATGCCTAGCGATTTACGCAATTCAATTTCACAATGGTTAAACCAAAACTATAAGAACAAGGTTGTATATGAAAAAACTAAGTAAAAGACAAAAAATTTTGGCAATTACATTCGGAGTATTATTTTTATTATTTATAATCGCTGAATTTTGCTTGGGCATGATTGTAAAAAGTACGGTCCACAACATCGCCCCATCAATACTTGGTACAGATGTTAAGATTGAATCTTTAGACATAAGCATATTTAGTGGAAGTGTAGATATTGAAGGCGTCGTAGTCGGACCTCCAGAAGGCTATGAATGTAACATATTTGATATGGCTAAGTTTAATATTGATTTAGATTTCTGGTCCGTTTTCTCTGACACCATCATAATCAATGATATTACAATTCAAGACCCTGTAGTTACATATGAGCTCAAGGGCATTAATTCTAACATTGGTAAGTTAATGGAGCGCTTCGAAGAAGAAGAAGAAGAAGAAGAAGAAATAGAGGAAGAGAAAACCGAAGGTAAAAAGGTTATTATCAAGCACTTCAAGTTCTCTGGCGGAAAGGTGAAAATTGCATCTAACACATTAGGTGGTGCTGCTCTATCTATACCTCTTCCTACTATTGAGCTTAATGGAATCGGAGAGAAAAGTGGTGGCGTAACAGCAATTGAAGCAACAGGAGAAATTATCTATTCTATTGGAAAAGGCGTTATTGTTGCTATTAAAGATATTACTTTTGGCACAACAGAACTTGTAGGCGATGCCGCAGGTGCAGCGGTAGATGCTGTTGGCGATGTTGCTGATACTGCTATTGATTTTGTAGGTGGTCTATTTGGTGGCGATTCTGACGAAGAAAAAGAGCCAGCAAAACCTGAAGAAAAATAATTTCTATCAAACACCTATGACTCAAAGCAATTATTCTCCTTCAAAAACACGATTAATTACCGAGTTTATACTTTTATTTCTCGGTATTCCTGTTTTTTTGCGTATATTACCATTAGCCACAAAAAGGATGACTGGGCATGCTTTTGCATTGCCTGTCATTCCTGTCCTCTTAATATTTTTTGTTGTCATTCTATCCATTCTATTAAGAAGCAAAAGCTTTGATAAATCAAAATTCCTTTTTATTCCATCACCTAAGAAAAGCTTTCGTCCATATGCACTAATAGCAATCCGATTTATTATTGGTGCTGCATTTCTTACAATTCTACTTTTACTTGTTCGACCAGAGGGTGTACTTAGCTTTCCTAAAAACAATCTAAAATTTTGGTGCATAGTTATGTGCTGTTATCCTCTAATATCCGTTTATCCTCAAGGAGTGATATATCGAGCATTTTATGAACACCGATATGCAAATTGTTTTCCACCTAAGCTTCAAATTCTTGTTGGAGCTCTAGCTTTTGCTTGTGCTCATATCCCTTTTGGCAATATCTATGCCCTTCTTTTCACTTTCGTTGGTGGATTAATGTTCTTAGCAACATACCGTGCCACTAATTCACTTATTTTGGCAGCCATTGAGCATGCTCTATTTGGAGACTTTCTTTTCACCATTGGTTGGGGCCAATTTTTCTTTCATGCAGGAACATTGGCTACCCTAAGCTAAAATAAATATTTAACAAGAATTTATAGGAAATTATTATGGCAATACTTATTGACACACATATACATATTTACGACAGTTACGCAACAGAGATACTTTTTCAAGCTTTTCGTGATAACACGATTCGTGCGAAAGCCAATATGGGTGCAATGCTTTTAGTTGAGCGTGATGGTGTTGACTTTTTCTCAAAGCTTAAGACTGGTGAAGGATTACCTCCTAATTCATCAGTTATTGAGTCTGATTCAGCATCGTTTATCATTCGTACCCCTTCTCTTCCAGATATAATCATAGTTGCTGGTCGTCAAATTGCTTGTAAAGAAAAGGTCGAAATTCTAGCATACGGCACACAAGTAGCAATCTCTGATGGCACACCTATCCGCGATACTATCAACCAAATTCTCGCAGCAGGAGGAAAACCTGTTCTAGCATGGGGTGTAGGAAAATGGCTTTTCAAGCGTGGAAAGCTAGTAAAGGATCTATTAAAGGAATACTCTCCAGATCAGTTGTTAATTGGTGATTCTGCACTAAGACCAACCTTCTGGTGTGAGCCTTTAATTATGCGTGCCGCACGTAAAAAGGGATTTACAGTCCTTGCGGGTTCAGACCCACTACCTCCATCTGATCAGGCTCTACGCGCAGGTCAGTATGCAGAGCGATATGACAAGAACATAGACACAACTCAACCAATTACACAGCAGCTTATCAAGCTACTTTCTGATAAACAAACTACGGTATTTGGTCGTCGCTCAAATTTTAAAGAGTTTTTACACAATCGCTAATCTATTCAGGAATAACACATGGACAAAGTAGAACTATTGAAAAAATTGATTGCCTGTAAGGCAGTTACAGAAAACATCCCAGCTGTTAATAATGCCGTTGATTTAATGCATGAATTTCTTTCTTCAAATGGAATTTATTGCATCGAAGAAAAATGCTCTGATGGCCGCAAAATTCTTTATGCTGCAACAGAAGAAACCAAAGCTCCTGATGTACTACTTAATGCACATCTTGATGTTGTTCCTGCAACTGAAGAGCAATTTATTCCACGCATTGATGGCGATATAATGTATGCACGTGGTACAGGAGATTGCCAAGGAAGTGCAACTATTCTAGCAGACCTTCTATTAAGACTAAAAGGGAAAGCTAGCATTGGTGCAATATTCTCTACAGACGAGGAGGAAGGCGGAAACACCACTGGTTATATGGTGCGACATGGCTATACTGCTAAAAAAAGCATTTTAATTATTGATGGCTCGCCATACACCTTGGCTATTGCTCAAAAAGGAATTATTGACTGTATTCTTCGAGCCAATAGCAAGGGAGGGCACTCCTCTACTCCATGGATGTTTAAGAATCCAATTGATATGCTAATTGACGGTTATGTAAAGCTACGTGAGGTATGGCCAGAGACCTCCGAAGATGATCAATGGAATGACACAATGGCACCTTGCATCCTAAATGCTGGCTTTGCCCACAATCAAATTCCTGACACAGCAGAAATGCTAATCAATATTCGCTTCATTAACCAGGCTGATTGCGAGACTATTATTGAGAAAATCAAAGAAATTACCGGCCTAGAAGTTATTATTAGAAGCATTTCAGAGCCATTCTTTGCTGATGAAAATAATCCAATTATTCAAAAGTTAACAGTAGCAATGCAGGAAAAATTCCCAGATAAGGAAATTACACTTTCTCGTATGAATGGTGCAACTGATGCCCGTCATTTCGCAAAGCTTTCTGCACCTATTGCTGTACTTGGAGTTGATGGCGATGGTATCCACACAGCAAACGAATGGGTGAAGCTCTCTAGTCTTGATGAATACGCTGATTTACTTGAAAAGTTTATCCTAAGTCTATAAACAAATAAATAATATGAACTATCAAGAAGCCTTTGATTTATCAAAATTTGAATGCAAAATGTGTGGTAGATGCTGCCGCATACATGGCTTTGTACGCTTAACTGATGAAGACATTGAGCGAATATCAAATTATTTGAAAATATCAGAGGAGTCCTTTATTGATCAGTACACGACTGTTGCTCCTGATAGGCTTAGTCTTATCTTGAAGGACAACAATGGGAATGATTGTTGTTTATTGACAGAAAAAGGATGTTTAATTCATCCAGTAAAGCCTGAGCAATGCAAGGGATACCCTGACAAATGGATTAGTCCTGAGCTTGCTTCTATCTGCGAAGGCATGAAAGCGCTGAGAAAAGAAACCAACAATCAATAGCCAACAATTAATAGTTGTATAAATAGCATATATTATCGTACAGCTACTTTAATAATATCGAAAAAAGAGTAGAAGATTTTCAACTTCTACTCTTTTTATATCTAAACAATTATGAGAATATTATTATTTTTTATGAGAAGAAAAAGGATTAAGCGCTGAAAGGAATAAGGCGAGATATGATACAACCTCCATACCCTCTTCTGCTACATTTTTGAAAGGACGGTAATATTCCTCTAAATCATAAATATTATCAGCAGGGATATTAAAAAACAATGCTTTCCAAATTTCCTTATATCCCATTAGTCGAGATAAAAACGTAAGAGAAACAAGTCCAAAAACAAGAAGGAGAAATTGAGATGTTTTTGTATATTCAAGAAACTCTTTTATAACATCTTTCCAATTATCTTTGAAATGTAGGAAAGCTAGAAGAAGAATCTCTAAAACTACATAAAACCATGCTCCATGAAAAAACATATTATCAAAAAAGGCATCTAACTCTCTAACAAAAAACAACAAAAATAAAACTACAATAAGATAATAGATGTTTTCAAAATCCTTATTCTTTTTCGCCTTGATTGTATATAACGTACCACTACCAACAATAAGAAGTATTTGTATTTTTTCAGTTAGGCCACCCTCTACAACATTTTTATTTGCTATCACATCTATCTGAACAGCATAAATTAAAATAGATGCAAACAAAACATATGAAATAATGTAAAGAAATGTTTTTAACAAGTCTTTTATATCTTTATTAATTGATGAAGTATTCATAATATCTTATAATCAAATGTTTAAGCGATTTTATCACCAAAAAAGAAAAAAATCAAGAAAAATACATTAGCAACCTAAACTATATAGAGAATTAAATTATTAAAAATAAAAAAAGAGGGCTACACTAATCGCCCCCTTTTTATTAAATTTATAGCTCGTTTACATCTACGCCAAAAATATCTAATAAACGAGAAAGCTCATCATTATCATAGAAATCAATCTCTATACGACCCTTTCCACGTTTACCATTAGAATACTTGACTGAAGGAGTTAATTTAACACTTGTTCCTAAACGTTGGTGAAGCTTAGTAATAAGCATAGAAAGATAATCTTCTGGAATATCAGATGCTGGAGGGATATGTGTAATTGGCTGCTGCTTTAGGCGAGAAACCTTTTTTTCTAATAAGCGTACAGTCCATCCCTCTGTAATACATCCAGAGGCAAGGCGAAGCATTTCATCCTTGTCCTTAACACCAAGTAAAACCTTTGCATGACCTGTAGAAATAAGGCCTGCTCCTAAATTCTGCTTAATCTCATCAGGAAGCTCCAACAAGCGCATTGCATTGGCAACTGTTGCACGTGGCTTACCAACACGCTCTGAGATATCATCCTGCGTCATGTCAAAGCTTTCTGCTAATAAACGATATCCCTCTGCTTCTTCAATAACATTCAATTCTTCACGTTGTAGATTCTCAACAAGTGCGAGCTCAGCAGCATTACGATCTTCAACATCCAAAAGAATTATTTGAACCTCTGTTAAGCCTGCTACACCTGATGCTCGTAGACGACGTTCGCCACCAATCAGCTCATACTCATCGCCCTTTTTACGACAAACCAATGGCTGAATAATGCCATGCTTCTTAATAGACTCAGCAAGCTCAGCTAATGCCTCATCATCAAAAACATGACGAGGCTGCCATGGTGAAGGTTTAACCTTTTGGATAGGAACTGTGATAACATTTTTCCCATTTGCCTCAGCAATTGCTTCTGCAGATGGAGCAATCGGCATTTGGATTGAAGGTGTAGAAATAGCTGTATCTATTGCAACTGGTTTTTGAATAGAACCTACCGCTTTTGTTGTATCACGTGAAATTAAAGAATCTAATCCACGACCCAAACCACCACTAGAAGAATGTGAGTGAGTATGATTGGCTCCTGTAGCCGAATCAGTAGGCTTCTTAAGCAATACTGGCTGACCAGCCTTAGCAATATTTACTTGCACCTTTGGCGCTTTTTTAGTCTTTTTCTTTGCAACTGTTTTACTCATACTCTTCTCCCAAAACTCAAACAACTATAAAGTTGCTAATGCTGCATTTACCTCTTCATTAATTGCCATTGCTGCAGCATACTTATCCACTGCTTCCATAATTGGGCGACCAACAACCAAATATGAAGAACCATCAAGAATTGCTTGACCTGGTGTTGCAACACGCTTTTGATCGCCAACATCACCACCTGCTGGGCGAACACCTGGTGTTACAAGAACTGGTGCAGGACCTAGCACTGTACGTAGAACCTTAACCTCTTTTGGTGAGCAAACCAAACCGCCGGCGCCATTAGCAACAGCGAGCTTACCCAATGCCTCTACCTGGTCACTGACAACACGTGTTACACCAATATCTGTCATATCTGACTGATCAAGACTTGTTAAAACTGTTACTGCCAAAATTGTTGTGTTGCTATTAGCCTCTTTAATTGCCTTTGCTGCACCCTGAATCATAGCAGAAGCACCTGTTGAATGAATTGTAAGCATATCAACATCATACTTTAAGCAAGAAGAAACAGCACGCTCCACTGTACGAGGAATATCATGTAGCTTCAAATCTAAAAAGATTTTCTTACCCTCTTCCTTTAGCATCTTCAACACAGCTGGGCCATCTGCAATAAATAGCTCTAAACCAACCTTATAGTAATCTACTCCCGCACCAATAGCTTTTACTGCCTCATAAGCTTCCTTTGCACCAGGAACATCCAATGCTGTTATAATTCGTTTTTCCATTTATATATCCTTAACTTATTTTTGGGTAATTTTTTAGACATATATTACAATAAAAACCACTTAAAAGCAACCCATTTAAACAATACAATAGTCAACAAGTGGCATCCGTAATGTGTCAAAATAAAAGACACCGAAAGGGAAAATGAATAAAACAAGTTCAATGCCCATATTTCAAAAATGATGACACTATGAGATAATGGGATATTATGAATGCAAAATGTACTAAAAATTTCATGAAAACTTATATTGAATTGAAGCGAAATATTTATTTTAAAGAATTAAATAAACAAGCAAAAACTAGGTATATTTCTTCTATATGTGAAGAAATAGGAGCAGACAGAAAGTATGTTATAAAACTTTTAAACGGCTCCATTAAAAGAGCAAATGGCAAAAAAGGAAGAACAAAAAAATATACCGAAGCAGCAGAAAAATTATTTATAGATTTATGGAAACGCATAAATTATAAATGCCCGGAATATATTCATTCGGATATTGATAACATATTAAAAGACTTATCTGAAGTTCGCCATATAGAGCCAGAAGAATATGAACTTGTAAGAAGTATGAGTGTATCAACAATGAATCGTATTTTAAGAAAATACGGATTTAAATCCCCTCGGCGGAGGAACAAACGCAGTGGATATAACAATATCTTCAAAGAAGTTCCATGTAAAAATGCAGAATTCGAATTGCCATCAGTCTTAGGAGAAGTACAAATAGATACTGTCCAATTATGCGGAGACACCTCTACAGGAAGCTGTTGGTGGATTCACAATGCTGTAGAAAGGCTCACACAATGGGATGTATGCATGCCTGTATGGAATAG
>JAZNPC010000093.1:0-4124 GCA_045589455.1 Kiritimatiellia bacterium
AACGCCATTTTATGCTTTATCAGAGATTTTGTAAACAGATAACTTCACCAAAACGACACATAAACACCTAAAATTTTCACATTAAACATAAAATAGGTGCGTTTAGTCGTGCAAAGTTGCATTTACTTTTGCATACTACAACAAAGATAAAAGTACTACTTTCTTGCTCTCGAATGATTTTACCCTAGATTCCGCACTTTGAAAACCCAAATACTACTTCTCAGCACACCTAAGATCTCACCAGAACTTGCTAACAACCATTACAATAACCCCAGACTCCCTCCGTGTCTCCGTTCTCAGGAAAATCACACTACGTGTGCTCCGTGTTTCGCCGAAGGCTAGAGCGAGAGCGTTTAAATCGTTACACTCGTTGCTTTCGCCTAACACGGAGGCTGGGGAGAACGGAGACGCGGAGAGGTTTAAGAAGATATTGGAGAAAGGGGCTACAGCCCTTTGCGTGCTAACAGTATGATAGTATGATAGTTGGAGAGAGAAGATGAGGGTGGCTTGCCGCCATAGACCCCCAACTGTCAAACTTTCCAACTCGCCCACTCGCAAACTGTCAAACTTTCCAAGCCTCAATACCTAAACAGTTCCATTTTTTATAGTTTGACAGTATGATAGTTTGATAGTTTGAGAGAGAAGATGAAGGTGGCTCTGCCTCCTCTCGCTTTATCCCAAAACCCCAGTACCCCTCCGTGTCTCCGAGCCTCTTTATCCTCCGTGTTTCGCCGAAGGCTATAGCGCAAGCATTTAAATCGTTTCACTCGTTGCTTTCGCATAACACGGAGACGCGGAGGCGCGGAGAATTGTTCTAACCATTACACTCATTGCTTTCGCTTAACACGGAGTACGGAGGACAAGGGAGAATTGTGCAAGCAATTATTACAATACCACAGAACCCCTCCGTGTCGCCGTTCTCAGGAAAATAACACTACGTGTGCTCCGTGTTTCGCCGAAGGCTAGAGCACTAGCGACAATCAGTGTGTGTGCTAACAAGCCATTTCATAAGACTTATAAGTCCTATAAGTCTTATGAAAATATTGCGTAGCAATGCTTCATATTGCGTGGCAAATCTCCGCGCCTCCGAGCCTCTTTATCCTCCGTGTTTCGCCGAAGGCTATAGCGAGAGCGTTTAAACCGTTACACTCATTGCTTTCGCTTAACACGGACACACGTAGTGTGGTTTTACAAAAACGCAGAGAATAGAAGCTCAGGAAATTTAATGATGGCTAGCTTCTTTATTTACATATAGCGCTTGCGGTCGCCATTCACACCAGCATATAGCTCGACATGGCATTTTATTGGACTTGAGCTGACCTTAGGGATAAGCACCTCTTCAATTTGGAAGAAACCAACATCTGCATCCATATTAACATCAATCTTGATAGGCTTTTCTTCACCCTCTGAGATTGTTACTCGCAAAATTGAATTTGCAGAATATTTATGGATATCGCCAACCTTTGGCTCTGTATTAATTGCTAAAGGAATGCGAGCTCTACCTCTCTCCATATCACAACCATCTGCAATTAATATTAAACCTGCCTCTACAGAGTGTATACGCTGGGTAGCCATATGCCCAGTAATTCCCTCTATTGTTAAAGCCTTAATTACTACGCGCTCGTGAGTTGGAAACAGCGCAGTGAGAATTCTATCTAGGATTGGCATAGCAAGAATACAGGACATCTTTTCGTGTTCTGCACGGCCTACTGACATACCTAAATCATGCATAAATGCAGCTGCAAATACAGCACATACGCTCATCTCATAGGTACCAGCCTCATCCTCTTCAAGGCTCGTCTTTACACCAGCTTTACGCAATAGTTCAAGCATTGTTAATGCATTAACAGCAACCTCACGCATATGCACTGGACCATGATCATTAAAGCCCAATCTACGGATTGATACTACATTTGCATATTCCTGAAGCTCATGTAGTTCCTCATCCTCCATTAGCGCTTTCACAAACCCCAATGCCTGAGGATATGGCTTAACTAGCTTTAAAATTTTCTTATCTAATGCGATTTCTTTTGGTGATTTCATATAAAACTCCTTATTTGTCTAATGCGGCAGCAATCTCTCTTGCCTTCATAATATCCTGCTTAATTTGTTGCACAAGGTCTGCTGGCGAATCAAATTTCTGCTCTCCACGAATAAACTCAATAAGCTCAACATGTAGATTAATTCCATGTAATGAAATTGGTAAATCATAATCCAAGAGATGAAGCTCAAGCACTGGAGAATCTGGGCGAGCATCGGGAAAGGTTGGACGAAAGCCTAAATTTGCTACTGCAAAGTATACATTTGAGGCAGACTCTGCCACAATCTCGCGTGGCAGGGTCACACGTGTGGCATAAACTCCATTGGGTGGGAGCACTTCACCTGAAAAAGTAATATTTGCAGTTGGAAAGCCAATTTCTGTTCCCACTCCACGTTCAGGAATAGAGCTTTCACAAATTGTATAATTGTAGCCAAGCATCGTGTTTGCTTTTTGTAAATCCCCAGCAAGCAATGCTTGTCTAATGCGGCTACTTGAAACTAATACAGAATTATACTCTACGCCATCTACAATATGTGAAGAAACTTGATTCTTTGTAAGAGCTTCGACATCGCGGATTGAAGCTGCCTGCTTATGCCCAAATCTCCAATTTGGCCCAGATACAACTGTACAATGTCTTCCTTCTTCATACCAATAAGAGAAGCATTGCTCACAAAAAATCTCTGGTGAGGTTTGAGCTAATTCCTTTGTAAAAGGAAGAAGCAAGCATCCATCTACCCCACAAGCCTCTAATAGCTCCAAACGCAAAGCTAATGGTGTTATTAATTTAGGACTAAATTCTGGTTTTACAATTGACAATGGGTGTATGTCAAAGGTCAATATACAGAGTTCTGCCCCTTGTTCGCGCGCAATAATTTGAGCCTCTTGAATAAGCTTTCTATGACCAATATGAACACCATCAAAAAAACCAGCAGCAAAAACAACTTTTTTTGTTGTTGCAGCTAATTCAGATGGATGTGAAAATATTTTCATACGCTTAACGTTTATAGGCGTTACTCATAGCGCGAGAAGCCTCGCGATCAGCATCACGGCGACGAATTGTTTCGCGCTTATCAACCTGATTTTTACCCTTACATACACCTAACTCAATCTTCACTTTACCACGAACAAGGTATATTGATAATGGTATAAGGGTATTACCCTTTTGCTCCACAAAAGCCTTTAGACGGCGAATTTCATTCTTGTGGAGCAAAAGCTTACGGATTCTTAGAGAATCGTGATTAAAACGATTACCAAAGTCATATGGGGGGATAGTAATATGGCACACATAGACCTGATTATCCTTGTCTATTTGTGCATAAGCTCCATTAAGACTAGTTTCGCCTGCCCTAACCACCTTAACCTCTGTGCCTAGAAGCTGAATTCCAGCCTCTATTTTTTCAACTACATTGTAGTCATGTAGCGCTTTGCGGTTCCGGGCAAGATATATACGGCCGCCAGCGCTTTTATCACTGGCTGCCATAAATTACTTATTGTTCTTACGCTCCAAAGCATCAAAATCAACCTGAGCAATTAACTTGCCTTCAGCGATTTCTCTTAGTGCGATGTCAAGAAAGTCATAATCTGGAGAATCTGGCTTTACTAAAGGGCGGAAATCAGCTGCTAGCTGCTTTACGCGGATAGAAACCATATTCACTAGGACTGGGATACTTGGCTGTTTTGCCTTTGCTGCTTCTAGAAGTTTAACATTCATTTTATAATTGTACCTTTTTGTGCACTATTGTTGGTAAAATTGGTTTTTCATATTATCATTTTTCTCAAAATTTTGCAACAGTAAGTTTTCCAAAGCCAACAAATCTTTAGTTTGTTATTTGCAAAACTAAATGCACCTGTTTTGGTGCGTTTAGTCGTGCGACAGGGATTAGAGTTGCATAAATATTTTAAAAGTAAGGGGTTTTCGTAAAAACACAAAGTTTTCTATGGGAAAAGGTGCATTTAGTTGCAAAAAGAGAATTTTGTCCTATAAGTGACTCCCCATGGGGAGTGGTGCGTTTAGTTGCAAAAACTTTTATTGAGGTAGTATAATCCTTTTGTGGGTTTCTAACTTAGCGCGTGCGAAGTAGCA
>JAZNPC010000094.1:0-18863 GCA_045589455.1 Kiritimatiellia bacterium
TACGATTTCGCTATCCCTTCTTCTCGCCTATGCCTCGCAACATAAACCTTGGGAGTCGCTATTGGGTTGGTCGGTAACTACCCCCCGTTGGACTTTCACCATAGAACTATGACATGCCCGTCATACATAAAAAAGGCGCCCCGAAGGACGCCTTTTTGTTTTAGTTAGAATTAATTTTGATTAATTCAACTTATTTTGCTTCTACCTTGAAGAAGCCTGTAGCTGTTGTAGCAGGAACTGTAGCAACGCCATCAGCAAATGTTGCTTCTACCTCTACCCACTCGCCACCTAGTGTCTCGCAGAAGAATACCTTAACTTCTGTGTACTCGCCTTCGATTGTTAGTGTAGCTGTTGTGCCATCGATTGCGATAGCTGCTACAGCAACTGGTGCGAACTCTGGCTCTGGCTCAGCAGGTGTAGCTGTTGTAGCTGTACCTGATGCTGCTGCAGAATCTGTGTAGTTCACGCCATCGCCCTTAGCAACTACAGAGTATGAGTAATCTGTTGAAGCTGTTAGGTTAGAAGCTGTGAATGTTGTTTCAGTAACTGTTGTTGTTGTACCATTGAAGGTTACATCATAGCCTGTTGCATTAGCAACTGCATCCCATGTTAGAGTTACAGCTGTTTCTGTTGTTGCAGCTGTTACAGATGGTGTGCCTAGCTGAACTGGCTCAGGATCTGGCTCCTCTGATGGTGTGTACTCACCATAGTAGAACTCTAGAGTATACTGTGCATCAGCAACTAGCTCATCAGTATCAACATAAACCTCATACATTGTACCATACTCATCAGCAATTGGATTTACAGATAGAGTTGCATCGCCAGAGAATGTACCTGTTGTACTATCGTAAACAATCTCAAATGACTGTGTATCAGAAACAAGTTTAATAGCTGCGATTGGACCAAGCTCTTCTGCTGTAGCTGGATCTGCTGCAATATTCCAAATTGTTGCTGTATTATAAGCATTACCTGTTAGTTGAACAGTCTGACCATTATACTCTTCATTCAAGTAGAACTCATATGACCAGTCAGCTGTTACATCAACATTGTCCAAGAAAACCTTGTCGCCAACGATAGATGCAGTCTCGATTACAGCAGCAGCTTCCTGAGATGCAGCAAAGTTATCTACAAAACCTGTACCGCGGAAAGAAACAGAGTTAACTTCGCCTTCTGAACCATCCTTAGCTGATAGAATAGCAGTTGCTCCAGCAAGTGTTGTCATTTGTGTATCATCAATAAAGAAAGACAAATCTTCGCCTTCAAGCATAATGCGTAGAGAATATGTCTGACCATCAACTAGAGTAGCGCCTGTTAGCTCAACCCAAGAAGCAGCATCCTGACCTGTACGACCCCATGCGCATAGAACGCTGTTTGTAACTTCGCCAGTTGTTTCATCAGCGATGTTCTTTAGATAAACAGCTGTGTGAACATCTGTCTCTGAAACTGTTGGAGCAGTATCTGAACCAACGAATGTTACATCTGCATCAATGTATGTGATAGCTGTTGTATCGTTATCTGCATTAGGTGTCCAGGTTAGATCTGTACCCTGTGTGTTTAGCTTTAGCTTGTCGCTCTCAAATGTTGTAAGATCACCCTCTTCAGATGTCCACCAACCATTCTGAGTTGTTGCATAAGCAGCATTCAATGCATTTGTCAATGTGCCACCCTCTTCAATAGCTAGTCCATCAAAGTCCATTGACCACCAAGAAGTCTCAGTTGCCAATGCACTTGAAGAAGCTACTAAAACTGCTGACATCATTGCAGTTGTTAGAATTTTAGAGAATTTCATGTTCTCGCTCCTATTTTCGTGTTTATTAGTTAGTTAATTACGACTAAAAAAGTTGTGTACCTATCCCAACTTTCTGTTAAATTATAGTACTTATATAAGTTATTAGTCAACCCTATTT
This sequence comes from Kiritimatiellia bacterium, assembly GCA_045589455.1. GTDB lineage: Bacteria > Verrucomicrobiota > Kiritimatiellia > RFP12 > UBA3636 > RGIG990. The sequence continues at coordinate 1,908 of JAZNPC010000094.1, forward strand.
CATAAAAAAACAAATATTTTTCATTTTTTTTGCATATGTAATGCTAATTTTACCATTTTTTACCAAATTTGGGGTTATAGATATTCCTTTATAACTTTATCGACCTCAATAGCATCCTTCTCAGGCATTAAGCAGCGATATTTTTCAATATACTTTAATAGAGCTGCTGTATTGATTGGTTTTGGTGTCTCACCAACTGTACGCTCAAAGTTCTTATAAAGGATATTATCCTTAGCCTCCTGAGGGAGGTTGAAGCCCGTGTGAATTCTATTTGCAAAGCCTTGGAACTTTTCTTCTGTGGCAATGTAACGGTAAACACGGTCATACAACCATTCCTGAGATTCGTGGCTTCCTGGAACAATATCTGTACCAAATTGAATTCTCTCTGAATATTTTGTGAAAAATTCCTTGTAATATTCAAACCTAGCATCAAAGCCTAGATACATTTCTCCTCCTGGAGTTATATCTACACCCATATTTGGATACTTTGCAAATGCCTCTTCTAGCTTTTCTGGGCAGCCAGAGAAGAATAGGAAGTGGGCAAAGTTTACGCAAAGATTAGGGTGATGCTCAAGAATTGCAAAGGTCTGACGAACTACTTCTTCATAAGAAGCATAATCGCCATCACCATAGAACCAACCAAGTTGTCTTAATCTTTCAACATCTGGATTGCTTTTATCCCAATATTCCTCTGGATCGTTTACATGGAAAATTAAGTGTGTCTGATCCTTCTCTAATTCAGCAAAAAATGGATCATAGAAGCTATCTGACATATCGCGACCAATCATCTTATGGTGGCTTGGCTTACCCTCAAGCATCTTAATACCATCAAAGCCAATTTCCATAAGCTCATGATACTGTGTGACCAAATCCATTCCCTCTGGCATTTGGTCAGGCACAGGATACTTGTGATATGTGACTCCACCATGTGCGAAGGTATTCTTGTTTACATGCTTATAAACTGCTTGGATGATGTTGTTAGAAACATTCATGTCTCCTGCTGGAAGAGCAGCAAGATTGATTGCTTTCAAACCAAATTTATTACGATAGTGCTCTAGGCCATCGATAAAATAATTTCCCAATTTGTCATACCAACCCATAATGTGGATATGGGAATCAATAACTGTATCTTTTGCCATAAATTTCTCCTACTTACAAAATAATTATAAATTAAAATTTATTTTTGTTTGCATTATTTTGAAAAGTACTTCAAAATGTCTGCATCAACTGGAGGAACATCAAACGGCATGTTATCCTCACGAATTGAGCGTGTTCCCATGACGCCAGTTGCAACTGAGTTTCTTGCTGCCAATGGTGAATTTACTCCTGCTCCTGCTAAGCCCTTTGCATATTTAACAAAGGAATCAACAATTAGTGGGTCTGCACCACCATGTAGGTCATAGCCATTGATTACGCGAATAATCTCATCTTGCTCACCCCAGCCGTGGCGAGAACGAGAAATAGCAATCTTTGTCTCTGTGATATTTTCAATGCGGCCCTCATCACCAATAAAGGTATAGTTACGGCAAGCATCAGGAGCATACTGGCACTGCATATAGTTTGCTGTGACTCCATTGTCTAGCTGCATCATAATTGTGCTTGAGTCCTCAACATCTATCACAGGTGAAATACCGGTCTGAGAAAGTGGTGGCCAATGCTTATCATCAAAACGTGCACAACCAAGCTCATCAGGAGAGCGGCGATTCTTGCAACGATTGTAAACAGAAAGCTTACCCATACCAATAACGCGCTTTGTGTAGCCACCAGAAAGCCAATGAATAACATCAATATCATGTGCACCCTTCTGAAGAAGAAGTCCTGTTGTGTTCTTCTGCTCTGAATGCCAATCCTTAAAGTATGCGTCACCTCCATAGTTAATGAAGTGGCGGCACCATACTGTCTGAAGATTACCGATTGCACCCTCATCAATCAAACGCTTCATTGTTGTGACAAATGCCATATGACGCATATTGTGACCAACAAATAGACGAGCCTTCTTTTCCTTTGTTAGACGCAAAATTTTGTCGCAACCCTCAATTGTAATTGCCATTGGCTTCTCTAGGTAAACTGCCTTTCCTGCCTCGATTGCGGCAAGAGCCATTTCCTCATGACAATAGTCTGGTGTTGTGATAAATACTGCATCAACATCATCTCTATCTAGTACGCGGCGATAATCCTCACAGCAATACATTTTTGGTGCATTATCTTCTCTTTTGCGAACATCCTCCCAGCCCTTAAAGGCTTCCTTGCGGATATCGCACAGTGCCACCACGCGTGAGCCTTCACCTGGCTTATGTGCTAGAGAAGCTAGCCATCCACGACCACCTGCACCTAGTACGCCAATTCTCAATTCATCACTTGCTTTCATCTTTTTAGCCATTGTTTTCTCCTTTTTGGAAATATTGTTTTTATAAATTAATTTGTTATTAGAAATCCGTTTTAGTGTGCTGAGCTTAATAGCTCGCGTGCGTGGTCCTTTGTCACAGAGGTTAGCCCTGCCCCACCAAGCATACGCACAAGCTCTTCAACACGCTCCTCTTGCGAGAGCACATCAATATGGGTTGATGTTCTTCCATCAGCAACAGACTTTGCCACAGCAAAATGTGTTGTTCCACACGCTGCCACCTGAGGAAGGTGTGTAATGCAAATTACTAGATGAGTCTTGGCAACGTGGGCAAGCTTTTTACCAACTGTATGAGCAATTTCTCCACCGATATTAGCATCAATTTCATCAAATACAAGAATTGGTATTTGATCATGCTCAGCGAGTGATGTTTTAAGTGCAAGCATCACGCGAGAAATTTCACCACTTGAAGCAATCATTCTTAGTGGACGTTCTGGCTCGCCAAGGTTTGGAGTAAAGCCGAACTCTGCCACATCAAAGCCTGTTGGACCTTCTCCCTCTTTTAATTCAATTGTAAATGCTGCTTGAGCAATGCCTAAATCAGCTAGCTCCTTTGATACGGCCTTTGCAAGAAGCTTTGCTGCTGAGCTACGCTTTTCATGTAGCTTTGCTCCTGCAGCATTTAGTTGAGAAGAAAGTGCTTCTATTTCTGCATCAATTTTTTCTGCGCGCTCTCCGCGAGAAGAAAGCTCTGCTAGCCGTGTGCTTCCCTTTTCATAAAAGTCTAAAACCGCATCAAGTGTTTTTCCATATTTAGATTTTAAGCGCTCAACTAAATTTACTCTATCCTCTAACCATTGGATTCTATCTGGTGAAATGTCTAAGCGTGAAGCAACATCTGCAATATTTTTTGCAAGCTCAGAAATTTGAATAGAAATCGACTTCGCTTCCTCAGACCAATCCTCTGCATTTGATGAGCCAAGAGTATTCATTTCATCAATTAGACGAATTGCAGCAGCAACAGAATTTGTTGCTGCCATATTATCATCGGTTAAAGCAGCTAATGCACCATTTGCGAGTTCAATAATTCTAGCAGCATTTGATGCTTCTGTATATTCTGCAATAAGTGGCTCACCATCATCCTCAGAAAGCTTTGCTGCTTCAATTTCTTCAATCTGATATTTTAAAACATCAAGCTCACGTTCTGTTGCTTCGGCTGTGCCAAAAAGCTCCTCTCGCTCTGCAAGCTTTGCTTTACGCTGCTCCCAAATTAAAGAAAATTCTTCTCGCTCCTTTTGGCAATGGCCATAGGAATCAATTGCATCAAGCTGAAAGGATTGATTAAGCAAGGATTGATTATCATGTGGACCATGCATATCAACAAGATGTGCACCAAGCTTTGCAAGAAGTCCTGCTGTTGCAGGACAGCTATTAACAGAGCAACGGCCAGTACCTGTAGAGGAAATGGTTCGCTTCAAAAGTAAAAGCGAACCCTCGCAAGGGGAAATATCTGCTTCTTCTAGAATTGGAGCAATTGCTTTTTCTGTTTCTGCAGACAAATCAATTTCTGCAGTAACTATCGCTTGTGTTGCTCCATGGCGGATAGCACTCTTATCTGCACGACCACCAGTAAGCAAATCTATAGCACCGATTAACACAGACTTTCCTGCACCTGTTTCACCAGTTACGGTATTTAGTCCTTCTTTAAATTCAATCTCTGCATGTTCAACAACTGCGAGATCCTTTACAGTAATGCGTATCATCTAATATTCTTGCTCAAATGAGTTATAATCAAAGGGTGTAGGATTACTCAGCCTCGTCCCAGGTTTCTTCAATAAACTCAATCTCTTCATATTCTTGTGGAGGAGTATCTTCCTGATAATATTCACACTCATACATGATGACTTCATTTATAGAAAATGTAGCAAGATTTGCAATTAAAAGTAATGTATCCTTACCAATTACAACACCCTCATAAATACTATCATTATTTGCAAATCCATTTACAAAAACAATGGCATCAGATTGCTTGCTAGGGATAAGTCCTGCCTCTTTTAGAACATCTTCTCCCCCCATTAAAGTTGCTGCTATATTATAAAACTTATTAAATAAACCTGCAGGAGAAATCTGCATTACAGCATAAGGTTTATTGTCAGAAATATTTGTCATTGCGGAACGAATAAATTCATTTGATTTTGTTTCTTCAAATTTATCCTTTAATTGAGCAACATCCATTGATTCAGGAGCAATATATGAATATGTTTCTTTACCCTCAATAAAAGTTTGCATTGTATAGCTGTCTGGGATAGTAATATTAACAGACTTAGCAACTGCAAGACATTCATCCATCTCTTCAATTTCGCTTTCAGAAGAATTCTTTTTAACCTCATTCAATGCTGCTTTTAAATTGAAATTAACTGCTAATGGATTCATAAGTGCAACCAAAGGAGATGCTGGCTTATAATCGGCTTTCTCTAATACATAATTATATATATCAAGAATTACCTTATATGATGCTTTTTCATAAGGAGAAATATCAAAGCCATTCTTATATGTTGTTTTTTCTACTAATATTAAATTATTATTTTCTGTTATATCAATATCAAAACAAACCTCTTCCATAGCCTCACTAACAGCGTAGGTATCATTTGCAAATTTCTTAATACCTTCATACAATTTGACATTCATACCTTCTTCTTTAAGGGAAGAGAAAAGATTAGTAATTTCTTCTTTCTTTAATAATTCTGTATAAATCTCATCAAATTCTGACTGAGTCATTGCCAATGCAGAAATTAATTGATTAAGTATGCGCTTCTCAAATTTATTTTCTTTAATTATACCAGAAAACAAACTGTTAGATTTGATTTTTACAGCTTCATCAATAGAAACAAATGAAGAATGGGAATCTAATAGTTTGCCATACTCTGTTGTTTTATCAATGCGTGTGATAGATTCTAAAATCAGTCCTAAATCCTTTTTATATGTTAAACCAACTTCTGATGTTTTATATGTGTTTATTACATCAAAAGCAGTCTTCATTACGGAAACAAAAACCTTCTTCAATGATTTTGGAGCACCTTCAAACTCCATCTCTTCAATTTCTTCTGGGCTAAAAGAAATCTCACCGATAGAATCACTGCGTTGAGAAATTGTAACCAAATCTGCCTTTAGTGAAGTCTTAAAATCATATCCGTTTGATGCAGCAATGTTCTCACATAATTTCTGTTTATTACTGAAGATTGCATATCCATCCTTTAGTACAACAAAATAATCTTCTGCATTAGAATAAAGTTGCTTTTCTTCATTGATAAGTTCAACATTAAGTTTAGAAATTACCTCTTCCTTAGCAGATACATAAGGGATACAAATAACAAAAGCATCAGGTTCAAATTCTTCAGAATCTGTAATTTCCTTTTCTTCATCTACATAAACATATCCTGTCAGAGGTTTATCCAAAGCTGGTGTTATGAAATTTTCTGATATTGCTTGGGCTAAAAGCATTGGCACACAGTATGCCACAATACCAAGCTGTAAATCTGTACCTATAGCAGTAGCAACATTGCTGACTTCATTTATGCTTTTTACACGAATAGCACAATACTCAACAAGCTCTGCTTTTCCATTAAATACTAATGCAAAAATTGCAACAAAAAATACAATTATTTTTTTCATAATATGACCCTTTCTATTATTCTATAATTTGTTTTCCGATAAAAATAAAAATATTACTATGTGTTTTTTGCAGAGGTTTTAATTCTGCTTGCAATTCCTGAAAGGTTAAGTTTGTTGGAGCAAAAACAAGCAATGGTGCATTTCTTGAATTTATATATTTTAAGAATACAGGATCATCTAATGTTGTATCCAGTCTCCATGCTTCTGCCTCTACAATTAGCTCCTCTATTTTTGTCTCAGATGATATAGAATACTCTTTTGGTTCTAAAATTGGATATATGCTATCCGATGCCTCTGGCCAGATTTCTTTTATTGCAACTATTTTTTTTGTAATTACATTTTCATGTTTTCCTAAATGTATTTCTAGTGGTTGTGCTAATCTATTAGAACGCTTCAACCAAGCCTCTTGAGGTAAAAATGCTTTATAGTAAATTAAATTTTTAGGAGCTTCTACCTTAATTAGACCTTTTCTTTCTAATCCTTCTATAAGAGTAGCAAAATTAGAAATGTCTGTTAGAGCAACGTCTTCAGAATATAAAATTTGAGCATAAGTATCTTGTTTTTGTTTGTTTTTCTCCGTTAGGTAATCAACAAAATCCATAGGAGAGATTGGCTCGTTTGAATTAACAACAATTCCTTTTGTGGTTAAGGTTACTTCAATGTCATTATTACGAACAGATGTAAGTTCGGAACGATTCTCTGGGCGAAGAATAATTTCTACTCTCTCTCCCTCTTTTCCTATTACATTATTACTTACAAGAGATTTTTCATATGCATGTCCTTGAGGAGCATTTTTGGGAATATCAAAAACAGATATAGTTTCATTATACATTGGGATAATAGAACCAGGCCCCTCAGATTCTACCGCAGAAATTTCTTCTCCAGATTCTGAGACCCTCCATTTATCACTGGTATAAATAAATGTAATTGGATCCATAATTTTACCAATCTCTGCATTAAAAATATAATCGGTAATTGGATGTTCTACTCCTTTATATTTAACTGAAACAGTATAGTGTTCTCCCTTTGACCAAAAACAAAGGGAAGAATAATCTACTGAACGACCTCTTTTCGTTCCCAATAATTCTATTGATTTAGAAATTCGAGTTGGTGTTGCATATACCTTAAATAATGCTTCATAGTCATGACCACTATTAAGAGTAATTATGGCAAATTCACATATTCCATTTTCTGTAATATCTGTGCTTACAGCATCAAGAATAATTTCCTTTTTCTCCAAATCGATACAAATACCACGCTCTGTAATTAAATTTGGATTTTCTGTTTTTCTTTTAGTAGCGAGATTATCTAGTTCTGCTTCATAAGCAGTAATATCAAATTCTGTTGCTGATAATACAGAATAAACAGAAAGAAAAACAGCGGCTATTGCTTTAATTTTCATAATTACTCCTTTTAGAAGTATCAACTATTAAATACTTTTATGATTAAAAATTAATTTCAACCATTTCGTGACAATCCACCTTTGGAACTGTAAACTCTACCCAACCATCCTTTGCAGTAAATGCAAGCTCTTCACCAGACAAAGCGAGGCGAACACTCTTTACATTTTCTGCCTTCACGCGCACACCTATATTATATATAGGAGAAATATCCTCAATTACCTCGCGAGGAGCTGTCTGTCCTCCAGAGCAATCTCCATTAAATGCCCAATTGCCGCGAAGAGACTTTTCTGCATATAGAAGGTGAAGCACATTACGATTTTCTGCTGGCTGTGAACGATATGTGAAACGCGCAGAAGAAGGAAGATTTGTAAATTCAACAGTTGAATTACCCAAAAGCTTCTTAATCACATTACCAATAAACTTTCTATAAACAACCCAGCCATGGACATAATATTGGATAAAGCTCTTATGTGCTAGATAAGCAATATTGCCCTTCATTACGCCACAAGCATAGCCTGAAGGAGTTGGAAGATTTGGTGTGTGCTGGTGAGAGCTAAAATGATTAAAGCTACGATTGAAATATGGATCGTAGATATCACCTAGACTTTCACCTGTTGTAACACGAATACGCTGAGGGCGTGTGTACATTACATAAGGAGTAGTTTGAAATTCTGGACGATATTCCTCCTTTGGTAGCACAAAGTCGATAGGATATTCAGACTCACCCTCATACTCTGCACCAATATCAAACATTAGATTTTTGCCTTCCTTATCAAAAGCAGATTTTCCAGCAAATAGAAGCTTTCCTCCGTTAGCGACATAGGTATCTAGGCGTTCCTTCAATTCCGGAGTTATGTAAAGGAGCTCAGGGATAACAAGAAGCTTATATTTGTTAAAATCAGACTCCATATCAAGTGCATCAAATAGAATATGCTCTTCAAGAAGCACGCGAGAAGCACCTATATCTGTATGACGGATTGGGACAAGCTTATTTTTATCTGTAATACCATAATTTTGAGATTCTACTAGAAGCAAGCCAACATCTGCGACATTCTTTGTGCCAACACACCATGGCTCCTTTTTCTCAACCTCTTCGTATGCTGCTCCGATAATTGAGTAGGTAGTCTCATCCAAAGCGAGCTCTGGATGACCTTGATCTCCAATCGAGCATCTTGCACCATTTGCAATCATAGCAGCACACTCATAGCGTAATGCGTTAGGATGCTTAAAGCCACCAAACTCACCCCATGAGGTATTGAATTTTCCTGTCATACCTAGGTAATCAAAGCCTAGCTGCTCAACATATTTTGCAGATAGAGGGAAATGGTCATAGCCCCAACCACCAGTAGGAAGTGATTCAATCTCTAGGTGAGAGAAATACTTTAGAATATGGCGTCCACCTGGAACAATATTTCCGCCATTGTGGAAAATTGGCATATCTGGGTTTGTGACCTTTGCTGCTTCACAAGTTGCCTTCAAATATTTTTCAAGAACGATATGTGAATGCTTCAATACATCCTCATCCTTCTCTGGGTCAAGGCCAAGTGCACGCATTGATTTTATACAATGTGGGCAATAGCATTGCTGAATACCAACAATATCAAGGAAAATTCCATCTGCATCTGGATACTTTTCTACAACCTCGCGAATTTGTGCACAAAGGTAATCTAGGTATGGAGAATTAAAGCACATTACATGGTAGCCAGCTGTCACTGCAGAATTTTCACTTCCATTTACCCAGCCACAGCATTTACCATTCTTTATTACAACACGCCACTCTGGATGCTCATAGGTTGCATATTGGTCAACACCTGCAGAAAGATAAATTGGGCACTTAACATCAATCTCGCGGCAAGCCTTGATTTGTTCATCAAGTAAATCAAATGACAAATGAGGGTGCATTGCTCCAACCTTTGTTGGGTGGTAGCTTAGACCATGATGGCACTTAGAAAATACAGTCACAGAATCAACATGCCCTTTTTTGAGCATAGCCTGAAACTGCTCCTTACTAAATTGCTTACCAATATTTTCAATTACAGCTGAGGTGTGAAAATCAAGATGCACCTGACGATAACGTAATGAATGCTTTTTCATAAAACTCCTTAGTCAAAAATTGCTATATATTATTTTTTGTAGCCATTTGGGTTCATAGACTGCCAGCGCCAAGCATCTGCACATAGCTCATCAACACCACGCTTTGTTTTCCAGCCAAGCAATTCGTATGCACGAGAAGCATCAGCATAGCACTGCTCTGCATCGCCTGGACGGCGAGGAGCAATTTTGTGTGGAAGTGGGCGGCCAATTGCTTTTTCAAATGCATGAACTAATTCAAGAACAGAATAGCCATTGCCTGAACCAAGGTTAATAGCGGTGCAACCCTGGAGCTCATCAACCTTCTTAAGTGCAGCAATATGACCCTCAGCTAAATCGCAAACATGAATGTAGTCTCGAATACATGTGCCATCACGGGTTGGATAGTCATTACCAAAAACGCTTAGCTCCTTTAGGCGGCCGACCGCAACCTGTGTAATATATGGCATTAGATTATTTGGGATGCCAGAAGGGTCCTCACCAATCAAGCCACTTGGGTGTGCACCAACTGGGTTAAAATAGCGAAGAAGAATTGTGTGCCAGCGAGAGTCTGCAGCTGACATAGCACGCATCATATCCTCAAGCCATAGCTTTGTCTGACCATAAGGGCTAACAGCTGATAGAGGGCAATCCTCTGTTAGTGGCACAGTCTCAGGATTTCCATAAACTGTTGCGGAGGAGCTAAACACCATATTAAACACATTGTGCTTACGCATTTCATCAAGCAAAATCAAAGTGCCAGTGATGTTGTTGTCATAATATTCCCATGGCTTAGCGACAGATTCACCAACTGCCTTTAGACCAGCAAAGTGAATTACAGCGTCATACTTTTCAGAATCAAAAACTGCTGCCATTGCTGCTCTATCACAAATATCTCCCTTTACAAAACGAGGGCGAACACCTGTGATTTTTTCGACACGATTTAGTGACTCCTCAGAGCTATTTGAAAGATTATCAAATACAGTAACTGTGTAGCCCGCATTAATTGCTTCAACACATGTATGGCTTCCAATATAGCCTGCACCACCGGTAACTAAAATATTCATTATTGTTTGTCCTTTTGTTTTTAAATTTATAAAGATAAATCACCATAAATTTTTATCACATTCCCATCACGGGCAACTGAGAGCTCACGCTCAGGAAAAACTTTTTTCAATCCTTCCTCTGCCATTTGCATAGCTTCAGTTTCAAATTTTAGTCGTTCCTCATCTGGAACAGTTTCGAATGTTACTACCTCTACTCGGAAGATATATCCTGGGCCTAGCTTTGAGCCATAACCAGCGGAGTATGATGCGGTAATGCGAAACAGCCCATCGTATTGTGGATTTGCTGTTTCGCCTCTTTCGGGTCTTGCTGGATGTAGAGGATAAAGCTTTCCATATTTATCCTCAAGCACACCATCAATTTCACGGAGGAGCGTATAAAGGCGCCCCTCCCATTCTTCAAGCTTATTCATAATTATTAAACAAAATTTACCTATGTTATTTGCTATTCGTTATTCCCTATTCTCTAATCTTAAAGTGGTGTTTTTGACAATCTTAAAATTAGAGAGTTGGAACTGCGATAATCTTGAAGAATCTTGCAGTATCTGCATCTGAAAGATCAAGAATTACAGAATATGCTGCCCCTGAACCATCAGCTTCTGCTGTGATTGTTTCACCAACAATCTCATGGCGTGTAGGCTCTGCAAAATCAAGTGTTGTTGCACTTTCGATATACCATGTAAAATCGGAAGAATCAACAGCGATACCATTTGTTGACCAAAGCTTAAAGATGAACTCAACCTCAGTAGAATCATCGCTAATAATCATATCAACGATTGAAATTCCAATTTCTGGAGGAGTTGTTGGCTCTGATGAGCTAGAAACGTATGGTATTGCCACATTCTGATTGTAGTGGTTGTATGCACCCACGGTTGCATAAGCCGAATGAACAGTTCTCCAATACAAATCTGTTTCTGACTTTGCTGTATTTGCAATGAGTTGTCCACCAGGTGCAGAATTTATTAGAATCTTAAAGCCTTCATTTACGAAGTCTTCTACAGCTGCTTTTTGGTAATTACCATTAGATTTCTTAGCTGTTCCACCACCCCAAATAACACAATCTGCATAAGCACCCATGCTCCGCTTCAATGCCATTGCACCATAGTCTCTACTTGTTGCGCCATCTAACCAGACATCCTCGGAATCGCCATTTTCGCCATTCTCATCTGGGAATAGCCACATATCACGATCTGTTATAGCGCTATTTCCAAGAACAAAGAAGCCCCAGCCCTTGTCCTTTTCACCGCTAGCTAGTGGTGGAGTTCCACCAATTGCTGCAGAGGATGGGAATACGGCAGTGTATGCAGGATCATCACTTAATCTTACACCATCTAGATTATGACCATAGAAATCAATTGTCCAACCACCAATAGGTGTATGCTTAGGGCCAATCAATTCTACAAATTGATTTGGCAATAAATCAAGATCATCAATTGGATAGAACTCATTGATTCGTACTGCATTTGTTGTGCAAGAAAGAACAAAGAAGTATGGTGAGCTTGATGTAATATCCTCAGGATTTGCATATTGCTTATTCAAATCAACTGGATAGTACCACTCAGGATTTTCAAATGCTGTATGGTAGTAAATTGGAGAAGCAAAGATACCATTGTAGTAAATGCAAATATCATATTGAACTACAGTGTCAATATCCTGTTTTGGAACATAATATGCTTCATCCATCACGTAGAGTGTTGGATCCTCAGAATCCTGTTTCAACCAAGTGCGTACGACATTTGGAGTTGAATTATTATTCCAATTTGCTACACCCCATTTGTTTGATGAAGCAACGTATGAAACCTCAACCTTAATATCTGTTGGATCCATCTGATAATTTGCCAAACGTACATTAATACCAACCTTATCGGTATAAAGAGGAATATCATTTGGAACAAATATCACCTCACCAACCTCAACGGATGAGCGAACTGGCTCTGTGATAAGAATATTATCAATCATCACTCTGCCACAATTACCAAGATCTGAAACAATACGGAAAATCTTATTTTCTGTATCGTAAACTTCAACCTTAAAGTATGTCCACTTGTTTGTGGTAATACTACTTAATCCTTGTAGCATAGCCTTTTGCTCTTCATAATTGCTTGCAGAAGGATTTAAATCACCGACACCAATTGTCTTCCACTCACGAAGACCTGTTTCTTCGTCAACCTCCTCAGGGGCAACCTGAATAGAGATTTTACCAGGAAGAGTTGGATTGTCTTCGAAGTGACGATACCAGAAGCAAATTTCACCAATACCAGCAACATTTATTGGAGACTCGATATTTGGATTATCATCTGGTAGTGGTTTACCATTAACGGTATTCTCTGTTGTTGAGTTATTAAGAACAGTTGACTTCTTAGTTGTATCTCCGAGATCAAACTTTTTATCATCTGTTAATGGAGAAACAAGAACGTTATAGCCAGACCAATAGCTTGTAACACCTTCAATTGGGTAGTTACGAAGAATTACATCATCAATCCAAATTACAGCATCTGGATGGCTTCCACCAATCATATTTCCTTCTGCATCATATTCTGTTGGCTCAATTAAAATACGTGCTCGGCCAGGAAGAGCCTGTAGGAAAGAATAGCTAGCACCTTTTACACCATCTGTTGGAGCAACAGTAACCTCCTTAACAGTAGTCCAAGAAAGAAACTCGCCAGTATCGGTTGTATACTGAACCTTATACTTGATTGTTCCACCTGTTACACGATATGTAAATGACATATCACCAATGCTATCAATCTCTGGAGAAACTAGACACTGCTCTGCATCTGGATTTGCACGGCTTACAGCAAACTCATACAATGTGTTATCAAAGCTCATATAATGAGATTTCATACCATACAAGTAGGTCCAAACATATGTATCTGCTTCTTCACGATCTACGCCATCCATACCACGCCAACCGTAAAGCTTCATATCATCAACAGCAATAAATGCATCATTGACGTCATCTCCGTCACCAACAGTTTCGCAGGTAGAAACAATGCGGAAGAAAACGTTATCCCAGAAATGCATTGGATGTTCAACATTCTGGTAGGACAAGCTATCAACCGTTGCAGTTGCTAAATCCTGCCACTGTCTTTCTTGACCTTCGATTGCAATATGATCATCATCTAGTCCATTTCTAAATACTTGGATTTTGTATGGAGCAGAAGGAATATTACGAGTTAGTGTGCAGCTTGAAGAGGATGATGTTTTAATATTCCAACGAACTTTGTTATTAGATGAAGGCATTACACCTCCAAGATACCAATCCGTTGTAACATTACCCTTGATTGCTGCATCAAAGGTAGCTTGGTTTGGTTGATTTTCTGTTAGGTCTTCAAAAGAAAATGTTACATTAGCTGCAACATCAGAGCAATCTGCACCAAATGAACCTCCTAAAGCAACGCCTGTTGCTACGGTACAATCTGCATATGTTTTATCTGTATTCCAAACTACTTGGTTATTATTTTCAAACGCCTTATATCTTACCCAAGGTTTAATTGTGCTACCACTAAGCTCCATTTTCAATGTGATTTCATAGCGAATGTTTGAACCGGAGAATTTGTAATTTGTATCTCTATCCAAAACAAAATCATTACCATTCCATTTATTAGGCACTCTTGACATAACACCATTCTTACACTGCCACAATTCACCACGAACATAGCCTTGTAAATCACCACCATCCTTGAGATAGGATTTATATGTTAGGCGAAATTCAAAATAGTTGTCTTCATCCTGACGATAAGCGATAACAGAATAGTATGGCTCACCATCTGACATATCTGATGCAGTAAAGCTTGCTGTAATAGAGTAATTCTGGAAAGAATTTCCATTCTTATAGTAAGCAGGGTTACCACCATTAAAGCCAACACGTGTACGATAACGAAGAGTATCAGAACCAATTGGATTTACTGTAGATGTACTTTCAACAATACCGATTGGGTATGTGGAAACCTTTAGATATGCATTAGAACGAGTTCCATCTGTAAAGCTAGGGTCCTTTACTCTATCGTATGCACTCTCTGTATAGAGGAAGCGAAGACCTTGTACCTCTGTATATTCACCAGAGTTAGTTACTGCAAAGCCACCTTCTTCAAATACAGGCAATGCACAAGACTCATAGCCTTCTGGATCCCAACCATCAAGATTAGATGTGAATTCCTTGATACCAATTAAACCCTTTGTTGCATCAAAGTATGTATCGTCTGCAGCCCACTCATTAAAATTCTGCCACTCAGCACGGCGAATTTGATATTGCTCATTTGTTGTACAAATGCGGAACATAATGTATCCATTATAGTCCGTCACAAGTGGAATACCATTTGTACTTGTGGTAGCAACATTACCAAACATAGGTGGCTGCCTGCCAGCAGCACCTAATTGACCTAAATGTTTATCCTCTCCAAACTCTGTTGAGGTTTCACCTAGATACTCTTGTATTTGATTAACAAAAATTCCGACATCATATGCATTTGTGGAATGCATAACTGTTTCCCAAGTATAATCGCTTACTAGCTCCATATCATATCTTGGAGCAAGATTTGATATAAGGGCAGTTTCATTTGTTCTTACACTTAAAGAAACATTTTCATATTTTGAGCGAAAGCGACGAACATCAAACCCAAGATACTCATAGTATGAAGGAGGGTTAACCGTCATATCATATAGCTGCATATCTGTTGCATACGGATAATATGCAGGTGACTTGATTGAGGATATAGTTTTGCAATTATCAATTTCAGGTGATGCGGCAATCCAATCAGCATAATCCTCAAGATTGGAAATCTCACTTTCATTATTAATTTTATACACAAAATTAGTTGGTGTATCAAAATCTACGCGATAAAAATACTCTACAGTTCCAGCAGGAAGATTTACAAGACTATTTGTGTAGTTATAACCAAATCTACCGCGACGCTTTAAATCTTTAAACTGCCATGAACCACCATTTTCTCTCCAATAAATTTTTGGAGAAAGATTAGAAGCAAGCACATGTGAATTTGTATATATTGGTGTTGTAGTAATTAAAAATTCTGTTGGATCTAGGACAGAAGGATAACCAGGGTGATACTCTAAATCGTTCTTTGTGATATTAAGTTCTGCAACAGGTGGACCAATGACGATTTGTTTTATTTCTAATTCAGAAGTAGTATCAGAATCTGGTGCAGTAATTCTTAATCCAAAGTTTTCTGGCAAATTTAAATCAAAGCGAATAAGTTGATAACGATTATTCTCATCATGATAAATATTTGCAGTGTATTCCGCTGTGGACATTATGTTTGTATATTGAGGAAAATTATTAAAAATTTGATTACCCCAAATCCAAAAACGTCCAGATCGTTTACCTAATTCAACCTTCAATGTTTGATAATAAACATCCGAATTTGCATCTATACGAGCAATCAACCATACTGAACCCATTGGCATTTCTGATTGGCATCTTAGATTAGATTCTGAAGTCAAATATGTTCTATCATATCTCATGCGAACACTCGTACAAGCCCAATTATCAGATAATTTTGCAATTGTTTTATAACCATTATCTGTAAACTTTGTCTGCCATACAGTAAAATCAGGACTCTGATCTCCACTCAAATCATCCTGAGTAATAGTAACAGTAGCTGCATTAAGATTTGCACATGCCAATGCAAAAATTGAAATTGCTGTAAAAACTTGTAAAGATTTTTTGAATATTTTCATATGGAACACCTTATTTTTCAAAAGAATACTTCATTCCTTAAGGATAACACTTAAAATAATACCACAAATCAATTCAACATAGCAACATGAAACTATACTATATATATAGAGAAACTGAAAAATTTTTTGTCAGAAAACGACACAAAATAACGGTACACGGATGGGTTTTTTCAAAAACACGGATGGACACGGATATTCACGGATGAGTTTTTGGGGGTGCTGATGTGATGGCTAGAAGTGCGAGGATTGGCGTGCGGGGCGCGCGAGTGCGCTCTCGCGCAGGAACAGGATTGGCAGGATTTTGCATGATTAGCAGGATTAGCAGGATTGTGTTGGGGTGTGCGCAGCGCACGACACTAGCGCTTGACGTTGGACATGGTCTTGCTCTCGTTGTCGCAAGGCCAACTTACAAGCGCTAGTGTGGGGGCAACCCATGTGCTTGTGTGGTGGCTAGAAGTGCGAAGGTCAAGAACACGGATAGACACGGATAGACACGGATGAGTTTAGAACCGCGAGATGGAATACTGGGGTTGCTTATGTGATGGAGAAAAGTGCGAAGTTCAAAAACACGGATGGACACGGATGGACACGGATATTCAAGTATGTATTCCTGTCAAGCAAAAAAAGAGGCAAATTTGATTTTTAGACAAAAAACTCTACCGCAGATATATTTTCTGCGTTTTTATGATAAATTGTAAAATTTGTT
>JAZNPC010000095.1:0-14823 GCA_045589455.1 Kiritimatiellia bacterium
AAATCATTGATAAAATAAAAGTTATTAACAGGTTGTTAACATTATTCATATTTTTATGTTAATAACTTGATTTATATTTAAGCTCTTTATTTAGTATTAATTCCGATTAAATATTTTATTTGATGAGGTATTTTATCTATCTAACTTTAACTAAATTATCATAGAGGTAATAATCTATTTTTTAATCCTTAATTTGAATATAATAAAAAGTGAAATGTCTTGAAAAATTACATAGGATAATGGTACTATTTTACTGTGTTTGTGTAGATATAAATATTGTGTATTTTAGATTTTTTATTTAAACGGATATGGATAGTCAATTTGATGTTATAGTTGTTGGAGGTGGACATGCTGGTACAGAGGCAGCATTATCTGCTGCTAGATCTGGAGTACAAACATTGTTTATAACAATGAATAAAGCGATGATTTCCTCCATGCCATGCAATCCATCAATAGGTGGTATAGCTAAATCACATTTAGTTTTTGAATTAGATGCATTGGGCGGAGAAATGGCTCGTGCAACTGACTTTGCAGGACTTCAATTTAGAGTACTAAATACACGCAGAGGTGCAGCAGTTCAGGCAAATCGCGCGCAGTGTGATAAGTATGTTTACTCTGAATATATGCAAAAAATTGTAGCTGAGTGTCAAAATCTAACAGTTATATCAGATGAAGTTGTTGCATTGTTATTCAATGGAAATGATATTATAGGTGGTGTAAAAACTAAATGTAATGGTGATATTTCTGGAAAAACAGTTATATTAACAGCTGGCACATTTTTAAGAGGTACTATTCATATAGGCCACGAAACTGTAAGTGGAGGAGGTAATGGTCAACCAGCATCTAATTTATTAGCCGATCAATTACGTAATTTAAAATTTGCACATGCGCGTTTAAAAACTGGTACTCCTCCAAGATTTAGACCTCATACAATTGATTTTAATGCAATGCAGGTGCAACCAGGAGATATTCCTACACCACTATTTTCTTGGAATTATAGAAAAAAATATAATCAAATGTTCCACGTGGAACATTTAGATAATACACAAATTGGTTGGTTTCCTAGATTAGATGAAACATTTAATGACTATAAATTATCACATACTAAACCAGAAATGTTCCACGTGGAACATTTTATAAGACATCCTTGGGAAGAAAATAGCATACAAACACCATGTTATTTAACTCATACTACAGAAAAGACTCATGAAATAATTCGTTCTAATCTTAAGAATTCAGCTCTTTATGGCGGTGATATAAGTGGTGTTGGTGCTCGCTATTGCCCTTCTATTGAAGATAAAGTAGTAAAATTTGCCGAAAAAACAGCTCATCATGTTTTTATTGAGCCAGAGGCTTATGATCCTACAATTAACCTTGCATATCCTAATGGATTATCATGTAGTCTTCCTAAAGATGTACAAATTGCAATGTGTCGATCTGTACCAGGATTAGAAAATGTTGAATTTGATGCTTATGCATATGCTATTGAGTATGATTTTTATGATCCAAGAGATTTATATCATTCTCTAGAATCGAAGCGTATACATGGTTTATTCATGGCTGGACAAATAAATGGTACAACTGGATATGAAGAAGCAGCTGCACAAGGCTTTATGGCAGGTATTAATGCTGCACGTTATATTAAATCTGAAGACCCTATAGTATTTTCTCGTACAGATGCATATATTGGTGTATTAATTGATGATTTAACCATTAAAGGAACTAATGAGCCTTACCGTATGTTTACTTCTCGCGCAGAACGTCGCCTATTATTACGACAAAATAATGCACGTTATCGTTTATTAGATTATACAAAACAAATTGGTATAGCACCTCAAGAGTATATATCTGAAACTGAAAAATATAAAAACACTATTTCATCAGAGCTTACTCGACTAGATACTCAAAAGCTTAAGGGTGATACTTTAGCCACACAAATGTGTAAACCAGATTATACATATTCTACTTTACCAGGAGCTTTAAATCTACCACCTGAAGTAATTTCAGAGATTGAGCTTAATGTAAAATATCGTGGATATATAGAGTTAGAAGAACGTATGGCATTACAAACTCAACGCAGCGAAAATATGCTTATACCGCCAGATCTTGATTATATGAGCATAGTTACAGTGCGTTATGAGGCTCGTGAGAAGCTTAATCGTATACGCCCTGCAAATCTTGGCGAGGCAGCCCGTATAACAGGTGTAAATCCTGCCGATATTGCAATGCTAGCAGTTGCTATACGCAAACATGCTGCAAACACGAATAAGCACGAATAAATCTAGCATACACTGATAGTTATTGATGAAAGAACCACTGAATATATGAAAAATCATCTATATTCAGTGGTTTAATTATATCGTATACGGTTTTTTCTTTTTTTATATATTTTTTAAACACAGATAATCCCAAATCATTTATTCAATAAAGGTGTATATATAGCTACAATTACAATAAAAGAATCAGAGAATAATATATATTCGATAGCATCTTTAAAAATAGACAATGGAATGTCTTTTAATAAAGGTCTCTCGCAAAAAAATAACAAAATTATTCTTTTAACGCCATCAATAGAAAAAGACATTCCATTTAATGTTGACACTCTATCATATTTTGTTGGCAATATCAATCAAACAAATCCTAAAATTTTGTTTAATAAAAAGAATACGAATTTACACCCGAAAGTGCATATGAAAAAATTATAAATGTGGCCAATAGTTTTATAGATAAAGTAAATTCTTCTGAAGTCATGGACCAATCATTTATTAATATACCTCTCCATATCCGTGTACTCATTATCCGTGCAAATTAGTGCCTATCCGTGTTCACTAAAGCGCTAGCGCTACATTAAACTAACACAAATAATCTAAATCATTTATTATTATCCGTGTATTGGATTTTATCCATCTTGTAAAAAAAATACCCGTAAATTATCCGTATTCCAGTTATAAAATTTTATAAAATTGTAGAACACCATAATAAATGAATAATGAAAAATGAATAATGAAAAATGATGGATAATTAATAATGAGGAATGAAGAATGAAGAATGAATGCGGGCATATGTGTGCTATGACGCTAAGGATTATAGCTCTGATGGTATTCATATTTAACACGGATAGGTACACGGGATGGGTGATTTATCGCTGACGCTTATAGCCTTCGGCGAAACACGGAGCACACATAGTGTGGTTTTCAAGAGAACGGAGTCACGGAGGGGTTTGGAAAAGTATGGAGAAAAAAACACTCAACTCTACCAAAATTCTTCACTCTTCATTATTCATTCATCATTTATCATTCATCATTCTTCATTACATTCATTATTTCTTTACGAAATGGTATAATAAATGGTAAAATAGATGGTGATAATAATTTAAGTGTGATTTTTTTCTTAAAATTGTTGGTTTACATTATTTTTCTTTAATGATATAATGTTTTTATAATTTTAAAAAATTACTATTAAATTTATAAATTTGTTAATTAAAAAATAATTGGGTTGAATTATAATTCTAAAGAGAAGGAATAAACTATGGCAAAAAAAACAGAAACAACTGTTACAGGTGATTTAGATTCAGTAATTGCTCAGATTCGTAAGGAATTTGGTGATGGAGCAATTATGAAGCTGGGTGAGGTTCAGGCAGCCCAGAAGGTAGATGTTATTTCAACAGGTTCCTTTAGCCTTGATATGGGATTAGGTGTATGGGGTCTTCCACGTGGTCGTATTGTAGAACTATTCGGTGCAGAGTCCTCTGGTAAGACAACTCTTGCTTTACATGTTATTGCTAATGCCCAAAAGAAGGGTGGTATGGCTGCATTTATAGATGTAGAGCATGCACTTGATCCAGCATATGCCAAGCGTATAGGAGTTGATTTAGATAATCTTTTAGTTGCTCAACCTACATCAGGTGAAGAGGCACTTAATATCGCTGAGTCATTGGCACGTAGTGGTGCACTTGATGTAATCGTAGTTGACTCAGTTGCTGCTCTTACTCCTAAAGCAGAACTAGAAGGTACAATGGGTGATAGTCATGTTGGTTTACAAGCACGACTAATGTCACAAGCTATGCGTAAAATTACAGCAATACTTGCTCAAACAAAAACACTCTGCATCTTCACAAATCAAATTCGTGAAAAGATTGGTGTCATGTTTGGTAATCCAGAAACCACACCAGGTGGTCGCGCACTAAAGTTTTATGCTTCTGTTCGTCTTAATATTCAGCGTATCGGAGCAATCAAAGATACAGCTGGTAATGTAACTGGAAATCGCACGCGCGTAAAGGTAGTAAAAAATAAGGTAGCACCTCCATTTGTTGAATCTGAATTTGATATTTTATATAATAAAGGTATTTGGTGGGAAGGCTCAATCATTGAGGCAGGTATTAAACAAGGTCTTATTGTTAAACGTGGCTCATGGTTAAGCTATGGTAATGATCAAATTGGTCAAGGAGCAGCCGCAGCCGCAGCATTTCTTGAACAAAATCCAGATATTACTGAAAAGCTTGTAGAAACTATGAAAGGTAATATCGTCTCTGAAAATACTCCCGATACAAAAACAGATAAATCTTCAAAATAATTAGGAAATATTTTAATGTCAGAAAAAAATACTAATAATAAAAACGATAAAAAAAATAAAATTCCAGGAGGTATGCCACCAATATCTCCAAAAAGACAGTTGTTCTCTTGGATAATTCTTATTGGTATATTTATTTTGTTATTCAATCTTTGGGATAGTCCAGGAAAAGATACAAAAACAATAGATCAAAATCCTGACTTTGTAGAGATAATAACAAAAGGCTTGGTTGATGAAATAACTGTTTATCATGAATCAGGTAAACCACTTGTTCGTATTGAAGGTGAAATTTCTGAAGGAAAGTCATATAAAAATTCAGAAGGTGAAGAAATAAAAAATTGGGTTGTTGAATTAGATGAAGCTAGTTTAAATGAATTAAACCCAATTCTTCAAACTGTACGACGTCGTGACAAAGAAGTATCACGTACTTTCGAAAATATCTTCACATTAATATTTCCAACACTTCTTCTTTTCTTTTTAATTTATATACTATTCATTCGTCAGATGAAATCATCAGGCGGAGCAATGAACTTTGGAAAGAGTCGTGCTAAACTAATGAGTGGTAATCAGCCTGTTAAATTTAAAGATGTAGCAGGTATTGATGAATCTAAAGAAGAAGTTGAAGAAATTGTTGAGTTTTTAAAAAACCCAAAGAAGTTTCATCGTTTAGGTGGAAAAATGCCACGCGGTATTTTGCTATGTGGACCTCCAGGAACAGGTAAAACCTTACTTGCAAAAGCAATTGCAGGAGAAGCAGGTGTTCCATTCTTTAGTATCAGTGGTTCTGACTTTGTTGAAATGTTCGTAGGTGTTGGTGCATCACGTGTACGTGACATGTTTGAACAAGCAAAGAAAAATTCACCAAGTATTGTATTTATTGATGAAATTGATGCAGTAGGTCGTAGCCGTGGAACAGGTATTGGTGGAGGTCACGATGAACGTGAGCAAACACTTAATGCATTGTTAGTAGAGATGGATGGCTTTGAAGCAAATCAAAGTGTTGTTGTAATGGCAGCAACAAACCGCCCTGATGTTCTCGATAAAGCATTACTACGTCCTGGTCGATTTGATCGTCAGGTTGTTGTTGAGCTTCCTTCATTAAATGGACGGGAAGAAATTCTTAAAGTTCATATGGCAAAAATTCAAACAATGCCTGATGTTGACGTTTCTCGTATTGCACGTGGTACTCCTGGCTTTGCAGGTGCTGATTTAGCAAACCTTGTTAATGAGGCTGCCTTAATTGCAGCTAAAAAAAATAAAGAGTTTGTAGATATCGATGATTTCGAAGAAGCACGTGATAAAGTAATGTGGGGTAAGGAGCGTCGTAGCAAGCGTATTGATGAAGAGGATAGAAATATTACAGCTTATCATGAGGCAGGTCATGCAATTCTTACTGTTGTATCTCCTAATATGGATCCTCTACATAAGATTACAATTATCCCACGTGGTATGTCGCTTGGGAGCACAATGTTCCTACCAAAGAAGGATCGCACACATGTATCAAAGGGATTCTTGCTTGATGATCTTGTAGTTTGCATGGGTGGACGCGTAGCCGAAGAATTGTTCCTAAAAGACATTTGCACAGGTGCTCGTCAAGATCTTGCACAAGCAACACAGCTTGCACGCTCTATGGTATGCGAGTGGGGTATGAGTGAAACACTTGGTCCACGTGCATTCGGTAAAAATGAGGAATATGTCTTCTTAGGTCGTGAAGTAAATCGCAGTCAAGATTACAGCGAGAAGACAGCTCAGTTAATCGATGCAGAGGTGGATAGACTTCTTAAGGAAGCTCATGATAAAGCAACTCAGCTTCTAACAGAAAACAAGGCTGCTGTTGAAGCACTTGCAAAGCTTCTTTTAGAAAAAGAAACTGTTGATGGTGTAGCAGCTGAAGAAATTGTTAAGTATGGAAGAGTTCGCACACCGGAGGAAAGGGGAGATCAACCACCAGAGGTTCCACCACCACCTCCTCCTCCTGTTGAAACAACAGAAGAGTCAGAAGCTCCAAACACAGATGAGCCAGCTTCTACAACAGAAGCCTAAACAAATGACGGTCCAATCGGACCGTCATTTTTCTTTACACGGATACACAGAGTGTGTTTATCAAGAACACGGATGGACACGGATATTCACGGATGATAGCTTATGGGCGCTTACGCTTGGGGTTCTGAGATATCGGAGCTGCGTGCTTTAGTGTGAGATGTGCAAAAGCACACTTCACGAACACGGACATACACGGATGTGATACTTGGGAAATTTGATAGGTAATAAGTTTAGACGAAAGCTGTATTTGGAGCAGTGGCTATGGCACATTAATAAAAATCATATTTGTGCAGCTCTTATGATTGCTGTTCATTAGCACTAGTCTTAAGAGTTTTGCACATATGGGAAGTTGCTTTGTTGCTTCGATAGATTTCGTAATAAACAAGGCAAACCAACAATAGATAATGTTTTTATCGTCAAACCCACTACACAAGCCATCACACAAGCTCTGCGTTCTCTGAATTCTCTGCGTGGGGCATGAGCCAACGTCGTCCTAGCCACCACACAAATCAAACAAGTAACACATCCATATAATAACTAAAATTATTTTATTTTGTGCTTGCTCATGTAAAGGATAATTGGCACAATATTAATATTGATAAAAACCATATAATATTAAGGTAATAATTTATGAAAACGATTTCTCTAAATGGTTCATGGACCCTTCAGGATTTTAATGATGTAAGTAAAGCATACCCTGCCACAGTTCCAGGTGCAATGTTGCTAGATTTAGAAAATAATGGTGTAATCCCAACAGTAAATTGGCGCGATAATGAATCTAAAATTCATTGGCCAATTTATAAAGATTGGCAATATGAACGCTCTTTTGAAATCGACAAAGAATTTCTTAATGAAAAAGAAATTTTTCTTTACTGTGACGGCGTAGACACAATATCTGAAATTTATATAAATGAAAAATTTCTAGCTAATACCAACAATATGTTCCGTGTTTGGAAATTTGATGTAAAAGAATTTCTAATTGCCGGAACAAATACAATCCGTTTTGTTTTCAAATCTATTGTGCCAATGATGGCAGAAAAGCAGAAAATCAAAAAGCTGCCTTGCTGGAATTCATATTATGAGGATTATGCTGGAAAAAGCTGGATCAGAAAAATGCCATGTAGCTTTGGCTGGGATTGGGGTCCTATGGCACCAACCTGCGGAATTTATCGAGATATTTATATACAAGGATATTCTTCCGGGAAAATCAATGAGGCAGATGTTCGCCAAAAGCATAATGATGATGGATCAGTGACCCTTAATATAAAAATTTCTTCAAAATGCTTTAAAGAAAATATGAAGCTCTCTGCTTCTGCAAAATTATGGAATGATAATACAGCTACAGAAATTATTTCTGAAGCAAATGCTTCCGAAACTACAGAAATTACTTTAACAATTCCTAATGCAAAAAAATGGTGGCCAAATGGACTTGGCGAACATAGCCTATATTCTATCTCTATAAAATTAAATTCAGCAGCAGGTGAAATTGTTGATACATGGGAACGTCGCATCGGTCTACGAACAATTGAGTTGATTCGTGAAAAAGATCAGTGGGGAGAATCCTTCCAATTCAGAATCAATGGAAAAGATTTCTTTGCTATGGGAGCCAACTGGATCCCTGCAGATGTAATTATTCCACGCATCACAAGAGAAAAATATCATAAGCTAATTAAAGCAGCTGCTGATGCAAATATGAACTTTCTTCGTGCTTGGGGCGGTGGCTTATATGAGCAGGAAGATTTTTATAATGAGTGCGATGAGCAAGGTATTTTAGTTTGGCAAGATTTTATGTTTGCTTGCTCAACCTATCCTACATTTGATGACGAATTTATGGCAAATGTAAAAGCTGAGTTCTGCGATGTGTTGCC
The DNA here is from genome assembly GCA_045589455.1 of Kiritimatiellia bacterium. GTDB lineage: Bacteria > Verrucomicrobiota > Kiritimatiellia > RFP12 > UBA3636 > RGIG990. The sequence continues at coordinate 8,481 of JAZNPC010000095.1, forward strand.
ACGTCTAAGAAATCATCCATGTATTGCTTTACTTTGCGGAAATAATGAGCTAGAGCAAGGCTTAGTTGATTATGAATGGAATCAAAAGAGCATGTCATGGGATGATTATAAAAAATTATTTGATCAGATGCTTCCTGAGGTATGTGCAAAGCTAATGCCAGAGGTTCCATATTGGCCAGGTAGTCCTCATACCCCTTGTGGCGATAGAATGGATCCAAATAATGCAGAGAGTGGTGATGCTCATTGCTGGACAGTTTGGTTTGGTGGTCAGCCATTTGAAGCACAGCGTACATGGACTCATCGCTTCATGAGCGAATTTGGCTTCCAGTCATTCCCAGAAATGAAAACGATTGAAAGCTTCACAAATCCAGAGGATAGAAATCTCACCAGCTACATCATGGATTTCCATCAGCGTAGTATCGCAGGCAATAGAAAAATTTTCGCATATTTGCTCGATTGGTTTAAGATGCCAAATGGACTTGAGGAGACCTTATGGATGACACAAATTTCTCAAGCTATGTGTATTCAATATGCTTGCGAGCATGCACGCCGTATGCAGCCTCGAATGATGGGTGTGCTATATTGGCAAATCAATGACATTTGGCCATGCGCTAGCTGGTCATCAATCGATTCCTTTGGAAGATGGAAGGCTCTTCATTATTTGGCTCGTAGATTCTTTGCTCCAATTCTTGTTTCACTTTGTGAAGAAAAGGCTGCACATAAAATTGGAGTGCATATTTCAAATACAACATTTGAAAATAAAAATGTTAAGCTCACCTGGCAGCTAACAACCTTAGCTGGAGAAATTGTTGCTTCAGGAAAGGGTGACTATGAAGCACTGGCTCAAAATAATTTTGCAGCAATTGAAATTAACACAGAAGAGTATGAAGAAAAATATGGTGTACGCAATTTAATTATGTTTGCACAATTAACTTCTGATGGAGAAATTATTTCAACAAATCATTGCACTATGACATTTCCTAAATATTTGGAGTTGAATTGTCCAAAATTTGATGTTTGTGTTACAGAATTAGGAAGCAATAAATTTGAATTAAAGGTAAGAGTTGATAAGCCAGCCATCATGGTTCGATTAGAACTATCAAAAGCAGATGCACAATTTACTGATAATTTCTTCACAATGTACGCAGGCCAAGAACGCACCATCATTGCGGAGCCTTGGGAGCCAATGTCACTTGATGCATTCAAAGCACAGCTTAAGATAAAGTCTCTTGTAGATAGCTACTAAAAGAGCGGGGCTTATGCACGTGATGCACGTGATGGCTAGAAGTGCGAAGAAGGGACGCAGAGAACTGATGGTCGCTAGTGCTCTGGCCTTCGGCGAAACACGGAGATTAAAGAGAACGGAGACACGGAGGGGTGCTTGGGGTACTGGAATAATTGTTTGCACAATTCTCACTTGTCCTCCGTACCCCGTGTTAAGCGTAAGCAATAAGTGCGAAGAAGGGACGCAGAGACGCGGAGGACGCAGCGGACGAGATTAGACGCGAGACAACTAATCGACAATAAGACGATTAGACGCGAGAATGGAGAAAAAACCACTCAACTCTACCTGAATTCTTCATTCTTCATTCTTCATTTATTATAATGCGTTGCCTCCGCATCTTAATAATCTTCTGAGCGAGGACACTAGAGGATGAGATTTGTCAAATTGCTTCGAAAGAGTAGCAATAATTAAGGCAAAGCTCATTCCGCTAGTGTATTTTTCGGCGTCACGTCTCTGCGACCTCTGCGGCCTCTGCGTCTCTGCGTCCCTTTGGCATCACGTGCATCACGCAAATGCTAGCCATAATGCTAGGTAATTCTCTAGAAGTGTGAAATCTAACTGTCGTAATTATTATAAGTTGACTTTGTTTCTATTATTTTATAATTTATAGAAAAAATCTGATATTATTTACTCAGAAGTCTATTGGTATGGGTTATTTAGCTTAAGGTAATAAAATAAGTCTTATTTATATGAAAAAAATAATTTTAGGAATATTAGTTATATTAAGCTTTGTTCAAGGTATTTTTGCTAGGGAAGTTGTTTGCGAGAATACAACAACGACCTATAAATCAACCTTTGTACCTAAAGGCGGTTCATTTACTTTGTCTTTATTTATCAATGTTAAGGGGTATACCGATAAAAAGAAGCAGGAATGGCCTAATGGAATGGTTGTAAGCTGTGGAAGCGGATATTATGATGGCTGGAGATTAACTATCGCAGAAGAAAATAATCTTATTCCATATTTTGAGGTGGGGCGTCCTGAAATAGGTTCAATTTCTTTACGAGCAGATTTTGGCTTATCAAAAAATAATATTCATCATTTAGCAATTGTTTGGGAAGAGTCTGATTCAACCTCAGGCACAATGCGCATCTATATAGATGGAAATCTTGCAGGAGAAAGGACAGATGTTGATATTAGTCCAATACTGCAGGGTCGTGAGCTTGTTGTGGGCTACAATGATTTTGGTGTTGGAGAGCTTGATGCCACAATGTATGGTGTAGAATATTTTGACCATGCAATGACAGGGAATGAAATCAAGGGAACCATTCATCAGGGTATTGCTACATTTTTAACAAATGAAAATGATGTAGCACAAATGCTATATAAAAAAGCAGCATCTATATCTAATAACACGGGAACTACCAAGGCTCTTGCCTTTTTAAATGAATTCCGATCAGAATATTTCAGTGACAAATTAGATCCTATTACAATAGAGCAATATTCAAATGAAACAAATTTTGTTGGTAAATTTATTCCACCCTCAGCACCAACAAATACAGTTGTTTTAACTCTAAAGAGTGTAAGTGATGAAACAACATTTCGTAATAATTTTTCAATTGTTATTGAAAAGATTAAAGCTAAGCGAAAGGCTGGAGATAACACTCCTGTAGAAATTATATTACAGCAAGAAGTTATGCTTTATGAAGAGCCATTTGTGCTTGAAAATTTAAATGATGTTGTTGTTAGCTTTGCTAATTTAAAAGGTTACGAAGAAAAGCCAATAAATTCTGCGAGTGCAATTTCAGGGAGTTCACAATTTAAGAAAATCAATGATGGAAAAATAGTAAAAATTGATACTCCAGGTGTTGAGGCTCTTCTACCATATAATTGCTCTACACCTCATGCAAATGGATTTTTAGCATGGAAAAAATCAAAGTCAAATTCATCAACTATTTTGATGCCAGCTTCATTTCCGCAAAGTGGTTTTATCGATGGCACATCAGATGGCACAACGATAAATTTATCTAGTGGAAACGCATCAAAAATATTAGCAGAAAAATTTGTTCTTGCTCATGGCTATTGGCGATATTTCTGGGCGGATGCAGCAACTGCAATTCAGCCTGATGAAAATGGTTTTACATTAAAGTATGATATTCCATATGGGTTAGGCGAGAAGCCTCGCTATAAATTTTTAAATGTATTTAGTGAGCTTGATAAGTTAGATGAATATTGTGCAGATACAAATTCATTATATGTTGTAATGGATAACAATTCTGAAGAACAAACGCTTTGTTATACAAAAAAGACAACACCATTTTTTATAATAAAGAATTGTAAAAACATATCATTTAGTAATTTAAGATTTCAGGGCTCAATGGCACCAGCAATTCAGGTGGAAAATGTTGATGGATTGGAAATAAAAAACTCGGAATTTAATTTTATTGGAAGTTCTGCATTGATAATGAACAATGTTAAGAATGTTGAGATTTCAGAGTGCTTATTTAGAAATATAGGTTTTTGTGGAATTAGAGTTTGGGCAGGAGATAGAAAAAATTTGAAGGCTCCGAATGTTATTATAAAAAGAACTTTTTTTGTAAATACAGGTTATTTAGCAAAGACATATACGCCATCTATTTTTATGGATGGATATGGAATTGTTGTAAGCAAATGTAAATTTAAGAATACACCTTCAAGTGCAATGCGAATAGAGGGTAGTGGTCATGTGGTAGAGCATTGTATATTTGAAAACAATGTTTTGGAGTCTGATGACCAGGGCACAATTGATATGTGGGGAGATCCTACATATCGTGGTTGTGTATTCCGTTATAACACATTTAAAAATATTGGTGATGGGACAAATCAGGAGTGCGGTAGAGCCGCCATACGTTTCGACGATATGATTTCAGGAATGTATGTTTATGGAAATACTTTTATAAATACCTCACGAGGAAATTTTGGTGCTGTTCAGGTGCATGGCGGTTCGCACAATTTAATATTTAATAATAAATTTATAAATTGTAATTATGGTGTGAGCTTTACTCCACGAGGGAAAGAAATCTTTGAACAGAAGCGAGAAGAATTGCAACCAAAATTAAGAGATTATAATTCTAATGCTTTATATCTTCGTGCCTATCCATCTCTCATGCGAATGAATGAGGATTACGATATAAATTTTGTTTTCAACAATTCATTTATCAATTGTAAAAAGAGCTTTCATGGCAAGCAATCAAATATCATTTTCTTCAGCAACACAGCTTCAGCGGAATGATAGCTTATTGTGAGTGTGATGGCTAGAAGTGCGAGTTTTTTTGACAGGATTCACCGGATTTGTGCGGATGCTGTGGTGCGCTAAAGCACACTGCTCCGGTATCCCAGAACCCCAAGCGCCAGCTACCACAAGCAATCATCCGTGAATATCCGTGTCCATCCGTGTTCATGATAAACACACTCTGTGTTTCCGTGTTCATGATAAACACACATCCGTGTATGGTTTTGACTTTCTCTATCCTCCTAAAAATTATATAATGATGAGTATAGAGATAAAAATTTATTCTAGGATTTAATATGATAGAAAATGTATTTCCAAAAAAAGTAAAAGAATTTAAGTGTGCAACAGATGTAGAAAATTTAATTAAACAACAGGATTTGCAAATTGGTTTAGTTGAGACCTCTGTTGCAAAATTTTCTACAGGCGGTTATGTAATTCTAGATTTTGAAAAAGAAATGAATGGAGGTATTCGTATCTTCGCTTATCATGCAACAAATGTAAAAACACGCATCCGTTTTGGTGAAAGCTTAACAGAATGCTGTTCAGATTTGGGAGGAGAGAAAAATGCCACAAATGATCATGCAGTACGCGATTTTTATGTCAATCTGCAGGATTATTCAGATATGACATTTTCTAATTCGGGTTTTCGTTTTGTCCGGCTTGATTTTGAAGGAGATATATCAATCAAGTCAGTTGTTGCAGTAAATCATATTTTAAACAAAAAAACAATTTATACATATACTGGAAGTGATGAGAAAATTAAGCAGATTTTTGATGTTGCAAAACGAACTGTTGATTTGTGTGCTGGTCAGGAATACTTGTGGGATGGAGTAAAGCGCGATAGACTTGTGTGGATAGGAGATATGCATCCAGAAATGCTTGCATTGGTTGCAATGTATGGCAGGCTCCCTGTAATTGAAAAATCTTTAGATTTTATAAAGAAGCAAACTCCTTTGCCTCGTTGGATGAATAACATACCAATGTATTCTATGTGGTGGATAATTATTCTTGCTGATTACTATCAGATGACAGGAGCAAAGGCTTTTGTAAAGAGACAGCTTAATTATTTAACAAAACTTGTTGATCAATTGCATTCTTCTGTTTCTGAGGATGGCACATTAAATTATCCATTCTATTTTGTTGATTGGCCAACTAGTCATCAGCCAGATGAAAAGCATGGCGTTCGTGCCATAAATATTTTTGCAATGAAAAAAGCAATTATGCTTCTTGAAGAATTTAAGTGCGATACTTCTAAAGCTAATGAAACATTAAATAGACTTTTGAAGCAAAAAATGAAAATTCAAAAGAGTAAGCAGGTCGCCGGACTTAAATATTTTGCAGTTGGACTAGATGCCTTAGATAAAAAGCTTCTTGTTAAGGGAGGAGCAAAGGGCATGTCTACCTTTATGAGTTATTACATCTTAAAGGCCGTTGCTTCTTACGATAAAAAAGCGGCAATTAAAATGATGAAGGAGTACTATGGTGCTATGCTTGATAAGGGAGCAACATCATTTTGGGAGGATTTTGACATTGAGTGGACAAAGGGTTCCTGCCGCATAGATGAATTTCCAAAGGCCGGAGAAAAGGATATACATGGAGATTTTGGTGCTTTTTGCTATAAAGGCTTTAGACATAGTCTTTGCCATGGTTGGTCTGCTGGGGTAATTCAATTCATCAAAGAAGAATGCTAGTGTTTTGGTTGTTATTTACGTAAAATGCAAGATTAAATGCACGATTTTTATTTCACTTTTAGCAATCTTCAGTAGATGCAGGGGGGATGTAAATTCCATATACTTCTTTAAGCATTTGTCTAGCAGATTTTCCTCCGAATTTTCGTCTAGGATAATCG
>JAZNPC010000096.1:0-27101 GCA_045589455.1 Kiritimatiellia bacterium
CCCACACTAGCGCTTGTAAGTTGGCCTTGCGACACCGAGAGCAAGACCATGTCCAACGTCAAGCGCTAGTGTCGTGCGCTGCGCACACAACAACACAATCCTGAGCATCCTGCAAATCGTGTAATCCTGTTTTACTGCGCGGGAGCGCACTCGCGCGCCGTGCGCGCCAAAGCGACTGGAAGTCGCTTCTCCATACTCTCTCGCACCAGAGTACGGCTTGCTCTCGGAAACGGGTGTGAACCCTCAAGCGTAGCGAAAGAGGGCGACATACGTCCCCGATTCCCACATATCCGTGCGGGGCCCAGCGTCGTCCTGGCCATCACGTGCATCACGCTCTTTGTCTCAATAGCCTGGTGGGTCGTACACATTAGCGCTTGGTAGTTGCATTATTGCTTCGTCAGATTTCGCAATAACAAAGGCAACAACAAGCGGTAATGTGCGCGCTAGCGCCTCAACACCACACCCATCACACAAGCCCCGCGTCCTCCGCGCCCTCAGCGTCTCTGCGTCCCTTTTTCGCACTTCTAGCCACCACACTAGCCACCACACTTACCTCACACAAACAAACTTATTGCGGGAAAGCGATTTTGTGTGCTATAATTAATAGAAATGTTTCAAGTAGGATTACGCATTCGTTATGGATTTAAAATTATTAACAGAAACACGCTACATTAAATTGGATTTGCCTGAGGGTGGCTTTGTCCTAAAGCATGGTGGTGTTCTAAAAGAAATCAATGTTGCATATGAGACCTGTGGTACATTGTCACCTGATTGTGACAATGTTATCTTCATTGCGCATGCACTTACAGGTGATGCACACGTTGCCGGTTGGCATGTTGGTGACACAAAGCTTACAGGCTGGTGGTCCAATATGGTTTGCCCAGGTGGTGGTATTGATACCGACCGCTTTTATGTCATTTGCGCCAATGTTCTAGGCGGATGCATGGGCACAACAGGCCCATCCTCAATTAATCCAGAGACAGGTAAGGCTTATGGTTCAAGCTTCCCAGAGCTAACCATTTCCGACATGGTTGATGTCCATAAGCTGCTTCTCGATCAGCTAGGCATTAAGAAGCTTTATGCTATTGTTGGCGGAAGCTTCGGCGGAATGCAGTCTCTTGATTTTATTACAAGATATCCAGATTTTGTTGAGAATGCAGTAGTAATTGCTTCAGGTGCAAGCTTAACTACTCAGGCACTTGCTTTTGATATTATTGGCCGTGAGGCAATTGTTAACGACCCAAATTGGCGCAATGGTGATTATTATGATGACGGAAAATCACCAGATGTAGGCCTTTCTCAGGCTCGTAAGCTTGCTCATGTTACCTACATCTCCAACGAGATGATGAAAGAAAAGTTCGGTCGTAGACGTCGCGACATTGCTCAGCAGAAGAATTTCCCAAATGCAGAGGAGTTTCGTACAAACTTTGAGGTGGCCAACTATCTTGAGCACCAGGGAGAGAAATTTATCAATCGCTTTGATGCAAACTCCTATCTTCATATATCTCGTGCAACAGATGAATTTGATATGGCAGCAGAGTATGGTTCACTTGCTAAAGCATTTGAATCAGTTAAGTCAAAGGTTCTCGTTGTTGCATTGAGTGGTGACTGGTTATTCCTACCAAGCCAATCTGAGGATTTAACTAAGGCATTCTTTAAGGCCAAGAAGCGTGTGTCTTATTTCTGTTTGAACGCGCCAGCGGGTCATGATGCATTTTTGACTCACATTCAAGATCTTGTTAAGGTCGTATCTAATTTCTTGTCAAAGGATCGTCCAGATTTTGACCCAAATAGTCTTTCTGATGACGACCGAAAGGACTATGATGAGTTGATTAAGATGCTTCCAGAGCAAACCTCATCTATACTTGATGTGGCATGTGCTGATGGTATGCTAATGAGCTACATTAAGAATAAGAACAAGGATATTAAGTTCACTGGTGTAGATATGGATTTGGAGCAAATCAACTATGTTTTGGCTAAGAATGCAAATGCGGTTTTGGCTAATGTTGATGCTGGTCTAGAGGTAATTCCAGACAACACCTTTGATTGTGCTATCTTGAGTGAGAGCTTGCAGGTAATGCGCAAGCCAGATAAGGTTGTTACAGAGCTACTACGTATTGCTCCTACAGCAATTGTCAGCTTCCCTAACTTTGGTATGTGGAGTGTTTTGGCTAGCTTAGTATTTAGGGGCAAGATGCCAAAGACAAAGCGTTTGCCATATGAGTGGTACAACACACCAAACATCCACCTATGTACAATTCGCGACTTTATTCAGTTGTGTAACGACAAGGATATCAAGATTGAGAAAATCTCATATCGCACAACCTTATTCTTGAGCAAGGTTTTCGTTGCATTAGGAATGAAGAACCTAGGTGCTTCACGCGTTCTAGTGAAAATCTCTCGAAAAACGGATGTAAACCCTCAAGCGTAGCGAAAGAGGGCGACATACGTCCCCGATTCCCACATATCCGTGCGGGGGGGATTGGCGCGCGGAGCGCGCAGTGCGCTCTCGCGCAGGAACAGGATGCTCATGATTTTGCAGGATGGTCAGGATTGTGTTGGGGTGTGTGCGCAGCGCACTCTGCGTCCACTGCGTCTCCGTGTCCCTTTTTCGCACTTCTAGCCGTCACACACACGCATTGGTGGGTGGTTTGTTTGACCATTTTGTAGGCAAAATTGGAAAAATAAGCAAAAGGAATGGCAGTTTTTTTCTTATTTGGACAAAATTTACCAAATAAGCTAAAGCGTTTTAGTTTATTTTGTTGATTTTTGTTAAATAATGTGATATACTTTAGTCTGTTTAATAAAAGGAGTATGTATGTTTTCTGAAGAAATGTTTTCTTATCGTATTGCTTTTGATAATCCTTGGTGGGAAACTAATTGCGTAGCAAAAGAGTTTTTGGACGCTAAACCTCGCTTGTTCCTTGATACTTTTTATAAGTATATTTCATATGATGGTTTACGTAGAGCTGTGCTTCTTATGGGCCCGCGTCGTGTTGGAAAAACATGGCTTATTCAACATGCTATTGCTAGAATAATATCTGAGGGAAATGTTCCTGCCAAAAATATCATTTTTTTGCCTATAGATAATCCTGTTTATCATGGTTGTGAATTGGAAGAATTAGTCCATGCCGCAAGTAAAATTTCAGGTGCTAATCCTAAGTCGGATCAAATGTATGTTTTCTTTGACGAAATACAGTACAGAAAAGATTGGGAAACTGCTCTTAAAACTCTTACAGATTCTTATCCGAATATCAGATTTGCTGCATCCGGTTCTGCTGCATCAGTATTAATTAAAGGAGCTAGAGAAAGCGGAGCTGGACGTTTTACTGATCTAACTCTCTCCCCATTAACTTTCTATGAGTATGTTAATATGATGGGAGTAGAAGAAAATGTATTTGAATCCACGGAACAATCTAATTGCTTGTTTTTAGATTATATTAACTATGGTGGATATCCAGAGCTCGTTTCAAATCGTATTGTAAGAGATAACCCTCGTCAGTTTATCCAACGCGATATCGTTGATAAGGTTCTTTTAAGAGATTTGCCTAGCCTATATCATATTGACGATGTGCGAGATTTACAAGCCTTCTTCTCCTATATAGCTTTCCATTCTGGTATGGTACAATCGTTTGAGGTTCTTTCTCAAAAGACCGGACTTTCTAAACATGTTGTTGGTAATCTTTTACAATACCTCGAAGAGGCATTTTTAATTACAAGATTGAATAGAGTAGATATTAATGCATTGAGCCTTAAAAGAGCAACTCAATTCAAAATATATCTAACAAATCCTTCTCTAAGAGCAGCAATGTTTAAAGAAGCTAATCCTCAGGATGTCCAATATTTTGGCCCTGTTGTTGAAACAGCAATATCTGCACAACTCGGAATTGGAGAGAGTAGAATGGATTGGCGATATGCTAATTGGCGTATAGCAAAAGAACAAGGCGAAATTGATTTCGTAAAGATTGATCCCGGAACTCAAAAACCAATTTCTGCTCTTGAAGTAAAATGGTCGGATGGTCCTTTTGACCATCCTGCAGAAATTAAGGAGGCAGTTGCTTTTGTTCAAAATAATGGACTTAAGGAACTTGTCGTAACTACACGGTCGCAACGTGGTGAAAAATATATGAACGATGTGACTTTGAAGTATGTTCCTACAGCATTTTTTGCATATATGTTAGGGAAAGAGAATTTTTCCAAATAAGCAAAAGGAATGGCAGTTTTTTTCTTATTTGGATAAAATTTACCAAATAAGCTAAAGCGCTTTAGCTTATTTTTCTGATTTTCTCGGTAGAATCGCGCCCCGCGCGGGGAGATTGGCGCGCACTGCGTGCCCCGCACGCCAACCCCCATCACACCACCACGTGCACCACGCTCGCGCTTGCTCGCGAAACTCTGGGAATGTGTATGTTTGTGCTTGATTTTGGGTTTTGTAAGAGGTTTTTGTAGGCAAAAAATGGAAAAATAAGCAAAAGGAATGGCTTTTTTTCATATTTTGTTGATTTTATTATAAAAAACATTGACGTCAATATTTATATTTTGATAAACTTTCATTGAATTAGTGAAAGAAATATTTAATATTTCATAAAACTGATGAAATATTGTGAGGTGCGTATGACAAAAAATGAAATAAAATCGCTAATTGCCCTAAAGCAATCAGATATGCCTTTTAATGTAAAAAAACGTTTCCAAAACCTTCCTGTCGATGGAAATATGATAATCACTGTGCCAGGTGTTCGTCGTTGCGGTAAATCAACCACTATGGAAATTGCAATCAATGACCTTTTAGAAAAAGGTGTTCCTAAAGAAAATATCTTGTGGATTGGATTTGATGATGAACGTTTTTCTCAATTTAATGCATTAGATTTAAATCTTATTCTTGATGCATACCGTGAGATGTTTCCAGAAATATCTCTTAAGGATGTATGGATGTTCTTCGATGAATTACCTTTAGTTTCTGGGTGGGAGCTATTTGTCTTAAGGGTATATAAGAATTATTGTAAGAATATTTTTGTTTGTGGATCAAATGCACACATGCTCTCCAAGGATATGAAAACAGAGCTAAGGGGATGGCCAATAGAATTTGAAACCTATCCACTTTCTTTCTATGAGTATTGTGATTTCATAGGAATAGACCACAAAAGTAATCTAGAAAGTGAAGAGGCACGAATTCGTAATGCTTTTGACTCCTATAATAGACTAGGAGGAATGCCAGAGGTTGCTTTAACCGAAAGCTTATCGCTTAAGTATAAGCGTCTCCAAGGGTATTTTGACACTATGATACTTAAAGATTTTATAGAGCATTTTAATGTAAAAAATACACTTGTACTTCGTTTCTTTTTAAAGAGGGTTATGGGAGGAATCTCAAATCCAATATCTGTAAATGCTATTTATGGGGCAATAAAGTCACACGGCTTAAAAATTGCAAGAGACGAGCTTTATAATTGGTTACAAAATGCATGTGATATATATCTATTTGTTCGCGTACCAAAATATTCTCGCTCTATTACAAAGCAAGAAAATGCATTGGCAAAATACTATGTAATAGATAATGGTTTGAGAAATGCTATATTACCTATACAATCAGACGATGATGGTAAACAATTAGAAAATACAATTTTTCTTGAATTGCATCGAAGAAAAAAGGGAATGGAATCAATATCCTTCTTTCAGGGAAATGGAGAATGTGATTTTGTTATTTCTGAAGAGGAAAATGTAAAAAGCTTAATTCAAGTGACATGGCGTATGAATTCTGATGACAAAAGTGGTGCTGCTACTCGCCGTAGAGAAATTGGTGGAATAATAGAGGCAGCAAATGAATTAAATTGTTCTGATTTGACCATTGTTACTTATGATGAAGACGGAGCGATAGATGTAGATGGTTATCACATAAAAATAGTATCTGCATGGCGTTGGTTGCTATCAAAATAGAGTGGCGCGCGGTGCACGCAAGGCTTGTGTGATGGGAAACGACCCAACAATCAGCATAACTAGGGTGTAAGCCTTTTAGTCTTACACTTAACTGGGATGCAAGCCTTTTAGCCTTGCATTTAACTGGGGTGCAAGCCTTTTAGTCATGCACAAATCATGCGCGTTGCTTGGGCCTGCGGTGCTTAACACGGAGCACACGGAGTGTGTTTTTTCCAGAGAACGGAGGCACGGATGGAATACTGGGGTAATTGTGGAGAAGCGACTTCCAGTCGCTTTAGAATTGTAAACGCAAAGCGACAGGAAGTCGCTTCTCCATACTCTCTCGCACCAGAGTATGCCTTGCTCTTGGAAACGGGTGTGAACCCTCAAGCGTAGCGAAAGAGGGCGGTAGTCGTCCCCGATTCCCACATATCCGGGGTGCAGGCGGGCTTCCAGCCCGTCACTTACGGCGCACCGAGCGTACATCGCCGGTGCCACCTCGGGCTACGGGACGTTCCTCGTCCCGCCCACAAGGCGGTGAACGCCTTGTCTCCCGTGACCACATAGGGCGGTGAACGCCATTGTGCCGTAAGTGGCGCATTAAAAATCCGCCACCCCGGAGTCAGTACGAGTGGAGCCCACTCGTACCCCGGAGCCGTGAAAACCGGGGACGGCTCTCGTCCTTCATCTATCGTGAAGGATTTACACCCGTTTGTTGAAGGCAACCCGCCCACTAGCTCAAGAGAAATATTATTCAACCTCACAACCAATCTTGGTGCATCCAGCACATTAGCGCTTGGCAGTTGCCTTATTGCACCTGAAAGACAAAGCAATGAACAAGGCAACAACAAGCGGTAATGTGCGCGTCAGCGCCCTCCATCACCACACCCATCAGCCAAGCCCAGCGCCCTCCGCGTCCACTGCGTCTCTGCGTCCCTTTTTCGCACTTTAAGCCGTCCTGTGCATCACGCTCCTTGTCTCAATAGCCTTGGTGGGTCGTACACATTAGCGCTTGGCAGTTGCCTTATTGCACCTGAAAGACAAAGCAATGAACAAGGCAACAACAAGCGGTAATGTGCGCGCAGCGCCCTCCATCACCACACCCATCAGCCAAGCCCAGCGCCCTCCGCGTCCACTGCGTCTCTGCGTCCCTTTTTCGCACTTCAAGCCACCAAATCCATCACCTCTTCGCGCGCGCGTGGTGCGCGAGCAAAAATAATAATGAACTTTTTTTGGGTGGGGCTCGTTTCTATGGTTGAAGCAGGAGGAGATTTTCCTGCTAGGGTCTTTTTTATACGATAAACCATGCGAAATACGGGATTTACACACAAAAATGCAGCATTTACGCTGATCGAGCTATTGGCAGTGGTCGCCATTATAGCAATAGTGGCTACTATTGCTGTGGCTGGCTTTAAGGGCCAACGCGAGAAAGCAATGGTAACTGCTGCTGAGGCTGATATGCAGGCTATGCGTGGAGCTATTATTGGCTCTGTGGCTGGTCCTTCTAGCTATCTAGCTGATATGCAAGAGCTTCCTGGCTTTACTCCTGTGTTTATGCGTCCGCATAATCTATTAAATCGCACCAATATCGTGGTGCTAGCATGCTCTGCAGCAGGTAATGAGCGCTTTTATGTTTATGATGATGTTGCTGCTGAGGAGCTAGTATCTTGCGCTAGCTATTATGCATTCACAAACTTTAATGCACAAACAGAGCGTGGCTGGAATGGCCCATATATCCGTAATGCAAAGCCAGTACAGCTTTGGGATAATGCAGATATGCTTTTCCCAAAGGCTTCTGATAAGCGCTTTGCAGCAGATAAGTCTTTCCTAGATCGCAGATTCTTCCCAGCAGGTTATGAGCAGGAGCTTTCTGATGCAGAGGGAAGTGGCACTTCTTTCTTGTCATACGGCGTGCCTGGTGAGCTAGCGATGGGCGATCCATGGGGAAACCCATATGTTATTCAGATTCCTCCTGCAGAGGCTGTTGAGGCTCTTTACCCAAGTGAGGCAGATGAGGATGAGTACTCTGCCACAAGATTTAAGTATGCACGAATTGTTTCTGCCGGACCTGATGGTGTGCTAGACACACCTTGCTTCTTAAATCCAGAGCCTGCATATTCTACAGAGCTATTTCAGCCAAGCGGTAGCGAGGAAAAATATCGCATGCTATTGCTTGCCGGACGTACCCTCGACGACGAGGGTCGCCCATGCATTAAGGCACGTGGTGATGATATTGTGCTTTTTCTTATGAGGGAGGATGTCTATGAAGAATAAAGGTTTCACCCTTATAGAGCTTGTGCTTGTGCTTGTAATCTTGGCCATCGTAACAAATATTGCGATGGTTCATATGCTTGATTCTGTTAAGAGCAAGAAGCATGAGCAGGCAGAGAAAGAGCTTAAGGCAATTACTGAGGCGGTGGTGGGCTCAGAGGCGAGCGCTGCCGGATCATTTGTGGGGACAATTGGTCGCTTGCCATACGCTTTATCAGTTGTGCTTGAGGGTAAGGACTCTGCCACGGAGCGCACCGCATACGCTGCCACAGAGCTAGTGGCTCAGGGTGCTTTGCCAGAATATAAACAGATTGTGCTTGCTGATAAGGTTGCTTCAGAGCGCAGTAGCTCATCACCTGCATACGACAATGATATGGACTCATTGGTGCGTCTTGGCGTTGGTTGGAGAGGTCCGTATATAAAGAGTGCAGCTGCTAATGCAACAGAGGCAGGCGTGCTTTTTGATGCTTGGGGTAATGTGATGGCGACTCCTGATGCTGCACTATTGAATGGCCGTCTTGTTGATGTAAATTCTAATGCTGTTGTTTCTGCTGGTGTTGAGGTTGGTGGCATGGTGCACTTTGGTGCTGATGCTCGCCCAGATAATTTTGTTGCTCCAAAGGAGCCTGCAGACCGCGATGGTGCTGCAATGTTTAATGCTTATGCTGATTTGCCTGTGGAGGTGCAGCTACAATCTACCTCTGGTGCGGCTCTACCAGTGGATGCTTTAACGGGTGGTGGCTTATTTGTTGCAAGACTATATCTTCCATGCATTGAGGATAATCAAGCAAAGGTTAAGATTATTGAGCAGGACCCTGCCACAACGGCGGTAAGCAATTGCGTTCAATTTGATTTTAGTAAGGTTCCAGTGGGTACATACCCATTGGTTGTTAAGTATAAGCCTACTGGGCGTGTGTGGTATCAAACCATTGAGCTAACACCATTGCCAAATGGTCAAAGCACCTATGAGACTTATCGTTTAAAGATTACAATTCCATCAACACTTATTACTCAATGAAAATCAATTGTAAGAAAAATGAGCAAATTATTCTTGAGTTAGGTCGCACTGAGGTGTTGGCTTATCTTGTGAAGGAAGGCAAGCTAGTGCAGCTTGAGCGTCCTGCTGGCAGTACGCAAGCAGAGGTGCTTGGTGCTGTACTTGCTAATGGATTTGCTATTCAAAAGAAGGCAGAGCTAATTCTTTTGAGCTCAGATTGCTTTTGTCAGGAGGTAGGGCTTTCTGCAGCTCAGCAGCAGGGACTAACCAAGAATGAGCTAAGCAGTGTGCTTGCTTATGAAGTAGAGCCTTTCTCAGGTATTTCCCCTCAGTCATGTGTGCTTGGGTTTGCTCCAAAGGGAGCTGGATTTGCTGTAATTGAGTTGGCAGAGACTGAATTTGCTGAGCTAGTACGTGTGGCACGCGCCAATTCTATTGAGCTAAAGGCTATCATGCAAGCTGGTGTTGGCATCGAGAGTGCTGAAGAGGCTGAGGCACGACTCAAGGCGATTGCTACAGCATCGCTCTCTGAGCTAGCAAAAGCACAGCCTGTGATTATTGCAAAGGATGTAGATTCTAAGGGCTTTGGTGCTGGGTTAGCAGAGCTTTCTCCTGATGCATTTAAGCGCTTGATGATACGCATTGCTATTGCAGTAGCGCTTCTCTGTGGGCTACATTATCTATTGTTTTCTGAGGTTGTTCTAGAGAGCAAGAAGGAGGAGCTTGCAAAGCTAGAGGCTCCAGCAGCAAAAATCAATCAGACAAGAAATGCGATTGCTAAGGTGAAGCGTGAGATTAAGGCTATGCAGGAGAATGAAGCAGGTGCGAGCAGTGCGAGCACTAAGCTAGCAGCACGCCACATGGCTTGGAATAGCTTTTTCTCAATTGTGGCAGAGTCTTGCGGTGATTTTGCTTTTATTAAGGGGATTGATTGTGCTCCAGATTATGTTTCTCTAAAGCTATTCAGCGTTCATAAGGATGCTGAGCTACGCTTTTTTGAGGGGCTTTCTAAAAATGGAATTGCTGAGATGGGTTGGGTTGTTGATACACAAAGCCATGGTGAGAAGTCAGCAAATGAGTTTTGCGTAAGTTTGCGCTACAATGAGCAGAATGCAGTTAAGGCTTTTGTGGAAAAACAAAGGACTGCTGCTGCAAGTGGCTCAGGAGAGGAGATGTAAGCCATGCTAGCAATTACAAAGCGCGATAAAATCTTTTCTTTATTTGCATTGCCTATAGCAATTATTGCTGTATATGCTTGGATGTTTGGTGCTGATATTCATAAGGATTGCAATGCTTATTCGGAGCATATTGAACAGCTTGGCTCTGAGGAGGATCTAATGGCTCAGCAGGCTTCTCTAAATAGCCAGCTAGCAAGAGCTAAGAAGGAGCTTGCAGCACTTAAGGAGCAGGCTACCGTTGCTCAAGCAGATGGCGCATCAGAGGCTAAGGCTGCTTGTGAGGTGTGTGGGGATAAGGCTTGCAGAGGAAAGGCATTTTGCTTTATCCCAGGCGCTAGAATCAATGCCTTCCGTGAGCTATTGGCTTCTAATGAAATAAAAATTGTTTCTGCTGCAGCAATTAATAATAGTGGAAAGAAGGTGGTAAAAACTTCTGCTCTTGAGGAGGAGCTTGATTTTATACCTGTTGCTAATGCTTCTGCTACAGGAAATACACCTACGGCTGAGCTCCTAAAGCAATATCCTGGCTGTCAGCGTTGGGGCTTTTCTATTGAGTCAAGCTTTGGTGCGCTAACAGCAATGCTTGAGAAGTGTGAGCAGGAAGAATACCCATTTGTTATTGAGGCAATTAGTATGGTAAGCACACCAACAAGCAGTAACAAAAAGCTTTGGTACATACAAATTGTTTTATAGTAAACAACATTTTGAATTAAATATTTAGACATATACGCTATGATGAACGAAATTTTATTAAAGTTATTTAAATGCTGTGAGGTGACACTTGCTTCTGATATTCATATCACAAGTGGCGAGGCCCCATATTTGCGCATTCATGGAAAGCTTTCTACTGCGGAGGGATTTGATTTAATCACAGCAGAGCAGAGCTATGAGCTAGCTCTTTCATTGATGACAGAGATGAATGGCGAGGGAAGCGTGGATGAAAGCATTAAAGCGCTTACTTCTGCCCAGGCAATTGATGGCGCGGTGTCTTCTCCTGCTGGCTCACGCTATCGCTTCAATATCTTTAAGCAAAACAATGGCTATGGCATTGCTCTACGTAGGCTTGATGATGAGTTTCTTTCTCTTGGTCAGTTGGGTTTGCCTGAGCAGCTTGAGGCATTTTGTAAGATGTCACATGGTCTTGTAATTGTTTCTGGTCCAACAGGCTCAGGTAAGAGCACAACAATTGCAACGCTTCTAGATATGATAAATGCAACTCGTCCAGGGCATATTATTACAATCGAAGATCCTATTGAATATATTCATAAATCAAAGCAGTGCCTTGTGCAGCAGCGCCAGATTGGCCGAGATGCCGTTGATTTTAATTCTGCTTTGGTTGAGGCATTGCGTCAGGACCCAGACACAATTTTTGTGGGTGAGATGCGCGAGATTGAAACAATGCGTACAGCAATTACTGCTGCAGAGACAGGCCATTTGGTGTTCACCACCTTACATTCTGGCGATACTGTTGGTGCAATTGAGCGCTTTGTGGCAGTGTTCCCAGAGGGAGAGCAGGAGAGTATTCGTCAGCAGCTATCACTAGTGCTACGTGGAGTGTTTGCACAGAGACTTCTTCCTGGAAAGCAGGAGGGGGGGCGTCGCGTAGTAAGCAACGAGCTACTTCTTGTTACTCCAGCTGTGGCCAATTTGATTGCTACAGGTAAATCACGTCAGATTACATCTATGATGCAGACAGGTCGCTCTTCTGGCATGATTACCTTCGAAGAATCAGTAACTCAGCTATATAACAGTGGAAAAATCTCTGCTGATACATATAGGGAACAATCAACAATCAACAATCAATAATCAACAAACAATGAATGTGATGGCTAAAAGTGCGAAAAAGGGACGCAGAGACGCAGTGGGCGCTGAGGGCGCGGAGCTCTCGTGGTGGCTTGTGTGGTGGCATCGACGACAAAACGCTACCGCTTGTTGTTGCCTTGCTCATTGCAAAATCTTCGAAGCAATAAGGCAACTTCCAAGCGCTAGCGTGTACGGCCACAAGAAAATTAAGGCGCGGGGCTAATGGATTTGATGGGGGAATGGGATGTCGGTGTATGGTGCTTTAGCGCCAAGAAGCAGGAGCGGTTTTAAGAAAGGGTTGTGCGCTGCGGCGCGTGCGTCGCAGTTAATCCTGTCAAAAGAAAAGAGCAATTTAGAGATGAAAGAGTTACCAGAAAAAGTTTCTTTAGAGACACTACAAATTGATCCTCGCTGGGCAATGCAGATTAACCCTGCAATTGCTATGCGTAGGCTTGCTTTGCCTATCTGTAAGCTTGGGGATGAGCTAATTGTTGCAATGGCAGATTGCTCTGACAAGCAGGTGATTTCAGCTATTGAGGCTGCAACAAGTCTGCGCGTGCGTGCAGTTGCTGCTGACCAGGCAGAGCTCCGCCAGGCATTGCTCCGTGTGTATGGAGATACACGTGGTGGGGCAATGGACTCTGCCACAGCAATGGAGGCATCTGATGATCCTGTGGCAATAGTTGATTCATTTATCCGAGCAGCTGTGATTCGCCAAGCCTCTGATATTCATGTGGAGCCTGCACGTACAGGCTTGCGTATACGTTTCCGCGTGGATGGAATTCTTGAAGAATTTGCTCTTCTTCCACAAAGTATACAGGCTGCAATTTGTAGCCGTATTAAGGTGCTAGCTGGACTTGATATTGCAGAGAAGCGTGCTGCACAGGATGGCTCTTTTACTTGGGTGCCTCCTGTATCTACAAATGCTCGAAGCAAGGTGCGCCCATACGATGTGCGTGTGGCAACTCTTCCTGTAAGATATGGAGAACGCATTACCATGCGTTTGCTAGAAACAGGTAATTCACGTATTTTACTTGATGATTTAGGGCTTTGTGAGGAGCATCATAATCAGCTAAAGGATGTGTTGGCTCGTCCTCATGGTCTTGTTCTACTAACTGGTCCAACAGGCTCTGGTAAATCAACCACGCTTTATGCTTCAATCCATCATTTGCTTGAGACAGCATCACTTAATATTCTAACTGTTGAGGATCCAATTGAGTATGAAACAGAGGGAATTTCTCAGGTAGAGGTGGATAGCAGCGATAAGGTGAACTTTGCAAAGGCGCTTCGTAGCCTCTTGCGTCATGACCCAGATGTGGTGATGATTGGTGAAATTCGTGATGCGGAGTCACTTGATGCAGCAGTGAAGGCAGCGCTTACAGGTCATCTTGTGCTTTCTACGCTTCACACAAACGATGCGCCAAGTGCTGTAACTCGCTTGCGTGATATGGGGCTTGAGCCACATTTGATTGCAGCTACACTTCGCTTATCTGTAGCACAGCGTTTGGTGCGTCGTCTCTGTCCAGAATGCGCAGAGAAATATGCGCTTACCCAGGATGAGGCAAATGGATTTGGACGACCCGAGCTTGCTGGCACTGATGCATATAAGCCATGCGGTTGCCTTGCTTGCTCTGGTAGAGGCTATATTGGTCGAGTAGGGTTATTTGAATTTATGCTTCCTACAGCAGCACTTGCAGATAAGATTGCATCAGATGCTCCGCTTGGTGAATTGATTGGCGGAATGAAGCAGGAGAAGCAGCGCTTTCTTATTGATGATGCTGTAGCAAAAATTCAGGCTGGCGTAACAACGGTTGCTGAAGCAATGAAAGCAATAAATAATAGGAACTAATGTGATGGCAAGGACGATGCAAAAGGGACGCAGAGACGCAGTGGACGCTGGGGGCGCGGGGCTTATGTGGCGGCTTGTGTGGTGGGTTGGACGACAAAACACTACCGCTTGTCGTTGCCTTTGCTTACTATCGTCACAAAGGCACCTTCCAAGCGCTAGTGTGTACGGCCCACAAGAAAATTAAGGCGCGGGGCTGAATAATCAACAGAGAGTAATTAAGAGAAAATAATTTAGTTGTGCGCTGCGGCGCGTGCGTCGCAGGAAAGAAGAGAAAACAATTTATGGCTCAATATTCATATAAAATCAAAACACGCTCTGGTGCGTTGCAGACAGGGATCCGAGAGGCAGCCTCTTCGGGTATCCTTTCTGAGCAATTGCGCCTAGAGGGTAATGTGATTATTGAGCTAAAAGAGATTAGAAAAGCAGCAGAAGAGAGCCCAATCAATGCCCCATGGTATTCTCTATCTTGGCTTAAACGTGTGCGTTCTCTTGATATAGAGCTCGGCTTGCGTGAGTTAGCATATATGCTTAAGAGTGGTGTACCTATTGTAACTGCCTTGCAGACGGTTGAGGAGCAAGCAGAAAGCCCAAGAGCAGCGCTAGTTTGGTCACGTGTACGTGAGCGTATTTCCCAGGGCTTAAGCGTGTCAGAGGCAATGGCTAAAGAGAAGGGCGTATTTGCTGAGGAGCAGATTCAGCTTGCTCATGCAGGTGAGCGTACTGGTGAGCTTGAGCAGGTATTTACAAGAGCAGCAAATCAGCTTGAGGCAAAACGCAAGCTACGTATGGCTGTGCTTAATGCATTAGTTTATCCAGTGCTTGCTCTTGTTCTTGCGTTTGGCGTTGCTATATATCTTGTTGTATCCGTAATTCCAAAGATGGCAGAATTCCTTCAGCAGGGCAATGTCGAATTGCCAGCTACAACTCAGCTACTCGTGGATGTCTCAGATTGGCTTCATTTAAATGCTTTGCCACTTGGTTTAATTATTGGTGGCGCAATTATCGCTTGGATTGTGGTTAGAATTAACCCAACGGGTCGCGAACTACAGGATGCATTGCTTGTTCGCTTGCCAATAGCAGGTAAGGTGTTGAGGCTTTCAGCTACAACGAGCTTTGCTCGAACAATGGCCCTTTTAATTGAGAGTGGTGTACCTCTAGTTGATTCGCTTCAGGTGACAGCAAATATGCTTAATAATCTCAGGCTTCGTGCACGTGTGGTGGCAGCACGAGATGGCGTAATTAAGGGAGAATCACTTGCAGAATCCCTACGCCCAGCAAAGGAATTTATGCCAATGCTTTCACGTATGACCGCTGTGGCAGAAACTACAGGTGATCTTTCAGAAACCTTTAAGGAGGTTGCAGAATTTCATGATACGCTTTTGGGTATAGTTGTTCGACGCTTGAGTGTGGTAATGGAGCCAACTATGATTATTATCACAGGCTTAATCGTTGGCTTTGTATATCTATCATTCTTCATGGCATTATTCACAATGGGAACGATGAGCTAGGAAACAATTTAGAGAAAAATTTAGTTGTGCGCTGCGGCGCGTGCGGCGCAGGAATAGAATTTAAGTTTTAAATTAAAGGTGAAAATATGAATAGAAATAAATTAGTTACAGGTATCAGTCTACTATTTTGTGTGAGCACAATATTTGCAAATGATCCTACTGCAGCACCAGAGAAGCTTGCTGATGAGATAAAGGCTCAGCTAACAGAGCTTCAGAGCTTCTCTCTTGGGGCTTTGGTATGTGGTCAGGCAGATGGTGGTGTGGCAATTATTAATGCACCAAATGGCAAGAGCTTCTTTATTCGACCAAATTCTTCTATCCAGTATGAGTATTCTGGTGTGCCAATTAAGCTTGATATCAAATCTATCACAGCTGAGGGTGTACAACTAGAGGCTCCAACACTAAATCAGGAGCTTTGGATAGGTACAAGCTATAAGCTAGCAAATAATGCTGCTATGTCTGAAGCTAAGGAGGGTTGTCTAACACATGTTGAGGCAAATAACTTTGAGCTAGGTCAGCTTGTACGCCTACTATCTGAGCAGGTTGGAGTGAATATCTCTGCATCACAAAAGGCTGCAAAAATACCAGTTTCCGTATTTCTACGCAATGTACCAATCAATGTTGTGGTTGAGGAGCTATGTAGAGCACATAACCTATGGTATCGTGCTGACGATAAGACAGGTATAGTTCGCATTACAACAATGGCAGAGTATGAGGGTAGCCTACAAACCTTCCGCGAGGAGCAAACCCGCACATTTACTCTTCTTTATCCAAATGTTGTAGAGATTGCCTCTGTAATCTATGGTCTATATCCAGAACGCGTATATCTAACTCTTGGTGAGGAAGATATATTAGATGATGAACTAAGTGACCTAAGTCGTCGCTTTGAGCGCTTGGAGATGATAGATTCAGCTAGCGCAGGTTCTTTCTTAACTATTGATCCTGGAAATATTTCTGTTCGTGGTTCTAACACAGATACCTTTAATTCGTCTGATAACAATAATCATAATCTTTCTGATGAATATTCAAATCAAGAGAGCTTTAGTGGGATGACTCCTGAAGCAGCAGCACAATTAGAGGCTGCACGCGGTGATGAAGCAGAATTTCGTAAGAGATTAGATTTATTCCGTAATCAAGCTCCAAGCATTTTTGTTACAATTAGCCGTAAGAATAATATCATGATTGTTCGCACAAGCGATCCAAAGGTGATGGATGAGATTGCAGAGCTAATTAAGAAGCTAGATGTTGCCACACCTAGCGTAATGCTTGAGATGAAGATAGTTCAGGTTACTCTTGATGATGAGTTTAATTCAACCTTTGAGTATGAAATAAATTCAGACAACACAATCAATGGAAATCTATATTCCTCAGTGGCAGGCTTCCCAGGCTTCAATCCTTTAGCTAATACTCCTCGCACTGATTCCTTCTCATATTCTTTGATTAGCGATAAATTTAGTGCTCGTATTCAATTACTAGAGAAGGATGGCAAAGCAAAGGTTATCGCTACACCAACACTTCTTATTGCTAACAATGAGGTTTCACGCATCTTTATAGGAGAGGAAAGACCAATCACAACTGGTGTAACAATGGAGCCAGTGATGGGAACAATAGATGGTATGACATCTACTATTGGCTACACAGTTGAGCCACAAATTGAAATGACACCTATTGGCACAACACTTGTAATCGCTCCAAATATCAATGCAGACCGTAGTGTAATGCTACGCTTAATGCAGGAGGAATCATCTGTTAGGGAGAATGGTGGCTCTATCCCTTATGGCAATGCAAGCTCATTGCAGACATACAGCGTCGACACCATTCAGTCTCGACGCATTAGTGGCACATTTATAACTCAGGATGGAATGCTAGCAGGTATTGGTGGCTTGATTACAGAGACAGAGGTAGAGCAGATTTCTAAAATACCAATTTTGGGAGACATCCCTTTGCTCGGTTTCTTGTTCCGTAGTACAGAAAAAGTTACACAACGTACAGAGTTGATTATTTTGATTCGCCCACATGTTATTTGCACTCCATTGGAGAGTGAGCGTGCAACGAGCGAGCTATTGGAGCGCATAGCTCCAAAGACAACTGAGGCGCTATCCACCAATAGCCTAGACTCTGCTGAGAGCAAGCCAGCAGAGTAGTATTGCGCGCACATTGCGTGTAGGTGGGAGTGCGTTGCGCCGCGTGCGTAAGGCGAGGACGCCTTTAATCCCGGGATCACACGGGCGGTGAACGCCTCGTGTGTCGTAAGTGTTGGATTTGAAATCCAACACCCCGTAGTCAGTATGAGCGGAGCCCGCACATACCCCGGAGCCGTGAAAACCGGGGACGGCTCTCGTCCTTCATCTATCGTGAAGGATTTACACCCGTTTGGTGGAGGCAACCCGTTCTCTAATGCAAATATGAATTAGTGCATTGGACTCATAAAAATTTTATTTACTTATTGTTGCACAAGAGTGAGGCTTGCTCTCGGGAATGGGTGTGAACCCTCAAGCGTAGCGAAAGAGGGCGGTAGTCGTCCCCGATTCCCACATATCCGGGGTGCAGGCGGGCTTCCGCGTGCACTGACGACGGGGTGACGGGCTTCAAGCCCGTCACTTACGGTGCATGGAGCGTTCTCGCTCCATGCGATTTAGGGTTTATGAACGTTCATCGTTCATAAATAAACAATTGATATTAATTATAATATCTGTTAATATATTCTTATATTTAAATAAATCAAACGAATTGAAATCACATAGCTATGAATACAAATATAAAAATAAATAACGATATATTGTCATCAATTCATGACATAAAAATATCTACCGATATAATTAACAACGAAGTTTCATTAGAAGAAGATAATATTATAAACCCCAAATTTCTCTCAAGTTTTGGAGACATAGTTGTTACAAATAAAAAAAATCCACATATACACATACACCAAGATAATACAGTTTGTTTTGTTACATTTAGACTAAACGATTCTATTCCAGAAGAAAAATATCGACGATATTTTTTAGCAATGAGTAATAATATAAAACAGAACAACTTTTTGATGTATGATTTTGGTGAAATTACATACAATCAAAATGGATATGACGAGATCTTTTTAGATATGGGGCATGGTAGTTGCATTTTAAAATATCCACATATAAAAGAAATAGTTAAAGATTCATTATTTTATTATAATAAAGTTAGGTATGATTTACATAGTTATGTAATAATGCCAAATCACGTACATATATTATTTTCTTGTCGTAAAGGATATTATTTACAGAAAATTGTCCATGCATGGAAAAGCTATACTTCACATATGATTAATAAGAAAAGCTCTACAAGTGGAGCTGTTTGGAATTATAAATATTGGGATAGGTTAATCCGAAGTGAAAAACACTATGTGTATGTTTTAAAGTACATTTACAATAATAATCCTAAAGGCGCTTGGTTTCATCCAAAGATTCTTGAAAAATATTCAAGCGTATTGAATTTTGAAGGTTGATTCGTCACGACTGCGGATGCTGTATAATTTTGTTTTTGATTTGTGGGGGAAAGTGACATTGCCTATTTAGGATTAAACTGCTACTTCTAATAAAACTGCTATTGAGAAACGAATATATATTTTAAAGACATGTTAAACCTTTGCATTTTTAGAAGGAATTTTTATTACGTAGGATACATTTATGTATGAAGTAAATGATATTATAGAAGATGGTGTTAGAGATCACGATAGGGCGAAGAGTTTTGGTGAATATAAATTTGCTAAGCTCCAATTACAGCGTTTGTCTGGTTCAATTCTTGCCGTGCTTATTCCTCTATTGTGCATTGGTTTCCCGGTAACTTTAGAATCAAAAAATTTTGGAAAAATGGAAGCTCCTACCCCACATCTAGTAAAAGTAGAAATGGTAGACGTGACAGAGATGGAGATTGAGGAAGAGCCTCCTCCACCTTCAAGAGAGGTGAAAAATGAGCCAATAGATACTGATTCTGATGGTCCAGCTTCGGATTTTATTACACCTGATATGACAAGTGTTGTTAATGTTGCTACATTCTCACCAGAGCAAGAAGAGGCTAGTACGGAAAAACTTTTTTTAAGTTCTATTATGATCTCTAGCATTGTTAATTTGCGTTGTTTACCAGATCAGCGTGGTGCAGCTCTTGGTCGTTTTGGTGGTTCTGCAGCTGGTGAGGCAACTGTGATGCGTGCATTACGTTGGCTAAAAATGAAGCAAAATGCGGATGGTTCATGGGGAGATAGACATCAAACAGCAATGACAGGTTTTGCAATTTTGACATATCTTGCTCATGGTGAAACACCAACTTTAGAGTGTGAAGAATTTGGTGAGACAGTTCGGAAGGGTATCAAATATTTAACAGATAATGTAAAAGACAATGGTATGTTTACGCAGGTTGATGGCAACTACTATGCACAGCTAATTGGTGCATATGCATTGTCAGAAGCTTATGCGATGACTCATTCTCCTGCTGTTAAATCTGCTGCAGAAAGGGCTGTTCGAGTGATTATCAATGGACAGCAAGAGGGTGGAGGCTTTGACTATAAGCTAGTAAAAAATTCTTATCGTAATGACTTGTCCTATTCTGCCTGGGCAACTCAGGCAATCAAGGCTGCTCATCTAGCAGGGCTTGATATCACTGAGTTTCGTGGCTATGTAGAGGTTGATTTGTTGGATGAGGCTTACGAAAAGTGTAAAAATGGTATTCGCGAGAATTGCATTAAAGGTTCTTCTGGATATAGTGGTGCCTTTAGTTATGTTGCGTCTCAAGGAAACACACATGTTGGCTTGACAGGTGCTGGTGTTTTTTGCTTACAGCTTTTAGGTGATGCTAATTGCTATGAAGTAAAGAGAGGTCTTGATTTTCTAGATGGTTGTACATTCTCTTTTGATGATTGGGGAAATCAACCATATCCAAAAGGTGATAATCCAAGTCCAATTTATTATTGGTACTATATTACACAGGCTAAGTTCCATGCTGGTGGTTCTCGTTGGCAAAGCTGGAACAAGATGTTCCAAAGAGAATTAATCATACGTCAGAATATAATTCCAGCTGCGATTGCTGATCCAAATGGAAATATGCGTGATGTCGGTTATTGGCAAAGTCCTTCAGAGTCAGAATCTTATCGTGGTGGTGGCAGAGCAGCTCTATGGAAGGATATCATGGATACATGCTTGTGCACACTTCAGCTAGAGGTATATTATCGTTATCAACCTTCCTTCCAAACATCAACAGCTACTGATAGTGCTGTAGTTGATGAGGATGAAGAAGAAATTACAATTTCATTCTAATAAAAGCGACAACAAGAAAAAGGCACCCATCGGGTGTCTTTTTTTACATTCAATGAGTGTTATGGCAGGAAGCGTTGTTTTTGGGGTTTGTTTGTTTGTTTTTGTTATTTTACTTGCAAGAAACTAAATTTTGATGTATGTTAATGTTGTTGTTGATTTAATGGATGTGTTAAATTTCCTTCCAGTAAGCAAAACCAATTCGATATTTTACGTGAAAGTCTTTCTTATAGCACATCGAAATGGAGGTCTATATGTATAATTTGCCACAGAATAATAGTCAAACGACATCAACAATTGTTGTTTATGGATATAATGAGCCATTTCTCTTAAATCCGTCTGTAGGTATTTATGTAGATGGTTTAAAGCTTGGTGTGGTTGGGCGTGGCGGTTGTACAACAATCAAATTAAATAGAAATGCAACAATAGTTTTTAAATGTAGCTTTAGAACGGCTTTCATTAATATTGTTGCTGGTCATGATTATCAAATATTACTATCATTTGATCGTGTTACTGGTACATTGAATGCGTATCCATCGACAAATGAAACATTTGTGCAAGATAGAAATTATTTAATGCAGAAGGATAATAATTCATGGATTTTTATTGCATTTTTTATCCTTGGTATGCTTATGTTGCTTGCTCTTTGTAAATTGTAAAAAAATGACTACGCCACTTCGCATTCTATGGTAAATTCAAGAATATAGCTACTAAATTTAGGCTTATCAGTAATTGACTTTGTATAGGGAAAGTCCACGAGCAGGAGCTGTTTCGACAATTGCTGTGCGCTCCTTAGAGTCCATAATTACTTGAACAAAGTCAGGCTCAAATTTCCCTTCTCCGACAGAGATAAGTACACCAGAAAGGCTGCGTACCATTTTGTAAAGAAATCCATTGCCTGTGAAGCGTAGCTCTAATATTGGTCCTTCTTCTACAAAATCAATAGAGTAGACATGGCGAACCGTTGTTTCTACCTCGCGGTTTGGATTTGCAGTAAATGCAGCAAAATCATGTTCACCAATTAGAATAGAGGCAGCCTGCTTCATCTTTTCAATGTTTAATGGCTTTGATACATGAGCACATGTGCGCATGTGCATGGGGTGCATTACTTCATCATTGTAGATGCGATAGCGATATTCTTTGCTATGAGCGGTGCGTCTTGCGTGGAAGTTGTTATTTACGCGTTCTACATCAAGTATGCGAACATCGTAAGGAAGCCAACGATTAAGTGCCTTTCGAAGCTGAAAGCAAGGCATATCACGCTCTAAATCAAAGTGAGCAACTTGTCCAAATGCATGAACACCAGCATCTGTTCTACCACTTCCATGGATGACAACCTCGGCACCTTCAGGAGCTAGACGACGCACAGCGTCTTCAATAGTCTCTTGGACAGTTCTTAAACCAGGCTGTTTTTGCCAGCCCTTAAAGTCTGTGCCATCATAGGCTACTGTAACACGATAGCGTGGTATCGTGTGCTCCAGTTTTTCTTCCATAGATTCACTCATCATATTATACAAGCAGTGCGCCATGTTAGAACCTAGCGCACGCATCTACCACACATCTAACCTTTTAATTTTTACCTATTACTTATTCTTGGGTCCTGCCATACGCAAGTATGGAAGATAATCTTTGGTGTATGTGATTGTGGTAATAATAGTAATTGCAAGGAATGATATTTCTAAAACAAGTGGTACGACTTGTCCAATCTTTATAGCATTAGGTATCACTTGGCAACCTAGATACCAATGGACAAATATCATTATTGGAAAACCAATAAATGTACGTAGCTTTCCAAGAAATGCTGCCTTAACTTCAGCACCATAATCGGAGCCAACAACGCGCATAAATGTGACCCAATGATCTCGGAGTAGGGCAATTACATCTATTGCTAGCAATATGAGTGCTTGGTAAAGCATTTCATTTGATTTTGTCTGGCAATAAATGTAAAGCGCAATAAACGTTGCAGCAGGGAAAACTACAGCAAAGAATATTTTATCCATCAATGGGTCTGCGAGAGCGCCAAATTTAGATGTTACATTCCACTTACGAGCTAGCTTACCATCAAATAAATCTGTGAATGCAGATAGAACCATGAGAACTAATGCAGAATACAAAAGAAGATTTGATGGAGTAAAGGCATTTAATATTGCCAATGTTCCTCCGATTAAGATTAGAGGAGCACGAACAAATGTTAAAAACGAAACAAATGCGAATTGGCGTTTTTGTTTTGATGTTAGACTAATTTCTTTGTTCATAGCTAACCTTATTTATTATAGCCTGAATTATGCTATTAGGTGAAATGTCAGTTTTATAGGAATATATAAATTAGATGCCAACCTCGGCTTCAACAGCAGGAGCCTCTACAGCAGGGGCTTCAACAGCAGGAGCCTCTACAACAGAAGCCTCAACAGCAGGAGCTTCTACAGCAGGTGCCTCTGTAGCAGGTGCCTCTAAAGCAGGTGCCTCTACAGCAGGTGCTTCTACAGTAGGTGCCTCTGTAGCAGGTGCCTCTGTAGCAGGTGCTTGATCATGTTGTAACATTCCTTTTATTTGATCCTGGTCAGTAAAAATTAAAATCTTTTGGTCAGAACCAATTTGCCCTGAAATATTTTGTGTATTAGGGTTTTCCATATATGCATTGATCATTGGAAGTTTGACATTATATAGATTTGTTAAATATGAGCCAAAGCCTTTAATTACAGCAGGGCGAGTATAGACCATTGAATTTTTTTTATTTCCTTCTTCGTCTGTAATTAAAACAGGCCTATGAGCA
This sequence comes from Kiritimatiellia bacterium, assembly GCA_045589455.1. Classification (GTDB taxonomy): domain Bacteria; phylum Verrucomicrobiota; class Kiritimatiellia; order RFP12; family UBA3636; genus RGIG990. Next base: position 23,578 of record JAZNPC010000096.1, read on the forward strand.
CGAACATATGCATTTTCTGGTTTTGAACTTACTACTGCTGCCTCAACACAATATACTTCATTGCTGTTGCAATTTAGATAGAAAGTAAATAGCTTACCTTCGTGTTCTTCTTCAAGAAAATCAGATTTTTCAGGTTCTGCTCTTCCTAATGCTTCACAAATCGCCTTTACCTCTTCATCGTCACAACGAAGTATAACACCGACATTATCGTCCTCATCGTTGTCAATCATCATATCGATGTGGTTGACTACATTTTGCTCGCTAACTAGATAGTGGATAAAAATTAAATCCTCTTGAATAGCTCTATTTTCACGCAAATCTTTGATGTATATTACGGCTGCTGCTCCAATTAAAATCACAGCTAAAATATATCTTAAATAATCTCTTTTTTTCTTTGTTACCGGTTTTTCAGAGGTTACATCGATTTCAGGCATTTCTTTATTCATAAGGTGTGTTCCTTTATTTTGTTTTGTCTTTTATCGTGTTTAAATTATATATTATCTAGAAAGAATTCGCTCTTTATATTCTGGAAATAGCTCCATAAGCTTTTCCTTAAGTATCGCAACAGAGCGTGAGCGATGTGAAAATTTGTTCTTTTCTTCACCTGATAGCTCTGCGAAGGTTTGTGTATAGCCATCAGGTAAGAATAATGGATCGTAGCCAAAGCCATTGTGGCCACGGCGTTCATAAATTATTTGTCCAGGGCAAATGCCAATACAAGTAAATTCTCTTCCATCTGGAGCAACAAGGGCAATGGCACTTGTGAAGTGTGCTGTGCGTGGAAGCCCTTCAACCAGCTTGCCGAGAAGCTTGTCGTTATTGGCTTCGTCATTCTTTTCTTCGCCAGCGTAACGTGCAGAGTAGATTCCAGGCTCACCATTGAGCGCATCTACTTCAAGACCAGAATCATCAGCAATAGCCCATAGACCTGTTGCTTTTGCATAGGCTCTTGCTTTGATTAGTGCATTACCAATAAAGCTATCAGAATCTTCAATCGGCTCTGGAATTTCAGGAAAATCCTTTGCAGATTTAAGTTGGTTTTCATCTATTTCTAGCATACAACGTAACTCACGTAGCTTGTGGGCATTGCCAGATGCTAATACAAATGTAGGAAATGAATTCATAAATTTTGATTGATAAAATTGAATTATTTTGTTTCTTCTGGGGTAAGTGTTGTTTCTACCCAACGCTTTTCTTGCTCTTTCATGCGATAATCTTCCAAATAAGGATATAGGCGAGGAATAAAGTCCTGGAGGATTGTCTTCCAACGATCTGGGTCGTTAGGGTCAATATTAAACGCTACAGAAACGTATGCCCAACGAGGACGATAGTTGAAAAAGAAGCCATCACGTAATGTATAAAGAAATCTTGTTGTATGGTTGCTGGTTTCAACAAATGGGTTAAAGAACCAGTAAGCATATATTGATTCTACCACTTCATGCTCACCCGAAATAGTAGTATATGTGTTAGATAGACGTATTATATGAACCTCTAACTCTTTACCATTATTAAGCTTGATAGTATGGTTGAATTCATTAGATATTCGACCGCCAGCCGCCTTTAAGCAATTTTGTGGGCGATGTATTGTTCCGCGCTCAATACCAGAAAAAACAACGGTTGTAGTAAGTTGTGTGCCATTGTTTGCTTTGTAGTTGCGACGACGAATCGGGGTCTCGTCTGGAAGAAGGGCTTTTTCTCCTACACTTCTATCCTTAAGAATAAAGTCCTCTTCCGATTCTACTTCAGAGCGGAATTTTTTGTACTGTTCTGTTCCTTTTTGCAGTGTCTCAAATTTTTCTTTGCAATCTAAGCAATAATAAACGTCACCATCTGCATATTCTACACCCAATTCTGATTGTGTGTAAGCACGGGCACATTGTTTAACATGACAATGCCAAACTCTCTCTCCGCTATAATAGTCAATTTCTTCTGGTAAATCAAAGGTAACTTCACCTGTTGGGTCACCATAAAGCTTACGAGGAGCGCCAAGATATACAATGGCTATGATAGTTACAACAAAGCAGATAGAGGCATAAATGATAAGCTTCTTATTCATTATTTGTCCTCCTTATTTGTGCTAGAGGAGTCTTCTTCGTTAGTTTCTGAGGAATCATTGATTGTAATTTCATCCTCTTCGTCGTCTTCCTCCTCTTCCTCATCATCATCGTTTTCCTCTTCTTCTGTTTTACGAGGTTGAAGGATTGATGCAGTAGCAATTAGCAGAAGGATAGAGAATACTAAAACAATGAAGCCAGATAGGTCGTGGTATAGCATCATAGCTAGGTCTGTTCCAATCCATTCAGCAATGGCTGCTAGAGTAAAGATGCGAAGTGCATTTGAAACCATAGCCAAAGGGATAGAGAAAGCAAACAATGTCCATTTACGCCAAACACCACCACGAAGTGTGTAGTATGCGTATGGTGCAGTAAGGGCCATCATTGCTGTAAGGGAACGAAGTCCACTACATGCATCTTCAACGTCAAATAGGAAGCCACCACCAGCAGAGCTACGAATTGTTGTGCCTTCTCTAATGGTTTCTATACCAATACCATCAAGAAGCACATCGGCAAGGGCAGAGGAGTATAGGCGCAGAGGCATTGTAAAATCTTGGAGTAGAGATGCTGCAAAGCATAGTAGGGCATATCCAAAAGGGAAAAGAAGCTTCTTACCAACTTCCCAGCCCCAAATTGTGCAAATAAGCCCCCAATATGCTGGAATTGTTGAGATAAGAGAAATACGTGGGAATTGTGTACGATATCCAATAATGTGCATAAAAATCGCACCAATAAAAACAAGCATACCAAAGCTTGATGGTTTTGCCGTTGTCCTTGAAAGGGCATATGTCATATTCCAAGAGACTATGATATAAGCAGCGACAAGAAGTATAATCCAGTTTCCTGAATAGCGTTCATGACCCCACTGAATAAAAACCCAATAGAAGATAGAGCGACTTCCTTTGGTAATGTTAATTTCTGAGTCATTACCAAGTAGGTAAAACAAAGCGGTAACGGCTGAGCCTATAACTAGGAATAAAATCCAATTTATGAGCTGTGCTTTTGATAAACCAAAGATGTATTTTGGCTCGTCTTGTGGTTCTAAATCGGTCTGCTGTTGAATGTCGTTTTGCATAACTAGTGTAGTATAAACAAAATGTGTAAAACCATATAAATAAATTTATGATAAAATTTTACACGAATTTCCTAAAAAAGACAAGCGAAAAGGGCAAATAATAACGATACGACAACCACCAGCCAATACAACGAGAGTGGTAGCTAGGCGTGCAAAGTTCAAGTACACGGATGGACGCGGATGGGGTTCTAGGGTGTGCTTGTGTGGGGGCTAGGCGTGCGAGGGTTGGCGTGCGGGGCACGCGAGTGCGCTCTCGCGCAGGAACAGGATTGGCAGGATTTTGCAGGATGGTCATGATTGCTTGGGTGTGTGCGCAGCGCACGACACTAGCGCTTGACGTTGGACATGGTCTTGCTCTCGTTGTCGCAAGGCCAACTTACAAGCGCTAGTGTGGG